>NZ_JAJPWK010000008.1:0-270200 GCF_046549115.1 Streptomyces sp. x-19 | reverse complement strand
CCTCCGCCGCGAAGTCCTCCAGATCACACCGGACCGCGGCCAACTCCCCACCCAGCACACCCAGTCAACGACACACCCGATCAAACGGACACGCCACCGGCGAGTGAACCTGACCAAGCACTACTAGAACTTCGCCGGAAAGAGCAGGCGGAGGACGAGGTAGATCACCAGTGCGGCGGCGACGATCAGGCGGGCGACGTTCTCCACGCTCACCGGCGCCCGACTCCCGTGGCGGCCAGGCCGAGGAGGGCGAACACCACGGCCGTCAGGCCGACGTAGGCGACGTCCGACATGGCTGTGACACCCCGCAAGTCATCGGGGACGGGGGAGGGTACCGTCCGGCCGGGAGACTTCAACACGGTTTCTGACGCTACGTCAGATTGTCGGGGCGAGCCGCCTGCCGCGCCGCGGGCCGCGCGCCGCGGGCGGGCGACGGCGCCGGGCCGCCCGCCCGGCTGCCTCACGGATGCATCCGCGCGCCCTTGATCACCTTGTCGACGGCGTTCCGCGGCCCGTACACGGCCAGGCCCACCAGATCCAGCTGGTCGCCCGGCACGGCCCGCACCGCCGCGCGGTTGTCCCGGTCGTTGCCGGTGGCGAACAGGTCGGAGGTGAACAACGAACGGGGCAGGGCACGGCTCAGCGCGCGACCGTGCGCCGCCGTCAGCGTCTCCTTGCCCGCCTCGAAGACCAGGACGGGCTGACGGAACATGGGCAGGTACGCGGTGTCGTCGGCGTCCGCATACGGCTCGCCGATCACCTCGGGCAGCTCCGTACCCAGACCGCTGACCAGGAAGGCGGTCACGTTCAGTCGCTGCCAGGGTTCCAGGTCGTCGCGGAGCAAAACGGCAATCTTGGTGTCGAAACGTACGGGGGCCGGCTCGTGAGAAGTCATGACCCCAGGCTGCCGACCGGCCCGCCGCGCCGTCTTGTACGTTCTTTGCATGGTCGCCCAGCAGCAGGTTTCCGCATGGCGCCCGCAGGTTCCGGGCGTCGTGGAGGTCTTCCACGCCCACTTCACCGAGCACACCTACCCGATGCACGTGCACGACGCGTGGACCCTGCTCATCGTGGACGACGGCGCCGTCCGCTACGACCTGGACCGCCACCAGCGCGGCACCCCGCACGACACCGTGTCCCTGCTCCCGCCGCACGTACCGCACAACGGCTCGCCCACCACCGCGGGCGGATTCCGCAAACGGGTGCTCTACCTGGACCTGACACAGCTGGACGAGAGCTACATCGGGGCCGCCGTGGACGGACCCGACCTCGCCGACCCGCTGCTGCGCCACCGCGTCGGGCAGCTGCACGCCGCGCTGGCCCACCGCGGCGACGAGCTGGAGGCCGAGAGCCGGCTCGCCCTGATCGGCGCGCACCTGCGCAGCCACCTGCGCCCCAGGCTGACCGTCCCGCCCCCACCGGCGACCCGGGGCGTGGCCCACGCCCTGCGGGACCTCCTCGACGCACGACTGTGCCAGGGGGTGACCCTGGACGAGGCCGCCGGCCTGCTGCACGCCCACCCCACGCACCTGGTGCGCGCGTTCGGCGCGGCGTTCGGCATCCCACCGCACCAGTACGTGATGGCCCGCCGGGTGGAGCACGCCCGCCGCCTGCTGCTCGACGGCCGGCCGCCGACGACCGTGGCGACCGAGGCCGGCTTCTACGACCAGTCGCACCTGACCCGGCACTTCAAGCGGATCCTGGGCGTCACGCCCGGGCGCTACGCCCGCCCGGACCGCACCCGCGACGGCCGCAACGCGACGGCCCCGACACCACAGTGAGCGGCCCGGAAACGTCCCCCACTCGGCGCCCGCCGCCCCGACGAGCGTCCAGGTCGCCACTGCCCACAACGAGAGCGCGCTCAGCAGGCCCACCACCAGGCGGCCCGCCGGCCCGCCGGCCCGCCGGCCCGCCGGCCCGCCGGCCCGCCGGCCCGCCGGCCCGCCGGCCCGCCGGCCCGCCGGCCCGCCGGCACGGTCGCCGTCGCCGGTACGGGGCCACCAGGGGAAAGTGGGCGGCCTGTCCGTCGATGTGGCTGAGCAGGTCGCGGGCGCGCCGCCGTCGGTGGTGCCGAGGTACCGCGGGGCCCGCGCGAACCCGACGCGATCGAAGTGCTGGAGCAGGGCGCGTACGTTGCGGCCGCTCGCGGTGCGTTCGGCCACCGCACCACGCCGGACCGGACGGGAGAACCTGCCGCCCGGCATCGCTTCGTCCATGCTCCGCGACCCTACCGAAGCCGAGCGGGTGGGCCCGGTGCGCGGCTCACCCGGTGTCCGCGGCGGGCCCGGCGACCGGGCCGCGGATCTCCGAGACGATGGTGCGGGCCCAGTCGGCAGGGGAGTGGTCGCCGAGGAGCGCGGCCAGCGCCGCGGTGTGGGCGGTGCGCTGTCCGGTGGTCAGGGACAGTGCCCGGTGCAGCGTGTCGACCAGGTCCCGGGGGGAGTGCGGGTCCGTCAGCAGGGCCGCGGTGGCGAGTTGTTCGGCGGCGCCTGCATGGCGGGACAGCACGAGGGCGCCCGGCCGGCCGGTGGCGGCCCGGGCCGTGACGTACTCCTTGGCGGCGAGGTTCATGCCGTCCGCCACGGAGGTCACCCAGAACACGTCGGCGGCGAGGTACTCGTCGACCACCTGCGGGAACGGCAACGCCTGCGGAAGGTAGTCGACGGGCTCCCAACCTCCGGTGCGCCAGCGGTCGTTGACGGCGGCCACGGCCGCTTCGAGGGCGGTGCGGGTGGCGTCGTAGGCGTGGATGCCCGGTTCGGGGGGCGGGCACACCAGGCGGAACCGCAGCCGCCCCCGCCATCGGGGTTCCCGTTCCAGGAGTGCGTCGACGGCACGGACCTTGTGGACGGGTGCCTTGGCGTAGTCCAGGCGCTCGACGGACAGGACCAGCCGGGACGGCTCCCCGGTGGGGCGGTGCGCGGCGCCGACCCGCTCCCGGGCCAGGACGGAGACGGTCGTGCGGTCGATGCCCAGGGGGTGGACGCCGGTGCGCGGGACGGGCCCCGAACCGGCCAGCAGCCGGCGGAAGTTGTCCGCGAAGGCCGCGGTGTGGAAGCCCGCCCAGTGCAGTCGGGCCAGGGAGCCGATCAGCTGCTCGGCGTCCGGGAGCCGCCGGAAGACGTCCGGCGCGGGGAACGGGGTGTGGTGGAACAGGCCGATGCGCAGGTCCGGCCGCCGGGCGCTGAGCAGGCCGGGGACCAGCCAGAGGTTGTAGTCGTGCAGCCACACCGTCGAGCCGTCCGCGGCGTGCGCGTCGAGGTGCCGGGCGAAGGCGGCGTTGACCGCTTCGTAGTCGGCCCAGTGGGACGGCGCCCGACGGATCAGCTGCGGCTGGGACATCAGCGCCGGCCAGAGCGTCTCCTTGCAGGCACCGTGGAAGTAGCCGGCCCACCGCTCGGGCGTCACGGGCAGCAGGGCGAGCGGAAGCCCGGTGGCGGGGGCCGAGCCGTGCGAGCCTGGGGCTCCGGGCTCCTCCTCGACGAGGGCGGCTGCCCACGTCGCGTCGAGGCCGCCGGTGGCGTCGCCGAGCACGGACGTCAGCGTGGGCAGGATCCCGTTCGGGCTGACGGGCTGGCGCCACCGCCCCTGTGACCAGTGCACCGGCGGCCGGTGGTAGCCGACGACGACGGACCTGGGGGGCCGTACCCAACCCACCCGCTCCAGGGCGTCCAGGATCGCCGCCGCGCCCTCCAGTGGTGGGCGGTGGACCAGCTCGCTGTGCGGCACCTGGTCGAGGAGCGCGGGTTCGGCGTTGCCCATGATCACGCCGTGCGCACCGAGCTGGAAGAGGGAGAGGTCGTTGAGCGAGTCGCCGGCGACCAGCAGCCCGGACGCCGGCCATTGGAGCTTGTCCGCCAACCGCTGGAGGGCCTGGCCCTTGCCGGCGTGCGGTGGCAGCACGTCGAAGAAGCGCCCGGCGGAGTAGGTCCAGGAGCAGCCCAACCGGGCCACGGCCGCGGTGATTTCGGGCGACAGGTGCTCGGGGGTCAGGAAGAAGGAGCAGCGACCGTCCTGCGGCACGCCGTCCTGGTGGACGAGTGCGGGAAAGGGGCGCAGGGCCGTCCGGACGCGCTCCGCGCCGGGCCATCCGGTGCGCAGCTCCGCCTCCAGTGCGTCGACGTGGGCCATGCCGGCGGCGTCGATGACGCTGGCGCCGACGTCCGCGATGATCCAGCGCGGCCGGGGGAGCAGCGGATCGCGGGCCAGTCGGGTCCGGATCGACGGCAGGCCGCGCCCGGTGGCGAAGACCACGGTGATCTCCGGGTGCCGGTCCAGCGCCCGACGCAGCCGGTGCCGCGCGGCCCGGTCGCCGCCGAGCAGGGTGCCGTCGAGATCGGTCACCAGGACCCGAAGGTCCGGGCTCGGTGGTCGTGCCACCACCGCGTCGTCCCATGTGCGTTCGGACATCTCGCTCCTTCGCCGCCGCCGAACCACCCTCGCCATGTCTGCCGCGTCGCCGGCTTCAGGCCGGGAGGCGGGCGAGCCGGGCCCGCAGCCCGGCGGAGTCCAGCGCGGCGCTGGATCCGGGGCCGGTGACCGCGGCCGCACCGCAGACCACACCCGCTGCCAGGCAGGCATCGAGCGAGCCGCCCGCCAGCCGCTCGTGCAGGAAGCCGACGTTGAAGCAGTCACCGGCTCCGGTGGTGTCCACCACCGGCACCGGCAGCGCGGCCCGTGCGGCCCGCCGCCCGCCCTCGGCGGCCACCGCCCCGTCGCCGCCCCGTTTGATGACGGCGACGGGCACCACGTCCGCCAGCGCCTCCAGCGCCTCCGCCGCACTGGCCGTCCCGGTGATCCGCAGGGCTTCCGCCTCGTTGGGCGCGAAGACCTGCACCTGGGAGAGTGCCTTGGCCACGTCGGGCATCCCGAGGTGACCGGCGTAGTCCTGACAGTCCATGAAGACCTCGGCGCCGCGCCGGGCGGCCACGTCGAGCGCTTCCGAGATCTCGGGACCGAACTGGAGGTACGGCAACATGACCACGGCCGGCCGGTGGGTTTCGATCAGCTCCGCCAACGGCCGGGCCGGGATCGGGTCCTCGTACGCGATCATCGCCCGGTCCTGCGGGCCGGACAGCGCGACCGTCACGTTCCGCACGGGTTGCGGATGGTGCCGGAACCCGTGTTCGTCGATCCCCTCGGCGCGCGCCGCGGCCAGCACCTCACGGCTGAACACGTCGGATCCGAAATCGGCCGCCCACACCACGTCACGACCCAGCCGGCGCAGCCCCATCGCCAGGGTGAACGCGCCGCCGGGCACCATGCCCAGTCCGCCGGCCCACACCTCGGAGCCGAACGCGACCTGACCGGCCAGTTCCCGGAACACCAGGTCCACCGCATAGGCCCCGACGACCAGCACGTGGGCCCCGGTCCGCGGCGCGGTCCGGTCGGCCCGCCCGGCCAGCGGCTCCACCAGCGGTTCTGCCGGCGATGCGTCGTGTCTGGGCGCCTGCGGAACGCCGTGCGGGTGAGCCATGCGGGGAACTGTAAGCGGACGCCCGACGCGGGAGCCCGTCATCGTCACGGCCTGTCCGAAAGTTGTTGCTGACGGTGGCGGAACGGGGTGTTTTGGGCGGCGACATCCGGGCACGCGATCGTGCGTCGAGGAACCACACCAACGAGAGAAGGAGTGCGACCGTGACTGCCCATCAGAAGATGACTGCCAAGACCGAGCAGGCCAGGGGCGCTGCCAAGGAGGCCGTGGGCCGGGCGGTGGGCAACGAACGCATGACTGGCGAAGGGCGCCTGGAGCGAGCCAGGGGCGAGCTGCGCGAGGCGGCCACGCGCGGCGGCGAAGCCGTGGCGAAGGGCAAGGACGCCCTCCATCGGTGAGGGCGGGCCGCAGCTCGGCGGCCGGGAGTCATCGGGTGCGCGGAGCAGGTGCCGGCGGTCCGGAGTCCAGCTCCGGGCCATCCGCCTCCGCAGACACCACCCCGCTGCCGCACCGGCCGAACGCGACGGTTGCCCGTCCTGGTCCGTGGACCCGGCCGGCGCCGCGCACCACCGCACTCGTACGGGAGGAGAACCACAGTCATGACCCACGGCTACGAGGAGTGGCGGGCCCAGGAGGTCCGGCGCCCCGGTGACATACCGTCGGCGACCCCGCTGGCGTGGCTGGCGGAACGGCACTCGGCGCACGGCCAACGGCTGGCGGACCGCCAGTTGCCCGAGGACTTTCCGGGGCCGGTCGTCCGCGGTGACGCGGGCGACGCCCTGGCCCAGCTCGCGCTCGGCACGCAGCTCGCCCGCAGTGCGGCCGCCGGCCAACCGGGCGCGGTGCTGGAAGCCCTCCAACTGGGCGCCACCTGGCGGCAGATCGCCACCGCCTTGGACACCAGTCCCGATCGGGCCCGCGCGCTGCTCCGCGACCATGCGGACGCCCAGTTGCGGCTGCACGAGGGGGATCACGACGCCGGTGCCGGGCTGTTGGGATGGGATCCCGCCCAGCGCGACACGGTGCGGGCGCTGACCCTCCTCGGTGATGACGAGTCGGCCGACGCCGTGGGGGCGTCGGTGCCGGGCGCGACGTGAGCGCGGCACCGGGCGACCGGCCGATCCGTGGCTCGTCCGGGTGGCCCTGCCGGGACGGTCACGGTGCTCGGTGCGTGGCGGACGGGGCGACTGCGGGGACGGGCCGGAGCCGGTAGGCGTCCCCGTCCGTGACCACGCGGCCGCCGGTGGGCGGTGGGAAGTGCGTGCCGAGGAGCAGCGTCTCGCCGTCGGCGAGCTCCGACAACAGCGCGCGGCGGGTGGCTCGGGCCTGCTCGGGATCGATGTCCACGCAGCTGCCGAGCGTCGGGTGGGCGAGTTGGACGGGGTGGTGGAGGCAGTCGCCGGTGATGAGCGCGGCGGCGTCGCCGCTGCTGATCTCGACCGCGAGGTGCCCCGGGGTGTGGCCGGGCGTCGGGACCAACCGCAGTCCGGCGGCGAGTTCGGTGCCCTTCGAGGCCACGTCCACCAGGTCGAGCAGGCCGGCGTCCTCGACGGGGTGCACCGAGTCGCGGAACATCTGGCGGCGCGGTTCGTCCATGGCGTAGCCGGCCCAGAACTCGCGCTCGGCCCGGGACGTCACGTAGCGGGCGTTGGGGAAGGTGGGGACCCACGCGCCGCCGTGCTCCCGGGTGTTCCAACCGACATGGTCGGCATGGAGGTGCGTCAGGACCACCACGTCGACGAGGTGCGGGGCGAAGCCCGCGGTGGTGAGGCGCTGGAGGTAGTCGGTCCGCAGGTCGTGCCAGGCGGGGTTGGCCCGGGTCTTGCCGTTGCCGATGCCGGTGTCGACCAGGACGCGGAGGCCACCGACGGAGAGCGCGAAGCTCTGACTGGCGAGGTGCAGCACGCCCGCGCCGTCCGCGAAGTGGGGTTGCAACCAGCGGTGTTGGGCGACGGTGTCCGGGGTGGCGCCGGGCAGCAGCCAGGGGCCGGTCTCCGGCGGCAGAGGGACCTCGTCGATGCGGTGGACGGTGACGTCGCCCACGGTCCAGGAGGGGGCGGCGGGGTTGGTGGGCTGAGTGGTTGACGTGGAGCTCGACATCGATCGTCGTTCCTTCGTGCGGTGCGGTGGATAGTGGGCGACGAGGCGAACGGGTGCGGGGTGCGGGGTGCGGGGAATCGCTAAAGCAATCCGTTTGCGTTAGCTCGATCGTAGGGCCTATTCTCGACTAACGCAATCGATTAGCTTTTGGGTTCCGGTGGGTGCAACGCCCCACCGCCACGGCCCAGATCAGGAGACACCCCCCATGCCCCTCCCCGACACCGCCCTCACGCCCCAGGAGGCAGCCCGCTGGGCCGAGCGCTCCGGGCTCACCCTGCCGGCGGACCGACACGCCGCAGTGGCGGCCACCGCGGAGCACATCCTGTCCGTCGTCTCGGTCCTGCGGGAGCTGGACTTCGGCGACACCCCGCCCGCCACCGCCTACCACGCGGGGGAGGCCAAGTCCGATGCAGCCGTATGAGCTCTCCGCGACCGCCGCAGCCGACGCGTTGCGCGCCGGCCAGCTGTCCCCCGTCGAACTGGTCGACTCGGTGCTGGACCGCATCGGGCAGGTCGAACCGCACCTGCGGGCCTACGTGACCGTCACCGCGGACCGCGCCCGTCAGGAGGCCCGCGCCGCCGCCCGCGAAACCACCGACGGGCAGTTCCGCGGGCCGCTGCACGGCATCCCCATGGCGCTGAAGGACCTGATCGACGTCGCCGGCACTGCGACCACCGCCAGCTCCCGGGTCCGCGCCGACCACCGCGCGGAGGCCGACAGCACCGTCGCCGCCCGCCTGGGGGCCGCCGGCGCCGTGCTCGTCGGCAAGACGCACACCCACGAGTTCGCCTACGGACTCCTCACCCCCCAGACCCACAACGCCTGGGACCGGCAGCGCATCGCCGGCGGCTCCAGCGGGGGATCGGCCGTCGCCGTAGCCGCCGGAGCCGCAAGCTTCGCCCTGGGCACCGACACCGGCGGATCGATCCGCGTGCCCGCCGCGCTCAACGGCGTCGTCGGGCTCAAGCCGACGTACGGCCTCGTCCCCCGACACGGCATCACCTCGCTGTCCTGGTCGCTGGACCACGTCGGTCCCCTGACCCGCACCGTCGAGGACGCCGCCCTGGTCCTCTCCGCCCTGGCCGGACACGACCCGCGCGACCCCGCCTCCCTGCTCACCGACCCCACGGACCACCGACCACCGCACGGCGGCGACCTCACGGGACTGCGCGTCGGCGTGCCCCGCAACTACTACTTCGACCGGATCGCCCCGGACGTCGAGGCCGCAGTCCGGCGCGCCATCGACCAGCTGGAGGAGCTCGGCGCGCGGCTCGTCGAGGTCGAGATCCCCATGACGCGCTACCTCCAGGCCACCCACTGGGGCCTGATGGTCCCCGAGGCGACCGCCTACCACGAGCGCACCCTGCGCACGGTCCCCGACCGGTACGGGGACGACGTCCGCGTCCTCCTCGAAGCGGGTGAACTCATGCCCGCCGGCGACTACCTACGCGCCCAACGCGCGCGCACGCTGATGCGCCAGGCGTGGTCGCAGCTGTTCGACGAGGTGGACGTGATCGCCGCGCCGACCGTCCCCACGGTCGCCGTACCGGCCGACCAGGAGACCCTCACCTGGCCCGACGGCACCACGGAGGGCGTCCCGGACGCCTACGTCCGCCTCTCCGCGCCCGCCAACGTCACGGGACTGCCGGCCCTGACCGTCCCGGTGGGCCACGACGGGGCGGGCCTGCCGATCGGCATGCAGTTGATGGGCCGGCCCCTCGGCGAGTCCGCGCTCCTGCGCGTGGGCCACGCCTACGAGCAGGCCGCACCCGCCCGGACGCTCGCGCCGGTGGCCTGAGGCCGGGGCACTGCCACCACACTAGAAGCAAGGTCTTTGCGTTAAGGCTTAGGGTGGTGGCATGAGTCCCCGACCGATGGCGCGCCCGGGTGGGCGCAGCGCCCGCGTTCAGGAGGCGGTGCACGGCGCCGTGCGCGAGCTGGAGGCCGAGGTGGGCCGTGACGCCTTGACGGTGCCGCTGGTCGCGGCCCGCGCCGGCGTCACCCCGTCGACGGTCTACCGCCGCTGGGGCGACCTGCGGGAACTGCTCTCGGACGTCGCCGTCGAGCGCCTGCGCCCGGAGGCGCCGCCGGAGGACCACGGTGCGCTGGCCGCCGATCTGACCACCTGGGCCGAGCAGTTCCTCGACGAGATGACCTCGCCCCCCGGCCGCGCCTACCTCCGCGACGCACTGCTCGGCGACCCGGACGGCAACAACGCCGGCCGCTGCTCCGCCTACGCGGCCGACCAGATCGACGTCATCCTCGCCCGCGCCACCGACCGGGGTGAGCCGGCGCCCGACGTCGAAACGGTGATCGACCACGTGGTGTCGCCGATGATGTACCGCATCCTGTTCCGCCCCAGCCCCCTCGACGCCGACTACGCCCACCACCTGGTGGCGGGACTCCTCGACGGCCCGGCCGACGCCGCTTCCGACGGGACGGACGCCTGATGTCACGCCCGTGCCGCGCAGGTGACCGGAGGGCGACCTGCTCCCCGTACCGCCCGACGAAGTCGGCAACCGAAACGGCTTGGCGGAGCCCGCCCGGTGAGAGCAGGCCCCGCGTCGTGCAGTAACAGACGCGGTCCCTCGCGCCCCGGTCGCCTACGGGCAGCGCCAGGCCGTAGTGCCCGACGGGGACGCCCGCGTGCCCGACCCCGACCATCCGGCCGGTCTCCCGGCGGAACTGGCGTACTGTACGCACCGGTTCGAGTGATCGTGACCGCGCGGGGGAGCGCGGGGCCGGTGGGACGGCCGCCCTCGGCCGCCCCGCGACCGGACGGGCCGTGACCAGCGAGACGAGGAGTGCGAGCGTGCGGGCAGCAGTGATGTTCGGGGCGGGGGACGTACGGGTGTGCCAGGTGCCGGACGCCCGACTCGTGCGGCCGACCGACGCCGTGGTGCGCGTCACCCACGCCGCGATCTGCGGCAGCGACCTGTGGCGCTACCGGAAGTTGCCGCCGTCCACGGCCGGCGTGCGGATCGGCCACGAGTTCATCGGCGTGGTCGAGGAGGTGGGCGCCGAGGTCACCACCGTACGCCGCGGCGAGCTCGTCCTCGCGCCCTTCAAGTGGTCCGACGGCACCTGCGAGTTGTGCCGCGACGGCCTGCCCAACTGCTGCCCGAACGGCGGTTTCTGGGGTGGCGAGCTGGACGGCGGGCAGGGCGAGGCGGTGCGGGTGCCGCAGGCGGACGGCACGCTCGTGCCCCTGCCCATGGGACCGGACGACCCGCGCCTGCCCGCGGTGTTGGCCCTGTCGGACGTGCTGTGCACGGGCCACCACGCCGCGCTCGCGGCGCGCGTGCGCCCCGGAGCCACGGTCGCGGTCGTGGGTGACGGCGCGGTCGGCCTGTGCGGCGTACTGGCCGCGGCCCGGCTGGGCGCGGAACGCATCGTCATCCTGGGGCGGCACGCCCGACGGACGGAACTGGCGCGCCGGTTCGGGGCCGTCGAGGTGGTCCCGGAGCGCGGCGCGGCGGCCGTAGAGCGGGTCAGGGAGTTCACCGGCGGCCACGGGGCGCACGCGGTCCTGGAGTGCGTCGGCACCGGCGAGGCGCTACGGGATGCCTTGGACATGGCGCGTCCCGGTGGCGCCGTCGGCTACGTCGGGGTGCCGCAGGACGGCGAGGGCGTCGACGTGCGCCGGTTCTACCGCCGCAACGTCACCCTCGCCGGCGGCACCGCCCCGGCCCGCGCCCACGCGCCCGAACTCCTTCCGGACGTGCTGTCCGGGCGCCTCGACGCCTCCGCGGTCTTCGACCGCACCATCGGACTGGACGACGTCCCGGACGGCTACCGGGCCATGGCCGAGCGCGAGGCCCTGAAGGTACTCGTCCGCCCCTGAAATCCCAGCACCGGCCGGCGTTCCGTCCTGTCGGCCGGTGGTGGCCGGTCGTCGCTCCGCTCAGCGAACCGAGATCATGCCGTGGCGGCTTTTGCGTTCACCGGGAGTGGACTCCAGGCCAAGTAGGGTGTGCACGCTGCGCTATCGACGTCCACGTGGGACTTCGGCGATCGTTGGCATCACGGATTCCGGTGCCTCTCAGAGGGAGAGGGCGTCGTCGGGTTGGTCGGCCCAAGGTTGGTGTCCATGTGGCCCGTTGGTGACTCCGTGACGTCCAACGGGAGGCTGGCCGGCTTGGTGCCATTGCTCGTGGCGGCGTTGATTTCCTGCCAGAGGCGTCGCGGCCTGTGTTGGGAGACGCGGAACTGCTCGCTCTGCCGGCCGTCTCAGCCGACGGCGGCACATGAGGTGGCTGGGTCGTCGGCGAGCTAAGCCGGGTGTGGACTGCGTCGGTCTCGGTGTCCCGGGAGTGCCGCACGTCGGTGACGCGGAGGGCGATGGCGAACTGGGCGTCGAGGCCGTCGCCAGCGACGTCCCAGGGCGCGAGGGCGGCGCTGGACTGATGAGGGAGAACACGAACGATGACGACGACGGAAGGCGAACCCGAAGGCCGTGGCCTCCTGGTGCAGGTCTACGAGATCTGCCCGCTGTGTGAATTCTTGAACGTTCCCTCGCGGGAGTACACGAAGCTGGAGGCTGCGACGTCGCGCCTTTGCCCGACCCGGTGTGGGGCGACCCTCGATGTGGTCATCGTGCAGGCGCGGCAAGCCACGTCGGAGACGGACAGGCTCGTTGTCGCGTTCCATGACGTACTGGCCGGCACGGACTGGCCCCCGAGCGCCGACGACTTGGCCCTGTTGGTATATGACTCCGAACCGCGAGAACGGCTCTGGAACTCCACGGCGGAGGGCCCTCACCCCTCTGATGCTGACAGCGCTGAGGATGCCTGAGCCGCACCAGAGCGGACAGACCGAAGGCGGCCACCCTAATGGTGTTCCGAACGGCTCCGAGTACGAGACGGTGACCCCCGATCTCGGACCCGACTGCCATGGTCGGATCGATCCGAGGACCATGGGCGCGATCGGGTTGCGGTTGAACTCGTTGTGGTGCGTGGTGCGTCGCGGCGTCCGGAGGCGTGCGGGCCGCCCGGTCATGATCGGGCCACCTCGTCCAACAGGGCCATCGCCGCGCTGATCGTGCGGAGTTCCTGTTCGGTGCACCGTTCCTGGAGTGACTGGGCGAGCCATTCCTGGCGGGCCCACCGGTCGCCCCGGCGCCGGCCGCGGCCGACGACGGTGAGTGTGATCAGTTGCCTGCGGCCGTCGAGCGGGTCGGGGTGGCGGACGACCAGATCGGCCCGCACCAACGCCTCGACGGTCTTCGCCATGAACTGTGGACTGACCCGCTCCACGGTCGCCAGTTCGCTGGCCGATGCCGATCCCTGTGCGTCCAGGCGGGCCAGGACCGATGCCTGCTCGGGGGCGAGGTCCTCGTCGGTGGCCAGCTCCTTCAACCGCCGTTTCAGGCGACTGAACGCGATCCGCACGTCGGCCGCCGCCCGGACCGCCGACTCCGCAAGGAGGGCGTCGATGCTCTCGCTCATGCTCCGACGCTAAATATATTCAAGCTGGGCTGTCAATATAAATTGATCAATTGAAGTTGTCGGTTGTATCGATCCAAAAGTTGATCGGTTGCACTTTGTTAGTCGTTGCGCTTACTGTGGAGGGGCGGGCAGATCGGTGCGATCGACCACGGGGGCGCGCTGGCAGTGCCTCCCTGCGGGCCCGCGGCACCCGAGGGAAGGACCCACCATGAAGACCGATCCCCGCATCGCGATCATCGGCGGCGGGCCGGGCGGCCTGCTCTGCGCCCGTGTGCTCCAGGGCCACGGCATCGCCGCCACCGTCTACGACGCCGATGCCGCCGTCGACTCCCGCGACCCGGGCGGCACGCTCGACCTGCACGCAGACTCCGGCCAGATCGCCCTCGAAGACGCCGGCCTGATGGACGCCTTCACGGCCCTGGCCCGGCCGGAGGGGCAGGCCAAGACCCGCCGGGACCACCACGGCACCGTCCTCGCCGCGTTCGTCCCCGCCGAGGGCGATGCGACCGCCCCCGAGGTCGACCGCGGCCAACTACGCGCGATGCTCCACGACAGCCTGCGGCCGGGCACCGTCCGATGGGGACACGAACTCCTCCGGGCGACATCCACGGGTGGTGGCGCGCACCACCTCGCCTTCGCCAACGGCGCCAGCGTCGAAGCGGACCTCGTCATCGGCGCCGACGGCGCCCGGTCCAGGGTGCGCCCCCTGCTCACCGACGCCACACCGGAGTACTTGGGCGTCGCCTTCCTCGACGTCCGCTTCGACGACGTCGACGTCCGACACCCCGAGGTCGCCGCGCTCGTCGGCGAGGGGCACCTGTTCGCCAGCGACGGCGACGGCCGCGCGGTGATCGTCCAGCGCAACAGCAACGGCGTGGTCCGCGGCTACCTGGCCTTCCGTGCCGGGCCCGACTGGCACGTCGAGGCCGACCTCGACCTCACCGACCGGGCGGCCGTCCGCTCCCACCTCCTGCGGGAGTTCGGCGGTTGGTCCGCGGACCTGCGCCCGCTGCTCACCGACAACGACAGCGTCCACGTCCCGCGCTCCTTCTGGGCCCTGCCCGCCCCGCTGGCGTGGGACCCGGTGCCCGGAGCCACCCTGATCGGCGACGCCGCGCACCTCATGGCCCCGTTCGGCGGCCACGGCGCCAATCTCGCCCTGCTCGACGGTGCGGAACTCGCGCGCGCCGTGGCCAAGGAGGCCACCGTCGGCGAGGCCGTCGCGCGCTACGAGGCGGCGATGTTCCCCCGTTCCGGAGAGCTCGCGGCAGGGGCGAACGAAGGGCTCAGGCGGTTCTTCGCGACCACGTCACCGGACGCGCCGCACCTCCCCCCGGACCACGCCCGGGAGCACGGGAACTACCTGAACAGGGCCGCCGAATACCGCCGTCGTCGGGCCGCGGAGGAGGTGACCGCGGGGTGAGCGCCGTCGGCGGTGCGCCGCGCGAGTGGAGGGCTGCCGCACGGCGGGAAGCGGCGCGGGCGAGCCGGGGGTTAGTCCTGCTCGGCGGGGGCGTCGGGCCGCCCGGCCCAGCCCTGTTCGAGCAGGTCGAAGGCGCGCGCGATGGCGGCGTCGGGGTCCGGAGTGCCGTGGCCGAGGTCGCGGGCCTCCAAGGCGAAGCGGGCCAGCGCCCGGCACGTCGGGTCGCCCTCGGGCACACCGCTCTCGTCGGCGATCGCCGCCGCCAGGTCGACCTCGTGCTGGAGCCACATCCGGCGGGCGTAGTCGCGCAGCGCGGGGGTGTCGTCGATGAGTTCGAGGAACCGGGCGAACTGCGGATCGGTGTCGGCCCCCTTGCGGAGCCGGGCGTGCAGTACGTGGTCGCGCAGGGCGCCCGGAATGGACTGGCCGGTCGGGCGGTGCCGCACCGCGGCGAGCAGGTCCGCCCTGATCTCCTCGCCCTCGTCGAAGACGAGCGCCTCCTTGCTGGGGAAGTGCTTGAACAGCGTGGTGGTGGACACGTCGGCGGCCTCGGCGACGTCCCGGATGCCCACCTGGTCGTAACCGCGCTCGACGAAGAGCTGCAGGGCGGCGTCGGCCAGCGCCTTGCGCGTGGCGGCCTTCTTGCGTTCGCGCCGGCCGAGCGGTGCGCGGTCACTGGTGGCATCGGTCATGGCGCCATCATACGTTCGGGGTCACCGGCCCAAAAAGTTGTACGGGTCCACCCATGGTCCGGTCGCTCACAGTCCGAGCAGCAGCGGCTCGTCGGGGACGCCCGTGCTGAGCAGCTCCCGCAGCGGGGTGCCGAGATCGCGGGGAGAGAACAGGTCGGGCCCACGGTAGGCGGAGATCTCCGCCGGCGACCACCACTTCACGCCCACGATGCACTCCGCCGCCAGCTCCGCCGCGGTCAGCGCACCGCACGGCGTGAATCCGGCCGTCCGTACGAGGAAGTAGTCGTTGACCACGCCGTCGTGCTCGACCGCGTACCCGGCGCCGACGACTTCCTGGTGCCACACGTGCGGCGGGTCGTGCTTCACCACGAGGCCCACCTCCTCGCGCAGTTCACGCCGCAGCGCGGTCAGCGGCTCCTCGTGCGGCGCGATCCGGCCGCCGGGGGCGGCCCAGACCGCGGCCCCCTGCTCGCGGAGCGCGTGTCTGCACAGCAGGAGGCGATCGAGGTCGTCGAGCACGAGCGCGCGGGCCGAACGACGCAGACGCAACGGCATCCGGGCAGGCTAGCCCCGCGATACCGGGGGCGGTCAACCGTGCCCGGTGTCGATCACGCAGAAGAGGTTGCCCTCGGTGTCGGCGAGCACGACGAAGTCGGCGTCATCCGGGTAGTCATCCCACTCGACGCGCCGGGCGCCCAGCGCCAGCAAGCGCTCGACCTCGGCGGCCTGATCGGCGGCGTCCCTCGCGTACAGGTCGAGGTGGACCCGCGGGCGCGGCTGGACGGGAGACTCGCTCAGCCCGAGGGACAACTGCGTCCCGGCCCCGTTCTCGGGCACCAGGACCACCCAGTCGTCCGTCATCTCCTCCCGCGGGACGTACCCCAGCGCAGCCTTCCAGAACGCGGCTGCACGGGGCACGTCCGCCACACCCAGCACCACTGAACCGACCTTCAGCATGGGCCGATTCTGCCCGATGCCGACGAACTCAGGTGTCACCGGGTGGTGTTGGGGGACGCGCAGCTCCAACGGTGTGCGGGCGCGGCGCGGGTCGGCCGCGCCGGGGGTGGTCGGTGGTGTCGGTCGTCCGGGTGTGGCCGGTCAGCGGTTCTGGGCCCACCAGACCGCGAAGCCGATGACGCCGGTGCCGCACGCGTAGGACGCGCCGCGCAAGAAGTTCGTGGCGACGAGCCGACCGTAGCGGCGCCACGGGTGCGGGAATCGGCGGGGTGTCTGCGGGCGGCCCTCCAGGGTCTGCATAGGAAGCCCCTCTCGTGAACGCGGAGAACAGCGACGGTTCCACCTGGGGAGTCCCGAGCGGGCGGCGTCGGCCGCCGAACCGTTGGGCCCGAGCTCCCTAGCGTTGAGTAAGAGCTTACGAGGTTGTGCGCTTGTGAAGCCGTCGCGCTCCCGGCGCGTCCTCAAGGGATTTGAGGCGGGAAGCGCGAACCCGCCTGGATGCACCGCCGGATGGCCCACCTGGCGAACGGGGTGTCGGCCCGTGCCGGTGTTCCGTTCCGCTGCCCGAAGGTCGACGTCGGAAGGGGGCGCGAACGGAGGAGCGGCTTCAAGTGCACCTTGCCTGGGTGGACTTGATGCCGTGGAGCGTTCCGGTGGCAGTTCCGGTGGCGGAGGCCGTGCCCGGCTCGGGGGCTCGTCTGGGGCGCCGTCCAGCTGACTGTGGGTGGGGGAGGGGGCTCAGTGGAGCGCTCGTCGGCGGATGGGGTGGCGGCGCGGGGGCGTCTGGCCGAGTTGGAGGATCGGGTACGGGACCGGCGGGCGCCGGCGCAGGTCGACCCTGCGCGACACCGTGCCGCCTTCGCCGCCAGCCTCAACGAACTGGCCGGTGGTCTGAATGAGTGCGCCATGCGCGGTGGGCTGCCAGGCTGTTGAGGGGCGGCTGCCGGTCTACGGGGAGGCGTTGGCTCTTCATCGCGAGCCGGCCGAGGTCGAGGGTGGCGCGCGCCACGCCGGACTGGCCGTGAGCCTGGTCGGTATCTCTCTGCCGCTGGGGGAGGCTGGTCGGCTGTCGACTGTCGGATGCGGTGGCGTGTCAGGAGGGAGCGGTCGCCCTCTGCCGAGTGTTGGTCGACGCGGACCCCGGCGCCTGCCTGCCGCGGCTCGCTCGGACGCCCTGGAACCTCGCCGTCGTTCTTCGGGAGTTGGGCCGGTGCCGCGCGGACGTCGAGGAGGAGGTCGAACGCCTTCGGGAGCGGATCCGCGCCGAGGGGCGCGCCTCCCTCGGGAGGGTTGAGCCCCGCCGCTGCTCGCGGCGTGCGCCGCCGGGTGACTCACGACGGGTGGGTGTGATGCCCGGGGTGTTCTTCCCTCACGCGCCGGGGTCGCCGTCGCGCTGCGCCAGGAGTGCCGGGAGGAGTCCGGGGAAGGCCCGGTCGAACTCCTCCAGGCGCAGGGCGTTCATGCGGGAGGTGCCGGCGTAGTACTGGCGGATCAGGCCGGCCTCGCGGAGCACGTGGAAGTGGTGGGTGGCGGTCGACTTGCTCACCGGCAGGTCGATCGTGCCGCAGGCGACGTCGTGGCTGGTGGCGTGGAGGTGCCTGACGATGCAGCGGCGCACCGGATCGACCAGTGCCTCCAGTACCTGCTGGAGGGTGATCGTGGCCAGGTCCGGGTGCGGCGGGGTGCGGTCCCTGCCGGCTCGCTCTGCTGCCGCCATCGCCCGTGACCTCCCGATCGTCCGTTGGCCTCCCGCGCACATGGTACGACACGCGTCGAACTTTGATGACCATCAAGGTTTGATGTGTGTCGAAGTTTGACACTGGTCGAACTTTTGGTTTGAGTGAGGCACGGCGACCCGGATCGGCGTCGCCGTCACCGAACGGAAGGACGAGGCGTCATGGTCAGAACGGTGCGGTTCCACGAACTCGGCGGGCCGGAAGTGCTGCGGCTGGAGGACGTGGAGATCGGCGAACCCGGGCCCGACGAGGTGGCCCTGCGCGTCGAGGCGATCGGCCTCAACCGCGCCGAGGTGCTCTTCCGCAGCGGTACCTACATCGAGCAGGTCAAGCAGTTCCCCGCCCGTCTGGGAACGGAGGCCGCCGGCGTGGTCGAGGCCGTCGGCTCCCGGGTGACCGGACTCAAGGTCGGCCAGGCGGTGAGCGTGGTGCCGGCGTTCTCGATGAACGACTACGGCGTCTACGGCGAGCGGGCGCTGGTGCCCGCGGCCGCGGTCGTGCGTCGCCCCGACGGGCTCGACGCGGTCGCCGGCGCAGCGGTCTGGATGCCCTACCTGACGGCCTACGGCGCCCTGGTGGAGGTCGGCGGCATGCGCGCCGGGGACACCGTCGTGGTGACCGCGGCCTCCAGCAGCGTCGGCCTGGCCGCGATCCAGATCGCGCTGCGCGTCGGAGCGGTGCCGATCGCCACGACCCGCACCGCGGTCAAGAAGGACGCCCTGCTCGCGGCGGGTGCGGCGGACGTGGTCGTCACCGACGAGGAGGACGTGGTGGCGCGGGTGCGCGAGCTGACCGGAGGCCGGGGTGCCGAATTCGTCTTCGACGCGATCGCCGGGCCCGGTGTGCTGGACCTGGCCAAGGTGGTCGCACCCGGCGGCACGCTCTTCGAGTACGGCGCCCTGAGCGGCGAGGTCACGCCCTACCCGGCGTTCGAGCTGGGGATGCCCGCCCTGAACATGCGCACCTACACCCTCTTCGAGACCACCGCCGACCCGGAACGGCTGCGCCGGGCCGAGGCGTTCGTCGCGTCGGGGCTGAGCACGGGGGCCTTCAAGCCGGTCGTGGACCGGGTCTTCGGCCTGGAGGAGATCGGCGAGGCGCACCGGTACATGGAAGCGGGTGCACAGATCGGGAAGATCGTCGTCACCGTCGACCACTGACGGGCCGCGGGGCCGGTGCCGGGCCGGCGATCGCCCGGTTGGCGGGACGGATTGTTGCGGCGGGGCCGGTCGGGGTACCTCGGCAGAGGTCACCGACCGGGCACCCGACACCCTCCGGAATCGAAGGAGCCGCCGTGAGATTCGGCGTATCGACCTTCCTCACCGACCGAGGCACCGCGCCGACGGCACTGGCGCGCGCCGTCGAAGAACGCGGCCTCGACTCCCTCTTCGTCGCCGAGCGCACCCACATCCCGGTGGCGCGTCGTACGCCGTCCCCCCGAGGCGGGGAGCTTCCCGTGCCGGTCCAACGGCCCCACCCGCCGATCTACGTGGGCGGTGGTGAGGGCGCGTTCCCCCGGGTCGCCGCCCTCGGCGACGCCTGGTTGGCCAACGGCGGCCCGCCCGGCCAACTGGGGCCGCAGATCACACGGATGCGGAACACCGCGGGCCGCGACGTGCCGGTGACCGTCTACGGGGTGCCGGCCGACCACGCCGTCGTCGAGGAGTACGCCCGGCTCGACGTGGAACGGCTGCTGTTCTCCTTGCCCACGGTGCCGGAGCCCGAGACGCTGACCCACCCCGACCGGTTCGCCGAGGTCGCGGGGCGCGTCCGGTGACGGGAACGGGAACGGAACAGCCGTGCCGGCGATGACGAGCGGGCGGGCCCGGCAGTGCTTCGCCGCCTCGCGGATCGCCCGCCTCGCCACCGCGGACACCGACGGCCACCCGCACCTGGTCCCGGTCGTCTTCGTCCTGACGGGCGACCACCTCGCCTTCGCCGTGGACCACAAGCCCAAGCGGACCGCCGAACTCAAACGACTGGCCAACATGCGGGCCCGCCCCCAGGTCTGTCTGCTCGTCGACGCCTACGACGAGGACTGGGACCGGCTGTGGTGGGCACGGGCGGACGGGACCGCCACCGTGCTGCCACCCGCGGACGCCTCCTCGCCCGCCGCACACTACGTACGCCTGTTGGCGGCGAAGTACCCCGTGCAGTACGCCGGGCGCCCACCTGCCGGGCCCGTCGTCGAAGTGGCCGTGACCCGCTGGTCCGGCTGGCACGCCACATGAAGGAGCCCGAGGCGGGGCCGGGACGAGACGGGGGACGGCCGTGCGCTGACCCGGCGACCGCCCTCGCCCTGGAGACGCTGTTGGCAGGCTGACCGTGACCCGGGGAGGGCCTCCCGGCCGTCGTTCGACGGCGCGCCCCGGCCCGGCGTTCGGACCGGCGCGGACGGCGCACTGGGGTGCGCGCGGCCGCGAGCCGTGGGACTCCGCACGCCCCTACCGGGGGCGCTGGGGCACGGCAATGATGAGCACACCCCGAGCGAGCCAGGCGACTCCGCACACCTGCCCCCGGTCAGGTGCACATGCGGCGGAAGGAGTCCACGTTGCTGCTTCTCATCTCCCCGGACGGCGTCGAAGAAGCCCTCACGTGTGCGAAGGCGGCGGAGCACCTCGACATCGTCGACGTCAAGAAGCCCGACGAGGGCTCGCTCGGCGCGAACTTCCCCTGGGTCATCAGAGAGATCCGCGCCGCGGTCCCCGCGGACAAGCCGGTCTCCGCCACCGTGGGGGACGTGCCGTTCAAGCCCGGCACGGTGGCCCAGGCGGCGCTCGGCGCAGTCGTCTCCGGCGCCACGTACATCAAGGTCGGCCTCTACGGGTGCACGACGCCGGAGCAGGCCATCGAGGTCATGCGCGGGGTCGTCCGGGCCGTGAAGGACCACCGGCCGGACGCGTGCGTCGTCGCCTCGGGCTATGCCGACGCCCACCGGATCGGCTGCGTCAATCCGCTCGCACTGCCCGACGTCGCGCGCCGCTCCGGCGCCGACGCGGCCATGCTCGACACCGCGATCAAGGACGGGACGCGGCTGTTCGACCATGTTCCGCCGGAGGTCTGCGCGGAGTTCGTGCGGCTGGCCCACCAGGCCAATCTGCTCGCGGCCCTCGCCGGCAGCGTCGGTCAGGCCGACCTCGGCGCACTGACCCGCATCGGCACCGACATCGTGGGGGTGCGCGGGGCGGTCTGCGAGGGGGGCGACCGCAACGCCGGACGGATCCAGCCGCACCTGGTGGCCGCCTTCCGCGCCGAGATGGACCGGCACGCCCGGGAGCACGCCACCACCGTCACCACCGCCCCCTCAGAGTCGGTGGATTGAGGAACTGCGGGCGCCCGAGCCGTTCGTCGTAGCCCGTCCGGAGGCGGCGTGACCATCAGGTTCAGCGCGGCGGTGCTGCGCGCGTACAAGAGTCCGTTCGCGGTCGAGGAGGTGGTCCTCACCACCGGGCCGGCCCGTGACGAGATCCTGGTGCGGATCGCGGGCTGCGGCATGTGCCGCACCGACCTCGCCGTCCGGCGTTCGGCGGGCCGCTCACCGCTGCCTGCGGTGCTCGGCCACGAGGGGTCTGGCGTCGTCGTGGAGACGGGCGGCCCGGAGACCGGCCTGGACGTCGGCGACCACGTCGTGCTGAGCTTCGACTCCTGCGGCCGGTGCCGGAACTGCACGGGCGCGGCCCCCGCCTACTGCGACTCCTTCGCCGCGCTCAACCTCTTCGGCGGGCGCACGGAGCACGCCGCGCGGTTAACCGACGCGGCCGGAGACGCCTTGGCACCGCGGTGGTTCGGCCAGTCCGCGTTCGCCGAGTACGCGGTGGTCCCGGCCCGCAACGCCGTCCGGGTCGACCCCGCCCTCCCCCTCGCCCTGCTCGGACCGCTCGGCTGCGGCTTCCTGACCGGCGCCGGAGCGGCCCTGAACACCTTCGGCGTCGGCCCCGGAGACACCCTCGCGGTGTTCGGCGCCGGCGCGGTGGGCCTGGCCGCGGTGATGGCGGCCACCGCCGGCGGGGCGGCGACCGTGGCCGTCGACAGCCACCCCCAACGGTTGCTCCTCGCCGAGCGGTTCGGCGCGCGCCCGCTGCACGCCGCGACGGCCGACCTGCCCGAGCGCATCCGACGCCTGACCGACGGCGGAGCCCAGTACGCCCTGGACACCACGGGGTCCGCCCGGCTGATCAACGAGGCGCTGCGGGCACTGCGCCCGACCGGCCACCTGGCACTGGTCGCCCGGCTCCACACCCCACTGCCGCTGGAACCAGGGACCCTGGATCGGGGCCGGCGGATCTCCCACCTCTGCGAGGGGGACGCCGTACCGGCACTGCTGATTCCGCGTCTGACCGGACTGTGGCAGGTCGGACGGTTCCCCTTCGACCAACTGATCCGCACGTACCCGCTCGCGGACGTCAACGTGGCCGAACGTGACTGTGACGCCGGCCGCGTGGTCAAGCCCGTCCTGCTTCCGGTGACGGGAAGCGGATGAGCCGGGCGACCGCATGCCGGACGTCGGACGTTCGCGCCGTTCCGCCGTCCCGTCGCGCACCGCCCGAACGGATCCTGAACGTCATGCACGTGCCGTAGTTCGTGGGCGCCCCGCGCGCCGAGGGAGGACACATGGTCAGCACGGCCCGTCGGAACACCGGTGCGGACGGCGTGGACGGAGGCGTCGGCCTCACCGCGCTCCTGGTCGCCGCGGCCCGGGCGATCGAGACGCACCGCCACGACAGCCTGGCCCGGGACGTCTACGCGGAGCACTTCGTGCGCGCCGCCCCGGCGTGCGCGGCCTGGCCGGTCCGCATCGAACACGTTGCGGACGGGGACGCGAATCCCCTCTGGGGGCGATTCGCACGCTACTTCGGACTGCGCACCAGGGTCCTCGACGACTTCCTCCACCACGCGGTGCACGCCCGAGGCGCCCGCCAAGTGGTGTTGCTCGGCGCGGGGTTGGACACCCGGGCCTACCGCCTCGACTGGCCGCCGGACTGCGTGCTCTACGAGATCGACAGGCACGGCGTGTTGGCCTTCAAGCACGAGGTCCTCGACGGGGTGTCGGCCCGGCCGGGTACGGCCCGTGTGCCGGTCCCGATCGATCTGCGCGACGACTGGGCCGGGGCGCTGCTCGACGCCGGATTCGACGCCGACACACCGAGCGCCTGGCTGGCCGAGGGGTTGCTGTTCTACCTGCCCCGAGCCGTCGAGACGTACCTGATCGACACGATCGACGGGCTGACCACGGGCGGCAGCGCCCTGGCCTACGAGGTCAAGCTGGAGCCGAACTTGCTGGCGTACCGCGACAGTCCGCTCTACACCTCGACCAAGCACCAGATCGGCATCGACCTGCTGGACCTGTTCGACGCTGAACCGCGCCCCGACTCGGCCGGCGACCTGGCGGGCAGAGGGTGGTCCACGGCGGTCCACACCCCCTTCGACTTCACCCGGCGGCACGGCCGCGGCCCGCTGCCCGAGGAGAACGACGCGCTGGCGGGGAACCGCTGGGTGTTCGCCGACAAGCCCCGCCCGTAACGCCGCTGCCTCCCCGTGCCGACCCTGCCCGCCTGGCAGTTCAACGCCGCATGGGCTGGTCGCAGAGGGGGGACAGCTCGGCGTTCGTCGCGGGACGGAGCGTCGAGAGGACGTGCCGGGCGGCCGTCAGGTCGGTGGGGCGGTCGGAGTGGGACACGGTGTGGACCAGGCCGCCGCGGCGCAGGCGCAGTTCCCGCCACGCGGTGAACCCGTCGTAGGCCACCAGTTCGCGACCGCCGCCGTAGTCGTCGGTGCAGGTGACCGTGACCCCGGGGAGAACGGGACAACCGTGGGCGTCGGCGCGACGGGTGTCCTGGTCCGGGCGTGCCACGGCGAGGTGGGGTCCGGCGGCGCCCAGCCGCTCGTAGTCGGCGCCGAAACCGGGCCGGACCGCGGCGAGCGCCAGCCCACCGGCGGGCGTCCCCGCGACGGCGCCCACCCCGGCGAACAGCCACCCCCGCACCTGTACCCGCACCACCGTTTCGCCGCTCACTTCCCGCATGGGCCGCATGCTGCGGACCGCGTCGGGCCGTACCCCCCCCAACGGAGCCAGGCACGGCACCCCGTGCAGACGGGGCGTGTGCGCGGAGTGCGGGGCCTACCCAGCGGCACCGGCTCCCGTCAGCCAACCGGTGGCGCGCACCACCTCGTGTGCGATGTCGACGACGGAACGCCCGTCGGTCGCCACCCGTACCGTGTCCGCGGGGGCCCGTTCGTCCAGGAGCCGTGCCTTGAAGGCGCTGTTCTTCAGCTCCTGCGCCAGCTCCGAGCCACGTTCCCGGCCGGCCAGCCGCTCCCCGGTGGTCGCGTCCGACGCGGTGAGCAACACCCGGGCGATCCTGACGTCCGCGCCCATGGCCCGCCGGAACATGTCCTCGTTCTCCGCCAGTACGCTCACGGTGTTGGTGTAGACGAGGCGCCGGTACCCGAGCTCCGCGTAGTTCGACCAGATCGCCGCGAGATTGCGCGCGGCGAGCTCTCTCCGGTGCGGGTCCGCCTCCGGAGCGGGATGCGCCTGCGCCATGAAGTCGCCCTCGACGACGCAGTGCGCGACCGGCGCGGCGCGCAGGCGCGCCGACACCTCCCACCCCACCGTCGTCTTGCCGACCCCCGCCCGCCCGCCGATGAGCAACACCTCTGATCGATGTTCCATGCCCGCACCCTGCCACCGAACGGCCGGTGCGGGCGAACGAATTGCGTGCGGATCGGGAGCGGGGGAGAGGGGTCGCGGAGGGCACGGAGCCGGCGGCGCTGAGGTCCCGGCGGCAGCTACTGCTCGCCCGACGCGGGCTGCCCGGACGGCGCCGGATCGTGTGCGGGCGGGTCGGCGGTCAGGCTTCCCAGCAGGGCGAGCGCCTCTTCCGAAGGGCTGCCCGGGGCGGCTTGGTAGACGACGAGCTGTTGTCCCGGCGCGCTGTTGACGGTCAACGACTCGTAGGCGAGGGTCAGCTCGCCGACCAGCGGGTGCCCGAAGCGCTTGGTCTCGTGGGTCTTCTGACGGACGTCGTGGCGGGCCCACAGGCGGCGGAATTCCGAGCTCTTGAGCGACAACTCCCCTACCATCGAGATCAGTTCGAGATCGTCGGGGTCGGCCCCCGCGGCGGTGCGCAGTCCGCTCACGGTGTTGGCCGCCACGCGTTCCCAGTCCGGATAGAACGCCCGGGCGTGCGGGTCGAGGAACACCAGCCGCACCAGATCACCGCTGTGGGCGTGGCCGGCGAACAGCGCCCGGCCCAGGGAGTTGTGGGCCAGCACCGTCAGCCGCCGTCCCAGGACGACGGCCGGTGTGCGGTGCCAGGTCGCCATCAGCTGCGAGAGGACCGGACTGACCTGTTCCGGCCGTGCCCGGCCGCGGCTCCGTGAACGGACCCGCGTGGGAGCCGGTGTCGCCAGCCGGTGCACATGGTCCGTCGCCTCCTCGTCCAGGTGCAGGACCCGGGCGAGTGCCTCGACGACCTGCACCGAGGGGTTCCGCTCGCGGCCCTGCTCCAGTCGTACGTAGTAGTCGACGCTGACCCCGGCCAGCGTCGCGACCTCCTCCCTGCGGAGCCCCGCCACCCGGCGCCGTGGGGAGACCGGCAATCCCGCGGCGTCGGGTGTGACCAGGGCACGGCGGGCACGCAGGTACTCCCCGAGCGGGTTCGCGCTGTTCATGGACACAACCCTAGGACCGACGGACGGGGCGGGGGCCCCGGAAGGTGGCCGTGGTACTCCTACGACGGGGACCCCTGCGAGCAGACCTGCCTGTTCAGCAGTGTGCGGCCGCCGCATCGTCGAGCCATGAACGCAACTCCTCCCAGCAACACTTCCGACAACACCGCCAACACCGCCAACACCGGCAACATCATCAATACCGTCAACGCCGGGAACGTCAGCGGCGGCAGCCCCGCGCCGAACCTGTCCGGCCGGGTCGCGGTCGTCACCGGAGCGTCCAGCGGCATCGGTGCGGCCACCGCCCGTCGCCTGGCCGCCGGCGGGGCAGCCGTCGCCCTCCTGGGCCGCCGCACCGACCGCCTGCGCGCGTTGGCCGACGACTTGGAACGCACCACCCCCGGGGCAGTCCTGCCGGTGCCCGTCGACCTGACGGAGCCCGGGGCCGTCGACACCGCCGCCCGCACCGTCACCGCACGCCTCGGCCGAGCCGACCTCGTGGTCGCCAATGCCGGAGCGATGCTCGGCGCCCCCTTCGAGACCGCCGGCACCGACGAGTGGGACCGCATGATCGACCTCAACCTGCGCGCCCTGGTGCACACCGCCCGCGCCTTCACCGAGGACCTCCTCGCCGCCGCGGCCGCCGGCCGGCCCGCGGACTTGGTCCACGTCGGATCGGTGGCCGGTCACACCTGCTTCCCCGGCTGGTCGGTCTACTGCGCCACCAAGGCCGCGGTGGCACACCTGACCCGCAACCTGCGCGCAGAACTGGGCCCCCGAGGCGTCCGCGTGAAGAACGTCGAACCCGGTGTCACCGTCACGGAGCTCGGCAGCGACATGCGCGATGCCGCCATGCAGTCCACCCTCGCCCGCATGCGGACCGACCTGAAGCCCCTGACCGCCGACGACATCGCCGACGCCCTGGCCTTCGCCGTCGCCGCGCCCCCGCACGTCAACATCGCCGAACTGGTCGTCGTCCCCGTGCAGCAAGGCTGACCTCCGTCCGCCGGCCGGTGAACCGGGGCGCCGGCCCTCTTCCGCCCGGTGCCGCACCTCCGGCCGCGGAAACGGGGCGGGAGTCCGGAGGGCACCCCGCCGCGAACACCAGTTTTTCCCAAGGCCGTTGACATGACGTCGCTCCTCCCGGACGGGCGGTGCGTTCGAAGTCGGCGGCCTTGGGGTGGGGTTGGCGTGACGGGCCCGCACCCCGGTGTTCAAGAGTTGGTAATGGGCGGGGAAAGACATTGTCATGTCCATTCAACGCGCGTAGCGTTCAATGCGGCAGTGCGGTTTCCTCGAAAGGCGTCTCTCCAACCCCCCACATTTCAGGAGATCTTGATGCCTCGTGCTGCCCTCGGGCTGTCCGCCGCCGCCGTGATAGTGGTCGGCCTGGCCGCCGCCCCGGCGCTCGCCGAGCCGCCGGCACCACCGTCGACCTCCACCGCGCGCAGCGAGCTGGCAGCGCTGACCGTAGGCACTCCGCACTCCATGGACGGCTACGCCCGCGACAAGTTCTCCATATGGGCCAAGCAGCCCGACGGCTGCACCACGCGTCAGGACGTCCTCGCCCGCGACGGCAAGGACGTCCAGGACAAGCCGGGCAGCTGCCAGCCGGCCAGCGGTTCGTGGTACTCCGCCTACGACGACGCCACCGTCACCGACGTCGCCCAGGCCACCATCGACCACATGGTTCCGCTCGCCGAAGCCTGGCGGTCCGGCGCCGACACCTGGACCGCCGACCAGCGCAAGGCGTTCGGCAACGACCTGAAGGACCCGCAGCTGCTCATCGCCTCGGAATCCTCGAACAGTTCCAAGAGCGACAGCGGACCCGCCGACTGGAAGCCGACCAACCACACCTTCTGGTGCACCTACGCCAAGGACTACACCCACATCAAGTCCGTCTGGAAGCTGACCAGCACCGACGACGAGAAGAAGGCGCTGGGCTCGATGCTCGACACCTGCACCGACTGACCCGACGGTGACCCGCCTCCCGCACGCGCCACGGGGCTCCGCGCGTGCGGGAGGCGCTGCGTGCCCGCCTCTTGCCGGGCGGTGACAGTGTTAGTGGCGGCGGCAGTCGCGGTGGACCGGCCTGAGGGCGTCCGCTACGCCACGGTGGAACGGCTCGTGGCATCCCGGAAGTAGTGCCCCTGTTCCAAGTCCTCCATGAGCCCGTGATGGGTCGGCCGCCACCCCAGGAGCTCGCGGGTCAGTGCGCTGGAGGCCGCTGCGTCAGCCCCGAGGAAGGCCCCGAGCCAGCCGAAGTGCCGCTCCGCGTACTCGGGGGAGACGGGGAGGGCGGGCAGGTCGAGGTGCCGGCCGATCGCCTCGGCGATGGTGCGGACCGGTATCCCCTGCTCGGCGACGCCGTGCAGCACGGACCCCGCCGGGGCACCTTCCAGCGCCAGCCGGAACAGTCGGGCGACGTCGCTGCGATGCGCGGCGGACCACTGGTTGGACCCGTCGCCGACGTAGCCGGAGGCACCCTTCTCGCGGGCGGTGGCGATGAGGGACGGGACCAAGCCGTGATCGCCCTCACCATGCACCGACGGCGGCAGTCGCAGCACCGACGAGCGGACCCCTTGCGCGGCCAGGGCGAGCGTGGTTTGTGCGGCGGCGGCCCGGGGGCCCGCGGTCGGGGCGGGGGCGTCCCGTTCGGTCGCCAACCGCCCTTCGCTGATCCCCAGCGTGCCGGAGGCGATGACCAGGGGCCGGCCGGACCCCTCCAGGGCGGCGCCGAGGGTCTCGACGGCGCAGAGATCGGTGCGCGCCGCCTCCCGGAACTGTGAGAAGTCGTGGATGAACGCGAGATGGATGACGCCGTCCGCGGCGGTGGCGCCCGCCCGCAGGCTGTCGAGGTCCGTGAGTTCGCCGCGGTGCACCTCGGCACCGGCGTGCGTTAAGGCGTCGGCCGCGGCGTCCGAGCGGGCGAGCCCGACGACCTGGTGACCCGCGCCGATGAGCTCGGGGACGACGGCGGAACCGATGAACCCGGAGGCGCCCGTGACGAATACGCGCATGAGGGGAACTCCTAGTGGTCTCGCCCTCGTCGACAAAGATCGCCGAGGGTCGAACGATGTCAGTGACTGTCATCAACAGTACCACGGTGATGTCAGTCCCTGTCATCGCGTAGGATGCCCAGCATGAGTCGATGGGAGCCCAACGCACGTGGCCGACTTGAGCAGGCGGCACTGGAGCTCTACACCGAGCGCGGATACGAACAGACCACCGTGGCGGAGATCGCCAAGCGGGCGGGACTGACCGAGCGGACGTTCTTCCGGCACTTCCCCGACAAGCGCGAGGTCCTGTTCGCCGGATCGAGCTCCCTCCAGGACCTGTTCGTGCACACCGTTTCCGAGGCGCCCGACGCCGCCGCACCGATCGACGCGGTGACCGGGGCCCTCGAAGCCGCAGCTGCGCAGTTCCAGGGCCGCTTCGACCACGTCAGCCGGCGGCAGGCCGTCATCGTCGCCAACGCCGAACTCCGCGAACGCGAGCTCATCAAGCTCGCCTCGTTGTCCGGGGCGCTCACCGACATCCTGCGCCGCCGCGGCGTCGGCGAGCCGACCGCGCGCCTGACGGCCGAGGCGGCGGTCGCGGTGTTCAAGATCGCGTTCGAGCGCTGGATCGAAGAGGGCGGCGAAGGGGACTTGACGCACCTCATCCGCGAGTTGCTCGCCGAACTCAAGGCCGTGACCGCGGGCGGCTGACCCCGCCGTCGCGTCGAAGTTCCCCCGCACCGCCCGGTCGTGGAGCGGCCCCCGCGCTCCACGACGTCAGACGCCCTCGACAGACGCGCGACGCGGGCCCGCAGCGAGCGTCAACACCACGCCCACCACCACCTGGGCGTTGCCGCAACGCCACCACCGGCAGGGCGCCCCCGATCTGCGCAGGTGACGCGTTGCGGGGGCGTCGTACGACACCGCAACGGGCGGCTGCCGTTGCCGTTTCTTCGGTTGCCTGGCGCAACGGGTTCACCGGGCGCCATTGTGTGGCGCAGGGCGAGGCGGCCCACCCGGGGCCCGCCGCCCCCGTCCGCCCTGTGGCGGGTGAAGGAGGGCAGGGATGGATCGTTCGCTTGTGTCGGTGCGGGCGGCACTGGTGCTGTTGCTCGCGGCGCTGACCGGAGTCGGCGTCGGCCTGTTATCGGTGCTGGCCGGCGACGGAACGGCGCGCGGCATCCTCGCCGGGCTCGCCGCCGCCGGAGCGGCCCTGCCGCTGTGCAACCGGGCCATCGCCCCGGATGCCGCCACCGGCCGACCGGAGGCGGGCACGGAACGGGTGAACGGCGGAAGCGTCCGTGGGTGAGCTGCGCCCGCTCGGCGAGCACCTGACGCCGGAGTCCCGAGCGTTGGCCGTCGCACTGCGGGAGCTGTTCGAGGGCCTGGAGGTCTCGGTGCGCCGCTATGCCGCCCGACGGGTGCGCGACGCCGGCACGTTCTCCCGCTACCTCGGCGGTTCCCGCATCCCACCGTGGGAGGTGGTGATGGACCTCTTCACCGATGTCGCCGAGCACCGCGGTATGGCCGCCACCCCGGACGCCATCGAACTGGTGAGGCGGCTGCACCGGACGGCGGTGGAAACCAGCGGTTCGCCCCGGCACGCGGTCGAGGTGCTCGAACAGCAGCTCGCCGAGGCGGACCGCGTCTCGCGCCGCTCGACCGCCCGCGGCGACGCGCTGGGTGACGCCCTACTGGACCGCAAGCACCGCATCGCCGACCTGGAGGTGCGCCTGAACCAACTGGAAGCCGAATGGAGCGCGGAACGACAGCGGGCCGAACGCCTGGCCGCGGCCAACCCCGACGTCACGGAGCTGCTGCACGAACGCGACCAGTTGCACGACGAGGTGACCCGGCTGTCCGCCCAGTTGCACGAGGCGCAAAAGCGGCGCGACGAGGCCGAACAGCGCTGCGCCCTCCTGGAGCGCCAGTTGGACGCGGTCGAAAACGTGCAGCAGGCCGCCGTCGCCGTCGTACCCGCGGCGTCTCGGGCCATGCCCAAGGTCCTGATCGTCGATGACCAGCCCGACAACCTGCTGGCCATGACGGCCGTCCTGTCCACCCTCGACCAGGAACTGGTCGCCGTCCCCTCGGGCCGCGAGGCCCTCAAGGCCCTGCTCGACCACGACGACTTCGCCGTGATCATCATGGACGTCCAGATGCCGGACATGGACGGCTACGAAACCGCCGCCCACATCAAACGACGTCCCCGCACCCACGACGTGCCCATCGTCTTCCTCACCGCCATGGGCACCGACCCCGAGCACTCCGCCCGCGGATACGCCGCCGGCGCCGTCGACTACATCGGCAAGCCCTTCGACCCGTGGGTCCTGCGCGCCAAGGTCGCCGTCTTCACCGGCATCTACCTCGAACAGCGACGCCTCGCCGGCGGCCGGTGACGGCCGAGTGGACGGCCGGGCCGGCGCCCCGCCCTCCGCGCGGCAGCGCCCGGTGCCGCAGTCGGTGCGGCACGGGCGCTGCGCGACGCCGGTCCAGGCGCGCCGGTCAGAGGGCGCGCCGGTCCGGGAACGGCCGGAACTCGGGACCGTAGGTGCCCGGGTCGTCGGGACGCTCGATCTCCATCAGCTCCACCGCGGGGGTCTCCAGCCCGTGCATGGCGTGGACCGCCGCGCCCAGGGCACGGTGGCCGCCGCCGTCCCAGGCGCGTTCCAGAGAGCTGAGCACGGCGTGGAAGTTGGCGTCGAAGCGGTGCAGCAGGCGCCGCACGTGCTCCGGCGGACGGTGCCAGCCCCCCTCCGGCACCCGCGCCATGGGGCGGGTCTCCGGGAACGGCACGGGCGCGCCGGTGAACCGCCACCTGCCCCGGTCCTTGCGCAACCGCCGGCCGTGGTAGATCTCGCCGAAGGCGTAGTAGTGGGCCGGATGGTCGTCCTCGAACGTGTCGGACGGGGAACTGGCGGTGCCCTCGCCCTGTTCCTTGATCATCTCCATGGCCCACTCGACGTCGTCGAGGTTCGCGACGGGCCGCAGCACGTCCGAGCCGATGTGCTTGGACAACTGCTCCCGCGTGGACAGTTCGGGATCCACGCTGCGGAACGCCCTCTGCAGCTCGCCGTAGAAGACCCCCACGCTGAGGGATTCGTCCAGACGTTGCGCGAGCGGGGCCTCCGGCTCCTCGATCGCCATCATCACGTCGCGCACGAACGCCTTGCTGAGCCCCGCCAGGTACACGGTCACATCGGCGCGCACACCGCCGGGCAGGGGGCCGGGAAAGTCGGGTGCGGCGTCCCTGACCCTCGGCCGTCCGCCCACCGCAACCAACAGGTTGCACACCAGGCCCAAGTGGAACATCTCGTCGCCGACGATGCGTCGGATCAAACGGGCGGCCTCGCTGCGTCGGTCCTTGATGGACCACCAGGCGCACAAATAGGGCGGGATCGTGGCGAGTTCGAGTGCCACGGCGACCTGGAGCGAGTCCCGGATCCAGGCCACCCCGCGGGCCTCCTGGGGAACGGCGAGGAGGCGTCCCACGGTCCCGGAGCCCGGACCGGGAGCGATGGGCGGCCCGTCCACCGGGAGTTCGGCGGCCTGCGCCGCACCGGCGGCCGCGACCGGTGTGGCGGCCGCGACGGCGGCCGATGCCAGGAAGCTCCGGCGTTTGAAGCGGTTGTCCATCAGCACGTCCGGAACATCCCTCGCGTCAGTCACCGTTGCCTCCGCTCACAACCATGGTCCGCCTCGACGTCATTGCCTGGGGCTCTCAACCAGTTCGCGAAGGTAGCAGCCGCCACCACCGTTCCCGGGGCGCATGGCGTCGGCGAGTGCCTCGACCACCCTGTCGGGCCAATCGACGGCAGACGGAGGAGAGCCTGATCTCCGCTGGGGGCAATCGCCGGACCGACCGCTCCTGCGGCAGACACCGCCCCGCCGCGCCCGCGGCGCCCCGAGCAGGACGAGCCGAGGCCCGCCCGCGCCTGCGCCGCCCCGCACATTGCCGCCGCGCGCGCGGCTCCGACGGCCGCACCACCAGCGAAGTCATCACCATGTCATCGCGATGTCAACGGTCACCGTCAGCGTCGCTGACGTGCGATGCAGGAAGACCCGAGAACTTGAGGGAGCCAGGCCGATGCCGAACGGGAGGCTAGAAGTCCGGCCCCCGCGCGTCCCGTTGGCGGCGAATGCCGTCCAGGAAGGAGGAGATCCGTGCACGGTTGGCGCCGGCATCGGGCAGGGCCACCGACCGCTCGAAGAACTCGCGCGACCCGGCGAGGTCTTCCGCCGCGACGTCGTTCCAGACCAGCCGGGTGCGGAGCGCCTCGGACGCCACGTCGATCTGCCCGTTCAGCGCCCCGCGCGCCAGACGGCCGAGCTCGGCCGCCTGCTCCACGTCGCCCAGGCACGCCTCGGCGGTGCTCGACTTCCCGAGAACGGCCGCGTAGAGCGGCACGTCCCTCAGACGGACGGCCAGGTCCGCGGCCCGGCTCAACGCGTCGACGGCGTCCCGGGCCCGGCCGAGGTCGAGATGGAGGATTCCCAGGCGGAGCAGCGTCTTGCCGAGCAGCCGTGGGCTTTCGACCCGCTCGGCAAGGACGATCGCCTCGGTGTAGCACTCGTACGCCCGGTCGTGCTCGCCCAGCTGGTGGTGCATGTCGCCGACGGTCGCCGTGACCACGGCCGTGAGCCAGGCGTCGTCCAACTTCCCCGCGATCTCGGCGGCTTCGGCGAAGTGGCCCATGGAATCGGTGACCTGGCCCTGGAGGTTGGCGAACGTTCCGAGGTTGCCCAGGGCTCTGGCCTGTTCCAGCAGGTCGTCGGAGCTGCGGCTGATCTCCAGGGCCTGTGTCAGCCAGGGGTGGGCCTGGGCGTACCGGCCCTGCAGGCCGTACAGCATTCCCAGGCAGGTGCGGATTTCGGAGGCCATCCGTCGGTCGGCGACCACGGTGACCAGGGGCAGTACCGTCTCCAGGGTGGTGCGGCACTCGTGGAACCGGCCCTGCCGGGTGAGGTAGTCGAACAGCCCCTCGGCGAGCCAACAGGCTTCGTCCAGCTTGCCCACGCCCACCGCGTGCCCGACCACGTCGACCAGCTCGGCACCCATCGCGTCCAGCCAGTTCGTCGCCTCCTCCCAGTCGGCGAACGGCGCGCTCCCCGGCGTCGGACCGGTCGGGAAGGCGGACGGCCCCCAGTCGCTCGAACGCCGGGCGGCGGCCACGTACAACCGGAACACCCCGTCCCGGACCGCCGCGACCTCCGCGGGGAACCCGGCCGCGACCCGTCGCGCGTACACCGCGACCAGGTCGTGCAAGCGGTAGCGGTCGGCCGCCACCTGTTGGACGAGGCTCGCATCGACCAGGCTCGTCAGGACGTGCTCGGCCTCCGGCCGCGTCCAGTCGAGCATCGCGGCCAACGCCACCGCGTCGAGCTCCACGGTGGGCGACAGTCCCAGGGCCCGGAACGCACGCTGTGCGGCGACCGGCAGTTGGTCGTAGGAGAGCTGGAACGCGGCCTCCACGCTGCGGTCCTCGACCGAGAGTTCGCCGAGCCGCCGCTCGTCGTCCGCCAACCGGTCCACCAGGGAGCGCAGCGCCCACGTCGGACGGTTCTGCAACCGCGCGCCGGCGATCCGCAGGGCCAGCGGCAGCTGGTCGCACAGGCCGGCCAGCCGGCGGATCGTGTCGTCCTCGTGCGCGGGCCCCGCGCCGCCCACGATGCGGCTGAGCAGCCCCACCGCGTCGTCCATGTCGAGCGGCGCCAGCGAGACCCTGCGGTCGACGTCCAAACCGGTCAGCCGCTGACGACTGGTCACCAGCAGCATGCTGCCGGGGCCGGCGGGCAGCAGCGGACGCACCTGTTCGGCGCCGGACGCGTCGTCGAGCACCACGAGCAGCCGCAGGGCAGCGGTGGCCGTCCGCCAGGAGGCGGCCAACTCGTCCAGGTCCTCACAGTCCTCGCCCTCGTCGGCGCCGACCGCCCGCAACAGCCGGCGCAGCACCCGCTGCGGACCCGACGCCCCGCGATCCTCGCGGTACCCGTGCAGGTCGACGAAGAGGCAGCCGTCCGGATACCGCTCCCGGCCCGCCCGGGCCGCGCGCACCACCAGCGCGGTCTTGCCGACCCCGGCCATGCCGTCCACCGCGCGGACCGTCACGCCCCCCTCGTCGGCCGCCGGCGCGCCGAGGAGCGCGAGCTCCCGGTCCCGGCCGATGAAGTTCCCCACGCCGACCGGAAGTTCGTTGCGCACGCGGCGTTCCCGTCGGGTGCCCACGGGGTGCGCAGTCTGCGGACGCCGGTGCTCCGGCCGTACGGCGGTGCCGATCAGCTGCGCGTCGTCGCCGCGCAGCACCGCCTCGTGCACCTGCCGCAGTTCGGCGCCCGGCTCCGCCCCCTGGTCCGCCACCAGACGACGGCGCACCTTGGCGAAGACCTCCAGGGCGTCGGCCTGCCGATTGCCGACGTACAGGGCGCGCATCAACAGGGCGGCCAGCGCCTCGTGGTACGGGTGCGCCTCCGTCAGCGCGAACAGTTCGCCGATCGCGGCCACCTGCCGGCCCAGGCGCAGTTCGCAGTCCAGCTTGTCCTGGACCAGGGCCAGGCGGTATTCCGTCAGCCGCAGTCGTTCCCCTTGCGCGAACGGCCCGGGAATCCCGGCCAGCGGCTCGCCGCGGAACAGTTCCAGCGACCGGGACCAGGCATCCGCCGCGGCCTCCAGATCGCCGCCGACCCGTGCCGCCGACGCCTCGGCGGCGAGCTCCGCCATGCGTGCCGCGTCCACCCACACGTTCCGCGGGACGAAGCGGTAGCCCCCGCGGTCCGTGAGGATCACGGAATCCGCCGGGCCGCCGCCGGCGCCGTCCAGGCACTTGCGCAGTCGGTGGACGTAGACCGGCAGGACCTTGGCGCCGGTCCCGGGCTGTTCCGTGCCCCACACGCCGTCGAGGAGCTGCTGTCGGCTGGCCGTCGTGCCGGGGCGGAGCAACAACGCCGCGAGCAGTGCCTGTTCACGCACCGGGCCGAGGGCCAGCGGCACGTCGCCGCGCCATGCCTGGAGCGGGCCGAGGAGAGCCAATCGAAGCTGCTGCACGGCCGTGTGTACCCCCCGTCGAAGACCCGCAGGGGAGTATAAGCCGCTGATGACGGCCCTCCGGCCCGGCCTCCAGGAGGCTGCACAACGTGTGCGCGCGGTGAATTTCCCGCCCGGACCGCGCACCGACGCGGCCGGTGGCGCGAGGCACCGCTGAGGGCCGCCGCGCGCCACCGACGCCGTGCGGGACTACGACCGCAGCAGGGCCCGCGCGGCCCGGGCGACGTGGGCGTGGGAGATGCCGGCCGCGTCGAGGAGCTCGTCGGTGGTGCCGGAGCCCGGCAGGTCGGTGACGGCGAGATGGGCGAAGGCGGGATGGTCGCCGGTGGCGGCGAGCGACGACAGGACGGCCTCGCCGATCCCGCCCTCGGGGTGGTGGTCCTCGACGACCACCAGGGCTCCGGTCTCCCGGGCGGCGCGCGCGAGGGCGTCGGCGTCGAGGGGCTTGACGGAGTACAGGTCGATGACGCGGGCCTCGATGCCGTCGGCGGCGAGGTGTTCGGCGGCGGTCCGGCAGGCGTGCAGGGTGACGCCGGCGCCGATCAGGGTGACCCGGTCCTGCTCGCTGTGGCGGAGGATCTTGGAACCGCCCACCGGGAACGTCTCGTCGCTGTCGTAGAGGACCGGGTAGGCGCCGCGGGTGGTGCGCAGGTAGGAGATGCCGTCGAGATCGGCCATGGTCGCGGTCAGGGCCGCCGCGGAGGTGGCGTCGCTGGGGTACAGGACGGTCGAACCGTGGACCGCGCGCATCATGGCGAGGTCTTCGAGGCCCATCTGGGAGGGGCCGTCGGCGCCGATCTCGACGCCGCAGTGGGTGCCGCACAGCGCCATCGTGATCTGGGAGACGGCGGCCATGCGGATGAAGTCGTGGGCGCGGGTCAGGAACGCGGCGAAGGTGGTGGCGTAGGGGCGGTAGCCGCGCACGGCCATGCCGACGGCGTCGGCGATCATCTGCTGTTCGGCGATGTAGGTCTGGAAGTACCGCTCGGGGTGGGCCTTCGCGAAGTCCTCGGCGTGGGTGGAGTTGCCGACCTCGGCGTCCAGGGCGACGACGTTCGGCCGGGCGCCGACGGCGGCCAGCGCCCGGCCGAACGCGACGCGGGTGGCGACGGCGTCGCCGACGTCGAAGCGGGGCAACTCGACGGGGTCGGTCGACGGCACGGGGGCGGGCACCGCGTCCGGCGGTCGGGGGCCGCGCACGCGCAGGTGACGGATGCCGCCCAGCTCGGCCACGGCCCGCTCGGCCAGGTCCTTGGGCAGCGCCTTCCCGTGCCACCCCTCCTTGTCGGCCACCTCGGCCACGCCGCGGCCCTTGACGGTCCTGGCGACGATCACGGTGGGGGCCAGGCCGTCCGCTGCCGTGGTCAGGGCCTGGTCGATCTCCGCCACGTCGTGCCCGTCGATCACCAGCGCCCGGCACCCGAACGCCTCCACCCGGCGGGCGTAGGCGGCGGTGTCCCACTCCAGCTCGGTGGGTCCGCTCTGGCCGAGCCGGTTGACGTCGATGAGCACGGTGAAGTTGGCCAACCGGTGCTGCCCGGCCTTGTCGAGGGCCTCCCACACGGACCCCTCGGCCATCTCACTGTCCCCGCACAGCACCCACACCCGGTAGGGCTCCTTCTCCAGGTCCCGGCCGGCCAGCGCGATGCCCACGCCGTAGGCGATGCCCTGCCCGAGGGACCCGGTGGCCAGGTCAACCCACGGCAGCACGGGAGTGGGGTGGCCTTGGAGACGGTGGCCGAACCGGCGGTACGTCGTCATCAACTCGTCGTCGGTGACGGCACCGGCGGCCTTGAACATCGCGTACAGCAGCGGAGAGGCGTGCCCCTTGGAGAAGACCAGGTGGTCGCCGGCCGGATTGTCGGGCGCGTTCCAGTCGTAGTGCAGGTGACGGGTCATCAGGACAGCCATCAGATCGGCCGCGGACAGGCTTGAGGTGGGGTGTCCGGAGCCGGCGGCGGTGCTGGCGCGCACCGAGTCCACGCGCAGCTGCTGCGCGAGTTCGAAGACGTCGGGCAGGTCGCTCTCCGGCCCGAGCGTGGTGGTCTGCGCTGCGGTCATGAGGGGGCCTTTCGTGGACGGCCGGTGGGCGCCGGGTGGGGTGCCGCCGGTTCGGGTTTCGGGGTGGCCGATCAGCGTCCGGGCAGGGTAACCGCGCCCTTGGCCAGGGATCGGGCAGGAGCGCGCCCTTGGGCGATCCGTTCGAACGCGCCGACGGGCCCGCGGTCCGCCGCCCCCGGCCGGTCGGCCCCTGCCCGGAGCGGCCCGACGACCGCACGCTGGAACCGTCGCGACCCGGGGACAGCGGTCGTGGGGTTCCTCGACCTCCGCGGTCGGCACGCCGTACGGACCGCCTACCGCGACCTCACCGCCCAGCTCGGTACGGCGATGACCGGTGCGCTGGTGCGGCCCATGGCGGAACGGGGCGTGGAGCTCATGGCCGGGGTGGTCCGGGACGAGGTCTTCGGCGCCCTGGTCGTCTTCGGAACCGCCCGCACCACCACCGCGTTCCCGGCCGACCACGCCACCCGCCTCGCACCCCTCACCGACACCGACGTCGACGAACTGCTCACCGCGCCCCGCTGCGCACCCGCGCCGTTCCGCCACCGAGGCGCCGCACCGGTCGACCCGGCCGCCCTGAAGGACCTCCTGGCCCGGCTCTCACAGATGGCCGACCTGTCCGAACTCGCCGAAGCCGAATGCACCCCGGTGCTCGCCCGGTCGGACGGCTGCACCGTCGTCGACGCCCGGATCCGCCTCGTGCCCCACCGGCCCACCGACCCGTATCTGCGCCGACTCCCGTGAACCCCCGGTGAAACGACCGGCAACGGAGGCCGGACGCGCTCCGGCTCAGCGGCTCTCCGTCAACCCCTGGGTCCGCAAGGGGAGGTTCCAGGCATTGCGGCGGTGCACGGCGTGCAGCGTGCGGTGAAGTGGAGACGGCGGCACGGCCAGCACCGGGCAGCAGCAGCGCGCGAGGCAGTACCGCCCTACGGAGGGCCACATCGCGCGGTGCAGCCGGCCGCGCGGACCGGCCCCGACGACCAGTAGGTCCTCGACGCGGTCGGCGACCGCGACCAGGACCGCCCCCGGTTTGCCGCACACCACGATCCGCTCCAACGGCACACCGGGCCCGGCGCTGCCGAACGCGTCGTCGAGGGCTTCGGTGAGCCGGTCGACCGCCATGCTGCGCCAGGCAGCGGTGGACGTCGGGCCGGGCCCGCCACGATGAGGGATGTTGCCGCCCGGCGGCTCCCAGGCCAGCACGGCGCACAAGGCGGCGTTCCTGACGCGGGCCTCGGCGGCGGCCCGATGCAGAGCGGTCAGACTTCCCAGCGAACCGCTCACGCCCACCACGACGCGCCCGCCCGGCCTGCTCATCGGTCAGCTCCCCATTCCTCGTCCCGTGGGACGTCGACGTGCGCCACGGCTCTCCGTGACGCGGAAACCCGCGCCACGTCCTCACCGCTCCATCGAAAGCGCAGCTGCGCGGCCGGCGCGGGGTCGTTGGCGCTTCCCTTGCGCGGTCAGGGGCATCCCTGACGCTTCCTTGATTGTTCCCGTGCGCCAGCGAGCCGCCGCCGGCACCACCTCTCAGCCGACCAGCCCGACCGCGGGCCGAACCGGCTGCCCGACGGCGTAGTGCACGTACTCGTCCGCCAGGCGAAAACCGGCCGTCCAGGCCAGGAGGCGACTGGCGCGGTTGTCACGGGAGCAGGTCCAACTCGGCAGGTGTCCGCGCGCAGTGATGTCCCGGCACAGTGCGGTGACGCAGGCGAGGGCGAGCCGCTGCCGGCGGTGCGCCGGCAGTGTCACACAGGCGATGTCCTCGTACCCGGTCCCGCGGAAATACGTACAGGCGACGGCGAGGAGGCCCCCGTCCCGGAACGCACCCCAACAGTGTCCGGAGGCGGCCAGCTCCACCGGACCACCCCAACTGGCATGGACCCAGGAGACGTCCACGCCCGGTGCGCTCAGCGCGCCCAGCGCCTCGGCGTCCTGAGCGACCAGCCGGCGCACCGTCACGCCACGCGGCGGGCGCACAACTGCCTGGGGTTCGCGCAACAGATACACCATGCGCTCCCAGGGCACCAGCAGGTCGAAGGCACTGCCCAGCAGGGGCAGGAAACGGGCGGGTGCCTGGGCGTAGTGCGCGGCGAACCTGGCCAGTGCGAGCGGCGCGAGCGCCGTGGGGTCGCCCCGGAACAGCACGTGGTCGGCACAGGCAACCACCACGGCACGCGGGTCGTGCGCCCGGTCGGCCCACCAGTGGCCGGTGCGGGTGAGGAGCGCGTGTTCCGCCAGTGCGATCGCGCCAGGAGGCCCGTCCGCCAACCAGGCGTTCAGGTGCGGAAGCTGACGGGACGAAAGTTCGATCACAGGAGTTCCTCGTGGGTGTCGCGCAGCGCGCGGACCAGCCTGCCGGACGGGGTTCGCCCGGGCGTGGTGGTCGATGCGCTGGTCGCATGGCCCGAACGGGCCGTAGGGGCCGGTTCGGGTGGGTTGGGTGAGGCTGGCGTGCCGACTCACGCGGTGTCGCGTGGCGCACCGGCCGCGGTCGGCGGCTCGTCGGCGAACTGGGTGGACTCGACTGCCCAGTTGAGGTGAACGGCAGGCCGTTCCCGCACGGAACGCGGGGCGAGGACGCCGCCGCGGTCGCTCACGACGTCCCGCAGGGCCGCGGAACGCGCCTCAGCAGGACCCGGACGTCCTCAGGCAGCGCACAGCGTGCCGCGGACCCTGGGGATGGGGCGGGTGGTCGAAGAGAAGCCGGACACCGTTCACAGCCCCATCGAATGCCATGCACCAGCGGCCCGCAACAAGCGCCCGCCCCTCTTGACGCACCCCTGATGAACTGTGGTTTCGCCGGCCGGGGAAAGCGGATCGATGGGGCGGGGCGGTCCCGGCGCCCACCCGTCCCAGGGGCGGACGGCACCGGATCACCCGCCAATTCCAGTCCCCCCGGCTCACCGCACCGACTCTGCCGCCCACTCCACAGCGAGACCAGCCTCCCCTAATCTCCTCCTGAAGCAGCGTCATGACCGGCCAGCCGAAAAGGAGTCACCAGGTGGAGGACATCGCGCCCGTCGGGCCGCCGCACCGCATGGATCCTTCCGGCGGCTGCCCGCATGCCGACAACGCCCGACTGCTCGCGCACGGTGCCGTCGCCCCCGTGGTGCTGCCCGGGGAGATCGAGGGCATGGCCGTGCTCGGGCACGCGGCGCTCAAGGAGTTCCTCGGCCACCCCGACGTCGCCAAGGACGCCAGGCACTTCACCGCCCTGAGCGAGGGCAGGATCCCCGAGGGCTGGCCGCTGCGGACCTTCGCGACGGTGCGGAGCATGACCACCGCGGACGGCGAGGACCACCGGCGTCTGCGGTCGCTGGTGAGCCGCTCCTTCACGGCCCGGAGGGTGGCCGAACTCCAGTTCCGTGTCGACGAGTTGACGGACTCCCTGCTCGACGACCTGGCAGGGGCCGCCCGGGCCGGTGGGGGAGTCGCCGACCTGCGTCGTCACTTCGCACTGCCGTTGCCGATGGGGGTCATCAGCGAACTGCTCGGTGTGGCCCTCGCCCACCGCGACCGGCTCCACGAGCTGTCCGTGGAGGTGGTGACCACCGACATCGGGTCACAGCGGGCGATCGCCGCCAACCACGAGTTCGTCGCCGTCATCGGCGAGTTCGTCGCGGCCAAGGCCCGGCATCCCGGGGACGACCTCACCAGTGCGCTCATCGCCGCCCGGGACGACGACGGCGACCGGCTGAGCGGGCCGGAGCTGATCGGCACGCTCCTGTTGATGATCGTCGCGGGGCACGACACCACGCTGAACCTGATCACCAACGCCGTACGGGCCCTGTGCGGCCACCGTGACCAACTGGAGCTCGCGCTCAGCGAGCGGGTGACCTGGGGCGACGTGGTCGAGGAGACGTTGCGGTGGGACGCGCCCGTCAGCTACTTCCCGTTCCGCTATCCCGTGCGGGACCTGACCCTGGACGGAACGGTCGTCCCGAAGGGCACCCCGGTGCTCGCCGGTTACTCCGCCGCCGGGCGGGACCCGGCCGCCCACGGGCCGGACGCCGACCGCTTCGACGTCACCCGGCCCGGTCGGCCCGACGCGGTGCGCCACCTCTCGCTCGGGCACGGCGCCCACTACTGCCTGGGAGCGCCGCTGGCCCGCCTGGAGGCGGAAACCGCGCTCCAGAGACTCTTCCGCCGTTTCCCCGATCTGGAACTCGCCGTCGCGGAAGACGCGTTGCCCCGCCACGCCGGCTTCGTCGCCAGCAGCGTGGGCTCGCTTCCCGTACGGCTGTGGCCGTCCTGACCTCCGGAGTCCCGCGGAACGGCGCGTGGCGCCTGCCCCCGGCCGCCCGGCGTCACCACGAGGGGTGCCCGGCGTCACGACCACGGGCCGGAGTCGCGCGGGCACGCTGCGCCCTCCAGCGGGGCGCCCGGACACCGCGAGTGGGGGCGTCCATGCCTGGGGCGGCCTTCCCCGCGAGCGGTACGGGGCCGATGGGGTGACGATGGACATGACGTGACCCGACCGTGCTGGTCCATGAGAAAGGCGGGCGGTATGACATCACCCTCAGCATCTTCGGGCAACAGCCAGCCCCACGCCCAACCAACCGGCCCCGCGGGCGAAGCGCTGGGCGCCATGGCGAACCTCGGCTGGCAGGCCCTGCTGACCATCGGCCTGGCGTCGATCGCCCTGGGCGTCGTCGTCCTGGCCTGGCCGGGCCGGACCCTGCACGTCGTCGGAGTCGTCTTCGGCATCTTCCTGGTGGTCAGCGGCGTCTTCCAACTGGCCGCGGCGTTCGGCGTGCACGTGCCCGGACACCTGCGTGCCCTGCACTTCATCACGGGCGCGCTCTCCCTCCTGCTCGGACTCGTCTGCTTCCGCGGCACGCTGCAGTCGATCCTGCTGCTCGCCCTGTGGATCGGCTTCGGCTGGTTGTTGCGCGGCATCATGATGACGGCGGCCGCGGGTTCGTCCCCCGAGATGCCCGCGCGTGGTTGGCAGCTGTTCCTGGGCATCATCACCCTGCTGGCAGGCATCGTGTTGATCGTCTCGCCGTTCGGATCGATCGCCGCCCTGACCGTGGTCGTGGGCATCATGGCCATCGTCCTGGGGGCCGTCGAAGTCGTCCACGCCATCCAACTGCGCATGACGGCCGGTCGACTCACCCGGGGCACGACCACCAAGCACCGGCGGTCCCTGTTCCACGCACACCCCCACCCCCAACACTGACGTCCCGCAGCACGGGCCGGACGTACCGCGTCAGCGGACCCCGGCCCGCGCTGCATGCCCGGGCGTTCTAGCCCGGGGCGATCCGCGCCATGACGGGACATGACGCGTCGTGCGGGATCACCCAGGAGAGCCGGAGCCGGAGCCGGGCTCGCGGCGCCGTGGAGTGGCGGAGGCGGGCCGCGGGTCAGGGGCCGGGCCAGGAGTGGGTCCCGGCGTCGGTGGGGTCGGGACGGGCGGCACGGGGTCCGGTTCGGGCCGCGGCGGGGACGGCGGCACCGGGTCCGGGCCGGGTGGCGCGGGGACGGGCCCGGGTGCGGGACCCGGCTGCGGGCCCGGCGGACCGGGGTTCGGGCCCGGTGCGGGTGGGACCGGATCCGGCCGGGTGGGTCCGGGCGGTCCCGGGGGCTGCGGCACGGTCATGGCGACCTCCGTCCATGGGGTAGCGCGTCCTGTCCACCGTACGACGCCGGTGCCCGGGCCCCGCCCTCGTCCCTGCCCACGCACGCGGCAGCCACCCGTACGCACGAGCCTGCGCCCGTACGGCTCCTGGCTCCCAGAGGGACCGGCGGAGGGCACCACGTGGCGGCGGACGGGGCGACGGAGAAGGGAACGGCCGAAGGAGCGGGGCACGCCGCGAAGTTGCTGACGGAGGGCCGCGGCGGAAGGTCCGGCACACTGCGTGGAGGGCGGCAATGAGCGGCACATCCGGTACCCGCCAACGGGAACTCGTCCGAGCCCTGCTGGAACGCCACGGCGAGACGTACGCGGCGGAGAGCGGCATCCTCCTGCGGAACACCCCGCAGCCGCTCTACCAACTCGCGGTGCTGACCGATCTGCTCAGCACCCGCATGCGCGCATCGGTCGCCGTGGCCACGCTGCGGGCACTGCGCGACGCGGGACTGAGCACCCCGCGCCGCATGCTCGATGCCACCTGGCAGCAGCGCGTGGACGCCCTCGACGCGGGCGGGTACCGACGCTACGACGAGAGCACCGCCACCCGACTCGGCGAGGGTGCGGAACTGCTCCTGGACAGGTACGGCGGCGATCTGCGGCGGATGCGGGAGACGGCCGACGGCGACGCCGACGCGCTGCGCCGGACGCTCCGGGAACTGCCGGGCGTCGGCCCCACCGGATCCGCGATCTTCCTGCGTGAGGTGCAGGGCGTCTGGTCGGAGTACGCCCCGTTCCTCGACCCGAAGGCCGTGCAGGGCGCGGAGCGGCTGGGGCTGCCGGACGATCCGGGGAAGCTCGCGCGACTGGTCCCCAAGGGGCGGGCCGCCGCCTTCGCCTCCGCCCTGGTGCGCGTCGCGCTGGACCGGGCGATCGCCGAGGAGGTGCGGGCGGCGGCGCACCGCTGACCGGTCGGCCCGTGCCCGCCCGCGCCGGAGCGTCGCGCGTCCGTCCCCACCGCCTCGGACGACCAGCACGGCGAGCAACGCCACCCCGGCCAGGAACCATGCGACGTCGTCGCCGGCATGCCGCACTCCGCGCACCACGGAACGGCACCGGTGCCCTGTCCGACGCGGGTGGTTTGGCCAGGGCTCCCGTCCGGATACCCATGGCCCATGATCCCCTCAAAGGTCGACGACACCCTGCCGGAACTGGCGCCGTTCCTCCACGCCGTCCAGGCACGTAGGCCCGACGACGGCACCTGGTGCGAGGCGTGGACGGTGCGCGACGTCCTGGCCCACCAAACGGGCAACGCCGAGGAACTGGCCCGGGTCCTCGGGGCGTTCCTCGCCGGCGCACCGGTGGCGACCCGGGGCTTCGAACGGGAGGAGCCCTACCGGCGGATGTCCGACGCCGACCTGTGGGCGGCGTTCATGGCCGGCTGCGAACGGCTCACCGAGGTCGCCGCGGCCGCCGCACGGGACCTTTCGCCGGACACGGAGGTGGAGTGGACCGGCCGGGTCGTGAAGGTGCCCTTCTTCGCGGAGCACCTTCGAGAGGAACTCATCCTGCACCGCTGGGACCTGACCGGCGACGACCGCACCGCCGTGCAGGCGCTCAACGAGCCGTGGATGACGGAGCACAGCGTGGTGTCGGTCGGTCGACCGTTGCTGAAACGGGGCCGCACCGGCCTCGACCTGGGACCCGAGGGCCGGGTCGAGGGGCGCCTGCGCACACCGGGCACGGACGACGTCGTCGTGGTGGCCGACGCGGACGGCGCCAGCATCCGACTCGCCGCCCCCGAAGGGCCCGCCACGATCGAGAGCGACGCGGCCGTACGCGTCCTGCTGCTGTGGGGACGACGCCCCGCCGATCCGGCGCGTTGGCACAGCACCGTCGGCCCCGACGCGCTGCGCAGGGTGCGGACCCTGCTCAGCGGCTACTGAGACGACGGTCCCCACGCGGCCGGCGCGGCCCGCCAGCCCGCCACCCGCGCTACCGGTCTGCCGCGCCCCCGGCCGCCTCCTCGACCACGCGTCCGAGGGTCCGACCGCTGAGCACGGACCGGGCCCGTCGCGCGTCGGGCGCGCCGTGGTCCCCGGCCCGCCCGTCGTTCTCCTTGACCAGCAGCCAGGCTTCCCGCTCTCCGGCGCCACCGCCGCGGAACCGGGTGAGCGCGTAGCCGCCGTGCAGCTTGCTCCCGTCGAGCCAGAAGGAGGCGTGGCCGCGCTCCAGGGCTTCGCCGAAGGTGCGGCCGCGGTCCTTGCGCCCCGGCAACGGGCGGTAGCTGCCCTCGTCCCAGACGATCACGGTGCCCGCACCGTACTCGCCCGCCGGGATGACGCCTTCGAACTCCCGGTACTCCAGCGGATGGTCCTCCGTCGGCATCGCCAACCGCTTGTCGTGCGGATCGGCGGACGGGCCCTTCGGCACGGACCAGGACTTCAGCACGCCGTCGACCTCCAGCCGGAAGTCGAAATGCAGGGTGCTGGCGTCGTGGATCTGCACCACGAAGTGCGGTGCGGCCTCGGAGGGGGTCCGCCCGCCCCGCGGCTCGCCGGTCCGGTCGAAGTGCCGCCTGCCCCGGTACGTGGTCAGCGCTTCGTCGCCGCTCACGGTCCGCCCACCTCCCATCGGATGCCGGATGCCGGATGCCGGATGCCGGATGCCGGATGCCGTGCCGCACCTCCACTGTGGCGCGCGCCGGATCGCGCCGCACGCGCACCCGGACCCGTGCCGGCCGGGGCCTACCGGTTCGGTCCGGGCATCGAGTCGGTGATCAGCTCGGCGAGTTCGTGCAGCTGCGTCGTGAGGACGCGGCGCTCCTCGGGCGTGAACCGGGACAGGGCGCGCGACTGCCGGGCCCGCAGCTCGGTGCGCATCGCGGCGAGCCGGCCGGCGCCGTCCTCGGTGAGGCGGATCAGGACCTGGCGTTCGTCCAGGTCGGAGCGGCGCCGGGTGACCACGCCGGCGGCTTCGAGCTGCTTGAGCATCCGGGTCGCGGTCGGCACGCTGACGTCGGCGTGGGAGGCGAGCCTGCTGACGGCCAGCCCCTCGCTCCGCACGTCGTCGGCCAGCGGGTCGAGGAGCGCCAGCTGCGCCATGGACAGCCCGGCCGAAGACCGCCCGGCGGTGGCGGTCCGCGACCGCCGCATGGCATAGAAGAGCTGGTCAGCGGCGCGCGCCAGCTCCTCGACGCCACCTTCGTCGGGGGTGGCGTCCCGGTCGTCCACGACCTCGTGCTTGCTCGCCTCTCGCATGATTGTTAGCTTACTCAATGAAACACTTAGCAAGCTAACAACTAGAGAGCTAAGGAGCTGGCGATGAACTTCCCCGCCCGCATCGACGTCCACCAGCACATCGTCCCGCCGGTCTGGGCCGACGCCCTCGCCGCGCGCGGCCTGGACTCCGGCGGCTGGGCCGTCCCCGCCTGGAGCGCCGACAGCGCCCTCGCGATGATGGACCAGCAGGGCATCGCCATCGGCGTGCTCTCGGTCACCGCGCCCGGCGTCCACCTCGACGGCGAAGGCGACGCCGACGCCCGAGACCTGGCCCGCGCCGTCAACGAGTACACCGCCGAACTCGTCAAGGACCGCCCGGACCGCTTCGGCCACTTCGCCAGCGTCCCCCTGCCCGACGTCGACGCCGCCGTCGCCGAGGCCGTGCACGCGCTCGACGTCCTGGCCGCCGACGGGGTCGTGCTGATGTCCAACGCCCACGGCCGCTACCTCGGCAACCCCGACTTCGAGACGCTGTGGGCCGAACTCGACCGGCGCCACGCCAACGTCTTCGTCCACCCCGCGCAGCCCCCGATGCCGCTGCTCCCCGGGACCCCGGCCCCCCTGGCGGACTTCGTCTTCGACACCACCCGCACCGCCCTCAACCTGGTGCTCAACGGCGTCATGAACCGCTACCCGAACGTCCGGGTGATCCTCTCCCACGGCGGTGGCTTCCTGCCCTACGCCGCCTACCGCTTCTCCGGCCTGGCTCCGCTCGCCGTGGACCCGGACCGCGACTCCGACGCCGTGCTGCGCGACCTCAAGCGCTTCTACTTCGACACCGCGCTGTCCGCCAGCCCCAGCGCCCTGCCCGCCCTGCTCGCCTTCGCCGAACCCGGCCACGTCCTCTACGGCAGTGACTGGCCCTTCGCACCCCAAGAAGCGGGCACCTACTACAACACCTACCTGGAGACCTACCCCGACTACGCCCCCGGCCAGGCCGACGCCATCAACCGGACCAACGCCGAAGCGCTCTTCCCGCGCCTGGCCGGCCGCACCGGCACCGCCAACGCACCGGCGGGCGACGGCCACACGACGCCGCCCGGTCGGTGAAGCCGTGGCGACGGGCCCCACCGGCCACGTCGCCACCACTTCGCGGAACGCGTCCTAGTGCGGATTGAAGATGACGCTGGCGAAGCGCGCGCCCGCCGGCGCGGCCTGTCCGGGGGCGAGCTGCGTGAAGTGGCCCCGGCAGCGCTTGCCGTTGTAGACCGCGAGCGGCTTCTTCGTCGCGTTGCGCGCGCCGCGCGCCGCCTGGCTCATGTCGAGGCACTTGTTTTCCGGCGGGTTCTTCAGCGCGTACGTCTTGCCGTTGGGTCCCACCCACGCGAACGAGCCGCTCGCGGCGGCCGCCACACCGGCGGGGAGGGAGAGGGCCAGAGCAAAACTACTGACACCGAGGGCAATGCGGTGGAACGGGCGCATCATTGTCCTTTCGCGGACAGGAACGACAATTGACACCCGGACCAACGGCCGAGCCGCGGAGAAGGAAACGGTCTGCCCCGCGGTGTGGCCGCGAGGCGTGGAACGGGCGGAAGCCGAAGCCGGTCCCGCCCGCCCGCAGTTCGGCGATCCGGCGCTCGTCGTTCGAACCGTTCGCCGAGGTGTTGGCGGGCGGTTCCGATGAAGCCAGGATGGGACGCTCGGTCTGTGCCCGGGCCGCGAGTTCGTCGCGCCTGCCGTCGAGAAGGAGAAGCCATGCTCGTAGCTGTCGACCACGTGCAGCTCGCCGCCCCGCCCGGCAGCGAGGACCGGTTGCGGAGGTACTACGGGGACGTGCTCGGCATGACGGAGATCCCCAAGCCCCCGGTCCTCGCGGCGCGCGGCGGCTGCTGGTTCCAGGCCGGCCCGGTCCAGCTCCACCTGGGCGTCGAGGCGGATTTCCGGCCCGCGAAGAAGGCCCACCCGGGGCTGCGCGTGACCGGGATCGAGGAGTACGCCGCCCGCCTGGAGGCACGCGGCGCCCAGGTCGTCTGGGACGACGACCTGCCGGGCCACAAGCGCTTCTACTCCGAGGACCCCGTGGGCAACCGGCTCGAATTCCTGGAGTCGGCGCGGTAGGTGGTAGGTCGTAGGGGGCGCTGGAGGCGGGGCGCCGGACGGGCCTGGTCGAGCCGACGGCCGCGGTGACGCCACGCCTCGGACCGCGCTGGCATCACGCGAGGTGAGCAACCGAGTGCGCCTGGACGTGCCGGCCTGGGCCGGCACGTCCAGGCCCCGCATCGCGTCCGGCGGCAGAACGGGGTGAACTGGAGAGGAGTGGCCGGCTTCGCGCGGTGTCCGCGCACCGCCGCGTCGACCCGGCACGCACCGCCATCGATGAGGGGATGCACCATGCCGGCAGGTTCGAGCAGGAAACGCGAGCGGCAGTACGAGCACATCAAGGAGCAGGCCGAAGAGCGCGGCATGCCCGAAAGGCGTGCGAAGGAGATTGCCGCGCGCACCGTGAACAAGGAACGTGCCCGCGCCGGAGAAGCCAAGACCGCCAGCCGGACGTCCCTCCGGGACCCCAAGTCCGCCTACGAACGAGGCGGCGAACGCAGCCACCGCGGTGCGCAGGGCCCCACGAAGGACCAGCTGTACGAAGAGGCCAAGAAGAAGAACGTCGAGGGCCGTTCCCACATGAACAAGGAAGAACTTCGCAAGGCGGTCGGTCGGTGAAGCGCGGGTAGCCGACTTCCGGGCCGCCGCCCAACGGTCGAGCCGGCCCGCCCTGCCGACCTTGGGGCGCGCTGGTATGCGTGTGCCTGTGCCTCGGTCCCGGTGCGTCGTCTTGCTGTCCTGCGCTCATACCCACCCCACTTCGCTGTACCGGCGGCCGGCTCCCATCATCGCCAGGCCGGGCACTCGTCCGGCTCGCGGAGCCCGCGGCCGTGCCTCAGACGCAGCTGCCGGGAGTTCGACCAGGAGGGAACCGGCCGGGGCGTGACTTGGTGGGGGTAACGCGTGCAGAACGGTCGGTTAACCTGAATCCGTTATTCCGGAATTCATGGGGGCAGCGGGACTTTGACCAGGGTGGACGTCATGGTCGTCGATGATGAACCGTTGATGCGCGGCGGTCTCCAGCGCATCTTGGAAACCGACGAGAACATCCGTGTCTGTGCGACGTGCGACGGGGGCGAAGCCGTGGCCGCCGCGCTGCGGCATCGCCCGGACGTGGCGCTGGTCGACATCCACATGCCCGATGTCGACGGGGTCGCCGTGCTGGAGGAACTGCGTGCCTTGGCGCAGCCGCCGGTCGTGGCCATGCTGACGGGGTTCGGCAGCGACGCCAACGTCGTGCGGGCACTGGCTGCGGGGGCGTCGGGCTTCTTGCTCAAGGACCGGGCGTTGGACGAGTTGATTCCCGGTGTCCACCTCCTGGCCGCGGGCGGCAGCGCCCTGTCCGCACGGGTCACGCGCGCCATCCACGCGGCTCCACGGCCCGCGCAGGCGGCGGTGAGTGCCGCCGGTCCGGGGTACGCGGCCCTGACCGGGCGGGAGCGCGAGGTGTTCTGGCTGTTGCCCACGGGGGCGTCGAACGAGGAGATCGGTCGGCGGCTCTTCCTCAGCAAGACGACGGTGCGCGACCACGTCAGCGCCATTTTGGCCAAGCTCGGCGTGGCCAACCGGATCCAGGCGGCGGTGCTCGCGCAAAGCCTGGACGCCCGCGTCCCGGAGCAGTCGCGGGGCCAGGCAGGTGCGACGCCGTCCGCCCCGGCTGGCGCGTCACAGGGGTAGTGGTGCGGCGATGAGGCGTCCGCCGAGGTGGTTGATGGAAGGGGCCGTGCTCGGTTCCGCCACGGTGGAACTGTTCACCGTGGTCGACGAGGTCGGTGTGGGGGCACGGTGCACGTACCTGTTGGCCGTGGCGTTGCTGACGGTGCGCCGTCGCTGGCCGCTGGCGGCCGTGCTCGCCGCCCTTCCGGCCGCCGTCACCGGCTACCTGTGGCTCGCGCCGATGTTCGCGCTGAGCACGGCGGCCGCGGTGCTCGGCAACCGGCTGGTGGTGTACGCCTGCGCGCTGCTGATGTTCCTCGTCGCCGCGATCCCGTGGTGCGAGGAGATCCGGGACTGGTCGATGTCCCACTGGGTGACGGCGTTGCTGGGGCCGGGGCTCTTCAGCGCCGGCCCCTTGGCGTTGGGGCGGCTGGCCCGCATCAGAGGGGAGCTGTCGCTGCGGGTGCGGGAGCTCACCGAAAGCCGGGAGCGCGAGCGGCTGCTCGTGGCGCAGGAAGCCGTGGCCGCCGAACGGGCGCGCCTGGCACGGGAGATGCACGACGCGGTGTCCCACCACGTCAACCTCATCTCCGTCGAGGCCGGAGTGCTCTCCCTCACCGCCGACCACGCCGATGCGCGACAAGCCGGGCAACGGATCAGCGCGTTGAGTTCCACCACTCTCGACGAGTTGCGGGACATGCTCGGCGTCCTGCGCGGTCCGAGCGAGCCGGAACCGTCGCCCGGCCTGGCCGAACTGCCTGCGCTGATCGCGTCCAGTGGGCTCGACGTGAACCTGGCCTCCCGGCTGCCGTCGGACGCCCGTTGGTCCGCCGCGACGGAACTCGCCGCGTACCGAACGGTGCAGGAGTCGTTGACCAACGCCGCCAAGCACGCTCCGGGCTCCCGCGTCACGGTCACGCTCACCGCAACGGGCGGCGTCGACCGCCCGGCGGGGGAGTTGACCGTCGAGGTCCGCAACGGCCCTCCGGCGACGGGCGCCACACCCGCGCCGGGCGGCGCGGGCCACGGTCTGGTGGGGCTGCGGGAACGGGCGGCCCTGCTCGGCGGCACGGTGACCGCGGAACGGACCGGCGACGGCGGTCACCTCGTGCGGGCGTGCCTGCCGTGACCCCCGACGGGTGTCGGGGCCCCGACACCCGTCCGAACAAAACGGACGGCGTAGCGTTTTTGCGGAGGAAGGCGTTGGATTCCGCCTTGTTGCGTGAACGTGGCGACAGTGACAATCACCATCGCCGCCCGGAGGTACGGGTCGAAACGAACTCTCCGGGCGGCGACACGACAACGCACAGCACCATCAGAGAGGGCACACGCGTGTCTGCCTCCATATTGTCCCGCACCGCCCTGCGCCGTATGGCCGTGACCGTGGCCGGCGTCACCGCCGCCAGCATCTTCGCGACCACCGCGACCGCACACGCCGCGGAGGCCCAGTCCCACCAGGCGCCGCGCCCCGCCGCGGCCGCGGACGTCGCCGACGACATCCCGTTCGACGACGCATCGATCGACGCGTTCGCCAACATCCTGCGCATCATCGACGAGATCCCCGAGTCCGTCCTGGCCCAGGGTCAGGAAGCCACCGTGAAGTGGCTGGAGGAGCACGCCGGCATCAAGGCGGTCGAGGCCACCGGGCCGGTCCTGTACGCCTTCAACCTGGCCGGTTGCTCGCGCGGCATCCTGCTCGCGGTCGGCTCGAACATCTTCGCCATCGCCAAGGTCTACAAGGTCAAGAAAGCCATCGACAAGCTCGGTGGCATCAACAAGGTCATCACCAAGATCCGCTCGAAGAAGAAGGCGGGCAAGACCTTCAAGAAGGGGATCATGGAGGTCTTCGAGGAGGCCGGCGGCGGCCTCGGCGGCATCGCCGCGGAGATCCTCGGCATCGACGGCGTCGTCAAGAACTGCTGGTAGTCGCCGGCCGTCCGGCCGGAACCGAGGAGGGCTCACATGATGACCATGGCAACGGCGGCGTCCATCCTGCGCTGGGGATTCCTCGTCGCGGGGATGTCCGTGCTGATCGCATTCTCCGTGACGGCCGTGCGCCGTTGGCGCGCCGGCTCACGCTTCGGCGAACTGACCGACGTGATGGAACGCGAGTGGTTCAGCGCCGGGAAGGTGTTCTTCGCGGTGCTGGCGGGGGCGGCCGGTTCGTGGGCCGCGGCCTACGTGGGGGGAACCCGCAGTCCGCTCACCGAAACCGTCCCGATCGTTTTCCCCCTCGGCCTCGTCGCGGCCTTCGTGGTCTGCCGGTACGCCGGGCGGGGTGGCAACCCCCTGCGCGTGAAGGTGCTCGCACTGCTCCTGGCACCGCTGGCGCTGGGAACCGTCATGACCGGGTGGTGACCGTTCACCAGGTCACCACCTGAGGTCCGATCCGACCATCTTCCGCCCGCGTTCGCCGGCCCCCGCGCAACGTCCGGGGGCCGGCGAACGGCGTTTCGCCACGCGATGTGGAGGCGGGTGAACGGCGAGGCGACGGTACGGACGGCGGCGCAGAGGCCCCACCAGGCCGGGGTCTGCCGCGCACCCGGAGCCGGCCCCTCCCGGCCCAGGCACCCCCGGGCCGTTCACGGTCGGGCGACGCCTCAAGGCTGTTGGGCGCCGCCGCCGGTCGTGCGTCTGGTGGCCGCCCAGACGACGCAGAGCAGCAGGGCCAGGGCGGCACCCAACACGCACACCCCGTTCCAGCCGGCTTGGGCGTGCGCCGCGCCGGCCAGCGCCGAACCGACCGCGCCACCGATGAAGTAGCACGTCATGTAGGCGGAGGTGATGCGGCCGCGCGCCTCGGGGCGCAGGGCGTAGATCAGTGACTGGTTGGTGATGTGCACCCCTTGGTGGGCGAGGTCCAGCAGCACGATGCCGATGATCAGCGCGGCGAGGAGGTGCGCGCCCAGGGCCAGGGCCCACCACGAGCCGAGCAGGAGCAGTGCACTGACGACCGTGGTCAGAGTGGTGCGGCCGCGGTCGGCCAGCCGTCCGGCGGCCTGGGCGGCGACGGCGCCGGCCGCGCCGGCCAGTCCCAACAGGCCGATCTCGCTGTCGGACCAGCGGTAGTCGGGCCCGGACATCAGGAAGGCCAGGGCCGTCCACAGCACACTGAAACAGGCGAACGCCAGCATGCCGATGGCCGAGCGGGCGCGCAGCACCGGTTCCTCGATCAGCAGGCGGCCGGTGGACCGGAGCAGTTGCCCGTAGCGCAGGCCCGCGCCGCCCCGGTACTGCGGAAGCACGCGGTGCAGCGTTGCGGTCAGTACGAGCATCGCGCACGCGGCGACCCAGTACACGGTGCGCCATCCGCCGACGGAGGCGAGCGCGCCGGAGGCGGTGCGGGCCAACAGCATGCCCAGGACCAGTCCGGTCATCACCGTTCCGACGGTTCGGCCGCGCTGCTCGGGCAGGGCCAGGTCCGCGGCGAACGGCACCAGGATCTGGGCCGTCACCGACAGCAGGCCGGTCAACGTGGTGCCGATCAGCAGCAGTGCGGTGTTGGGCGCGATCGCCGTCAGCGCGAGCGAGAACGCCGTGGCCAGGGTGAGTGCGCAGACCAGTCGACGCCGTTCGAGCAGATCGCCCAGCGGCAGCACGAGGACCAGTCCGAGGACGTACCCGACCTGGGCGGCGGTGACCACGAGCGAGGCGGCCGCCGACGACAGGCTCAGGTCGTGGGCGATGGTGTCCAACAGCGGTTGGGCGTAGTAGTTGCTGGCCACGCACAGTCCCACGGCCACGGACATCACCAGGAGGGTGCGGCGCCCGGGCATGCCTGGGCTCGTGGCGCCAACTTCTTTGTGCGGAGCGGTGGTTGGGCCAGCTGGGGAAGCGGGGGAGGAGGGGGGCGGACTTGCGGAGGATGCCACGGGCGGGGCACTCCCTTCTAGCGGTACTCGTCCGCGGACCCCGGGGCCGTCCCGATCGAGGAGTGGGACGACGGTGGTTGGCCGGCGGGCCGGTCGGCAGACGACGTGGCGGGCGAGTGGGCGAGGGGGCGGTGCGGTGGGTGCCTTGCCCGTTCATGCTGTCCACCCTGGTGGCATGCGTCCAACAGATAGTTGTCATACAGGCCATCTCGGATCAAGATGCCTGGATGGAACTCCGTCAGCTCACCTACGCCGTCGCCGTCGCGGACACCGGCAGTTTCACCCGTGCCGCGCAGCGCTGTTTCGTCGTGCAGTCCGCGCTCAGCCACCAGATCGCCCGGCTGGAGGAGGAGTTGGGTACCCGGCTGTTCGAGCGCGGCAGCCGTGGCGTCCGGGTCACGGCGGCCGGTGAGGTGTTCCTGGGGCCGGCCCGCGAAGCGTTGGCCGCGGTGGAACGTGCCCGCGGCGAAGTGGTCGCCCTCGGGAGTCGGCTCCGGGGCACGCTGAACATCGGCACCATCACCCCGCTCGCCGCGGTGGACCTGCCGGACCTGCTGGCCACCTACCAGGAGCGGCATCCGGCGGTGCGCGTCACCTTGCGCACCCGGCTGGTCAGCGACCTGCTGGAACAGGTGCGTGACCACAGCTGCGACCTGGTGTTCGTCGACGCCAACGCACCGGAACCCCCACGGGGACTGATCGCGCGCAACCTCGCGCACGAGGACCTCGTCGCCATCGTCGCGGCCGACCATCCCCTGGCCGCAGCCGTCGAGGTCGCCCCGGCCCAACTGGCCGCAGGCACCATGGTCGACATGCCACCGGGCTCGGGGATCCGCCGCCACAACGACGCCGCGTTCGCCGCGGCCGGCGTCACCCGCAAGGTCGCCTTCGAGGCCGACGCCATGACCTTGCTGGAACCCCTCGTGGCCCGCGGCCTGGGCACCGCGCTGGTGTCCGCCGCCTCCGCCGCCCGCATGCCCACCGTGCGGAGCGTGCCGGTGACGGGCGTTCCACCCCGCGTGATCCAGGCGCTGTGGAAGCCCTCCGGCGCCTCGCCGGCCGCCAGGGCCTTCGTCGAGCTCCTGCGCGAACGGACCCCGGACGCCCTTCCTGAGGAGGACGGTCGGCCAGGGGCGGGCCCGACGGGCTGAGGCGGCGCATGACTGTTCGGTACGTCTCCTCGGCCGGGAACGGAACGCGTTCGCCCCGTGTCCGGGGCGGCTGTTTCGGGGACGCCGTCGCCGCGCCCTGATGTCGGACGAGGTCCCCGCCGGTGCAGGCATGGCACCGGCGGGGGCTCAGGGCGCGACGCCGAGACCCGTGGGTGTGCGGTGCGGGTCGGGTGCCGTCGCCGCGGGGGCCGTGGAGGCCGGCCGGGGGGACTGTTGTTGCTGCGGGGCGTCGTGGACGTGGGTGCCGATCCAGTAGCCGACCAGTAGGCCGAGGACGAGCAGGACCTTGTGCCGGTTGGCCTTCCACCCGGTGGGGCGGGCGGGCTCGGTGAGCACGCCCAGGACGGTCGGGGTCTGCATGGGCATCATCAACTCCCTTCGCTGGTTGGTGGGTTGGCCGGGCGGCCGGCCCGTGTTCCCGGAGTCGACTGGTGTTCTCGCAGCCGACTGGTGCTGAGGGGCGGGGCGCCCGGGAGGGGGCGGTGTGGCGGTGGGTGGGCGTGCTGGGGTTCGACGGCGGCGTCGGGCCCGCGGTGGGGCATCTCGTGCGGTCCGGGTGCTGAGGGTGCCGACGCCTGCTGCCGTGAGGGTGCCGGTGCCGTGGGGGTTCCGCCGCGGTTGGTGGTGCGGCGGGACAGCAGACGGTGGAGCCGTGGAGGGCGCGATGTCGTGGGGGCGGTGAGGTAGGTGCGGATCGACTGGGCGATGACGACCCGGAGACCGGTGGTTCGGCAGGTGCCCATGCCAATCTGCCTGGGAGAGAAGGCGATCGACAACTGGTTTATGGCCGGCCGAGGACGTCAGCGGGCCCGTGCCGTGACGCGTTGGTGTCAGCGAATGCGCTGGTCGACCGGGGACGGTGGGTATGCCGCGGGACGAGGTGCGGGGCGGCGCACGGGGTGGCGGTCGGCCAGTACCGGGTCGTGGTCGCGCAGTTCGCGCAGCAGCCACTTCCCGCCGCCCTGCCAGTCTGCTGGCGGCTCCTCCCTGGCACGGGGCAGCCGATGGTGTGGGGAGTTCGGTGCAGCCCGGACGCTGGCGCGTAGGGCGGGCGGGCCCGGCCGTCGTGCGTGCCGTAGCCCGCCCGCCTCTCGCTCACTTCATCGCGATGGCGGCGTCCATCTCCCACATGAGGACCTCCGCGCCGTCCGGGCCGGCGGTGATGCGCTGCCCCTCGGCGCGCGTGATACGTGCCGCGTCTCCCGTGGCCAGCGGTCCGCCGCCCTCCAGCTCGACGTTGCCCCGGGCGACGAAGAGGTGGGCGAACGGAGCGGTGGCGATCTGGAGGGTCTCGCCGGAACGCATGCGGCTGACGTGCAGGGCCGCGTGCTTCTGACGGATGCCGATCGCCCGCTGGTTGGCGTGCTGGGACATGCCGGAGGCCAGCGTGCTCCAGCCCCCGCGAGCGAGTTCGTCGTTGATGTCGAGCTGCTCGTAGCCCGGGCGGATTCCGGCCTCGTCGGGGATCACCCACATCTGGAGGAAGTGGACCGGGTCCTCGTGCTCCGGCTTGCCGGTCAGGGTCCACGAGTCGTTCTTCTCGCTGTGCAGGATGCCGGTGCCGGCGCTCATCCGCTGCGCCAGACCCGGGTAGATCACGCCGTTGTGCCCCTCGGAGTCCTGGTGCACGAGGCTGCCGTCGAGCACCCAGGTGACGATCTCCATGTCCCGGTGCGGATGGGTGTCGAACCCGGTGCCCGGCGCGACGACGTCGTCGTTGGAGACCAGCAGGAGCCCGAAGTGGGTGTTGTCGGGGTTCCAGTGGTGGGAGAACGAGAAGGAGTGGTGCGAGTCCAGCCACCCGGCCTGGGTGTGGAAGCGCTCGTCGGCGCGGCGGACGTCGAGGGTCGAAGCCATGGTGCGGTCCTCTCTGGCTGGTGTGGGCGGTTCGTGACCTGGTGTTCCGCGGGTCGGGCCGGGTGCCTGCGGCCCGGGGAAGGGGGCACCTCCCACTTGGTTGAATCATAAACAAAAGCGGGAGGCGTGGGTATTCCGGGGCCGCGCGAGCGGTCGCACGGCACGGAAGGTGGTTGCCCTGGTGCGGAGGGTGAGGGATCGTCCTGGTGTGGTCACGGACCGGCCGGCTCGCGCCCGAGCGCACGCTCCGGGGTGCGCGGGCGCGAGCCTCCGTCTCTCCTCGTGGGTCGTCAGGCAGGCGGCGCGGTCGGTGGGGGAGGGGAGGTCGATGAGCCCCGTTGGTCGGTCCAGGCGGCGCAGTCGGCGAGGCGCGCCCTGATCCACGGGTCGGCCGCCAGGTCCGGCGGCAGCCGGGTCCCCTCGTCGAGCAGGGAGCCGGACAGCTGCTCGGCGGTCACACCGCGGGTGTCCGTCAGGTCGGTACCGCTGAGATCCGTGCCGACCAGCGACGTCCCGCCCCCGAGATGAGCGCCGCGCAGATCGGCGTTGGCGACTGCTGCGCCGTCGAGATGGGCTCCGGCGAGCATCGACAGGCGGAGATCGGCGCCGTTGAGGATGGCGCCGCGCAGGTCGACTCCGCGCAGGTCGGCCCGGCGGAGGTCGGCCCAGGTCAGGTAGGAGCGGGCGAGGCGAGGCGGGGCGTCGAAATCGAAGCTGCGCATCATCAGCCCGACGAGGGCGGTCCGGCGGAGGTCGACCCGACGGGCCTCCTCGCGCTCGGGCCTGTGGGCGAGGACCTCCATCGCCGCCCTGATGTCCGCACGCGGTTCCGTGCCGAACGGTGGGGGAGGCCCCTGCTGCCCGGCGCCCTCTTCCGGGGGCGGTTCGGCCTCGCGGCGGGCGTGCTCACGGACGAACGCGGAGAGCACCGACACGACGGTGGCGTGATCCTGCGGCGACTCGGCCATGACCTGCTCCAGGCCGTACACCGCCCCCAGGCGCTCCTCGAGCTTGTCGGACGCCAGCTGCCCGATGGCCGTGCTGAACCGGCCGGTCACCTGGCCGCGCCGCGACAGGTGGTACGTGCGGGCCGTGTATCCGAACCCGAGCAGGACCGCCGCTCCGCCCGCGGCGGTCAGGACGGTTTGGCGCACCGCGTTGAGTGCATCGGCCTGCTCCTTGCCGTTGAGGTTGCGCACCGTGCCGCCGGCCACCAGCCACGACACCGGCCCGAGCATGACGAGGATGAAACCGAGCACGGCCGGGACCCCCAAGGCCAGTCCCGTCGCGGCTCGATGACGGCGAACCCAGCGCGTGCAGGCCCGTATGCCACTTCTGGCGCGTTCATGAGATCTCACAGCAGGCCATCCCATCGCATCACGGCGGCAGTTCACCAGCTCGTGCGGTGTGGGGAGTTGAGGGCCGGATTTCCGCTGGGTGAGCCATGCGTTGCATCACCTCCTTGACCGGTGACGCGACGCATGGCAAGGTCGTCACCTGCTGAGCTGGTGATGCCTGGATCGCGAGGAGCGCACATGGCCGGGAGCCACGCCATCGAGGTCGTCGTCTTCGACGTCCTCGGAACGCTGGTCGACGAACCCAGCGGACTGCGCGCGGCAATTCGCCGGGCCGTGCCGGCCGCTGACGATGCGTCGGTCGGCGAGCTGCTCGCCGTGTGGCAACAGCACGTGGAGCGCGAACAGCGCTGCATCACGCAGGGCCACCGGGCGTACGCCAACACCCAGATCATCGACGCGGAAGCGGCCCAACGCGTCGCCGACCAGGCCGGAATCACCGATCGGGCAGCCATCGCCGCACTGTCCACCGCAGGTCAGCGCCTGCCTGCATGGGCCGACTCCGTCGCCGGTCTCGAACGGCTCGGGCAGCACTTCCCCGTGGTCGCTCTCTCCAACGCCGGCCGCGCCGCCCTGCTGCGCCTCAACGCGGGCGCCGGGCTGCGCTGGCACCAAGCCTTGTCCGCCGAATCCGCCCGGACCTACAAGCCGGCCCCCGAGGTCTACCAGCTCGCCATCGACGCCGCCGGATGCCCCCCGGACCGCATCCTCATGGTGGCCGCCCATGCCTGGGACCTCCGCGGAGCCCAGGCGAAGGGCCTGCGGACCGCCTACGTCCAGCGACCGGTCGGCGATCCACCGACACGCTCCGACGCCTTCGACTGGCGCGTCGACGGGCTGGACGAACTGGTCACCGCACTGACGGCGAGGTAGCCGTACGAGGGTTGGAGACCGGCCGCATCCGGTGAGGGGCGGTGCAGGGTGGTGCCGTGATCGGCTGGTTGCCGAGGAGGTACTCACCCACCAACGGGCCGAGCAGCACCAGGGCCAACGCCAGAAGCAGCCGACGGCGAGGGCGAGTCGTGGGTGTCGGGGAAGCCATCGCGTCCAGAGTACGGACGGGATCGGCCCCGACGCAGGGCGATATGCGTACAACGCTCCCGTCCCGTTCCGCCCGGCCCCCGCGCACCGCAGCCGCCATGACCTCGACGAAGGGGAGACGATCCCACCGGGTGCAACGGCGCCACGAGAGGAAAGATCGGTGCCAGACGCGGGGGCGACGGACCCGATCCGCCGCCCATGACGTTTGATGGCGGAGACACGCAACTCAACTGCCCTTGCCGGTACCCACGGTTCGGGAAGCGGCAGTCCGCACATGGAGCACACTCTTTGACTGTCGGAACTCTCACCAAGCGCGCAGTTGCCCTCGCGGGCGGCACCCTGCTCGCCCTCTCCCCGCTGACCGCGCAGGCTGCGACCCCCACCCAGCCGGAGCCGCAGCCGACCCTCGCCGCCAAGGGCGCCTCGTTGGTGGACGACACCAGCGGCGACACGCTCTTCGCCAAGGACGCGGACACGGTCCGTCCCATAGCCAGCACGGCGAAGATCATGGCCGCGTCGGTCGTGCTCGACACCACGGGCGTCGACCTGGAGCGCCAGGTCCCCGTGCAGCAGGCGTATCGGGACTACGTCACCCAGCACGGATCCAGCACCGCGGACCTGCAGACCGGCGACAAGGTCACTGTGCGTCAGCTGCTGTACGCGACCCTCCTGCCCTCTGGCGCGGACGCCGCCTACGCGCTCGCCGACACCTTCGGCTCCGGTACCACCAGCGCCGAGCGCACCACCTCGTTCATCTCGAAGATGAACACGAAGGCCGGTGAACTCCACCTGTCCAAGACGAAGTTCACCTCCTTCGACGGCGGCGGATCCGACTCCAGCACCCCCACCGAGCTGGCCGAGTTGGCCCAGCACGCCATGAAGAACGACACCTTCCGCACCATCGTCAAGACCAAGGAGTACAAGGGGGAGGCGCCCGCCGCCAACGGCCGTACCCGCTACTACACCTGGACCAACACCAACCAGCTGCTCGGTTCGTACGACGGTGTCATCGGGATCAAGACCGGGACGACCACGCCGGCGGGCGACTGCCTGGTCTTCGCGGCCACCCGCAACGGCAGGACCCTCGTCGGCACCGTGCTGAACAGCGCCGACCGGTACGCCGACGCGGCGAAGCTGCTGGACTACGGATTCGGTGCCAGTACGGCGAAGAGCATGAAGCTGCGCGCGCTCCCGACGCGCGCCCAGCGCGACTGATCCGTCCCCGCGACCCCCGCGCGGCGTACGGTCGCCACGGTGACCGCACGCCGCGCGGGGCGATCCGCACGTGATCCGTCGACTGACGTGCGTGCAGAAGGCCACGCCCCCGAGAGTCGTGACCCCGCCGCCCCTGGGGCGCCGTCACTTGGGAGGCGTCAGCACGTGGTCGATGAGGTACACGGTCGCGTTCGCCGCCTTGAGGTTCCCGCAGGTGACCTGGGCGGTGTTGTTGACGGTGTACGTCGAGCCGGAGACCTGGGTGGTCAGTTCGCCGCCCTCAAGGGTCTTGAACTTCCCGTTCGGGAACTGCTTGGGCGTGATCTGCTCGCCGACCACGTGGTAGGTGAGCACCTTCTTCAACTCCTGCTTGTTTCCCAGGAGTTTGGCCAGATCGGCCTTCGAGATCTTGGAGAACGCCTTGTTGGTCGGGGCGAAGACCGTCAGGTGCTTGCCGTGGTTGAGGGTGTCGACGAGCCCTGCCTTCTTCAACGCCGTGACCAGCGTCGACAGGGAGGAGTTCTGCTCCGCGCCGGTCACCACCGGTTTGTCGGCCAGGGACTGGGCACTGCCCGGCCCGCTGTGGGGCAGTGCGGAGCACTGCGAGCCGACGGTGTCGGCTGTCGGAGAGGCGGCGGCCGGTGTCGCGGCGGCGGCCCAGCACAGCGGCAGGGCGGTGGCCGTCGCGATGGTGAGGGCGGTACGGATGCGGTGGGTGCTCATGAAGAACCTCCTCCGGCCCCGCGCTCCGATGCTGGTCACCACTGGCATGGGGTGCACAGAAGCAGCTCGGAAGGATGGTGGGGAAGTCGGATCGTCGCGCATGCCGGCGCGGTGCGGACTCGTGTGCCGCGCAACACCGCGGGCGACGTCGATGCCTCGGGCGGGGCCGTTGCCCTGTGGGCGAAGTACCCGGAACAAGTGATCTGTTTCACAACAGGCTAGCACGGGTGCGCGAACGGGGTCCGGCGAGGTCCCAGGGCCTGGGGGGACGGGATGGCGGCGCTGCGGGGCACCATGCAGAGGCGTGCGGCCCGATGCGGTGGACGGCCGCGCGCCGTGGCCGGCGCACGTGCCCGACGCGCGCGACGTGCACGCTGCGGACGCTCGCGCACGGTGCCGCTCCGGGCCGGCGGGATTCCGTAGCGACCTGCTGCGCAGCCCGCGTGCGTGCCTGCGTGCCTGCGTGGCTGGGTGCCTGCCGCCTCCGCCGACGGTGTGCGCCCACCCGCGGACAGACACCGGGCACCTGCACCGACCTTCGCTACGGCCGCTCCTCGCTCTGTCCGCAGAGCCACGCCAGCGCCACGTGCACCCCCTCCACGTAGTCGTGCGCCGCGCTGCCCGGTGACAGGCTCTCCAACCGCACGGCCGCCGCATCGGACTCGGCCGTCAAGTACGGCATCGCGGAGTCGGTTTCCAGGGGCCCGCCGGTCACCGGCCCGGTGGTTTCGACGCCGAGGGCCCACCGGCAGGCCGCCAGGAACCCCTGCGCCAGGCGTGCCTGGCGGGTCTCGCCGGGCGGGAGCGCTTCGAGCCCGGCGCACACTTCCTTGAGTTCGGACCGGGGCCGCGCTCCCACGAGTGCGTCGCCTTCGGCCGGTGGGGGTTGCTCGTCACGTGTCATGAGGCGTTCCTCGGGCTCGGGTCGGACGGGGAAGTCCCGGCCGGGCGGTCACCACCCGCTGTGCGGACGGGAGTTCAGCGTAGGCGGCGCGGCCGGTGCGCGCTTCGATCGAGGTGGACGTGGGCGGTGAGGTGGCGGGGCCGGGCCGCGTGCCGCGCCGGTGCGAGGACGGTGCGGGCGAACTCGTCCAGCACACGGGACGGTTGGGCGTCCGGGACGAGGCGGAGCCGCACCCGTGCGTGCAGCCGGTCCTTGCGGGCCGTCATCCGGCCGCGTGCGCGCGCCACTCCGGTCAGCGCGGCCGTCTGCTGGCCGAGGACCTCGGACAGGGCGCGGGTACGCAGGCTCACGCCGGCCGGGCGGAGCGGTAGGCGGCGGTCCTGCGCCGAACGGAACTGCCAGGCGCACCAGGCCAGACAGAGCACCGTCGCCACCGCGCTCGCGGCGAGCCGCACGGTGGTCCACGGCACGCCGCCCGGTGACGGGACCCCGCCGTCCAGCATGTGCGCCGGGGACGTCGCCGCGGCCCAGCCGTCCGGGAACCGGTCGCGCGGCGCGGAACGCGTCACGACGGCCCACAGGCCACCGGCCACCACGGCCGTGGCCAGGAGGCCGAGGAGCGTGCGGTTGACGACGTTACGGATGTGCGGCACGGTACGCCACCTCCGGTTGCTCGGTGGCCGTCGGATCGGTTTCGGGGCGCCGCCAGGCGGCCGTGGGGCGTACGCGGACCCGCAGGCGGCGGGGCCGAGCCAGACCACAGGCGGCGACCGCGTCCCGGGCCACGGACCCGACCTCGTCCCGGGACGCCACGGGGTCGCCGAAGGCGAGCCGAGCCCGCACCACCAGGCGCCGGCCGCCGACGGCGACACGCACCGCCCCGATGCCGGACACCCGGGCCACCGCGCCGCCCACCACGGCCGCCACCGCGCGCCGGGTGAGCACGGCCCCGGTGCCGGGGGCGGGCGGCGCCAAGGGGAGGCCACGGCGCCGACCGGGCGCCAACGCCGCCCACAGCAGGACGGCACCCAGCACCACCCCGGCCGCGCCCGCGGCCACCACGAGCCCGTCACCGGGGGAGGACAGCCACGTCACGACCCGGGCGTGCCAACCGGCCCCGCGGTGCGGCGCCACGGTGCGGACGACGAGATCCGCGCATCCGAGCGCGCTGACCGCGGCCCCCGCCAACGCCACGACCGCGGACGGCAGTCGCCGCTCGGACCACGGGCCGCGGGCCGGCTGCCGCCGCGGGGCGTCGACGTCGGCTCCCTTCGTCAACGAGACGGCCCGGCGCGGCCGCAAGCCGCTCAGACCCACGTCGGCGCTGACGGTCAACCCCGTCAACTCCCGGGTGCGCGCCGTGACGTGGCCGTGGACGTCCGCGCCGGCCTCGTCCAAGGGCACCGGGTACGGGGCCGTGACACGCAGCGCCACCTCTGCGTGACCGCCGCGGACGGCGGCCCGGGCGCCGGTCACCTCGACCCGCTCACCGGGCAACGCCTCGGTGGCGGCCCGGGCGGCGATGGCACGCACCGCCCGGTCGCCGACCCGCGTCGTGCCCCGCTCGCCGGCCGCCGTCACCGGTTCCTCCAGCCGCCCTGGCCCAGGAACTCCCGCAGGTCGGTCCCGTCGTCCAGTAGGCGCCCCAGTACGTACCCGATCGCACCGAGCGCGGCGACCAGGAGGAACGCCCCGAATCCGCCGAACCAGGCGGCGAACGCCAGGGCCACCCCCGTCATCAGGCCCATCGTCGCTCTGTTCACCACTGACCTCATTCCCCTCGTGGAACCGTCCCGGACCCCGTGCGTGACGCCGTGTCACCGCTACGCGACGCGGGTCTCCCCGGCGGGCCGGGCGTCGTCCTCGGGGAGGTGGACGTCGTTGACGGCGACGTTGACCTCTACGACCTCCAGCCCGGTGATGCGTTCCACCGCCGCGATGTCGGTCCGCGTGACGATCACCAACCGGGTGTGAGCCCCGGTTCGCGCCGCTCGGCGGGCCACCACGGAATGGCGACCGTCTACCGCCGCGGGCCACTCGGAGCAGACCCGCCGACCGCGTCGCCACGGTGCCCACCATCGCGGCCCTGACCAAGTCGGGCCCCAGCCGGGACGGGGGGCCCGGCTGGGGTACCACTAGGGCTGCCCCGAACACCCCTGCTCACACTCACCACTTCGGCGAACGGACCGGCATTCCCGGGTGGATCGGCGGCGTCGGGGCCGATGGGGTGGCTCGGATCGTGTGCCTGCGGGGCGTGATCCGGCCTGGTCACCGCCGGGGGTTTGCCCTCGCTGGCCGAAGCCGGACGAGGTCGGCCGACGCGGCGTACGCCTCGCGTTGCGGCCGGTCACAGGCGCCCCGTGCCCGCGCCCCCGTGCCCCTGAAGCGGGTTTCGCGAACCGCCCATAGCTCGTTTGAGTGGACTTATCGGCTCGGTCTGGACGGTCACGCAGCGTGTCAATTTCGATGATTATCATCACCGGCCGTTTCGGGGCGGGTGCACCTGCTGCGCGGGAGAGGCGGGAGAGTCATGGACACGAGCATGGGCGCGGGCGCGGGCGCGGGCGCGGGCGCGGGCCGGAGCGGGGCCACGGACTTCGGGGCGGATGCCAGAGCCGGCACGGTCGCGGGGCGGCGGGTGCCGCCGGGCTTCACCATCGAGCCGTTCACGGACCGCTGTCGGGAGATCTGGGCCCGGGGCGAGCACGTCCTGATCGGTGTCAGCCCCGGCAACGGCTACTTCAGCGAACAGCGGTTGACCGGCCTGCTGCGGTGGGCGAGCGAGGCGTTCGCCGAGGTGGACCCGATCGTCCCGGACGTCGCGCTCGTCCACACGTACCGCGCCCTCGGCCATCCCGAGGAACGCGCCCGGTCCTACGCGCAGCGCGACACCCGGCGGCTGTGCCGGCGCATCGCGCGTGCCTGGACGGCCAGCGGCGTGCCCGAACACCGCCATCGCATCCGCACGCTCACGGAGTTCACCGGCGACCCCACGTACCGGGCACTGCTCGGCAGGGTGGAGCGGGCGGCGGAGCGGCAGCCGTCGGTGCGGGAGGTGTTCCTGCGGGCGAGCGGCAAGGCGCTGGCATCGCATCTGAAGGGCGCGAAGCCGACTGCCGAGCAACTAGCGGAGGGAATGCGTTACTTGATAGCCGAGATGCCACTGTGCATGGACTCGCCGGGCATCCTGGGCGTCCCCTCCTCGGTGCACGTCTACCACCAGGTGATCCCCACCGTCCCGCTGGTCTTCGGAGAACTGTTCAGCACACCGCTCCAGGCGTACGCGGTGGTTCGCCCCGCTCTCCCCGGGCCGCCGCCGTCCGCCCCGCCCAGGCGATCCGGGCAACTGCCGCCTGTCGGGCCGCTGACCGGGGTGGTGACGGGCCCATGAACACCACCGACGCGCACCCGCCCACCTCGCGCGCCGCCGCCGAGGGCCCGCCGGCCTTCCCGTTCGACGACTGGGGACAGCAGATCTCGCCCGCCTACGCCCGGCTGCGCGAAGCTCCCGCCCCGGCCTGCCGGGTCGTGACGGTGACGGGCGACCAGGTCTGGTTGGTCACGCGCTACGACCTCGCCCGACGGCTCCTCGCCGACCCCCGGCTCAGCCTGACCGCCGCCTTGGAAGCCGACGCTCCGCGGCAGGAGCCGCTCCGGCCGCGCGCCACGGGCGCCAGGGGCGACGGCATGGCCACGCTCCAGGCGAGGGGGTTGCGCGGCATCCTGGCCGACGCCCTGAGTCCGCGCGCGATCCGGGCCCACCACGCCTGGACGCGTCTCCGGGCCCGCGCCCTGTTCGACGAGTTGTCGGAGCAGGGTCCTCCCGTCGACCTCCAGCAGGGGCTGGCCCGGCCACTGACCTTCGCGGTGGCCCGCCGGGTCCTCCTCGGCGAACTCACCGAGGACGAGGGGCAAGTGCTCAACGCCTGGTGCGACACGGTCCTGGTATGGCGGGACCGCACCCGCGACGAGATCCAGGCCGCCCTCGACGCCATGTACGGGTTCTTCCTGCGGCGCGCACCGGAACTGGCCGCCGCACCGGGCTCCGACGTCGTCAAACGGGCCGCCGCGGCCCGTACCCGGGACGGCGGCCGGCTCGGCGCCGACGGGCTCGCCGAAGTCGCCAACCTGATGTTGATCGCCGGCTACCGGACGGCCGCGAGCTTCGTGGCCAACGCGCTGGTGATGATGCTGTCCCACCCCACGGCCCTGGCGGCCCTGCGCGACCGGCCCGCGCTGCTGCCGTCCATGGTGGAGGAGGTGTTGCGCCACACGCCGATGTCGACGGGCGGGGTGAAGCGGGTGGCGACCGACGACGTGCCGCTCGACGGCCTGACGATCAAGGCCGGGGAGTGCGTGTTGGTCTCCCTGGAGTCCGGCAACCACGACCCGCACGCCTACCCCGAACCGGACCGCTTCGCGCCCGACCGCTTCGCCGCCGACCGCGGTCCGGTTGACGGCACGTCGTCCGGAGCCGGAATCCCGCGCCCCCGCCCCCACCTCGGCTTCGGCCACGGCAAGCACCACTGCCCCGGCAACGCCCTGGCCAGGATGCAGATCGCCGTCGTCCTTCAGACCCTGGCCGACCACACCCCGACGCTCCGTCTGGCCGTGCCGGCCGGGGAACTGCGTTGGCGCCCTGACGTGGCCTTCCGCATCCCCGAGACGATCCCCGTCACCTGGTGACCCTCCCCTCGTGGTCACGCGCTGCCCGGGGCCGTGCCCGGCGGCCGGTCAGGCGCCGCGGTGCAGCGCCGGGGCCTGGCCGCGACGCCTAAAGGGGTTGCGACGGGGCCCGCGGGGCCGGTGAAGTAGCGCCATGGAAGGTGCCACCGAGCAGGCGCGACAGGCGGCGGCGGGTACGGGCCGCGCCCTCACCGGGCGTTCGGCCGCATGGCGCGGCCCGGCGGTGCTCGGGGCCCTGATGCTGGCCGCCTTCACCTTCAACACGGCGGAGAACCTGCCGGTCGGTCTCCTGGAGATCATCTCCGGCAGCCTCGGGGTGTCGCTGTCCGCGGTCGGTCTCCTGGTCACCGGCTACGCCGCGACGGTCGCGGTCGCGTCCGTGCCGCTCGCCCACGTCACCCGGGCCGCGCCCCGACGCCATGTGCTCACGGGCCTGCTGGCCGTGCTCGTGGTGTCCAGTCTGGCCGCGGCGCTGGCGACCTCGTACGGTCTGCTGCTCGTGGCGCGGCTGCTGACCGCGCTCGCCCAGGCGTTGTTCTGGGCCGTGATGGGGCCCGTCGCGGTGGGCCTGTTCGCGCCCGACGTCCGTGGGCGGGTGGTCGGGGCGCTGTCCGTCGCCGGGTCGCTCGCCCTCGTGCTCGGGGTTCCCGCCGGCACCTGGCTGGGGCAGCGGAGTGCCTGGCAGGTGCCCCTCGCCGCGCTGGCGGTCCTGGGCCTGCTGTCCCTGGTGACGATCGCCGTTCTGCTGCCGACCGCGCCGGCGGACGAAGCGCCGGCGGCCTACGGGACCAGCCCCGACGCCCGCCGGTTCGGGACCGTGCTGGCCACCGGAGCCCTCTCCGCCACCGGGGCGTTCACCGGATACACCTATCTCGTGGAGTTCCTCGACGACGTGAGCGGGTTCGCACCGAGCACCGTGGGTGCGCTGTTGGTGGCGTTCGGCGTCGCGTGCCTGGTGGGGGTGAGCATCACCGGGGCACTTCTGGACCGTCACCCGCGCGCCGCGCTGACGGGCGCCGTGGCCACGCAGGCGGCGGCCATGCTCGGCCTGTACGCGGCCGGCTCCCGTCCGGTGGCGGCGGTGGCGTTCCTGGCACTCATGGGCGGTGCGCTCGGGCCGGTGTTCATGGCCACCCAGCACGCGATGCTGCGGTGCGCACCCGGCCGCACGGACCTCGCACTCGCGGCCAACTCCGGTTGCTACAACGTCGGCATCGCCGCGGGCGCCGCGTTCGGGGGGCTGATCCTCCCGCTGGCCGACGTGCGGGACACCTTCCTCGTCGGCGGGCTGCTGACGGCCGCGGCGTGCGCGGTGCTGTTCGGCGGACGGTTCCTGGGCGACGACCGCGATCGCGCCGCGTAGGGCCGACTGCGGCGCCCGCGGCCCGTGCCGGGTCGCCGGCCCTCGGGCGCTCCCGGCCTCCGGCGGTCAGGAAGCGGAGCCCGGGGCCGGCGGGATGTGCACGGTCATGATCAGGTGGCAGGTCTCGGTGCCCGCGCCGCGGTAGGTGTGGGGGGCGTCGCCGTCGAAGGCGGCGGTCTGCCCGGCTTCGACCGGGTGCTCGGTGCCGTCGACGGTGAGGGTCATCCGGCCGGCGGTGACGCTGACGGTCTCGACGACGCCGGCCTGGTGCGGGTGACTGGGGTACTCCTCGTCCGGCTCCAGCACCCAGCGCCAGATCTCGACGGGGGCCGGTCCTGAGGTGGTGAGCATGAGCCGGGCCTGGCTGCCCCGCTTCCCGGCCCACAGGGGCATGACGGCGTCGGCGGACACCACACGGACCCGGCCTTCGGCGGGTCCTTCCAACAGTGCGGACACCGAGACGCCGAGGGTGTCGGCGAGGCGGATCAGGGTGGCGAAGTTCGGGTTGCCCTGCGCCTTCTCCAGCCCGACCAGGGCGCCCTTGCTGACCTTGGCGCGGCGGCCCAGTTCGTCCAGGGACAGACCCGCGCGGGTGCGTGCGGCTCTGACGTTGTGCGCGAGCGTGCGCAGGGCTGCCTCTGCCTCGGGCACGTGATCACCGTCCTGACGGAGTAGGGCACTGGAATAGACCGCCCGGTCGTTTGGTTGACAACGAGCGGTCGTTTCATTGTACGTTCGAGTCGTTCCATTGTGAAAGTAAGGAAGTGCCGTGATCGCTCTGCTGCTGGCCCTGGGCAGCTCTCTCGCCTACGGATGCGCCGATTTCCTCGGCGGCCTCGGCGCCCGCAAGGCGCACGTACTGCGCACCGTGCTCGTCGCCGCACCGGCCAGCCTCGCTGTCGAACTGGCGCTGTGGCCGATCCTGGGCGCCTCGTTCACCGGGGCCAGCATCGGGTGGGGTGTCGCGTCAGGCGTCGCCTCCGCCGTGGCGTTCGTCCTGCTCTACAGGACACTCGCGATCGGCCCGATGAACGTGCTCTCGCCGGTCACCGCGCTGGTGTCCGCGGCCCTGCCGGTCACGGTCGGCCTGCTCCAGGGCGAGCACCTGGGCCTGGCCGGCCTCGTGGGTCTGCCGCTCGCGCTGGTGGCGGTGGTCCTGGTCAGCGCCGGACACGGCACAGGCGCGGTGCGTCCGTCCCGGACGGCGCTGTTGCTGGCCTTGGGCGCGGGGGCGGCCATCGCGCTGCAACTCGTCTTCCTGCACCAGGCACCCGTCGACAGCGGCGTGGCACCGCTGATCGTCGGGCGAGCGGTCTCCTCGACGGTCACCCTGGTCGCGGCCGCCGCGCTGTACCGCCGGCTGGGCCCGGAAAGGCCGGCCTACGCGATATCGGCGACCGCGGGCGTGCTGGACTCGCTGGCGAACCTGTTGTTCCTGCTCGCCGCCCGCAGCGGTGACCTCACGGTCGTCGCCGTGATCACCGCCCTGTACCCGGCCGGCACCGTCCTGCTCGCCCGTGGCGTCCTCGCCGAACGCATCCACCGCAGCCAACTCGTCGGCCTGGGCACCGCGGCCGTCGCCGTCAGCCTCCTCGCCCTCACCTGAGCCGCGGCACCCTCCCACCCCGGAAGCCCTGAGCCGCCCGCCCGCCACCCCCGTGCACGAACAGGACCTCACCGCGTGACCGACTTCCGCCTCGGCGCCGCCGTCGCCGACGCCTTCCCCGACACCCTCATAGCCCTGATCACCGCCACCGGCCTGCGCGGCAACGAACCCTGGCCGCACACCGCCACCGCTCTCGACGACCTGGAGCGGCAACTCGCGGACGGTGCCTGGCGGCCGGCCGACGAGACCGATCCCCGCATCGAGTCCTGGCACACCGCCTACCGGTCCTTCGGCACCAACCCCCGCCGCATCCGCCCCAGCGTCGACGCCCTCGGCCGCCGCATGGCGAAGAGGGGCGCCCTGCCGCGCATCAATCCCGCCGTCGACTCCTACAACTGCGTCTCGGTCCGCCACGGACTGCCCGCCGGCGCGTTCGACCTCGACCACGTCACCGGCGCCCTCGTCGACATCCGCCACGCCGACGGCACCGAGTCCTTCACCCCGCTCGGCGAACCCGAAGCCGTCGAGGTCCCCAAGCCCGGCGAGATCATCTACGCCGACGCCACCGGTGTCCTGACCCGCCACTGGAACCATCGCGACGCCCACCGCACCCGAGTCACCGAAGACTCCACGCGCGTCGCCTTCGTCCTCGAAACCCTCCAGGCCACCCGCGACGGTGACCTCCTCAAGGCCGCCGCCGAGGAACTCCTGAGCCTGCTCGACCCGCACGCCCAGCAGACCGCCGTGCAGTACCTCAGCCCGACACGGCCCCGGACGGCCGTTTGAGACCCGTTCTGGATAACCAACAGCAAAGAAACAACAGCAACTTCTACAACCTCCGTCCCTCGTCGCACGTCTGATCGAGTTGTGTGCGCCGGTGTGCGCACCGCTCGGTTCATCTGGAGGGGCTCCCTTGGCTGCTGCACACACCGCCCGACGCCGTCTCGGCGCCTGCGTCGCCACCGCTCGCGCCGTGACCGTCGGGGCCGGAGCCCTGGCCGCCCCCGGTGCGGTGGCCGCTCCGACCGTCGTGAGCGGCGCTACAACCAGCTCACGGCCGTCGGAGACATCGCGGGCACCCACGGCCGGCGACCTCGTCGCGCGCGACATCGCCGGCGTCCTGTGGCTCTACCAGGGCAACGGCACGGGTAACTTCACCACCCGGGTGAGGATCGGCGCCGGCTGGAACGCCTTCTCCCACCTGGTCGGCGCCGGCGACGTCACCGCCGACGGCCGCCCCGACCTGATCGCCCACGGCGCGAACGGCACGTACGTCTACCGCTCGACCGGCTTGCCGGCGGCCCCATTCAGTCGGCAGACGACCACCCTGTACGCAGGTGAGGGCGGCAAGTTCAACACCGTCGCCTAGCGGTCCGCGAGATTGCCCGGACGCTGTCGGCGGGTCGGCGGCAACGACGGGAGTTGTTCCTTCCCCCGCGGGGCCGGTGGTGGATCGCCCGGCCCCCGCGCACCGCTGAAGCCTGTCAGGCCGGTCACTCGAGCCCGGTGAAGCGATGGGTTTCGGACGGGGCCCAGCCGGGGTCGCCGGTGTGGGCGAAGGAGACCCAGGCGCCGTGCATGCGGGCGGCCAGACGGGCTGGTGGCGGGGTGGGGCCGAGCAGGCCGTGGGGGCCGTGCAGGGCTGGGAGGTCCAACCTGTCGAAGACGAAGGGCAGTTCCGTGGTGTGGGCCGCGCCGAGCTGCCCGTCGAGGGCCGGTGAGCGCCAGGCGAACGCGTAGGCGTGGGTGGGAGCGGCGCGGTGGGACGCATGGGCCTCGGCAAGGCGGCGGCTGCCGGTGCGGAACAGCGCGTCGCCCAGGAGCGCCGAGCGCAGGCGCCCCGCGTGCGCCCGTGGGTACTTGGCGCGGTACTCCGCCACGAGCGCGGCCGGGTCGGAGTGGATCCGGGCGGCGAGGGCGTGTACGTCCGCGGTCGTCGAGGCGGCCAGGTCGCCCTGCGGCGCTAGGTAGAGGTTGGCCTCCTCGGTGGTGGTGCCGATGAGGAGAGCCACGTCGGTGCCGGCGCCCGCGGCCACCGCCTCGGCCGGTTGACGGTCCAACACCAGGCCGTACGGGCTGAGCCCGAGGAGCGGATCGGTCCGGCTGGCGGTCCGCAGGTCCAGGCCGGTGAGGTGGGGGAGGAGGGCGAGGAGCCGGTCGTCGGGAACGGCGGCGAACGCCGTGACGGTCGGCTCGACGCCGAGGGCGGTGGCCGCCGCGCGGGTCACGCGGGCCGCCTGCTCGGGCGAGAACGCGCCCAGGCCGTTGCCGCTCTGGACGATGGCGCGGTGGAAGAGGCCCGCCGCCTCGGGGGTGGCCAGGACGCTGCCGATGAGCGTCGCGCCCGCCGACTGGCCGAAGAGGGTGACGTTGCCGGGGTCGCCGCCGAACGCCGCGATGTTGCGCCGGACCCAGCGCAGGGCGGCCACCACGTCGAGCAGTCCACGGTTGGGCGGGGCGCCGGGCAGGTCCAGGAAACCCGTGGCGCCCAGGCGGTAGTTGACCGTCACCAGCACCACCCCGTCGCGGGCGAAGGCGGTGCCGTCGTAGAGCGCGGCACGGGTGGAGCCGGCCAGGAAGCCGCCGCCGTGCACGAAGACCATGACGGGACTGCGGCGGGCATGGGGCGGCGCCCAGACGTTGAGCGTCAGGTGGTCGGCGCCGGGGATCCAGCCGGGGCCGAAGTACGGGGTCATGTCCAGTGCTCCGAAGCCGTCCCGACGTGGCTGGGGCGCGGTCGGTCCGGGCTGGGTCGCGTCGCGGACGTCGCGCCAGGGCGGGTGGGGCGCGGGCGCGGCGAAGCGGGCGGCGCCGGTCGGGGGTGCGGCATACGGGATGCCGAGGAAGGTGTGGGCGGTGGCACCGGCGAGGCCGCGGACGGGGCCTTCGGCGGTGGGGACGAGCGGGTGGGACATCGACTTCTCCTGTCGTGCGGTGCGGTGCGGTGGCGGCGGCGTGCGGCACCGCGGGGGCCTTCAGATGCGGGAGAGCGGGGCCCAGTTCTTGAGCGCGAAGCGGTCCCCGTCGCGGACGACTTCGGCGCCGCCGTGCCCGCCGAGGTGCGCCGGCAGGACCAGGGCGTTGGTGTCGGCGGCCCTGCCGAGCAGGCGCCGCCGGGTGGTCCTGGCCAGCTCCGGGTCCTCGCAGAAGCAGCTGTTGGTGTCGGGCTCGACGAACTGCAGCGGCGTGTGCAGCAGGTCGCCGACGAACAGGGCCCGGTCGGTACCGGATTCCAGGGCCAGGACCGCGGAGCCCGGGGTGTGGCCGGGTGCCGGCTCCAACGTGAGGTGGGCGTCGATGCGGTAGCCGTCCTCCCACAGCACCGTGCGGCCGGCCCGGTGCACGGGGGCGACGCTGTCCTCGAAGACGTTCTGGTTGCCGCGGCCCAGTCTGGGGCGGTGGCCGCCCGCGGGATTCCAGAAGTCGAAGTCGGCCCGCGGTATGAGGTAGGTGGCGTGCGGGAACGTCGGGACCCACTCCCGCCCGTCGAGGCGGGTGTTCCAACCGACGTGGTCCACGTGCAGATGGGTGTTGACCACCACGTCGACGTCCTCCGGTCGGACCCCGGCCCGGGCGAGGTTGGCGAGGAAGTCGGTGTTCAGGTGGCTCCACACCGGTGAGTAGGGCCGCTCCTTGTGGTTGCCGACGCCGGTGTCGACGAGGATCGTGCGGCCCTCGCTGCGCAGCAGCCAGGTCTGCACGGCCGAACGGCACAGGTCGGTCTGCGGATCGAGGAAGTCGGGCGCCAGCCACGGGGAATGGCGTTGCCAGGCCCCTTCGGGACTTTCGGGAAAGAAGGTCTCCGGCGTCATTCCGACCGGACCGACGTACTCCATGACGCGGGTGACGGTGACGTCACCGAGGACGAGGTCGTGCATCTGCGCTCCAAGTGCTCGCTGGTGAGGTGGCCAGCGTGCGGCCCCCGGCCGGGGGGGAGCCAGCCCCCACGAAGCCCATCCCCACGGTGCGTGTCCCCGCCCGTGCCTATCCCGGACGGGGACAGGCAGCGGGGCCGACGGCGGGCGATACTGGCCGCATGGGTGTCACCGGTCAACTGGGCGAGTTCCTGCGGGCGCGACGTTCGCGTCTGCGCCCCGAGGACGTGGGCCTGCCCGCGTTTCCCGAACGCCGGCGGGTGAGCGGACTGCGGCGGGAGGAGATCGCACACCTGGCCGGGGTGAGCCCGTCGTACTACACGCGCCTGGAACAGGGACACGCGGTCAACGCCTCCGAGGAAGTGCTCAACGCCCTCGCCGGGGCCCTGCACCTCGATCCGCACGAGCGGTCCCATCTGCGGGAGTTGGCCGGCCGCCGCCCCCGGACGTCGTGCCGGCCCGCACCCGAGCGGCTCCACCCGATGAACCGGGCGCTGATCGACTCCCTGCGGGACGTGCCGGCCCTGGTCCTCGGCCGGCGGACCGACGTCCTGGCGTGGAACGGCCCGGGGCACGCCCTGCTGGCCGGGCACACCGACCCCACCGCACCGGAACGGGCCGCGGACCGGCCGAACCTGACCCGGATGCTCTTCCTCGACCCGCACACCCGCGAGCTGTACGCCGACTGGCCGCGCAAGGCACGTGCCGTGGTGGGCAATCTGCGCCTGGTCGCCGGACGGCACCCCGAGGACGCGATACTGGCCGGGCTGATCGGCGAACTGTCCATGAAGAGCCCGGAGTTCGTGGAACTATGGGGAGACCACCGGGTGCGGCCGTGCGAGGGTGAGGGCCACGAACTGCACCATCCGCTGGTGGGTCCGCTGGCCGTCACCCAGCACTCACTGATGCCACCGCACTCGCCGCAGCAGTCCGTGGTCCTCATCACCGCCGCGACGGGGGACGACGCTGCACGGCACGCACTGGAACTGCTCGCCCGGACCGACTGAGCGGCCCGCCGCCGTCCGCCACCCGGCACCTTCTGCCGATGCCGATGCCGATGCCGTCGGCGTCGGCATCGGCGGCACGGCGTGTCAGTCGTGGTGGTCGTGCCGCCCGAGCGTCGTCACCGGGGTCGCGCCGGGCCGGGTCCACTGCGGCACGGGGCGACTGGTCGGCCCCCAGGTCGCGTTCCCGTCCGCGTCCGAGCGCCAGTACCAGCACGGGGCGTGCCCCTCGGGCCAGCCTTCGGGACTGTCCTGCCACGTCTCGCGGCGGCCGTAGGGCGTCATGTCGAGCAGGCTGAAGAAGGCGGCGACGGGCTCGATGCCGCGACCCGTCGTGGAGTAGGTCAGGAACGTGCGGTCGCCGTCGCGCAGGTAGCAGGTGAGGTACCCCATGGGGCCGCCGACCGGCGCGTCCACGCCGCGTACCGAGTACCAGGGCTGGGTGTACCCCATGAAGTCGACGAACGACGCCACCTCGTCCCACCGGCCGGTGGTCAGGATGGCCGACGAGACGCCGCGCGCGTTGAGGTAGACGGCGTCCCTCAGGTGCCAGGCCACGGTGGTGCAGCCCTCGCACTGCCCCTGGTGCGGCGCGCCGTCGTGCCACATGTGCTTGTAGACCACCAGCTCGTCGCGGCCCTGGAACAGGTCCAGGAACGGCACCGGGCCCTCGTCTCCGACGACCTCGACCGTCCCGTCGAACTCCACCATCGGCAGCCGGCGGCGGGCCGCGGCGATGGCGTCGCCCTCCCGGGTGTGTGCCTTCTCGCGGACCAGGAGCTCGTCACGGGCGGCCTGCCAGGTGGCCAGGTCGACCACGGGCGGGCGGCCGGGCAGTGCGCCGGTCGGGTCGTTCGGTGTGCTGGTCATGGTGTCCTCCGTGGTGACTCGTGCCGGGCAGCGTTGTACCGCGTCGCGCGACGCTCACGAGGAAGGACTCGCGGTCCGGTCGGAACTCATCGGCGTTCGGCGCTGGTGTTAGTGGGGTGTTAGCGGTGCGCTAGGAGATCAGGAGAGCGTGGGCGTCGTACCGGAGAGCCACTGAGAACCCCGACGGCCATGCGGGCCCGCGACGAGCTTCCGCACCGCCGTCCGCAACGAGGAGTTGAGCATGAAGCGCATCATCATCGCCCTGGGCGCCGTCGCCGTACTGGCGGCGGGTGTGGTGACCGTGGTGAACATGACCGGCCACGGCTCGGTAGCCACTGCCAGCGGCGCGGGGTCGACGGTGCCGCGGGCGGACTTGGAGGAGCGCGCGGCCAAGGACTTCCCCTACCGCGGAGCCGACCCCGACGCGGTGCACTGCCCGAGCGGACTGCCGGCGAAGAAGGGCGCGATGGTGAGCTGCACCGCCGTCTTCGGCCAACAGAGCAAGACGATGGAGGTCTCCGCCGACAAGGTCGACGGTGACCAGGTGTCCCTGGGTTTCGGCCTGCTGGAACGGCCCTGACCGGCTGGCGGATGGACCCGGGCACACCTCGCGCGCGACGCGGCGAACCCGGCCCGGCGACCGGCCCGGCGCACCCTGCCGGCGGGCTCCGGCGGCACCCGCATCAAGGCCCGTAGAGCACGCCCTCGGCATCGCTGACGCGCAGGTGGAGGAGGTGCGGGCCGTCGTCGTCGCCGAGCGACGTCAACGCGCGGTCGAGGGCCCCGCCCAGGTCGCGGGGATGGTCCGCGTACTGTGCCGGGCAGCCGAACGACGTGGCGAGGCCGGTGAAGTCGATGCCGCCGAGGTCGGTGCCGGGCACCGGCGCGATGCCGAGCCGGCGGCCGAGCGCGCGCACCGCGCCGTAGCCGCCGTTGTCGAGCACGACGAAGGTGACGGGGGCCCGGTGCCGGGCCGCCGTCCACAGTGCCTGCACCGAGTACAACGCCGAACCGTCGCCCACGACGCACACCACCCGCCGCCGGTCGGCGAGCGCCCGGCCGACGGCCAGCGGCAGGCCCCAGCCCAGCGCACCGCTGCCCGTGGTGAGGAACCCGCCCGCCCGGTCGACCGGGACGCGGACGTGCAGCACGTCCCGGTGGCCGGGGGCCTCCTCGACGAGCACCCGGTCGCGGGGCAGGCGCCGGTGCAGCTGGTCCAGGATCCAGTCGGGCGTGAGGACCTCGCCGACGCTCGCCGGCGCCGGCCGCGTCCGCGCCCGTGGCGGTTCCCGGTCCGAGCGGGCGACCAGCGCGGTCAGCTCGCTGAGGGCGGGGCGCAGTGTGGTGACCAGGCTCGTGCCCGTGGGCAGCCACGCCGCCTGGGCCGGGTCGCAGTCCAGGTGGAACAGCTCGGTGCCCGGCGCCAACGGGGGACCGTCGTCCGCCACGTGGTACGTGAACAGGGGCGCCCCGAGCGCGACCACGACGTCGTACGGCTCCAGGCGGGCGGCCAACGGGCCGGCGACCGGCGGCAGGAAGCCCTGGAAGAGCGGGTGGGACTCGGGGAACCCGGAGCGGCCGGACAGCGGGCTGATCCAGACGGCCGCGCGGATCCGCTCGGCCAGCGCGACGGCCTCGGGGAGCGCGCCTTCGTCGTCCACGCCGGGGCCGATCACCAGCGCGGGCCGCCCACAGGCGTCGAGGCGGGTGGCGAGCGCGGCGAGCGCGTCCGGGGCGGCGGTGAACCCACCGTGCACCGCCCGGGGCTCGACCGGATCGGCCGCCCGGTCCCAGTCGTCCTCCGGGACGGACACGAAAACCGGCCCGCGCGGAGGCGTCATCGCGATGCGGTGCGCCTCGGCGAGGACGGCCGGCACGTCGGCGGCGCGATCCGGCTGGCGGGCTAACTTCACGTACGGGCGCGGGAACTGATCCGGCGCGTCGGCGCCGAGGAACGGGCGCAGCTGGAGCAGGGAGCGGGCCTGCTGACCGGCGACGATCACCAACGGCACCCGGTCGCGGTGCGCGTTGAAGACGGCGCCCAGCGCGTGACCGACCCCGCCCGCGGAGTGCAGGCAGACGAACGCGGCGCGCCCGGTGCCCAGGGCGTGGCCCGCGGCCATGGCCACGGCCGAGGACTCCTGCAATCCGAGGACGTAGGTGAAGTCCTCGGGCCAGTTGCGGAACATGCGCAGTTCGGTGGAGCCAGGATTGCCGAACACGGTCGTCATGCCGGTGTCGCGCAGCAACCGGACGACCGCGTCCAGGACCGTTGTCGTCATGCCTTCCTCCCTGCACCGGGCAGCCGCTTCCCGACCGCCGGCGAGCCGGTGTGGAGCAGCTGGCCGAGGGCGGCGCGGGCGCTGGCCGGCGCCGCCCGGACGGTGCGCCGGTCGACGTGCCACGCGGTGTCGGCCGGCCGCGCCGGATGCCGTGCTCGGTACCCGGCAGCGGCCCTGACGACACCAACGGCAGCGGTCAGGCGCGCAGGAACGCTTCCAGGGCGGTGGCGAAGGCGACGGGCAGTTCGTACATCGGGTAGTGGCCCGAGTTGACGAGGACCTCCAGCTCGGCCTGCGGGTAGTGGGCCAGCCAGGTCGTCCGCATCGCCTCGGCGTTGATGGCGACGTCGTGTTCGCCGACGAAGACCTTCACCGGGAGGGTGCTGCCGGTGATCTTGGCCGCGAAGTCCTGGGTGGTCCAGTCGGTCAGGTACGCGGCGACGGCCTCGGGGCGGGAGCCGGCGACCGAACGGTCGGTCATGGCGTCCAGCCAGCGGTCGCAGGCGCGGTTGCCGGTGATCATGTCGATGATGGCCCGCCGGTTGGCGGGGTTCTGCGCCGCGCCGTGGAAGAGGTCGTACGCGTCCCCCTCCAGCGGGTAGGGGCTCGCCGGGACCGGGGCCACCCCGACCAGCTTGCGCACCCGGCGCGGCGCCTCGACGAGGACCCGCTGCGCCGCCTTGCCGCCCATCGAGTGCCCGACCAGTGAGAAGGTGTCCCAGCCCAGTTCGTCGGCGAGGGCGAGTGCGTCCCCGGCGATCTCGGCGAGCGTGAACTGCCCCTGGACGTCCAGCCGGTCGCCGTAGCCGCGGTAGTCGAGGAAGGCGTAGCCGAACTCGCTCGGGTCGAGGTGGTCGAGGAACTGACTCCAGGACGCGCTGGTGCCGAACCAGTCGTGGAGGACGAGCACCTTGTGCCCGCCGGTGCCGATGGAGCGGTGGCTGATCGTCATACCGAGACCTCCCGTTGGGTCGAGTATCGACCGATTCTTGCCCGACCCGAGCCGCGCTACTCCGCCCTCACCCCCGGTCGGGTGCACCGTGGTGCTGAGGACCGCTCGACCTGCGAACGGTCACCGCCGTGGCCGACCGTCCGGGAAACCACTGTTGCGCCGGGGCGGGGAGAGTCGAACATGGGTATGCGTGCGAGTCCGCCCAGCACCGGCAGGAAGGAACTCAGCCATGACGACCAGTTCGACCCCGGGAGTGGACGGCCTGGCCGCGATCGAAGCGCGGATCGACCGGCGCCGCGACCAGTACGCGCTGCCCGAAGGCCACATCGCGGAGGCGGACTCACCGTGGCTCCCCTTCGCCCCACAGGTCATGATCAAGCATCTGACGTTCGACATCCGCAGCAACTCCGCCGCGAACGTCCTGTGGGTGCAATCCGGCGGATCGCTGGGCCGGCACCGCCACCGCGGCCCCGTCTCGGGCTACGTGCTCGAAGGCAGCTGGCGCTACCTGGAGTACGACTGGGTCGGCCGACCGGGCGACTTCGTCCGCGAGAGCCCGGGACGCACCCACACCCTGGTCTCCGACGAGGGCATGAAGACCGTCTTCTGGCTGAACGGGCCCGTGGAGTTCCTCGACGACCAGGACGCGGTGACCGAGGTGATCGACGTCTTCTGGTTCATCGACCACTACGAGCGCGGCTGCGCGGAGCAGGGCATCCCGATCAACCGCGCGCTTTACCTCTGAACCTCTGACCCCGGCCTTCAGGGACGGCCTGCGCGTGCCGTGGGGGCGCGGGCGGGGCGCGCAGCGGCGGGGAGGTTCCCGTTCGCGGCCCAACGGGCGGGCCCCGCGTCTAGGGTGTGCCGCACGACGTTGACCCCGATGCTGGAGGTGCCATGCGGCAGATGACGCTGCGTGCGATAACCCTCGACTGCCCCGACCCACTGGCACTGGCGGCGTTCTACCAACAGGCCACCGGGCTGACACCGCACCCCGCATCCGACGCCGAGTTCGCTGCCCTCGTCACCGGCGACGACGGGCTGGCCCTCGGCTTCCAACGCGTCGACGACTACCGGGCTCCGCGCTGGCCCGACCAGACCGTGCCCCAACAGGTGCACTTCGACTTCGAGGTCGACGACCTCGACGAAGCCGAGGCGGACCTGTTGGAACTCGGCGCCAGCAAGACAGAGCACCAGCCCGACAAGGGACGGTGGCGGGTCCTGACCGATCCGGCGGGGCATCCGTTCTGCCTGGTCAAAGGGTGACGGGCGGAGGCCCCGCCGAGCGCGCCGCGGCGGCGTACTCGCTGCGGAAGTCGCGGTAGGCGGACGGCGCGTTCACCGGAACACCACCTCGAACGACCTGATGTGGTGGGCCACCTCTTCGGGCGGCAGGATCGCGGCGCTCTGCGCACCGTTTCCCGAGGGACGGATCTGGCTGACGAACTCCGCGATGGCGAGGGACTTCAGGGCGGTCGCCTCCGGCGGCAGGGGGAGGTGCGCAGCCAGCTCCCACGGCACGCGTGGATCCTCCGGCCGCGCCCAGCGCCACATCCACACCGGATACATCCACAGGGGCACGTCGGTGGCCCGGCAGGCATCCATGGCGGCCCGACCTGCGGCTTCGTGGTCGCCGTGCAGGTCTCCGACCCATGGCGCCACGCACCGGGCGGCCTCGACCTCGCGTAGCAGTCCGGCGATGGCCCGGGCCACCGTGCCCTGATGCCGGTCCACCCGGGTGTCCGGAATCCTCAGTCGCCTCACACGCACTTCCGGCAGCCCCAACTTCGCCAGTGCGTGCAGGAGTTCGCGGTGGCGCACGCGGGCCAGCTCGTCCGAGGCGTCCAGTGTGCTGCGCGGAGGGGGCCCCTCCCCGTCCGTGACCGACACGATGTGCACTTCGGCACCGCCGGCGGCCAGCACCGCCAGACTGCCGCCGAAGCCCAACACCTCGTCGCCCGGGTGAGCCGCGACGACCACCACCGGCTCGCCGGGCGGCGGCACCGGCGGCAGATGCCTCGGGCCGTACCAGGAGGCCCATTGATCCTCCGGTGTACCGGGCGGGGCGCCGAAACCCGCTCCGAGGCCGACGCCGGATGAGGGAGGAGGCTCCACGACGACTCCTCTCGGACGTGCGCACAGGCTCTCCCAACAGTGTGCTGCGGTGAGCCCTCCCGCCGCACGTCGTACGGGTCCTCGCCCGTGCGCACGGCGTGCCCGCCCGGTAGCAGAGAGTTCTTCGGTGTGGGCCGGCAGGGCGGCCGGCCTGTCAGGATGCGAAGGCCAGCAGGCGGGTCACCCTGGAGGTATGGCGCCGGAACTTCCAGTGGGGGCTGTCTGCCGCGGCGCCGGGCTGCACGCCCAGAGAAGGTGACGTACGCATGGACAGTGGGACCAAGGTCATGGTGGCTGCCGCGTTGGCCGGCGGTTACGTGCTGGGCCGTACCAAGAAGGGCCGCCTCGCCCTGAGTTTGATGTCCACCCTGGCGGGGCGCGAACTCGGACTCGATCCGCGGCGCCTGCTGACGGAGGGCGCTCGCCAACTCGGCGAGATTCCCCAGGTTGCCGAACTCAGCGAGCAATTGCGCGGAGAGGTCGTGGATGCCGGACGCCGTGCGGTCTCGGCGGTGGCGACCCGCGGCATCGCGACGCTCGCAGACACCCTGCACGACCGCACGCTGGCGCTCACCGAAGGAGAGGAGTCCTCCGAAGAGGAAGCCGATTACGACGAGGGCGAGGAGAGCGACGAGTACGACGAGGGCGAGGAAGGCGAGGAAGAACCGGAAGAGGAAGAACCGGAAGAGGAGGAAGAGGAAGAGGAGGAAGGAGAAGAGGAAAGCGAACAAGAGGAGCGAGCGGCGGCGCGCAAACGGGAGCGGTCGCGACGGCGCACGTCCCGCGGCACGTCGCAGCCGAAGACGGAACGACGCACGCCGAGCACCCGGAAGCGGGAATCGGGTGCGGAAAAGCGGGAGCCGAGCACGGAGCGGCGGAAGGCGAGCCGCAGTGGCAGCGGCATGAGCAAGCCCCGTTCTACGTCCCGGAGTTCCTCCGCCGGTGAAAAGCCGAAGCCCGCCGCAAAGAAGACCACTCCCGCGACGGCCAAGAAGGCTCCGGCGAAGAAGGCCCCTGCCAAGAAGACCGCGGCGAAGAAGGCTCCTGCCAAGAGGGCCCCTGCCAAGAAGGCTCCGGCCAAGAAAGCAGCGGCGAAGAAATCCCCTGCGAAGAAGGCCCCGGCCAAGAAGGCCCCGGCCAAGAAGTCAACGGCGAAGAAAGCGCCCGCCAAGAAGTCAACGGCGAAGAGGCAGACCGCAGCGTCTTCCCGCAAGAGCACCGGAAGAGCACCGTCGAGTCAGGGACGCCGGAGGTAGCCGATCATGGCCAAGGTCGCACAGGATGAGACGAAGGCGGAGCTCGATCGGTTGCGCGACGAACTCGGTGAATTCGTGACGGCGTGGGCGGGGGACCTCGCCGAACGGGCCGGTGACAAGCTGACCGACGTCACGGATCAACTCTCCGACGTCGCCGACAACGGGGGCTCGCTCGCAGGAGTGGGGGCCGCCCTCCTCGGTGGTGGATCGCCCGTGAAGAAGGTGCTCGGAGGCGTGGTGAAGGGCCTCGGCGGCAACGTGTTGGAGAAGGTCAAGGAGTCCTTCGGCGGGGGCAAACGCTCTTCGGGGGACCGCAAGGTCACCAACATCGTCGAGGTCATCGACGTCGGGCTGCCGGTACGCACCGTCTACAACCACTGGACACAGTTCGAGAAGTTCAGCAGCTTCACCAAGGGCGTGCGTGACGTGTCGACGAGCGACGAGGTGACGACGCACTGGAAGGCCAAGGTTGGCCCGTCGACACGGACGTGGAAGGCCACCGTGCTGGAGCAGGTGCCCGACGAGCGCATCGTCTGGACGTCCGAGGGCGCCAAGGGGTCGACGCGGGGAATGGTGAGCTTCCACGAGGTCACGTCCGACCTCACGCGGATCGTGCTCGTCGTCGAGTACTACCCCCAGGGGTTCTTCGAGAAGACCGGAAACCTGTGGCGAGCGCAGGGACGCCGGCTGCGCCTGGACCTCAAGCACTTCCAGCGCTATGCGAGCCTCGCCGAAGAGGAACCGGAGGGCTGGCGCGGTGAGATCCGCGACGGGGAAGTGGTCCTCAGCCACGAAGAGGGAGTTGAGGAGGACGAAGCGGAAGGGGACTACGCCGACGAGGAGGGCGAAGAGGAGGACGAAGAGGGCGAGGAAGACGAAGACGAAGACGGAGACGAGCGGCTCGACGACGAGTACGACGAGTACGACGAGTACGAGGATGATGAGGAGGACGCGGAGGGCGACGAGGCGGCATGAGGCGGCCGCTCCGAGGGGCGCCCTTGGTGACGGCTCGTGCGCGCACCGTGCCCCGGGACCCGGTGTACACAGGGCGACGGCGCGTGCGCCCCACGTCCGGATGATCTCCGGCGGCGATCGCCACGGTCCTGGGCGGAACGCAGGTGGCTACGATGGAGGGGCGCCGTGTGCGCGCGGCGCCGAATAGCACGAAGTCTCCGATGTCGGAGAGAGCAATGGCCGCACGCGAAGAGGACCACCCGCAAAGGGCCCGGCGCACGCCCCGGCGACGTACCGAGGCGGCGGACGGATCTCGCGAAGAGCGCCGCGCAGCGAAGGGTTCGGGCACGGGAGACCAACACCGTGTCACGGCCCGGCGGGCGATGCACTACGCGGCCGAGCAACTCCAGGAGCTGCTGGGGCGGGCCCCGGAATCCGTCTCCGCGGTCACTCCCACCTCGGACGGTTGGCAGGCGGACGTGGAAGTCCTGGAACTCGAACGGGTTCCCCCGACGACCAGCGTGATGGCCAGCTACCGGGTCAAGCTGGACGAGGAGGGCGAACTCGTCGCCTACGAACGCATCCGCCGCTACACCCGCGGCCAGATCGACAAGGGCCGCTAGCCGGCCGGCAGGACGCGCCACGCAGGGCGTGACGAACGACAGCGCCGCCCGCGAGCCGAACGGGCAGCTGAGAGGAGGCACCATGACTGTGGTGCCGCAGGGTGAAGGAGCACTGGCCAGGAACAACGGCGGTGGCTCGGGCAACCTCTACGACGTTCTCGACCTGATTCTCGACCGCGGCTTGGTCATCGACGTCTTCGCACGGGTGTCGTTGGTCGGCATCGAGCTGGTCAAGGTGGACGCGCGCATCGTCGTCGCCAGCGTCGACACCTACCTGCGCTTCGCCGAAGCCTGCAACCGGCTGGATCTGGAGTCCGGTCGCAAGGCCCCCGCGCAACTGACGGACATCGTCGGCGAGGTGACCGAAGGAGGGGCGCACGGCAAGACGAAGGGCGCCCTGTCCGGTGCCGCCGAAGCGATCGGCGACGCGATCAAGGGGGGCAAGGGCGATGAGGACGAGGAGGACGACGAGGAGGAAGCGGAAGACGAGGAGGAGAAGGAGCCCGTGGCGTCGAGACGGGAGCGGCCGGCGCGGCGGTCCGCGCGCCGCCGGAGGGAATGAGCCATGACTGTGTACGTCTACTCCGTGGTTTCCACCGAGCATCCGCAACGCGTCGACGAACTCGACGGTGTCGGGGATCCGCCGGCGAAACTCCGCACGGTTCAGCACGGCTCACTGTCCGCGGTCGTCAGCGACGCGCCCGAGGACCTGCGGCCCAAACGCCGCGACCTCAACGCCCACCACGCCGTGCAGGAGCACCTGATGGCCGACGGTGCGGTCCTCCCGCTGCAGTTCGGCTTCACCGCCGCCGACGAGGACGCGGTGCGCGCGGTCCTCGAAGAGCGCGTGGACGTGCTCACCGCCCAGTTGGCGGCGCTGGACAACTGCGTCGAGTACAACCTCAAGGTGGGCCAGGACGAGGAGGCGCTGTTGCGCCGGGTCCTGAGCGAATCGGACCAGGCACGGGCACTGAACGACGAGATCAGAAGCGGCAGCGGCAACCCCGAGTTGCCCCTCGCCCTCGGCGAACTGGTCGTCCAGGAAGTGCAGGCGCGTCAGGGCCGACTGGCCGCCGACATCGTGGCAGCCCTCCGCGGAGCCGTGCGCCAGGACCACCTTTCCGAGCCGGCGGCGAACGACTTCCTGAACGTCTCGTTCCTCGTGCACCGGGACGACGAGGAGGACTTCCTCGCCTTGGAGAAGCAACTCGCCGACGAGCTCGGAGCGGACTTCACGGTCCGGCTCCACGGCCCGCTGCCCGCCTACAGCTTCGTCTGAGGAGGCCGGACATGGGACTGCTGACGCAGATCGCGACCCTGCCGCTCGCACCGGTACGCGGAGTGGCCTGGGTCCTCGACCGCATCGTCGAGGCCGCCGAGGACGAGTACTACGACCCGCGACCCGTCCAACAGCAACTCGTCGAATTGGAGGACGCCCTGCTGTCCGGGGAGATCGACGAGGAGACCTTCGACAGGCGCGAGGACGAACTGCTCGACAAGCTTGAGGAGATCAGGGCGCACCGTGGGACTCCCCAGCCCTGACGGCCCCCGTCCCGCCCCGAACGCGCCGGACGAACCGGTGGGGGAGGAGTGACCACCGTGAACGAACCCGTAGCCCGAAGCATGGGGAACCTCCCCTCCAGGGCCGGCCCGTACGGGCAGGGCTCGTCGGCCAACCTCGCCGACATCCTCGAACGCGTCCTGGACAAGGGCATCGTCATCGCCGGTGACATCCAGATCAACCTCCTCGACATCGAACTGCTCACCATCAAGCTGCGGCTGATCGTGGCGTCCGTGGACAAGGCGAAGGAGATGGGCATCGACTGGTGGGAGCACGACCCCTCGCTCTCCTCGCACGCCGCGGACGGCCACCGCTCGCTGGCCGAGGAGAACGCCCGCCTGCGCGCGGAGATCGAGGCGTTGCGCAGCGGGGAGGAACTGCCGGCCGCCGAACGGCACGACGAACGCCGCGGCAAACGCCGGGAGCCGAGCCCCCGCAGCAGGAGCCACGACGCGTCATGACCGACGTCAGCTACGTGTACGGCGTGGCCCGGGACCGCGACGGCTGCCTGGACGAGGTCGTCGCCGAGGTGCCTGGGGTTGCGGATGCGGAGGTGCACCTGGTGCGTTCGGAGCGCCGCACGGACGTCGTCGCCGCCGCGAGTGCGGTGCCGGCCGTCGACTTCGACGAAGCGGCGTTGCGCACGCACCTCGAAGACCTCCAGTGGCTGGAGGCGGTCGCGCGGGCCCACCACCGGGTGATCGAGGCGTTGGCCGCACGCACCACGGTGATGCCGCTGCGTCTGGCGACGGTCTACCTGGACGACGACCGGGTGCGGGCCATGCTCGACGAGCGCCTGGCGGCGTTCGACCGCCGCCTGGCGGACTTGGACGGCCTGGTGGAATGGGGCGTCAAGATCTACGTGGACGTGACCGAGGCGGCGGACGTGCCGTCCGAACCGCTGGCGGGTTCCGGACGCGAGTACCTCAGACGGCGCAGAGCAGTGCGCCACGCACATGAGGACGTGTACCGCGCCGTCGAGGAAGTGGCGGCCCGTGTCGACTCCGCCGCCCGCGGCCACGCCGTCGGCCGGGCCCAGCACCGAGCGCAACAAGGCCAACTGCTCACGGGTCCCGGCGAGAACGTGGTCAACGACGCCTACCTGGTACCGGTCGACCACGCGGAGGCATTCCGTTCCGCAGTCGAAGGGTCCGCCCGAGGACTCACCGGTATACGGATCGACGTGACCGGCCCCTGGGCCCCCTACTCCTTCGCCGCACCCCCCGAAACCGAACCCGCCCCGAGGAATGGTGGGCCGTGACGGAGCCCGGCGGCCCTCCGGCGGCACCGACCGGTGCACTTCCGCAACGGCAGGTGGCCCTCATCGACCTCCTGGACCGCCTGCTCAGTGGCGGAGTGGTGCTCAGCGGTGACCTCGTGCTGTCCATCGCCGACATCGACCTGGTGCGGATCTCGCTGCGTGCCCTGATCGTCTCGATCAGTGAAGAGCATCCGTCCCCTTGGGACACGGCGCTCCGCCCGACGTCGGACGTCCACGACCCCCCTCCTCCCGATGACTCCTGAAGGCAACCGGCACAGTGACCGCTTCGGCGAGGTCGCCGACGCGGCGACGCGTGCGTTCCGCCTGCTGCCGGCCACCCCGCACGAACTCGGGCGGCCGCGCAACGCCGGTGCCCGCCCCGTGCCGCAGAGGATCAGCACCGGCCCCGACACGGTGGAGCGGGACCTGGTCAAACTCGTCCTCACCCTCGTGGAACTCCTACGGCAGCTCATGGAACGCCAGGCGCTCCAACGCGTTGACGCCGGCGACCTCACGGAAGAACAGGAGGAACGCCTGGGAACGACGCTGATGCTCCTGCATTCCCGGATGTCCGAACTCTGCGCCCAGTACGACCTGTCGCTTCAAGACTTGAACCTCGATCTGGGGCCGCTCGGAACGTTGCTTCCGCCGTCCGAATGAGTCCCCGACCCCCTGGGCACAAGACCGAACAAGTGAGACAATTCACATATATCTCCCGCGGTGCTCTGCGGGAGGGCGGTCGACCCGCAGCGGGTCGACCGAGTGCGCGAGGAGTACGTCATGAGCATCGGCAAGAAGGCCAAGGGCGTCGCCAAGACGGCAGAGGGAAAGACCAAGGAGACGGCCGGAAAGATCACCGGAAACAAGGACCTCGAACTGAAGGGCAAGGCCGAAAAGACCCAGGGCAGGGCGCGCAAGACCGTGGAGAAGGGCAAGGACCTGCTCGAACCCTGACCTGCTCGGCTCGCGGAATTCCCAACGCTCACCACTTCGTCCAGGCGCCGTGGTCACGGAGTGCGGGTTTCAGCCTGAAGGGCTGACAGTCCGTCCCGCTGCGCCACGAGGTCGAGGGCCGGCAGTCGGGACAACTCGGCGCGGGCGGCACGCACCGCGGCGCCGTACCTCGGAGCGCCCAGGACATCCGTCACGGCGTCGGCGATTTCGCCGCGCGTCGCCGTGAGTTCCAGTGCGCACCCGAGGCCGCGTCGGGCGAACGCGGCGGCGTTGTCGGGCTGGTCGGCGAGAACCCCCATGGCCAGGACGGGCGTCGCGCCCTGCACCGCGTCGAGCAGCGACGCCCGCCCGCCGTGCGTCACGAACAGGTCGGCGTGGCGCAGGAGCGCGGGCTGCGGGACGTGCTCGACCACCTTGATGCGGGGATCGGCGCTCCGCAGGTGCGCCGCGAGGTTGCCGGCGGACACGATCGCGTCGCAGTCGATTGCCAGGAGCGCGGCCATGATCTCCCGGTATGCGCCCTCCACGACGGCACGGAGATCGGTCATCGCGGTGGTCAAGGTGCCGAGGCTCACGTAGACGAGCGGGCGGGAGGAGGAGCGGTCCTGCCATCCGGGCAGCGCGGTGCGGAACTTCGCGACGGTGCGCCGGACCGCGTGCGCCGAGGGCGGGGGAGCCGGGTAGAACCACGGGACCGGCGCAGGGGTGACCATCGGCGGGAACGCGGGCGCGTCCTGGTCGTACTGCTTGTAGAGGGGGACCAGTGCGGGTGCGACGTCGGTGTCCCACAGGTCGAGGATCGCCGGTCCGAGGCCGTTGTCCGCCGCGAGCAGGGGCAGCCCCAAGACCTTGGCCGCGAGGTGCGCGCCGAGGTCGCTGCACTCCGCGACCACCAGGTCGGGCCGCGCCCGGGTCCACGTGGTGAGCAGGTCACGGGCCTTGTCCTCGGCCTGTTCCGGCCAACGGTGCCCGAAGACGTACCTGTTGAAGGCCGCGTTGCCCAAGCCCTTCCAGATCTCGCTCGCCGCCTGCTGAACGACGGGATCGCAGGTCCAGTTCGTTCCGGCGCGGTGGAACTCCACCCCGCGCCGCCGGGCTTCGCCGCGGAACATCGGGGGAGCGTGGAGCGCGACGTGGTGCCCCTCCTCAACAGCCGGGCAGATGACGTAATCCAACGCGGACACGTGCGAAGGCACCGGCTCGGCGGTGATCGCTATCCGTAAGGCCATGGACACTCCACAGTTCTCGGCGAGGTGGTACGCGGCGATCTCATCACGTCGCCACCAGTTGGGCCCAGCGGGGCGCTGGCGGTCCTGCCGCAGTGGAGCCCCCCGACTTGGCGGGACCATCCGAGCTTGCGCGGTGACGTGTCCCAGGCGCCACGGGGACCGGGCACCGCGGGAAGGCCGAATGCGAAAATCGCGCCTGAGCTGCCGGAACGCGATGTGCCTGGAACGTTGGAAGGGAACGCCGGCATCGGCTGGTTCGCCTGGCTGTGCCTCTGCGACGGCCGGTCGGACGACGGCGACGTCGGGCGCGGCCCCGAGGGCTGGACCAACGACCCGTACTCGTACCGGGGGCGGCGTCCCTACACCGCCGCCGCGTCGCCGGCCGGTGACGGCCGCGAGTCCCGGGCCGGCTGCTCGGAGGGTGGTGACGACACGGCCTGGAGGTGCGGGGTGGCCTCGGCGGCGGGGTAGGAGGAGGCGAAGGTGAACGCGCGGTGGGACGGCCCGTTCGCCCGCAGTTCCGCCAGCCGTTCCATGGCCTCGTCCACGGTCGGGAGGTGGCCGGCGGGGACCCACCAGAGCACCAGGTGCGCCTCGACGTGCCGTTCGAACCATTCGCGGCGCCGCTGCATCGCCTCCAGGTGCCCGCTGCGGTAGGTGAACTCCCACAGGGCCTCCGGGGTCTCCCACACCGACATGGTGATGATGACGTTCTCGCCAGCCGGGCGCAGGCCGGTGGCGTCGGCGGCGCCCTCCTCGACGAGCCGCCACACGAAGCCGGGTGCGTCGTCGGCGGAGGCGTTGACCGGGTCGAGCAGTTCCACGAAAGGGGCGACGCGCGGGTCGTCGAGGGGGTGGCGGAGCGTGGCGACGTTGAGTTGGGCGAGGTGGACGGCGGCATGCGCGGGTGCGGTCATGGCGTCATCCCAGCATGGCCCGGTTTTCTATGTCAATGATAATTGTTTTTAGAGTTCTCGATCACCACGCAACACTCCCCGGGACGGGCGTCCATACGGGCACGAACGGCACCATCCGTCCCGAACAGCCCCTCCAGCAGCGCGAGATTCATCCCGCAGACCAGTGGCGGAAAGCCCTCCGCGACGGCGTGGAACGGGCAGTTGCGCATGCGGACGACGCGCCCGGCCGGCTCGGTGTCCGCGGTGTCGTCGCCACCTCCAGGGCCCTCCAAGTGGGGTTCGTAACCGCGGGCCGCCAGCGTCTCCATGGCCTCTTCGAGGCCGCCGCAGGGCGCCGCCGTGCCGCGCAGGGCCGCACCCCGGCGACGCGCGACCGCGCGCAGCCCGGCATCCAACCCGGCCTCCTCGGCGGCCTCGGCGAGCAGCTCGGCGGCGGTGCGGTAGTCGCGGGCGGGCAGCGACACCGACCGCTCGCCCCGCGCCCGCGTGTACACCTTGGCGGGACGCCCCGCCCCCGGCCCCGAACGGCCCGTCAGACGGCGGCTGCCGCTCTCCAACAGCCCGACCTCGGCCAGCTTGTCCAGGTGGTGCGCCGCGAGCGTGCGCGCCACCCCTGCCGCCTCGGCGGCCTCGTTGCGGCCGACCTCACGGCCCTGCGCCGCCACGTACTCGTACAAGCGGCGTCGCACCGGATCCTGCAACGCCGCGATCGCCTCGATGTTCTCCACCCAGTCATTCTAGGAACGCCCCACAGGGGAGAGCGGAGAGCGCGGTGCGGCCAGGGCCTCCGGCATCAGGTCCGGAACGCGAGCTCGGCCCGGAGCCGGCCCTTGCCTGCCCGGCTCCGATCGCTCCAGTAGAGGGCCTTGTACGCGGCGTGCCGCCGCAGGTTCGCGGTGATCGGAGTCGCGCCGTTCGCGCCGCAGTGGGCGTGGCGGCAGACCCAGTCCCACGTGACGCGCTGACCGTTGTCGTCCACGATCTCGATCCAGTCCCGGCCGGCGTGCGGATCCCGCCCCGTGGGCACGCGCCACGTGACGCTGACGCCGCTGAGGTACGTCGGGTACGCCGAGCTCCGGAGCTGCGCCGGCGACACCTCTTCGATCACGAAGTCGGCGTCGAGCTTCCCAGGACCCGTCCCAGGAGCCTCGGGGCCCTCGGTCCGGTGCGTCGGTGGCGACCAGAGCCCGCGCGTCGATTCCGTCTTCGGCGCCTCCTGCACGGCGGCCCGCGTCGACCCGTCCGAACCCTGGGGCGCCGCGGAAGCCGCTCCCAGCGCCACCACGGACGCACTCGCCAGCACCCCGGCGGTGACCGCGGCCCGCCACCGGGACGTGTTCGCCCTGGCGCATAAGGAAGAGATCGTGCCCCTGCCTCGCGTGCGGAACGACATGCCCACTCCACTCAGCCGTTGATCTGTGATCGCTGCGCCGGAAACGCTAGGAAGCGGAGGTGAACGTTCCTTCAACGATCGCTCAACGTCCAGCATTCACCGAAACTCGCAGCGATGAGATGCGATGTGAGGCAGCCCCGCCCCGTGCACGATCCCGAGCACCTCGACGAACACCGCGTTCCCATGGGTCTGGAGACCGCCGCCGAGTACGACCGAAGCATGCGGAAGACGTAGGGAAAACAGACACCGGTGGGTGCCTCTCGGGACGACGGGTGGAGTTCGGTGCGAAGGCTGTGCCCGGCGAAATGGAGAGAGGGGAAAGCGTGTTGAGGAGGCGGGTCGGCCGGAAACGCGTTTGACGTTCCTCGGCGCCGGAAGGTCGGATGACGTGCCATGAGCGCAGGGCAGATGCATCCCGACATGCACCCCATCGACGACGACCTGGTGCGGCGGCTGATCGCCGGGCAGTTTCCGCAGTGGGCGGGGCTGGCGGTGGAGCGGCTGCCGTCCGGCGGCACGGTCAACGCCATGTACCGGCTGGGCGACGACATGGTCGTACGGCTCCCGCTGGTGAAGGGCGGGGCCGACGACGTGTCGAGGGAGTGCACCTGGCTGCCGCGACTCGCGCGCCGCCTGCCCACGCCCGTCCCCGAAGTGCTCGGAGCCGGGCGGGCGGCCGAGGGGTATCCGTGGCCGTGGTCGGTGTACCGGTGGCTCGCGGGCGAGCACCCCGAGGCGGGAGCGCTGAGCGCGCCGGCCCTGCTGGCCGAGGACCTGGCCGCATGCGTGGCGGCGATGCGGAGCGTCACCCTTCCCGGCGCACCGCAAGCCCACCGCGGCGGGCCGATCGCCCTGCTCGACCAAGAGACCAGGTCCGCGATCGAACAACTGCGGGGCATTCCGCAGGAGGGCGTCGACTGCGATGCCGCCACCGCCGTGTGGGAGGACGCGCTGCGGGCGCCTGACTGGGACGGCCCGCCGGTGTGGCTGCATGCCGATCTCATGCCGGGCAACGTCCTGGTGGACGGCGGCAGGCTGACCTCCGTCATCGACTTCGGGTGCCTGGGGGTGGGGGATCCGGCCTGCGACCTGTTCCCGGCGTGGAACCTGCTGCCCGCCGGTGCGAGAGAGGTCTTCCGGGAGGCGCTGGACGTGGACGACGCGACCTGGATCCGCGGCCGGGGACGGGCGCTCTCGCAGGCACTGGTCGCGCTGCCGTACTACCGGAGGACGAACCCGGCGATGGCGCACAACGCCCGGCACGTGATCCGGACGGTGCTCGACGAGGGCTGAGGGTGCCGCTGCGGGTGGGCGCGAGCCGACCCAGGTCCTTCGTTGATCCCGGCGGCCGGATGGTCGTACTGGCGAGTAAGGTGACGGAATTCCTCAAGGAGGCGTCATGTCACTGTCAGCTCGATCCCCCCGGTACCTCGCCGGACTCCTGGCCGGGGCGGCGGCCGCGCACTACGTCGTCCCCAAGCAGTTCGATGCGACCATTCCCCGTGCCCTGCCCGGCTCTCCCCGGACCTGGACCTACGCGAGCGGGGCCGTGGAACTGGCCCTGGCCGCCGGCGTGGCGCTGCCGCGCACGCGTCGCGTGGCGGCGCTGGCCGCGGCGGGGTTCTTCGTCGCGGTGTTCCCGGCCAACGTGCAGATGGCCGTCGACTGGCGCCGTCGCCCGGCCCCCTTGAAGGCCGCTGCCCTGGCACGCCTACCGTTGCAGGCGCCCTTGGTGCTGTGGGCCCTGAACGTCGCGAAGCAGCAGGGCGGATCTCCGTCCGGCGGTGGAAAGCGGTAAGGGAGCGGACGGGGCTGTGGGGCCGGCCGCCGCGTGCCGAGCGTTTCGTTCGTGACGGCCGGCCGTTGTGGTGCGCCGGGCGGCGGCGGTCCGGGCGCAGCCACCTGTCATGCGCAGCCGGTCGGGGCGGCGTGCGCGCGTGCGCGTCCGCATCAGGAACGCACCGGGGCTCGGTCGAACTCGCCGCGCAGCACGCAGAATCCGTTGCCCTCGGGGTCGGCGAGGATCGCCCAGCCCGAACCGTCGGGGTTCCGGTGATCGGCGTGATCTCCGCGCCAGGCGCCACCGGGTCGCGTGCATTCTCCGCGCGCACCGCTCGGGGCCCCGGGCAGCCACAGGTGGTCCCGCCGGTTGCGTCCGTCGGCTCCCGCTCCAGTGCCGCAGGAGCGGTCCTCGCCGACCTGGACGGCAGGCACCGGCGTTGGCTGTTCGGCATCGGCGCCACCGGCGCTCCGCCGAGGGCGCACGGCAGTCAGGATGCGTTCAGGTGGCCCGTGGCACGGTCGAGCCTCATGACATCCGAGACCTCACCCACCCCCGCGCCGACCGTGCCGGGCAGCGAAGCCGCACCGTCCGGCCGTCGCCTGCTGGGGAACAAGGTGCCCGAAGTCACCCTCTACTTCTGGATCATCAAGGTGCTGTGCACGACGGTCGGGGAGACCGCGGCCGACCTGCTCAACGCCCGGGCCGGCCTCGGCCTGACCGGGGTGTCGGCCCTGATGAGCGCCCTGCTCGCCGTCGTCCTGGTCGTGCAGTTCCGCAGCCGCTCCTACCGTGCCGGCGTCTACTGGCTGGCCGTCGCCCTGATCAGCGTCGTCGGCACCCTGGTCAGCGACAACCTCACCGACAACCTGGGCGTCCCCCTGGCGGCCAGCACGACCGTCTTCGCCCTCGTCCTGGCGATCGTCTTCGCGGTCTGGTACCGGCGGGAACGGACGTTGTCCATCCACCACATCGACACCACCGGGCGCGAGTCCTTCTACTGGCTCGCCGTGCTGTTCACCTTCGCCCTCGGCACGGCGGCCGGGGACCTGGTATCGGAACGCCTGGCCCTCGGATACTGGCTCTCCGCGGTCCTGTTCGGCCTGGCGATCGCCGCAGTCGCCCTCGCCCACTTCGCGCTCGGGCTGGACGCGGTGTGGAGCTTCTGGATCGCCTACGTGCTGACCCGCCCGCTCGGCGCGTCCCTCGGCGACTACCTCTCCCAGCCGACCGGCGACGGCGGTCTGGGCCTGGGCACCGTCGTCACCAGCGCCCTGTTCCTCGCCGTCATCCTCGCCCTGGTCGGATACCTGACGGTGACGCGGAAGGACGTGACGCCCCCTCAGGAGGTGGTGCGGGACGCGGGCTGAGGGGGGCGGGCGGCAGGCGTTCAGGATGCGTTCATGCTGCCCCTGCCAAGGTCGGATGTGGCGATCGTCCCCCCGGCGGTCGCCCGTCCCGCAGGGCGCTCGCCCCACACTGCGGAGCGTTTGCCCTGCGCCACGACCACACCAGGAGCCCCCACCTTGCAGCAGTCGCAAGTCCTCGCCGACCACGACGTCGCGAGCCCGCCGAAAGCGGTGCTGAAGAAGCTGCCCGAAGTCACCCTCGCCTTCTGGGTCATGAAGATCGCCGCGACGACGCTGGGGGAGACCGCCGGTGACCTCTTCTCCCAGACCCTGAAACTGGGCTACTTCCTCACCACGATCGCGCTGTTCCTGATCTTCGTGGTGACGCTGGTCGTCCAGCTCCGTTCCCGCCGCTACCACCCGTTCTCCTACTGGACGGTGATCCTGTCGACCAGCATGGCCGGCACCACGATGTCCGACTTCATGAACCGCGACGCCAGCGCCGCGTACCTCTCCAAGGGTTCCACCTCGCTCGGTTGGGGACCGCAGGGGCTGGGCCTCGGCTACCCGATCGGCGCGGCGATCCTGATCTCGGTCCTGCTGGCCATCTTCGCGCTCTGGAAGGTCAGCGGGATGACGTTCCGGATCCGGGACATCGTCACCTTCCGCGGCGAGGCGCTGTTCTGGTCGGCGATCCTCGTCTCCAACACCCTCGGCACGTCCATGGGCGATTTCCTGTCCGACAGCTCCGGCCTCGGCTACGGCGGCGGGGCGCTGCTCGTCGCGGGAGCGCTCGCCGTGCTCGTCGCCCTGATGAAGGCGCCCGCCGTGCCGAACGTCCTGCTGTTCTGGCTGGCGTTCGTGCTCACCCGCCCGCTCGGTGCGACCGCGGGCGACTTCCTGACCAAACCGATCGCCAAGGGCGGCCTGGACCTCGGCACCACCGGTTCGTCGCTGGTGCTGCTCGCCGTCCTGCTCGGCCTCATGGCCGTCATGCAGGTCCAGGAGCGCAGGACCCGGGTCGGACGCGCGCAGGTGGCGGAGCCGGTCGCTGCGCGGGGCGACTGAACCACCGCCCCACCGCTTCGGAGGCGAGTCGACCTCGCCGTTACCGGCGCACGGCACGGAGCCGGCGGCGGGTCACCCGGCCGGCAGGTCGGCGAGGAAGCGCGCCCCGGTCGTAAGTGTGGGGTCGTGGGACACCTCGCCGCCGACGGCGCGGGCCAGTCGCCGTGCGAGCGGCAGGCCCAGGCCCGCGCCGTCGTGTCCGTCGTCGTCATCGGCCCGGCGGCCGGGCTGGAAGAGGGCGTCGACGAAGTCCGCGGGGACGCCCGGACCGTCGTCCGTGACGTCGATGCGCACGCCGCCGGACCACGGCCGCACGGACACGGTCACCGTGGAGCGGGCGTAGCGGACCGCGTTGGCCAGCAGCGGGTTGACGATGCGTGCCAGGAGAGCGGGCGCCACGCCGGCCGCCAGTGCCGGATCCGCGGCCTCGACGACGGCCGTCACCCGTCCCCGCCCGTCGACGTCGGCGACCAGCCGGTGCAGCACGGGTGCGACGGCTGTGATGCCCGGGGCGGTTGCGGCGCCCGGTGCGCCCGCGCGGGCGTCGTCGAGCAGCGTGTCGCAGATGGTGCGCATGGACTGGGCGGCGTCGGCGATGACCGCGTGGGTGGCACGGGTTTCGGCGGCGGAGCGGGGGCGGGTCCGCCACCAGTCGAGTTCGGCGATGATCCGGGCGAGCGGGGTGCGCAGTTCGTGGGACAGCTCGCCGGTCAGCTGCTGCTCGTGGCGCAGGACGGCGTCTATGCGGTCCAGCAGGGCGTCCAACGACGTTCCCAGCAGGGCGAGTTCGGTCGGGTGGCCCTTGGTGCCGAAGCGTTCGTCGGAGCCGACGGCGCTCCACTGGGCGGCCTGGTCGGTCATGAGGCGCACCGGACGCAGTGCCCGCCCCACCGCCAGGCGGGTCAGCGCGTAGGTGCACGCGAGCATGAGGGCGTCCAGGACCAGGGAGCCCAGCAGCAGGGTGTCGGCCGAGTTGCGGTACGGGGCGAGGTCCAGGGCGGTCACGACCGTGGCGGCGCTGCGCGGACCGGGCACGGGGCGGGAACACAGGCGGACGAGGCGCGGGTCTTCGGCCTCGATCGTCGTGCACCGTTCGCCTCCTCGCGCGGCGAGCTGCGCGGCGGCCCTGGTCAGGGTGCCGTCGGCGATGGCCGTCGGCGGCTTCTCCAGCAGGCGCGTACCGGTGTAGATCCACACGTTCGCGTCCAGGAGACGGTCGTTGGCGGTCTCCACGATCCGCACCCCGCGGCCGCTGGTGTCGACGGTCGTGGCGACGGCGGCCCCGCGGCTGCCCAGTTCGTTGTCCGCCTGGTGCCGCAGGTGCCGGTTCACCGCGGTGTTGAAGACCACCGTCAACATGGCCATCAGGAGCGCGGCGGTGGTCAGCGCCACGAGCGAGAGCCGGCCGCGCAAGGTGCGGGGAGCCAGGCGACGCACGAGTGGGGTCATGACAGCCGGTTGCCGATGCCGCGCACGGTGGTCAGGCTCAGGTCGCTCCCCGCCGCGCGCAGTTTGCGGCGCAGTCGACTCACGTACTGGTCCAGCGTGTTGTCGCTGACCTGGGCTCCGTCGGGCCAGGCGGCCCTGATCAGGTCGCGGCGGCGCACGAGGTTGCCGCTGGCAGCCACGAGGGTGGCCAGCAGCCGGAACTCCGTGGGGGACAGATCCACCTCGGCAGCACCGGCGCGGGCCGTGTGTTGGGTCGCGTCCAGAACCAGATTCCCGGCCGTGGCCACGACCGACGGCGCGGCACGTTTGAGCATGGCTCTCAACCGGGCGACGAGTTCGGCGAGGTGGAACGGCTTGGGCAGGTAGTCGTCGCCTCCGGCGGAGAACCCGGACAGCCGGTCGGTCAGGTGGTGGCGGGCCGTCAGGAAGACGATGGGGGCGACGCATCCGTTGGCGCGCATCGCCTGGCACACGTCCCGGCCGTCCGCGTCGGGCAGCCCGACGTCCAGCACGACGGCGTCGATGTCGTGGGCGATCAGTCGTAGGGCCATGGCCCCGTCGGCGGCGAGCACGGGCGCGAAGCCCTCGTCGTCGAGGCCGCGGCGGAGCACGTCGCGCAGGGCGTGATCGTCCTCCACGACCAGGATCTTGTGGTGCATGGACCTCCGTCCGGGCCTCGGCAGCGACCCTCTCCGGTGGGCAACTCCACCGCGACCCCTCATTCGACTACAAGCTTGTAGACGCTCGGTGGGACTGTAACCGACGCCGCGGGGCGGATCCAACCACCCTCCCGTGCACCGCACTCGGCGTGGAGCGCGACGGCGACACACCGGCCCTCGACCGCCTGTCGCCGTCGTCACCTGACGCTCGTGCCGCACCGCGCCCCCGGGGGGCGGTGTCACTTCTCCAGTTCGGCCGCGTGGTCGGGGACGTAGGTCTGGAGATCGCGCGGCGGGCGCCGGTAGCCGCTGCTCGGCGGGCGGGGCGGGAGGTCCAGCAGCGGCGGGGTGACGTCGTGGTACGGCACGGTGGACAGCAGGTGGGCGATCATGTTGAGCCGGGCCCGGCGCTTGTCGTCGCTCTCGACGACGTACCACGGAGCCTCGGGGATGTCGGTGTGGACGAACATGTCGTCCTTGGCCCGCGAGTAGTCCTCCCAGCGGGTCAGCGATTCGAGGTCGACGGGGGAGAGCTTCCAACGCCGGGTCGGGTCGTCCAGCCGCTGCCGGAAGCGCTGTTCCTGGACGTCGTCGCTGACGGAGAACCAGTACTTGCGGAGCAGGATCCCGTCTTCGACCAGCATGCGCTCGAAGACCGGGCACTGGTGGAGGAAGCGCTGGTATTCGGTGGGCGTGCAGAATCCCATGACCCGTTCGACGCCGGCGCGGTTGTACCAACTGCGGTCGAACAGCACGATCTCGCCCGCCGCGGGCAGCTGCTCCACGTAGCGCTGGAAGTACCACTGCGTGCGTTCGCGTTCGGTGGGCCGGGGGAGCGCGACGATGCGTGCCACCCGGGGGTTGAGGTAGGCGGTGACGCGCTTGATGGTGCTGCCCTTGCCGGCCGCGTCGCGCCCTTCGAAGACCACCACGAGCCGGGCGCCTTCGCTGCGGACCCACTCCTGGAGCTTGACCAGTTCCGTCTGCAGTCGGAACAGCTCGCGTTCGTACCGGCCCTTCGACAGCTTCCTCGGCCCGTGGTCGCTGCCGTCCTGGTCGTCCGCCATGCCACGACGGTACGAAGACCCGGGCCGCGACGGGCGGGCGAGGGAGCCGAACGGGGCAGTGCCCGGAAGGCGGCCCCCTCCCGACGCGGGGAAAGGGCCGGACGGCCCTGTCCGGCCGACCGGGCGCGCCGCAGGGTGGGGAGTGGTGCCCGGACCGGGCGCGTGCCCTACGGCCGCACGAGGACCGTGCGGTGTGGAACCGCTCCCAAGGAGGCGTCACCATGTCGAACACTCCGCACCGGGTCAGCGACGTCATGACGCAGCCCGTGGCAGCCGTCGACCGGGGAGCCGGCTTCAAGCAGATCGTCGAGACCCTGTGGCGCTGGCAGGTGAGCGCGTTGCCGGTCGTCTCGACCGAGCGGCGGGTGGTCGGCGTGGTGTCCGAGGCCGATCTGCTGCCCAAGGAAGGCTTCCGGGAGGCGGACGCGGACCGGCTGGAGCGTCTGCGGGCGTCCGACGACGTCCGTCGCGCGGAGGCCGTGACCGCCGGGGAGCTGATGACCAGCCCCGCCGTGACCGTGCATGCGGACGCGACCCTGGCCCAGGCGGCGCGGACGATGGCGAGGGCGTCCGTCAAACGCCTGCCGGTCGTGGACGGGAACGGGCTGCTGCTGGGCATCGTCAGCCGGGCCGATCTGCTGAAGGTCTTCCTGCGCTCCGACGACGACCTCGCGCGGGAGGTGCGGCGCGCGCTCGCGAAGTTCTTCGCGGCACCGGCGAGGGACCTGCACGTCGAGGTCACCGACGGGGTGGTCACGCTGAGCGGGCAACTGCGGGACCGGTCGTTGGTGCCCGTGGTGGCGCGTCTGGTGCGCACCGTGGAGGGCGTGGTGGACGTGGCGTACGACGTGACGGGGGCCGCGCCGGTCCGTGTGGGCCCGGCGGCGGAGGGACCGAGTCGGTGAGCGCGGACGGGGCGCGGAGCCCCGCGCCGGAGCGCCGCCCCGCTCGCGCTCTTGCGCCGGACCCCTCCCGCCGGCGTGCGGCCCTCGGCCGTGCCGGACGGGCGCTCCCCGGCCGGTCGGGCGGCCGGTAGGGCCGGACGGCCCCTGCCCGCAGCCGGCGGATCGACGCAGGCTGAAAGCGTCGCACCCCGGGGCGCGGCAGCCAGAGGGAGGAGACGGCGTCATGGCGCACACTCCGCACACCGTCAGCGACGTGATGACCCAGACGGTGGTCGCCGTCGGTCAGGAGGCCCGCTTCAAGGAGATCGTCGAGACCATGGAGCAGTGGAAGGTGAGCGCCCTGCCGGTGCTCGCGGGCGAGGGGCGGGTGATCGGCGTGGTCTCGGAGGCCGACCTGCTGCCCAAGGAGGAGTTCCGGGACGCGGACCCCGACCGGATGGAGCAGCGGCAGCGGCTGGACGACCTGCGCAAGGCCGGTGGTCTCACGGCGGGTGAGTTGATGAGCGCCCCGGCGCTGACCGCGCACGCCGACGACACCCTCGCCCAAGCCGCCCGGACGATGGCGCGCAGGGCCGTCAAGCGACTCCCGGTGGTCGACCGTCAGGGCCTGTTGCAGGGCATCGTGAGCCGGGCCGATCTGTTGAAGGTCTTCCTGCGCTCCGACGCGGACCTGGCGGCGGAAGTCCGGGCGGACATCGTCGACCGGCTGTTCACCGGGACGCGTAAGAAGGTCGAAGTGAGCGTCAAGGACGGGGTGGTGACGCTGCACGGACCGCTCCTCGACAGCGCGCTGCTGCCCGTCGCGGCCCGACTGGTTCGGGCGGTCGAGGGTGTCGTGGACGTGACCTTCGACGTCCATGCGGCTTCGGCGGCGGAGCGACGGATGGTGGCCGGCTGAGGAACGGCCCGGGCCGCGCGGCCCGCGGGATCAGCCTCCGGCCCCACCGGGCCACCGATCCGCATCCGCGCCGGCTCTGATGGAGCCGGCAGGGGACGACGCACCGGGCGGAGGAGGGAACGGAGATGAAGCGGCGACGGGTCGGGGCGGTCATGACCGGCGACGTCGTCCGCGCGCACCGGGGGACGCCAACCGCGGACCTCGTGCGGTGGATGGCCGAGTTCGGCATCAACGGCGTGCCGGTGGTCGATGCCGACGACAAGGTGCTCGGGGTCGTCTCGGCGACGGACCTGGCACGGGCGCGCCCCACCGGCGACAGTGCCCCGGGCCGCTCCGCGCAGGCCCTGATGTCCGCCCCGGCACGCACCGTCCGCGCCGACGACTCCGTCGTCCGGGCCGCCCGCCTGATGTCCTCCTACGGCATCGAGCGGCTCCCCGTCGTGGACGAGGAAGCCCGCCTCGTCGGCATGCTCACCCGACGCGACGTCCTCCGGCTCTTCGCCCGCGCCGACGGGGAGATCCGCGACGAGGTGATCGACGAGATCGTCGTGCGGCTGATGTGGCTGACCCCGGAGAGCGTCGAGGTCTCCGTCCGTGACGGCGTGGTGACGCTGGCCGGCCGCCTGGACAGCAGCGGGCAGGTGGCCGCCGTGGTGTGGATGACCCGGCAGATCGACGGCGTCACCGCCGTCGTCAGCCGGCTCACCCACCGGTACGAGGGCGGGTACGCGGGACCCGAGGGGCCGGCGGACCCCGGCGGCCCGCGGCGCTGACCGCCGGCAGCCCGCGCGCGGTCACTGACGGTGGTGCCGGCCCGGTGCGTCGAGTTCCGCCCACTCCCGTTCCCACTGGGCGAACCGCCTGCGGTCCAAGAGGCTGACCGCTGCCCGGTCCGCGCCGAAGACCACCAGGCCGGCGCCGCACGCGGCCACGGTGCCGGTCGCGACGCCCATGGCGAGGGTGTCCGCCGCAGAGTTCGGATCCCGCACCAGAGCGCCGCTGCGGTCCAGCCACACCGGGGTCCGGTCGCCCACCCGCACGCCGGACGGCACGGCCGCCTCACCCGTGCGCACCCGGTCGTCCGGGGTCACCCACCGCACCGTCGCGTGCACCCGGCCACCGCCGGCGCTCCCGGTATCGAAACCGACCGTGCCGGGCGGCTGCCGGGTCACCACGGCGGTGACGCGGTGCCACTCGGCGCGCTGCTGCTGTGCCGCCTCGACGACCGCTTGGCCGGCCGCCACCCCCACGGTCGGCGCCCCCACGACCAGCAGCAGGCCGGTGACCAGCGTCAACCATGACTGCAGCACGTCCGTGCCCCGCCGCATGGGGCCGTGCCGCCACGGCGGGTGAGGCTTGTGCAGAGGCATCCCGCACCCCCTTCGGCTGCTGCTCCGAGCCTGCCATCCGGGGCCGCGGCGGAAGAGGGCCGAACGGTCCCGGACCGGGGGCCGGCCCGCCTCGGCGGTGCCGCGCCGGGACCGTTCGGCCCTGGCGCACCGCCCCGGGGGACGCCAGCATGGAGCAGGGAGCCGGTTCCACGGACGGAGGGCCTCATGGGCGAGACGGGCGCCTTCTCACCGCAGCGGCCGATCCGGGTGTTCCTGGTCGACGACCACGAGGTGGTGCGGCGCGGCGTGCAGGACCTGCTCGACGCGGAACCCGACATCGAGGTGGTGGGTGACGCCGGGACCGCGGGCCGTGCGTTGGCCCGGGGACCGGCGCTGCGGCCCGACGTGGCGGTGCTCGACGTCCGCCTGCCGGACGGCGACGGGATCTCCGTCTGCCGTGAGCTGCGCTCGCGGATGCCGGGGGTGGCCTGCCTGATCCTCACCTCGTTCGACGACGACGACGCGTTGCTCGACGCGATCATGTCCGGTGCCGCCGGATACGTCCTCAAGGAGATCAAGGGGGCGGACCTGGTCGCCGCGGTGCGCACCGTCGCGACGGGGCGCTCGATGCTCGACCCGGCGACCACCGCCCGGCTCATGCGCCGCCTGCGGGGCGACGAGGACGACGCCCAGCCGGAGGACGACGCCCTGTCCGGCCTGTCGGCACGGGAGCGGGAGATCCTCGGCCTGGTCGGCGAAGGACTGACGAACCGTCAAATCGGAGCGCGGCTCTACCTGTCGGAGAAGACCGTCAAGAACCACATCTCCCGCCTGCTGGCCAAGCTCGGCGTCGAGCGCCGCATCCAGGCAGCCGTCCTGGCCACGCGGCACGGCGCGGGGACCGGCACGTGAGGACCGGGCCACGGCGGGCGACGGCACCCCGAGAACCGTTGCCCGCCCCCCGGCGGGCGGCTCTCCCACCGACCGTCACGCGGGTAGCGGCACCGACCACACCAGGCGGGTGCCGCCGGTCGTCGGCGCCTCGACGGTCATCCCGCCGCCGGCGTTCTCGGCCCGCTTCGCGAGGTTCAGCAGGCCACTGCGCCGGCCGCCGTTCTCGGTGATGCCGACCCCGTCGTCCGCCACGGTCAGGGTGAGCCGGCCGGCACGGGCGATCAGGGACACGTCGGCCGAGCGGGCACGGGCGTGTCGGGCGACGTTGGTCAGGGCTTCCCCCAGCACCGCCAGCGCGTGCTCGGCGAGCCCGGCCGGCACGTCCGTGTCCAGCAGCCCCGCCATGTGCAGGGACGGCATGAACCCCAGTGCGCGCGACGCCTCCTCCAGCGTGGTGACCGTCCGGGCCCGGAGCCCCTGCCGCCCGCGGGCCACGTCGTGCGAGCGCAGTCCGAAGATGGTGGATCGGATGATCTTGATGGTCTCGTCCAGGTCGTCCACCGCACGCAGCAGGCGCTCGTGCGCCTCCGGGTGATCGACGAAGCGCACCGTGCTCTGCAACGTCATCCCGATGGCGAAGAGTCGTTGGATGGCCAGGTCGTGCAGGTCACGGGCGATCCGGTCGCGGTCCCTGAGCAGGGTCAACTGGTCGGCGGTGGAACGCTGTTCGGACAGTTCCATGGCGAGCGCGGCCTGACCGGCGAAGGTCAGCAGCGGGGCGGTCTCGGACTCCGTGAAGGGAGCGCGCCCGCGCAGCCGGGCGAGGATGAGGACGCCAAGGACCTTCTCACCGGCCGCCATGGGAACCGCCACGGCCGGCCCCAACCCCCACCAGCGGGGCGGCCCCGCCGTGATGCGGGGGTCGTGCTCCACGTCCGCGCTGATCAGCGGGCGTCCGGCGGACAGCGCCGCGCCCCCGAACGACCCCTGGCGAGGCAGCACCAGCCCGCGGTGGGCCTCGGCGTCCACGCCGGACGCCAACTCCATGCGCAGGCAGTCGCCCGCCGCGGGCAGTGCCAGGACCCCGAGGTCGGCGGCGAGGATGCGCACCGCGTGGTCGACGATCGTCGACAGCACGTCGTTGCCCTCCGCCCCCGGCAGCAACCCGGCCACGATCTCGTGGTTCGCCGCCAACCACTCCTGGCGGTAACGCGCCTGCTCGAACAGCCGGGCGTGTTCGACGGCCACACCCGCGGCCACCGCCAGCGTCGACAGCAGCGTCTCGTCACCCTCGGTGAACGGACCGCCACCGCGCTTCTCGGTCAGGTACAGATTGCCGAAGATGTCGTCCCCGACCCGGATCGGCACCCCCAGGAACGCGTGCATCGCCGGATGGTGCGGCGGGAAGCCGTAGGACGCGGGGTGCGCGCCCAACTCGTCCAGCCGTAGCGGCGCCGGGTGGCGGATCAGCTCGCCGAGGATCCCGTGGCCGGCCGGCAGGGGGCCGATGGCCTTGAACTGCTCGTCCGTCAGCCCGACCGGCAGGAACTGACTGAGGCCGCCGTCCGGGCCGATGACACCGAGGGCGCCGTACCGCGCGTCCGCGACGACGACGGCGGCCTCGACGATGTGGCGCAGCACCTGGGGCAACTCCAGCCCGGTGCCCACCGACAGCACGGCTTCGAGGAGCAGGTGCTGCGACGGTCCGCTCGCCCGCTCCACCGCGCGCAGCTGCTCCAACAGGTCGTCCGGCAACGCGTGCAGATGCGGACGCCCCCCGTCCGTCCGGCTGTAGCCCTCGCCCACGGCAGCCCTCCACAGCGGCCGGTGTCCGTGGCCCGGCCACACCACCCACGGTAGTGCCGGGGGCCCACGGACACCTCCCGTGCGATGGGCCCCGCCGCACGCCCTCGCCCCCACCGTCGAGAAAGGACGGGCCGCCGCGCGCGGGTCACCCCCTCGGAACGACCGCGACCGGGCAACGGGAATGGTGCAGGAGGGCCAGCACGACCGGTCCCAGAGGCATCGGCATGCGGTGCGTCCGGCGCCCGACGACCAGCAGCCCGGCGCGCGACGAGGCGCCCAGGAGCGCCGGCACGGCCCGGTCGCCGACCACCTCCTCGATCACCCGGACGTCCGGGTGCTTCCCGCACCACGGGGCGAGGCTCGCGGCGAGCACCTCCCGCTCGGCCGCCGTGGACGCGGCCTCGGCGTCGCCCGCGACCGCCGGGGCCCGGGCGCGTACGGCGTGCAGGTCGGCGCGGTGCACGGCGGCGGTCGTGAACGCGTAGGCGAGCACCGCGTCACCTTCCGTGCCCGTCTCCTGCACGCCGACGACGACTTCCGGGCCGGGCCCGACGGCCGACTCCTCCTCGCGGACGGTGACCACCGGACACTCCGCCCGCCCCAGAACGCGCAGGCTCACTGACCCCATCAGGAAGCCGGCGATGTCGTCGTGCCCGCGCGATCCGAGCACCAGCAGCGTGGACTCCCCACTGCGGTCCGCCAGCGCGTCCGCGGCTTCCTCCGCCACGTGCTCCACCTCCACCGCGATCCCCGGATGCAGTTCCCGGGCCACGGCCTCGGCCCGCCGGAGCACCTCGGCTCCGTACCGACGCCGGTCGGCGTCCTCAGGCACGAGGGAGACCGACCACGGCTGGGAGACCCAGGAGTGCAGGAGGCGGAGCGGCAGGTGGCGGACGGCCGCCTCCTCGGCGCCCCAGCGCACCGCGGGCTCACTGTTGCCGGTGCCGTCGAGCCCGACGAGGACCGAGCCGCCCATGTCACGCCCCCTCCCGAGCGGAGGTCCGCGCAGGGCCGCCGGCCACGGGGCGGCGGACGCGCCGGCCACGGGCATCGGCCCGCCCGGTGGTCACCGCGGCCGGCGAGCAGCCCGCGAGCCGCTCGCCCAGGTGTGCCTGCACCGCCCTCACCTCGCTCGTGCACGGGTGTCCAGTCCCGAACCTGCGCCACCGGACGCGTCAGGGGAAGGGGGCGAGTCGCCCGGCCAAAGGGTCGTTCGGCCCAAGGACCGAGGACCGACCGGAACTGTCCTGCGAAGCCTCCGGGGGCTTTCCCTGGAACGGACGGGGAGGACGGTCCGGAAGCGGAGGAGCGGAGCGGGGTCGCGCACCGCGCGATCAGGGTTCGCGAGGAGTGGACGGTCCTCCCGGTCGTGGACGCCGGCCGGCCCGCGCGGGCCGGCACGTTCCTGCCCCGTCCGCCGGCGGCCGGGCCAGGCGGCCCGCGGTGTTCCGGTGGCGCCGCCCGGCGGACGCGGTGGGTGACGAGGAGGACCGCCATGGGTACCACGCCGCTGCTCCAGGGACTTCCGCCCAACGGGCGGGAACGCCTGCTGGCCTTCGCCCACGAGGTGACCTTCCCGGAAGGCACCCGCCTCTTCGAGGAGGGTGGGACCGCCGACCAGTTCTGGATCATCCGTACCGGGTCGGTCAACCTCGACGTGCGGTTGGCGGGCCGGCGGCCGGCAGTCGTCGACGTGCTCGGCCCGGAGGACCTGCTGGGTTGGTCCTGGCTCGTCCCGCCGTACCGCTGGCGGATGGGCGCGGAGGCGTTCACCCTCGTCCGGGCCCACGAGTTCGACGCGACGGCGGTGCGCGCGCTGTGCGGAGCGGACCCGGTCCTGGGGCTGGCGGTGACCCGCCGGGTGCTCGACGTCGTCGCCCGCCGGTTGTCGGCCACCCGGCACCGGCTGGTCGACCTCGATGGCGCGGGAGCCAGGCGCCAACCCACCGCGCCCTGAACGGCGCCGGGAGGCCGGCGGCGCCGCGGCGCCGAAGCCCCGGCAGACCCGCAGGACCCGCCCGTCCGGCGCCCCGCACCGCGGGCCGGCTCACGCGTCCGCCGCCCGGGGTGCGCCACCGGTCGGCGGCGTCGGCGCCCCGGGAACCCTGATGCGTCGCCCGCTGAGGTGGTGGGGCCGGAGGGCGATCCACTGGTACCGCCCGCTGCCCACCCACGGCGCCGAGTACGCCTGCTCCTCGAACCTGCGGGACTCGTAGAAGCCGGTGACGACCTCGGCGGGCCCCACGGCCAGCACGCTCCACCCCTGACTGAACGCGTCGTCGATGTGGTCCACCTCCAGCGCCGCCTCGTGACCGGCCGCCGCCGCCGGGCCGGAGCCCGCCTGCGTGCGGTACGCGATCACGTCGTCCACGACGGTGTAGTTGACGGGGAAGACGGCGGGGGTGTCGTCGACCGTCACGGCCACCCGCCCGATGCCGTGCGTGGAGAGCAGCTCCCGGCATTCGGCGGGGCCGAGGGCCAACACCTCGGGATGCGCCCCGGCCTGGCCGAAACCGGTCGGGAGGTCGACCGTGCTGCCCGTCAGCTCGGCGACCGTGGTGTCGAGCGCCCCGGCGAGGCGCAGCAGGAACCCGATGCTCGGCTCGGCCGCGTGCTCCTCGACGTACGCGAGGTAGCCGGGGGACGCGGCGGCCCGGGCGGCGACCTCCGCACGGCTCAGCCCCAGCTGCTGCCGCCGCGCCGCGATGCGACGCCCCAGGTCACTGCGGCCCCGCCCCGGCTCGGTGCCGGACCCGCTCGCTCGGTCGGTCGTCATCGTGCACGCCTCCTCTCTGCCCGTGGCCGAAATCCCGTGGGTGCGGGGCGGCTACGCGTGCCGCACGATCGCCACGGGACAGGGCGCATGGTGGACGGCCGCGTGGACGACGTGGCCGATGCGCGGGACGACGTGGCCGAGGTGCCGACGGCCCACGACGAGCAACTGCGCTCCGGCCGCCCCGTGCAACAGGGCCGGCGCGGGACTCTCCATGACCACCTGCTCCTCGACCCGCACGTCCCGGAACTTCTCCCGCCACGGACGCAGCGCCTCGGACAGTTCCTCGCGGGCGAGCAGCTCCGCCCGTTCCACGGCGCCCCGCCCCACGGCACCGCCCAGGTCGTAGGCGAACGGCGGCGGGTTCCGGCCGTGCACGGCGCGCAGCGGCACGGCGCGCCGGGCGGCGGTCTCGAAGGCGAAGGCCAACAGCCCTTCGCACGGTGCGCGCAGGCTGACGCCGACCGCGATGCCGTTGGCGTCCTCCATCTGGGGACTGTCCTGCCGGGACCGCACCAGGACCACCGGGACCGCGACCCGCGACACCAGGTCCAGACCGGTTCCGCCCAGTGCGAAGCGCGCCACCGGCCCCAACCCCCGAGAGCCCAACGCCAGCAGATCCGCCTGCTCGGCGGCCTCGACCAGGGCCTCCAGCGGTGGTTCGCGCACCAGGGACACGTCCACGGGCAGGCCCGGCTGCGTCGACTCGACCGCCGCCCTGGCCTCCTCGACGATCCGGTCCGGCCAGTGCGGCACCTCCGGCGTCCACGGCGCGCCCCGCGGTTTCCCCGTCAGGGGCTGCCACGCGGTCAGCAGCCGCAACCGGGCTTGCCGCAGCCGCGCCTCGTGCGCCGCCCACCGGGCCGCCGCCAGCGCCTGCGGAGTGCCGTCCACACCGACGGCGATGACGTCCTTCATGCCGGCGACCGGCTTTCCCCCGCACGCTCCTCCGTCGCGGCCCCGGCCGCCCGGTCGCCGCCGGCCGGCGCCCGCCTCAGGTCCTCGGACACCGACACCACGCCGTCGACGCCCGTGCACATCCGCACCAGCACGGGCACCAGCAGCAGATCGCTCACCGTGCCGTGCAGCGCGACCTGACCGCGATTGACCTCGGCGGTCACCCCCGCCGCACCGAGGCGCGCCGTACGCCCGATCACTTCCCGGGCGATCTCCTCCCGGATCGCCTCGTCCTTGCGCAGGAAGACGCGCAGCAGGTCGCTCCGGCTGACGATGCCCAACAGCACGTCCGCCTCGTCGACCACGGGCAGGCGTTTGAGCTCCTGCACCTCCATCAGGCGGGCCGCCTCCACCACCGTCCAGTCCGGATGGGCGCACACCGCCGGAGCGGACATCAGCTCTCCGGCGGTGCACCCCTCCGCCCTGGCCTTCTGCCACGCCTCCAGATGGGGCAGCGGCGTCCTTCCGGACAGATCGGACCGGTCGGCCGCCTTCCGCAGCAGATCGGCCTCCGAAACGACGCCGGCCGGCCTGCCGAGGTTGTCGAGCACCGGCACGGCGCTCACCGCGTTGTCGGCGAGCGTCTGCGCTATCTCCTTGAAGGGGGTGTCGAGCTGCACGCTCACGACCTTCCGGGTCATCAGCTCACCCACCGTGCGGTGCTGCATCTCCCGCTCCTTCCGCCAGCGCGGCCAGCGGACCGGCCACACCCCCAGCGTGACCGGTCCGCTCGTCGCACCGGTATGAGCCACTCGGCCCCCGCAGGTGGCCGGCCGTCCCCGTCGGCCCGACCGGCCCGAGCCGGGGGCCCTATGGCCCCTGACCGTTCCGCGGCACCCCCGCCACGCTGGAGGCACCTGCCGATTCACCGCGCGCCGTGCCCGGGCGCCCGGTCCGATCCGCCCGGGAGGCCCCCGGTGCTCACCCACCCCACCCTCAAGGACACGGCCGTCAAGGCACTCGTGGCGGAAGCCACCACCGCGCCGTCGATGCACAACGCCCAGCCGTGGCACTTCGACTACGCGCGGGCCGCACACACCCTGCTGCTCTCCGCCGACCTGGATCGCGCCATGCCGCTGGCCGACCCCACCACGCGGGGACTCCACCTCGGCTGCGGGGCGGCCCTGCTGACCCTCCGGGCCGCCGCCGCGCACGCCGGCCACCGAACCGTCACCACGCTGCTGCCGGCACCCCACAGCCCCACGATCCTGGCCTCGGTGCGGCTCGACGTGCCGCACGAGCCGCTGGACGTGGGCCTCTCCGCCCTCCAGCCCGCCATCGCCGTCCGGCACACCAGCCGCTTCCCCTTCACCGAGCGGCGCATCCCGGACGTCCTGCGCGCCGCCCTCGTCGAGGCCGCGGCCCGCGAGGGGGCGCAGCTGGCCTTCTTGACTACACCGCACCGCGAGGCGGTACTCGACCTCGTCCTGCACGCCGAGGGCTACGACCGCATGGACGACGGCCGGGAAGTCGAACAACGCAGGTGGACCCGCGGCGCCTCCGCCGCCGACACCGCGGACGGCATCCCGGAAGACGCCTTCGGCCCGGCCAAACGCGGCGGCGCGGCCCCGATGCGGGACTTCGCCGGCCGGCGCACCGTCCCCGGACGCGCCTACGCCGAGTTCGAGCAGCGGCCGCAACTGGCCTCCCTCAGCACCACCCACGACGGTCCCGCGGACTGGCTCCGGGCGGGCCAGGCACTGCAACGCGTCCTCCTCCTCGCCACCCGCCAGGGACTCGTCAGCTCCTTCGCCACCCAGGCCCTCGAATGGCCCGACCTGCGCTGGCTGCTGCGCGACCCGCGCTCCGGCACCGGCTGCGTCCAGATGATCCTCCGCCTCGGCTACGGCCCCGACGGGCCGCGCACCCCGCGCCGTCCGGTAGACGAAGTCCTGACGATCACCCCTTGAGCGCCGCCCCTCGCGTGCGTGTGCCCGCGCGCGTCGGCACACCGCTCCGGGCCCCGCACGCGGTACCCGGCAACCGCGCACCGCCGCTGCCTTCACCGACCCGGCGGTGCGCGCTCCTCCCTCAACCGGCCGGCGCCGCCCGGCCGGTGGCCGCCGCATCGCCCCGCACGCGCTCCCGGCCCGGCCCGGCCCCGACGTGTTCCGGTCGATCCCCTATCGTCTGCGCGGACCGCAGGGCACCTGCTCGCGGACCCGGCCGCCACGGGCCGAGGCAGACAAGGAGCACCGACGTTGAGCAGGACACCCCCGCCCCCACCCGGGACACCCGGCGCGCTCCAGCGGCGCCTGGGGGTCATGGACGCCGTGACGATCGGCCTCGGGTCGATGATCGGCGCCGGGATCTTCGCCTCCCTCGCCCCGGCCGCCCGGGCAGCCGGCTCCGGCCTGCTCATCGGCCTCGCCTGCGCAGCCGTCGTCGCCTACTGCAACGCGAAGTCCTCCGCCGGGCTCGCCGCCCGTTACCCGGCTTCCGGCGGCACCTACGTCTACGCCCGCGAGCGGCTCGGCGAGTTCTGGGGATACCTGGCCGGATGGGCGTTCGTGGTGGGCAAGACCGCCTCCTGCGCAGCCATGGCCCTGACCGTCGGCGCCTACGTCTGGCCCGACCAGGCACACGCGGTCGCGGCCGCCGCAGTGGTGGCGCTGACCGCGGTCAACTACGTCGGCGTGCACAGGTCCGCCCTGCTCACCCGGGCGATCGTCACCGTGGTCCTGGCGGTCCTGGCAGCCGTGGTGGTCACCGCGCTCACCTCCGGTGCGATCCAGACCGCCCGGCTGGACGTCGGCCCGGACGCCACGGTCGTCGGCGTGCTCCAAGCCGCGGGGCTGCTGTTCTTCGCTTTCGCCGGCTATGCCCGCATCGCCACGCTCGGCGAGGAGGTCCGCGACCCCGCGCACACGATTCCGCGGGCGATCCCGGTCGCACTGGGCATCACGCTGGCCGTCTACGCCGTGGTCGCCGTCGCCGTGCTGCTCGTGCTGGGCCCCGACCGACTGGCCACGACCGCTGCGCCGTTGACCGAAGCCGTCCACGCGGCGGGAGCCGACGGACTCACGCCCGTCGTGCGGGTCGGCGCAGCCGTCGCCGCGCTGGGCTCGTTGCTCGCCCTGATCCTCGGCGTCTCCCGCACCACCCTCGCCATGGCCCGCGACCACCACCTGCCCCACCACCTCGCCGCGGTGCACCCGAAGTTCAAGTCGCCGCACCACGCCGAGATCGCCGTCGGCCTGGTGGTCGCCGCCGTGGCCGCGACCGCGGACCTCCGCGCCGCGATCGGCTTCTCCTCCTTCGGCGTCCTCGTCTACTACGCCCTCGCCAACGCCTCCGCCTGGACCCTCACCCCGGCCGAAGGCCGCCCCGCCAGGATCGTCCCCGCCGTCGGCCTGACCGGCTGCCTCGCCCTGGCCTTCGCCCTCCCTCCGACCTCCGTCGCCACCGGAGCCGCCGTCCTCGCCGTCGGAGCCGCGCTCTACGCCGTGCGCCGCAGGACCCCACGCGGGTGACCCACCGGACCGGCCCAGGGAAGCCGGGCGGGTCGGGCCGGGAAGTGCCGGGGGAGCGGCACCACGTGATGCCGCGTCAGCCACCCTCCGGTCCGCTGAGGCCGGGCCGGTCACGCCTGGGAGGATCTTCGACACGAGTTCACCATGAGGGGGTCCAGTGGAGATCGTCGAGCACGTGATCAGTGCGCACTGCGAGGGCGTGAGGGTGGAGCCCGTCGGGGGCAGCAGGGTGGGTGTGCTGGTGCTGGCCGGTTCGAGCGGCCGCATCGAAACCGACCGCTGCCGCCTGCTCGCGCGCACCGGAATGACTGCGCTGTCGATCCGATGGTTCGGCGGCGAAGGCCAACCCGCGGGAATCCGCGAGATTCCACTGGAGACCTTCAGCACCGCGATCGATCTGCTGCGGGCCGGGGGAGCGGAGAGAATCGGTGTGCTGGGGGTGTCCAAGGGCGCCGAAGCCGCCCTGCTCCTCGCCGTCCGCGATCCGCGTGTCGATGCGGTGGCCGCGTTGTCGCCCACCTCCGTCGCCTGGGCGAACGTCGGTCCCGGTACCGATGGGAAGACCTACCCCTACCGCTCGTCGTGGACGTGGAGGCAGGAGCCCGTCCCGTTCGTCCCCTACGACGACAGTTGGGTTCCCGAGGAAGCGGAAGGGGAGCCCACTGCCTACCGAACGCTCTACGAGCGCAGTAGGCAGACCTTTGACGAGGCGGCGAGGCAGGCCGTGATCCCGATCGAGCAGTCCGCCGCCGAGATTCTGCTCGTGGCGGGCGGTGACGATGAAATGTGGCCGTCGTTGCTGTTCGCGCAGGAGTTGGCGTCACGTCGTGCTTCGGTGGGCCGCACTGCCAAGGTCATCAGCACGGCCGACGCCGGGCATCGCCCGCGGTTGCCGGGGGAGGGGCCGGCCGCTTCGTCCCACCGGTTCCGCTACGGCGGTACCGCCGAGGCCGACGCCGACCTCGGTGCGCAGGCATGGCCTGACATCGTGAGCGTGCTCGCAGGACCTGTGGTCCTGGGGAGCTGATCAGGCTGGCCGGTGTCAGGCGACTGGTGGTGGCGAACAGATGCCGGACCCCGTGCGGTCGGGGATCGCCCGGTGGCGGTCCGCACGTGCAAGCGCACCTGCCCGTGCTGTGATCAGGGAAACGGGCCCTGGTGCGGGCGGTCGCGTGGTGCGCGCGGCACCGGCCCGGCCGGGCTCGGGACGGATCCCCGTCGCGGGCGCGCCCCGCCCCGCTCGTAGGATGGGGCGCGCTGACGCGTGCAACGGGTAGGGAGGCTGTCGGTGCTGGCTGCCGTTGCCGACTCGCCCGGCCGACTGGCGGACGTCCTGGCGATCCGCGACGTGGACGGGCCGGCGGCCCCCGGCGCGGGCGAGGTCGTGGTGCGCATGCTCGCGGCGACGGTCAACCCCTCCGACCAGGTCAGCGTCTCGGGTGCGTACGGGTCGCGGACGTCGTTCCCGATGGTCCCCGGGTTCGAGGGCGTCGGGGTGATCGAGGCGGTCGGGCCGGGGGTGCCAGGCAGGGCGCTGGGGCGGCGGGTGCTGCCGCTCGGATCGGCGGGGAACTGGCAGCGGTACAAGCGGCTCGGCCACTCCTGGTGCGTTCCGGTGCCGGACGACGTGCCCGACGAGGTCGCCTGCTTCGCCTACATCAACCCCCTCACCGCCACGCTGATGGTCGACCGGTTCTGCGGGCCGGGCGTGCGCGAGGTCGTGGTCACGGCGGCCGGGTCGGCCATCGGACGGCACCTCGCGGAACTCCTTACCGAACGCGGGATCACCCCGGTGGGGATCGTGCGGGGCACGCCGGGGCGGGGCGTGGCCGATGCGTCCCGGTGGCGGACCGTGGTCGCGACGAACGAGTCCGGTTGGCGCGACCGGCTGCGGGCGGCGGTCGGTCCGCGGGGCGCCGACGTCACCTTCGACTGCGTCGGTGGGGCCGTGGGCGGCGACGCGTTCGCGCTGACGGCGGGCGACGGCGTGTTCGTCCACTACGGCCTGCTGTCGGGGACACCGCTCCCGGCGGTGTGCTTCACCGGTGGCGGCGGTGCCCGCGTGGAGCTGTTCCGCCTGCGCGACACCGTCCAGAAGGACGGCGGGCGGCACCTGCCCGCACTGTTCGCGCCGGTCTTCGACGACCTGCGCCGCGGTCGCCTGCACACCGCGGTGGGGCCACGCATCGGCCTCAGCGAACTCGTCGATCACCTCAGGGGCCCGGCGACCGGCCGCCGGGCCGGGAAGATCCTCATCGATCCGCAGCGGTGAGGGCCGCACTTGTCCGTGCTCGCACGGGCGTGAGCCCTGGTCAGGAGCCCACGCTCGGAACCAGGCGGCTCCCCGTTCGGGTGCGGTCGCGTCCTCGGGGGAGCAGTCCCACTTATGCCTTGCGGGCGAGCAGTTGGACCTCCTGGAACTGCCGTCGGTCGGTGGGCTGAGGCTCGCGGACCATCCGGGCCACCTCGGTGAGCCCGGACGCGCGCAGCAGCGCGGCGAGGTGGTCCGGCGCCCACCGATAGGCCGGCGCGACGGCGTGATCGAACTCCTGCGTCGGGTGCGCCGCGTCGTCGGTGGCCGAAAAGCCGATCAGGAGGTGGCCGCCGGGCGCCAGTACCCGACCGAACTCCGCCACGATGGCGGGGAGTTCCGGCGGCGGGGTGTGGATGACGGACCAGCGGGAGAGGATGCCGGCCAGTTCGCCGTCGGCGACGTTCAGCGCGGTCATCGAGCCCACGTCGAAGCGCAGCTCCGGATGGGCGTCGCGGGCCAGTTCGATCATGGTGGGCGAGGCGTCGATGCCGAAGACCGCCAGCCCCAACTCCGCCAGGTGGGCGGTGACATGGCCGGGCCCGCACCCCAGGTCCGCGACCGGTCCGTCGCCGCTCGCGCCGACGACCTCGGCGAAGGCACCCAGGATCGCGCGGTCCAGGGGCCTGTCCCGCAGCTCGTCGCGGAACAGCTGCGCATAGGTGGGGGCGGCGGCGTCGTAGGCATCGCGGGTGGCGCTCAGGGCATCGTGTTCGACCATGCCCGCGACGATAGTTCGTGACGCCGGGACGAGCGGAGAGATTCACGCCCTCTGCTCACGCCGCCCGCCGGCCCTCGGGCTCACGTGACGAGGGGCTCGGTCCGCTCGTCACCGGTGAAGAAGTCGATCAGCTCCTGGGGCGTGGGTTGGTGGGGGGCTTTGGCGGCGGCCGCGGTGCTGCGGGGGAACAGCGCTCGCTCGTACGCGGTGAGGGCGGCCTCGACGTCGTCGGGGTGGGCGGCGAGTGCCTGGCCGAGTTCGGCGCCGTCCTGCATGGCGAGGTTGGCGCCTTCGCCGTCGGGCGGCGAGAGGTGGGCCGCGTCGCCGAGCAGGGTCACCCCGGGCACCCGGTCCCAGCGGTGCCCGATCGGCAGGGAGTGCAGGGGGCGCAGGACCGGTGCGTGCTCGCCGTCGGTGATCAGGGCGGTGAGTTCCGGTGCCCAGCCGTCGTACTCCACCGCGATCCGGGCGGCGGCCGCGGCGGCATCGGTGAAGTCGACGGTGGTGAACCAGTCCTGCGGCTTGGCGACGGTGACGTGGGCGTGGAGGGTCCCGCCCTTCTCCCGGTGCGCCACGAACCACTTCCCCGGCTCGTCCGGGTCGATGGCGACGAGCGTCCCGTCGCCGACCGCCTTCGCGGTGGCCGGGTGTCGGGTGTCGGCGTCGGGCAGCTGCGTCTCGACGAACGACCGGCCGATGTAGGCGGGGGTGGCGTCGGAGAGCAGCGGTCGGACGCGTGACCACGCGCCGTCCGCGCCGACCAACAGGCCCGTGACCGTGGTGCTGCCGTCGGCGAAGACCACCTCGTGGCGGCCCTCGGCGAGGGTGCGGACGCCGGTGGCCTTGTGGTCCCAACGGACGGTGCCGGCGGGGAGCGCGTCGAGCAGCAGTTGCCGCAGCTCACCGCGTTGCACCTCGGGGCTTGTGCCCGTGCCGTCGTCGGCCTTGTCGAACAGGACGGTCCCGTTGCGGTCGACGAGCCGTGTCGCTTGGCGGCCCTCCAGGACGATGCTGCGGAACTCGTTCGTCAAACCGGCTGCTTTGAGGGCGGGTTGGCCGTTGCGTGCGTGGATGTCGAGCATCCCGCCCTGCGGGCGCGCCGTCGCGGAGGGCTCCGCCTCGTAGACCGTGACCGGGACGCCGTGGACGTGCAGGACGCGGGCCAGTACGAGGCCGCCGAGGCCGGCGCCGATGATCGTGACAGGAGTGTGCATGGGTCTCCCCGGGTGTCGCGCACCTGCCGGGTGGGCCCCGGCAGGTGCCTTGCGGAACTGCGGTGTGGTGGATCGTCCGCCGGCGCGCGAGGCGGCTCAGACGACGATGATGCGGCGCCCGCGCGTGTGGCCGGCCTGACTGTCGCGGTGCGCCGACGCGGCCTCGGCGAGCGGGTACGTCGTGTCGACCGGGAGGTGGAGCTTCCCCCGTGAGATGAGGTCGACGGCCGTGGCGAGGGCGTCGGGCACGCTGCCGGCCACGCCGGAGTAACGGACGCCGAACGCCGGCGCGCCGAGGTCGGCGATGGAGATGACCCGGTCCGGATCGCCGGTCAGTTGGACGAGTTCGCGCAGGACGCCGGAGCCGGCCAGGTCGAGAGCCGCGTCGACGTGACCGAGCTGGCGCACCCGCTCCACCCAGCCCTCGCCGTAGGTGGTGGCGAGGGCGCCCAGGCTGCGCAGGTAGTCCTGGTTCGCGCTGGCGGCCGTGCCGATCGTGCTGATGCCGCGGTCGCGGGCGATCTGCAGCACCGTCGAGCCGACTCCGCCGGACGCGCCGCTGACCAGCAGTGTCTGTCCGGGGCGCACGCCGACCTCGCGGATGATGCGCAGCGCGGTCTCCACCACGGAGGGGTACCCGGCCGCCTCTTCGAACGACAGCCCCGCGGGCATGCGGGCCCAGGCCGACAGCACGGCGAACTCGGCGTAGGTGTCGGAACCCTCGCCGAACACGTGGTCGCCGACCCGGACGCCCTCGACGCCCGCACCGACCTCGTCCACCACCCCGGACGCGTCCTGCCCGACCCCGGCGGGCAAGGCGAGCGGACGGGCCGTCAGTTTCTGGCCTTCGCGCAGGCGCCAGTCGATGGCGTTCACGCCCGCCGCCCGCACGGCGATGCGCACCTGACCGGGGCCCGCATGGGGCTCCTCGGCGGCTATGAGTTGCAGGACGTCCGGACCGCCGAATTCGGCGAAGCTCACTCTCTTCATGCCGACGACCGTAACACTAACGGTTAGGGTTTCGAAACGGTTATTGCTTTGTATTTGGTAGCGTGAGGGCATGACCGTGCCGCCCGGACGCCGCGAACGCAAGAAGGCCGCGACCCGCCAGAAGATCGCCGAATCCGCCCTGCGGCTCTTCCTGGAACGCGGGTACGACGCGGTGGGCATCCGCGACGTGGCCGCCGAGGCCGACGTCGCCGTGACCACGCTCTTCTCCCACTTCGGCTCGAAAGAGGCCCTGGTCTTCGAGCAGGACACGGACTTCGAGCAACGCCTCACCCAGGCAGTCACCGCCCGCGCTCCGCACGAGCCACTCCTGCCTGCGCTGCGCGGCGAGATCCAGGCCCTGGTACGGCACTGCACGGCGGACGGCGCCGCCCCGATCTGGCGCATGATCGAGGCGTCACCCGCCCTGCGGGAGTACGACGAGCTGATGCGGCTGCGCCACGCCGAGTCGCTGGCCACGGCCATCGCCGCCGATCCCGACCTCTCGCTGACCCCGACGGCCTGCCGGACGATCGCGAGGTTCGTGATCGACGCCTATTCGCTGGCCCGTGAGGCGGCCGACCCGGACGCCGCGGTGGACGAGATCTTCCGGATGATCGAGGCGGCCTGGGACGTCGCCTGCGCTCCCTGAGGCACGCGAGGGACCGTCCCACCAGGCAGGTGGGGCCAGGGGTGACCAGGCGGGGGAGTGGGCTTCAGCATGCACCGCGGGTCGGTCACGCCTGCGGGGTGATGGTGTGTTCGGTCCAGATGGTCTTGCCGTGAGCGGTGTACCGGGTGCCCCAGTGTGCGGCGAGTTGGGCGACGAGGAAGAGGCCGCGGCCCCCCTCGTCGTTCGCGGTGGCCCGGCGCACGTGGGGTGCGGTGCTGCTCGCGTCGGAGACCTCGCAGGTCAGGTCGCGGTCGTAGAGCAAACGCACGGTGATGGGTGGGGCGCCGTAGCGGACGGCGTTGGTGATCAGTTCGCTGAGGATCAGCTCGGCGGTGAAGGCGGCGTCCCCGAGGTCCCACTGCGTCATCCAGCGCACGCAGGCGGCCCGGACGGGCGCCACGGCGGCGGGGTCGGGGGCGACGTCCCACCGCGCGATGCGGTCGGGCGCGAGGCACCTCGTGGTGGCCACCATCAGGGCGATGTCGTCCTGCGGGTGCTCGGGCAGCAGGGCTTCGCAGACGTCCGCGCAGGTCTGCTCGCTGGTGCGGCCCGGCCGGGCCAGCGCGTGCTGCAGTCGGTCCAGACCGTCGTTGACGTCGAGGTTGCGGCGCTCCACCAGGCCGTCGGTGTAGAGGACAAGCTTGCTGCCCGGTTGCAGCGTGCGGGTGTGGGTTTCGAAGGGCGCGGTGCCCCATCCCAGGGGGAGGTTGGCCGGCACGTCCAGGATCTCCACGGTGCCGTCGGGATGGACCAGGACGGGCGGCACGTGCCCGGCCCGGGCCACTTCGCACGTGCCCGTGCTGGAGTCGTAGACGGCGTACAGCAGCGTGGCGCCGGTGACGGGTTCCGCCTCGGCACCCGGGGCGGGGTCCTGGTCGATGCGGACGACGAGTTCGTCCAGGTGCGCCAGCAGTTCCTCGGGCGACTGGTCCAGGGCGCTGAAGTTGTGGATCGCGGTGCGCAGGCGGCCCATGGTGGCGGTGGCGTGCAGGCCGTGTCCGACGACGTCGCCGACCACGAGGGCGACGCGGGCGCCCGGCAGCGGGATGACGTCGAACCAGTCACCGCCCACGCCTGCCTGGGCGGGCAGGTAGCGGTAGGCGGCCTCGACGGCGTTCTGCGCCGGCAGCCGGCCGGGCAGCAGGCTGCGCTGCAGCGATACGGCCAGTGCGTGCTCGCGCGTGTAGCGGCGGGCGTTGTCGACGCAGACCGCGGCCCGGGCGACCAGTTCCTCGGCCGGGTCCATATCCTCGCCGCTGAACGCCTGCGGTCCGCGCCGCCAGAAGTTCGCCGTGCCCAACACCGTGCCCCGCGCCCGCAGCGGAACGGAGATCATGGAGTGGAACCCGGCCCGCAGGACGCGCTCCGCAAACGCGGGGATACCGCGCCGCCAGTCCGTCGAGGCGGCCAGGTCCGGCACGAGGATCGCCCGGTGGTACGCCAACCCGCGTCCCTGGGGAGTCGCCGGATCCACCGTCACCTCCCCTCCGACCTCGTGCAGGGCTTGGCCCGGGGCGACCCCGGCGACGGCCACCCGGCGCATCGTCGTCGGGGTGCCCGGGGCCGGCTCCTCGCCGCTGACGACGGCGTCGAGCAGATCCACGGTCACCACGTCGGCGAACCGGCCGACCGCCACCTGGGCCAGTTCCTCGGCCGTGCGCACCACGTCCAGCGTCGTACCGATACGCACGGCGGCGTCGTAGATCAGCTCCAACCGCTGCGCCGCCGTCGCGGCCCGGCCGGCGAGGGCCTGCAACTCCGTGGTGTCGCGCAACGTCGTCACACTGCCCGTGGGGCCGTCCTGGTGGCCGGTGGGGCGATGGTTGATCGCCACGAGCCGGTCGCCGGCCATGTGCACCTCGTCGGTGGCCACCCGGTCCGAGGACAGCAGCTCTCTGGTGGACTGCGGGAGGCGCAGTTCGTCGAGGTGACGGCCCTCGACGTCGTCGGGCAGGGCCAACAGGCGCCGCGCCTCGTCGTTGGCCAGCGTCAGCCGCCGCTCGCCGTCGAAGACGAGCACGCCCTCGCGCACGGAATGCAGGACCGCGTCGTGGTGTTCGTACATGCGGGTCACCTCGCGCGGACCCAGACCGCGGGTCTGCAGGCTCAACCGTCTGCTCACCCACACCCCGCCCACCGTCGCCAGGGCCAGCGCGCCGACGGCCCCCGCAGCCATGATCGGCAGGACCCGGTCCAGAGCGGCCGAGAGCGTCGTGACCTGCACCCCGGTGGTGACGATCCCCACCACCTTCCCCGACCGGTCCTGCACGGGCACCACCGCCCGCACCGCGTCCGAGGGGGCACCCTTGAAGCGTTCGGTGTACGACTGGCCGGCCAGTGCGCGACGGAAGTCCCCCGAGGCCCGCTTGCCGATCAGGTTCGGCCTGGGATCGGTGTAGCGGATCCCGTCCGTACCGAGCACGGTGACGAAGTCGACGCCGCAGGCCGGTCCGATGCGCTGGGTCACGGGCTGCAGGACGGCGGTCGGGTCGGCCGTCTGCAGCGCTGCCGCGGTGTCGGCGGAGCCCGCGACGGCCACGGCGCACGCGAGCGACCTCCCGCGGGCGGCCTCCACCCCGGCGGTGCGCGTCTGCCACACCAGAACCACCGTGGCGGACACCACCAGCAGCACGACGATCAGCCATTGCAGGAGGAACACCTGGCCGGCGACGCTGTGCGCGCTCACCGGACGCCAGCGCGAACGCGGCCCCCGTCCGGACCTGCCCCCCACTGTCATCGTGGACCGTCCATCTCGACTCACCGCGTCGATCTATCCATGGCACACGTCACTTCCACCTGCTCCTCACCCTGGCCAACGGCCTGCGGTCACGCACGCTGAGCGCGGCCATCGGCCGGTTCCCGCCCGCGAACCCGCCGCGCGAGCCCGTCGACAGCCTGGGAGACGGGCGCCGGGCCCACTGCCGCCGGGTGACGCAGGCGGCAGTGCCGCCGGTGCCGAGGGCGAACGGCCGCACTAAGATCTCGGTCATCATCGGCGGGACCCCGGTCCGGACCCTCGCCCCGACGGCCTCGTCCGGACACCTCGCGAGGTGCCTGTGGGGCCAGTCCGCGGGCGCTCGTGGCGGGCGGCGTGATGGGCCCGAGTCCCGTGCGATGAGCGGCCGTTCGGGGGCCGAGGACGGGCCTGAGCACCGTCCTCGTGGATGAGGGGGAAGCGTGGCGACACCACGGAACAGGCGCGGACGCAGCGGCACTGCCATGCGGAGGGCTCGCCTCACGAGATCGAGGGAGCTGCCCGCCGCACCGCAAGGCACGGTGGAACGTGACGGCACGTCCCTCCGGGACAGGAAACTGTGGATCGGCGCCTTCGTGACGGTCGTGACCGGACTGGTGGCCCTCCTCGTCCAGGGCGGCTGGGACTGGCTGCGAGGGGAAATGTCGGACCCCCCGGAGCTGACGGCCTACGCCGCCGACGTGAACGGGTGTACCCCGAAGTACTTCAACGCCCGCTTGGACGAGTTGCGCGCGCATCCGGAAACGGTCGATCGCAGTGGCGTATGGATTCCGACCGCCGATCTCTGGCCCTCGGTCAACGTCACCGTGCAGGCCCCAACGAGCCAGGCGATCGTCCTCACGGGTGCGAAGGTCTCCGTGCTGTCTGCCCGTCCGCTGCCCGCACGCGGGTCGGTCGTCGATGCCGAGTGCGGTGGCGGGATGGACGAGCGGGCCTTCGACGTCGACTTGAGGACCGACCCGGTGTCCGTGCGGCCGAGCGAGGTGCGCACCGGTCAGGGAGGGGTCATCAAGAGCCGGGACTTCCCGTTCAAGGTGTCGTCCGGCGATCCGGAGCAGTTCGTCTTCAACGTGAAGAACGTCGCACGGGACGTGCGATTCGCGATCACCTTCTCCTGGGTCTCCGACGGCCAACCGGGAAGCACCCGGCTCGACAACGGCGGCCGGGGCTTCCACGTGATGGGCCTGCCGAAGAACCTGCCGCGCTACAGCCGAGTCGACGTCTTCAAGGGCAAGTGACCGCCGCGGAGTTCCTCACCCAACGCCCCGTGACCCCGGCGAGGTCACGAAGCGTTAGGGCGTGTCCGACGGGTCAGGGCCGGAAGCCAGAGGCGCCGGGGATACCCGAAGAGGAGGGGCGGTAGTGCATGGCGAGGCCGGCGTGCTGGTCCGGACGGGCGGCCCGGTGCGCGTCGGGGTGATCGAGACGGGCACGGCGTCCGCGCAGCAGAAAGGCCGTGATCCTGGCTAAGAGGCTGGGGCGAGCAGTCATCGTGTTACCTCCAATGGTCGTATGTCGAGGGTACCGAGCGCCGGTCGATCTCGCGTCGATGGAGAGAGGATCGAGGTGTTGCGGGGCAGGTCTCCTCCATCCCGAGCGGGCAGAGCCGGACTGCCGGAGCGGTTCCCTCGGCGGGCCGCCGCTGTGGCCGCGTGACGAGCCGTGGCCCGAGTGCTCCGTGCCCGACGAGAACGGCCCCGCCGACGCCCCGGCCACGGCCATGGTGTCGGTGGCTCAGGTGTGGCATTCCTCAAGTGCGGTGTGCTGGCCGGCAACAGCGACGGGTGTCGCCGTCGAGGGCGCCGGGGCGACCGCGCCGAGGTACTGGCGCAGTGGCAACAGCGCCTCCTCCGGCACGCGGTGGAACACGGCGGCAGCCGCTCCCGGTGAGCCCCTTGTGTGGCGCCGTGAAGGTCAGCCCTTCCTCGCCGGCGGCTTGATCAGGTAGAGCCGGCGGGCCAGGTCCAGCGCGGTGAACAGCACCTGGTTCCCGTTCCAGCGGTATGGACGCCGCTGTTGCCACGCCTGGCCATTGCCGGTCGGGTCGGTGGCGCGTGCCTGTAGGACGACGCCGGACCGCTGGTCCCAGGACCTGATCTCGTCCGCGTGGTTGTGCACGGTCCAGGAGGTCGTGCCACGGATCGCCTGGGCGATCTGCGCGGGAATCGCCTGGAACCGCGCCCCTTCGGCCAGGGCAACGGCTAGCGTCTGGACACTGTCCTCCATCGTGTGGGTGCTCGTGTTGGGGTCGTGATGGTAGATCTCGGACACCGCTTCCCGCAGGCGTCTCCGGCTGACGGTGACGTCCTCAAGGCCCCGGTATTGGATGCCCCAGCCGAAGCGTGCCCTGCGGATGTTCCGGAACAGGTTGCCCGGGATCATGTCCCGCGTGCGGCCGTCGCTCCCCTGCTCGGTGAACGTGTAGAGGACGCGGCTGGTCCCGGCCTCGTTCTGCACCAAGAACCCGAGCAGATAGGTGTCGGACCGGCGGAAGACTCCGCGGACCATGTGGCCCCCGATGAACTCGTTCTCGGCGAACCGTCCGAGGTCGATCTCCTGCATGGCCTCGGGGTCGGGGTTCCGGATCAGGTGGCCGGCACCGGGACGTCGGACGCTCTCCGCCCCGAGCATCGCGTTGCGGATGTTTGCGACCGTGCGGGTGTAGAGGGTGGCGCAATCCTCGTCCTCCGTCTGCTCCCTCGGCTGCGCCTGCTCCCGCAGCTTGGCCTGGACGCTCTGGTCCTGCCCGTGCCGGGCCGGTGCACCGTAGGTGACCGCCTCACCCGCGCCCAGCGTGCCCGCGAGGACCGAAACCAGCACGGCCGCGCTGACCAATCGCCGCCGAACCGGCCCGTGAGCCCACCGTTCGGCCCGATCGACCCTTCGCGTCATCTCTTCCGTGTCTCCCATGTCAGGCCCAGAACTCGAACTCGGCTTGGAGCTTGCCCTTGGTGACCCGGCCTCCGTCGCTGTAGTAGAGGGCCCTGTACTCCGCGCCCTTCGTCAGCTTCGCGTCGATCACGGTCGAGCCGTACGCGCCGCAGTTGGCGTTGCCGCAAGCCCAGTCCCACGTGACGCGCTTGCCGTTGCTGTCCAGGATCTCGATCCAGTCCCAGCCGTTGTACGGATCCCGCCCCGAGGGCGCCACCCACGTGACACTGACCCCTGTGACGTGGGACTGGTACCAAGAGCCCCTGAACTGCGCCGGCGACACCTCGCTGATCAGGTAGTCAGTGTTGATCTTGCCGGGTTCCGTCCCGGGATCCCCGGGGCCCCCGTTCCGGTGCATCGGCGGCTGCCAGTGCTCGCGTGCCGAGTCGGCCGCCGGAGCCGCCTGCACAGCGGCCTTCGTCGGCTCCCCCGAACCCTGCGACGCCGCGGAAGCCGTCCCCAGCGCCACCACGGACACGCTCACGAGCACCCCGGCCATGACCGCGGTCCGTCGCCGGGGCGTGTTCGCCCCGGCGGGTGAGGAAGAGACCTTGCCTTTGCCTCGCGTGCGGAACAACATGCGTACTTCACCTCGCCGTTGATCGGAGATCGATGCGCCAGAAACGCTAGGGAGCCGCGTTGAACGTCCCCTTGGCGATCGACCAACGCGAGCGTTGACGCATGCGAGGCATGAGGCTGGGGAGCCTTCGGCGCGCCTTTCCCCGGACGTCCTCAGAGCGAGTTGGCGCCCAGCCACTGGTGGAGGGCGAGCGCGGTGGTACGGGCGTGTCCCTCCAGCATGGTGAAGTGGTCTCCGGGCACGGTGAACTCGGCGTGCGGCAGGCTCCAGTGTGGGGCGGGTTCGGCGCCGGGCAGGAGGTCGCGGGCCCGTGCGTACAGGGTGGGGCAGGCGAGCGGCGTGGGTTTCCAGTCACTGAAGAGGTCGAAGTAACCGGCCATGGCGGTGAGCCGGTCGGGGCTGGCAGAGGCGAATTCCGCCGCCCGGCGCAGCATGTCCGACGTCATCGTGGAGAGCGCCTCGCCCCGGTCGCCGTGGCCGGGGGGATAGGTGTCCAACAGGACGACGGCCGCGGGGGCGGCTCCCTCGGACTCCAGCCGCTCGGCGACGGCATGGGCCACCCAGCCGCCGGCCGATCGCCCCACCAGTACGAGGGGGCCTTCGGCCGCAGCCGCGCGGACGGCGATGGCCTGGGCGGTGACGAGAGCGTCCAGTGAGGCGGGCAGCGCCTCCTGGGGTTCGAACCCCGGGTGCCGCACCGCGGAAACCGGCCGCAGTCCGCGCAGCCCGGCCCCGAGGCGTGCGTACTCCTGCGGGCCGGACACCGCGCTGAGCGCGGGGCAGCAGACCAGGCCGGCCCCCGTGCCGCCCGCCGCGAGCACGACGGGTTGGTGCGTCGCCCCGGGGGCCCCGGCCCGGTCGAAGACCGGGCGCAGACGGGCGGCGACGGTGAGGAGCACCATGGCGTCCCAACTCCGTTCCCGGGCGCACGCGGCGCGGAAGAGCGCGCCCAGGTAGTCCGGAGCGTCTGCGGCGTGCGGTGCGTCGGGGGCCGGCACCGGGGCGACCGGTGGAGCGTCCCCCTCCGGGGCGTTCTTCGGGCCGCTCTTCGGACTGCGCTCCGGACCGCTCCGCGGCTCGTCGTTCGCCGGTCGGCCCGGCGCGCCCACGGATGGTGTCGCGGCGGTGTACCGCCGCGTCAGCTCGGTGGCGAGCGCGCGCGGCGTCGGGAAGTCGAAGAGCAGCGTGGACGGCAGTGCCAGACCCGTCCACGTCGCGAGCTCGTTGCGCAGTTCGACCGCGGCCAGGGAGTCCAGGCCCAGGTCCGCGAGCAGGGCGTCCTCGTCGATCTCGCTCGTGTCCTCCGCATGGCCCAGGACGCGGGCCGCCACGGTCCGGACCTTGATGAGCAGCCCCGCGCCCCGCTCGCCGGGGGAAGCGGCCGCGGGTGCCCGGCCGCGTCGCTCACCGCCCCCGTCGGCCGCGGGGGTGCGGAGTCGGTTCGCCGGCGGTTCGTCGGAGGGCAGAGCGGCCGGGGCGAGACGGGCCGCCACCACCACGGGTTCGTCACCGGCGACGGCGGCGTCGAACAGGGCCAGGCCCTCTTCCGGTCCGAGCGGGACGAAGCCGGAACGGGCCATCCGTTGCCGGTCCGCGTCGCCGAGGTGCGCCATCATGCCGGCGTCCTGGTGCCAGGGCCCCCAGGCGATGGACGTGCCGGGCAGCCCGAGCCGACCGCGGTGGCGTGCCAAGGCGTCCAGTACGCAGTTGGCCGCGGCGTAGTTGGCCTGGCCGGCGGAGCCGAAGACGCCCGCCACCGAGGAGAACAGCGCGAACACGGCCACGTCGTGACCGCTGGTCAGTTCGTGCAGCGCGAGGGCGGCGTCCGCCTTGGGGCGCAGCACCCGCCGCAGTCGGTCGAGGGTGAGCGCGGTGACGACGCCGTCGTCCAGCACCCCCGCGGTGTGCACGACACCGGTCAGCGGGTGGGCCGCCGGTACCGCGTCGAGCAGGGCGGCGAGCGCGGTCCGGTCCGCGACGTCACAGGCGTGCACGGTCACCTGGGCGCCCGCCTCGCGCAGCTCCGCGACGAGTTCCCGGGCCCCGGGAGCGGCCGGCCCGCGGCGGCCGGCGAGCAGCAGATGGCGGATGCCGTGGGCGGTGACCAGGTGCCGCGCCACCACCATGCCCAGGGAACCGGTGCCGCCGGTGACCAGGACCGTGCCCTGCGAGTCGAGCGGCCGTCGCTTCCGCGGTTGCGGTGCGGCCTCGGGCAGCGGCACGAGCTTCGGCACGTACGCCGTTCCCCGGCGTACGGCCGCCTCCGGTACCGAGGCGGCCAGCAGGGCGGGCACCGCACCCCAGGAGTCGGGGTGTTCGTCCACGTCGATCAGGGCAAAGCGGCCCGGGTTCTCGCGCAGGGCCGAGCGGACCAGTCCCCACACCGGTGCGTGGGACGGGACGGACGGCGGCTCGCCGGGACGGCCGGCATCCCCGCGACCGGCCGCCCCGTCAGCGGGGAATCCGTCGTCGGCAGCAGTGGCGGCACCGGACGTCACGAGGACGAGCCGGGAGCGGGGCGAGCGCGGTTCGGCGAGCCACTCCTGCACCAGCCCAAGTGCCCAGTCCGCCGCCCGCAGCACCCCGGCGGACTGGTCCTGCGCGTCGCCGGTCGCGTCGGGCGGTGGGCACGGCGCCACGACGACGTCCGCGGACGCGTCGCACGCCGCCGGGCCGCGGTACACCGGGATGTCGGAACCCGGGGGAGCGAGGGCGTCCACCAGCGGTGTGCCGGCCGTGGCCAGCACCCCCCAGCGGGGGATCGCCGCGGGCGCGTGTGGCTCGGTCAGCGGCACCCAGTCCGTCCGGTGGAGCGCACCGGCGGCCGCCGCGCGGAGAGCGCCGGTGACCGCGTCCGCCGCCGTCGAGGCGGTACCCGGCAGGGGCCGGAGTGTCAGCGAACGGACCGTCGCCACCGGTGCGCCCGTCTCGTCGGTCAGCTCCACCCCGGTCTGCCCGTCGGGCCCGCGGGCCACCCGCACCCGCAAGCGCCGTACGCCACTGGTGTGCACGCGCACGTCGCCGAAGGCGAACGGCAGGGACAGCCCGCCGGCCGTCGGATCGGCCGCCCCGGAACCGTTCGTGACGAGGCCGTCCAGGGCCAGGGTGTGCAGCGCCGCGTCGAGCAGCGCGGGATGCAGGAGGAACTCCGGTCCGTCCGGCTCCGGGCGCGGCGCTCGGGCCGCTTCGGGCAGTGCGACGTCGGCGTACAGCTCCCCGCCGTGCCGCCAGGCGGCGCGCATGCCGCGGAAGGCGGGACCGTAACGCAGCCCGTCGGCGGCCAGTTGCTCGTACGGACCGCCCTCCGGAGCGTCGGCGGGCAGGGGCACCGCCGCCTCCGGCGGCCAAGGTGCGTGCGGCCGGGGCACGTCGCCGGCCGCTTCTTCGTCCGTGGGCGGCGGCGCCGGCGAAACAGTGCCGACGGCGTTCCGGAGCCATGGCTCCTCGTCCGCCGCGGTGTGCGGCCGGGAGTGGAAGTACACGGCCCGCCGCCCCGCGTCGTCCGCCCCCGCCACCTTCACCTGCAACGCGACGGCGCCTTCCGGGGGCAGGGCCAGCGGTGCGGTCAGGACGAGTTCGTCCAGTACCGGGGCGCCCGCCAACGCGCCGACGCACAGGGCCATTTCGAGGAAAGCGGTCGCCGGCAGCAGGATCTCGCCGGCCACCACGTGGTCGGCGAGCCACGGCTGCTCGGGCACCGAGAGCAGCCCGCTCAGCAGCAGCCCGGCGTCGTCGGCAGTGCGGGTGCACGGCCCCAGGAACGGGTGGGCGGGCTCGGCCGGCAGGGACGCGGGCGGTTGCTCCGGGGCGGCGTCCAGCCAGTACCGGCGGCGCTGGAAGGCGTACGTGGGCAGGGCGACCCGCCGCCCGCCGCGGCCGGCGAAGACGGCCCGCCAGTCGACGGGCACGCCGTGGGTGTGCAGCGCGGCCAGCGCGTCGAGCAGGGCGTCGGGCTCGGGCCGCGTCCCGCGCAGGGTCGGCAGGACCAGTGGCGCCGGGCCCCCTCCACCGCCCGCCCCGTCCCCGTCCCCGTCCCCGTTCCGGTCCGCACCCGGGTCGGCCGGGGACGGGCCGAACGCGGCGAGACAGTCCCGTACCAGGCCGGTGAGCACGCCGTCCGGCCCCAACTCGACGTAGTGCGCGGTGCCTAGACCGGCCAGGTGCGTCACCGTGTCGGCGAAACGGACCGGGCGGCGGACGTGGTCCACCCAGAACTCCGGGGTGCACAGCTCCGCTTCAGTGGCCGCCCGGCCCGCCACGGCGGTGAGCAGCGGCAGCCGCGGCGCGGCGAAGGACAGCCGCCGAACCACGTCCGCGAAGTCGGCCAGCACGGGTTCCATCCGGGCGGAGTGGAAGGCATGGCCGACCCGCAGCGGTGTCACCGATCGGCCTCGCCGCCGGAAGTACGCGACGGTCTCCCGCACCGCGGCCTCGTCGCCGGAGACGACCACCGAGGCGGGCCCGTTGACCGCGGCGATCTCCACCGCACCCCCCGTTCCGGCGAGATGCGCGGCCACCTCGTCCGCACCGGCGGCCACCGCCGCCATCGCGCCGCCCGTAGGCAGCGCGTCCATCAGCCGGCCCCGGGCCGCCACGAGCGTGCACGCGTCCGCCAGGGACAACACGCCGGCGACATGGGCGGCCGTCACCTCGCCCACCGAGTGCCCGGCCACCGCACCGGGGCGCACCCCCCAGGACTCGAACTGCCGGAACAGGGCCGTCTCCAGGGCGAAGAGCGCCGGCTGCGCGAACCGTGTCGTCGCCAGCAGCCCGCCCGCCTCCGTACCGGGCCCGGCGAACATGACCTCCCGCAGGGGCACCGGCAGCAGCGGGTCGAGCAGGGCCGCGCACTCGTCCAGCGAACGGGCGAAGACCGGATGCAGCTCCCGCGCCGCGTACAGCTCACGGCCCATGCCGGCGCGCTGACTGCCCTGACCGGTGAACAGCACGGCCGACGGGCCGTGGTGACGGGACGTCCCCGTGTGCACTCCGGGTCGGCCGTCGTCGTCCCCCTCCGCCACGGCCCTTAGCGCGCCCAGCAGTTCGGCACGGCCGCGGGCCACCACCACGGCCCGGTGCTCGAAGGCCGCACGCGTGGTGGCGAGCGAGTGCCCGAGGTCCACCAGGGGCGCATCGGGGGCGGCGACCACGTGGTCGTGCAGTCGCCGCGCCTGGGCCCGCAGTCCCGGCACGCTCCTGGCCGACACCAAGAAGGCCACCGCGGCCCGCCCGGGACGCGGCGCACCCGCCGGCACCGCCCCGGGCTCGACCCGGCCGCTCGCGGCCCCGCCGTCCACCGCGCCGGGCGGTGCGGCCTCCCCGTCGCCCGGCGGCTCTTCGAGCACCACATGGGCGTTGGTGCCGCTGATACCGAAGGAGGACACGCCCACCCGGCGCCGGCGGTCCGTCGCGGGCCACTCCACCGCCCGCGTCAGCAGCGCGATCCGCCCCGGCGACCAGTCGACGCGGGGGGTCGGCTCGTCGGCGTGCAGCGTGCGCGGCAGCACGCCGTGCCGCATCGCCTGCACCATTTTGATCACGCCGGCCACTCCGGCGGCGGCCTGGGCGTGACCGATGTTGGACTTCACCGAGCCCAGCCGGAGGGGGCGTTGCCGCTCCTGGCGGCCGTAGGTCGCGAAGAACGCCTCCGCCTCGATGACGTCCCCGAGCCGGGTTCCGGTGCCGTGCGCCTCCACCGCGTCGACGTCCCCGGGCGCCAGCCCCGCGTCCGCGAGCGCCTGCCGGATCACCCGCTGCTGCGCCGGTCCGTGCGGTGCGGTCAGCCCGTTGCTCGCCCCGTCCTGGTTCACCGCCGAGCCGCGCACCACGGCCAGCACCGGAAGGCCGGCGCGGCGCGCCTCGGACAGCCGGCTCAGCAGCAGCATGCCGGCGCCCTCGGCCCACCCCGTGCCGTCGGCGGACGCACCGAACGCCTTGCACCGGCCGTCCGGTGCCAACGCCCGCTGGCGACTGAACTCCACGAACGACGAGGGCCCCGACATCACCGTGGCGCCGCCGGCCAACGCGAAGGCGCACTCGCCCCGCCGCAGCGCCTGCGCCGCCAGGTGCAGGGCGACCAGCGAGGAGGAACACGCCGTGTCCACGGTGAGGGCCGGGCCTTCGAGGCCGAAGGCGTAGGCGATGCGCCCCGAGGCGACGCTCCCGGCGTTGCCGAGGCCGAGGTACCCCTCGACGTGCTCCGGCGTCCGCGTCAGGCGGCGGGCGTAGTCGCTGTACATCAGTCCGACGTACACCCCGGTCGCCGAGCCGCGCAGGGTGGCGGGGACGAGCCCCGCGTGCTCGAAGGTCTCCCACGCCACTTCGAGCAGCAGCCGGTGCTGCGGGTCCATGGCCAGCGCCTCGCGGGGCGAGACGCCGAAGAAGCCGGGGTCGAAGCGGTCCACGCCGGAGAGGAACCCGCCCTCGCGCACGTACGTCCGGCCGGCCCGCCCGGGGTCCGGGTCGTACAGCGCCCGGGTGTCCCAACCCCGGTCGGTGGGGAACGGGCCGATGGCGTCCCTCCCGTCGGCCACCAGCCGCCACAGTTCCTCGGGAGACGTCACGTCCCCGGGATACCGGCACGCCATCCCCACGATCACCACCGGATCGTCGTCCGACCGGGCCGCGCTCCGGTCCACGGGCCGGGCGGCGGCCGGCGCGGCGGCGTGCCGTTCCCCGAGGTGCGCGGCGAGCGCGGCGGCGGTGGGGAAGTCGAAGGCGACGGCCTCGGAGAGCCGCAGTCCGGTCACCGCCGACAACCGCTCCCGCAGCACCGTCGCCGTCAGGGAGTCCATGCCCAGGTCGCGCAGTGCGGTCCCCGGCTCCACCGCCCGGGGCCGACAGCCGAGCACCGCCGCCGCCTCGCTCCGCACCAGGGCCAGCAGGTCCTCCGACGGCCTTGCGGCGTCCTCTTCGCCCAGCGCCCGCGCGGGCAGGTCGGCGAGTTCGCGCCGCAGGACCTTCCCGGCGGCGGTACGGGGGATGTCCGCCACCTCGAACAACTCGACCGGCACCTTGACGGCGGACAGTTCCGCGCGGCAGGCGGCGAGGACGCGCCCCCTGTCCAGCGCGCCGTCGCCGGGCCCGGCGACCAGATAGCCGACCGGCACCTCCCCGAAGAGGGGGTGCGGGCGTCCCGCCACGGCGGCGTCCGCGACCCCCGGGAGCCGCCGCAACACCGCCTCCACTTCGGAGGGGTGGACGTTCACCCCGCCCCGGATGATCAGGTCACTCGCCCGGCCGGTGATCACCAGTTCACCGGAGGCGTCGATCCTGACCAGGTCACCCGTGCGGAACCAGCCGTCGCGCAGCACCTCGGCGGTGGCCTCCGGCCTGCCGTGGTAACCGGCCATGATCCCGGGCCCGTTGACCCACAACTCGCCCTCGCCGGCGTCCCGGCCGTCGGGGCCCCCGCCGACCCGGACCCGGGTGCCGGGCAGTACCCGGCCGCACGCCCCGGAGGCCGTCGCCTCGCCCGCAGCCGCCATGGTGACCGGGCCCGCCTCCGTGCTGCCGTAGTGCTCAAGGTAGGGGACCCGGCAGACCGCCTCGAAGGACTCGCGGAACCCGGGCCCCGCCGCGGCACCCGCGCTGATGCAACCCCGCAGCGCGGGGGCGCCGAGTCCGACGCCGACCCCGCCGTCCTCCTCGCCCCGGACCGCGTCGAGCAGCGCCGCATACGTCGTCGGGACCCCGCCGAGCAAGGTGAACGAGGCGTCCCCGCGGCGCAGTTCACCGAGTACGCCCGCCACCGAGAACCGGGGCAGCAGCACCGCGCTCGCCCCCACCGCGGTCACCCCGAGGAAGCACACCACCTGGCTCATCGCGTGATGGAGGGGCAACGGCCACAGCACGCGGTCCCGTTCGGACAGGCCCAGGACACCGACGAGACCCGTCGCGACCGGCGACAGGCGGTTGCGCTGGGTGGACAGGACGCCCTTGGGCACGCCGGAGGAGCCCGAGGTGTAGAGGAGCCAGGCCACTTCGTCCAGTCCGAGATCGTCCCGGGCCGGCGTCCGCGGCTCCGTGCCCGCCAACTCCTCGTACCGCAGGACACCGCCCGCGACCGTCGCGCACCGGCCCCCGACCGTGCCGGCCCCGCCCGCCGGCTCCGCGACGCCCTCGCACGCAGGCCCACTCCCCGCCCCGTCCTCGTCGTCGCCGCCTTCGGCCACCACCACGGTCAGCCCGGGCCGCGACGACAGCGTTCGCCGCCGCGTCAGACCGGCGTCGTCGGTCAGGAGCACCCGTGCCCCGCTGTCGTCCAGCAAGCGGGTCAGCTCCTCCGCCGAACTCCCGGGGTCCAGCGGCACGCCCACGCCGCTCGCCCGGGTGACGGCGAGCAGGCCCTCTACCGCCTCGACGCGGTTGCCGAGCAGCACGGCCACCCGGTCACCGCGCGCCACACCGAGTCCGGCCAGGTGACCGGCCAGCCGTGCGGTTCGCCGGGCCAGCTCCCGGTACGTCACACGCCTGAACGGGTCCTGGAAGCAGACCTTGTCCCCGAGCCGCCGGGCGTGCTCCTCGAGCAGTTCCGGCAGCGGTGTGACGATGTCGGCGTGCGTGCCCACTGCTTAACCTCCTTGAGAAGAGCTGTTGTTGAGGACGACGGCGTGATCCCCGCGGTTGCCGTCCGAAGGGCGGAGGCGGTCCGGCAGCGGCAGCGGCGGCCGGCTCCACGGCGGCACCGGCAGGCCGACGCCAGCTCCGTCCACCGGCCTTGCCCGCAACCGGACTCACCCGACCGCTCCGTCCCCCTCCCCGCGCCGGCGGCCGGGCGGGTCCGCGAGGGCGTCCCGTACGAGTTCGAGGGGGTGGCGCGCGGCGTGGTGCGTGGTGTGGGCGATCTGCTGGCGGCAGGAGACGCCGGTGGCCGCGACGGCGGTGGTCGGGGGCTCGGCGGCGAGCGCCGGGACGAGGCGGTCGCGGGCGATGCGCAGCGACAGGTCGTAGTGCTCGGCCTCGAAGCCGAAGGAGCCGGCCATTCCGCAGCAGCCGGCGTCCAGTTCGGTGACCTGGGCGCCGGGTATGCGGCGCAGCAGGGCCACCGTGGCGGCGGTGCCGACCTCCGCCTTCTGGTGGCAGTGCCCGTGGTAGACGATGCGCCGACCGGCGTAGGGGTTGTCGGGGCGCAGGTGGAGCCGCCCGGCGTCGATGGCCTCGGTGAGCAGTTCCTCGGTCTGCCGGACGCGTGCGGCGACCTGGCGGACCTCCGGGGCATCGGGATGCAGGCGAAGGTGCTCGTCGCGCAGGGTGAGGAGGCAGGAGGGCTCGCATCCGGTGATCGGGCCGTCGGTGGCGGCCAGTCGGCGGGTGAGGGCGAGCGAGGCCGTCGCGGCGCGGTCGAGCAGGCCCTTGGAGTAGGCGGCCCGGCCGCAGCAGCCGCGGCTCTCCAACCGGACCGCCCAGCCGGCGCGTTCGAGGAGTTCGACGGCGGCCCGGCCGACCGCCGGCTCGGTGTAGGTGGTGAAGGAGTCGGCGAGGAAGGTGACGGTTCCCAACGGTGCCGGCCGGCCGGGCGCGATGCGGTGCCGGTACCAGCGGACGAGGTTGCCGCGGAGGGGGAGGGGGAGCGGGCGGCCGGCGGCGAGGCCGAGCCGCCGCGCCAGCAAACGGCCGGCGCCGGGAATGTGTTGGAGCAGGGCGGGGAGGGGGGCGGTGGCGGAGCCGAGGCGGTTGAGCGTCCGGACGGCGCCGAAGAGGCGGCTGCGCAGCGGGACGCCGTGCAGGTCGTGGCGGTGCGAGAGGGCCTCGGCCTTGAGGGCGGCCAGATCGACGCCGAGCGGGCACTCGCTCCGGCACGCCTTGCACATCAGGCACAGGTCGAGGACCTCGTGCAGGCGGTCGTCCCCGAGCGCGGCCCTGGGGTCGGGCGCGGACAGCGCTTTGACGAGGGCGCCGGCGCGTCCCCGGGTGGCGTGCTGCTCCTCACGGGTCGCCATGTAGGTCGGGCACATGGTGCCGTGCGCGTCCTTGCGGCACAGGCCGATGTTCATGCACCGGTCGGCGGCGCCGCGCATTCCACCGGTGTCGGCGAAGTCCAGGCGGGTGCGCAGTCCGGGGGCGGGGGGCAGGGCGGGGTCGCGCAGGTGGTCGGTCATCGGCCCGGCGTCGACGATCTTGCCGGGGTTGAGGCGGGCGTCGGGGTCGAAGAGGCGTTTCACCGCGCGCATCGCGTCGTAGAGCTCGTCGCCGAACAGTCGGCGGTTGAACTCGCTGCGGGCCAGCCCGTCGCCGTGTTCGCTGGAGTTGGCTCCGCCGTACTCCGCGGCGAGGTCGCGGACCTTCTCGGCGACGGCGCGCAGGGCGGCGACCCGTGCGGGGTCGGTGAGGTCGACGAACGGGCGGATGTGCAGGCAGCCGACGGAGGCGTGGCCGTAGAAGCCGGCGGTCATGTCGTGCCGGTCGAGGATCTCCTTGAATCGGCGGGTGTAGGCGGGCAGGTGGGCCGGGTCGACGGCGGTGTCCTCGACGAAGGCCAGGGGGCGGTGGGTGCCCGAACCGGCGGCCATCAGCAGACCGAGCGAGGACTTGCGGACTTTGAGCAGGGCGGCCTGCTCGCCGGGTGCCTCGGCGAGCAGGGTGTGGTAGCCGTGGCCGTGACGCCGCCACCGTCCCGCCAAGTCGGCCAGTCTCCCGCGGAGTTCGTCCTCGTCGTCGCCGGTGAGGCTGACGAAGAGCAGGGCCTCGGGGGTGCCGTGCAGGAGCGCGCCGAGCGAGGCGTATTCGATCTTGCGGCGGGCGAGGTCGAGGATGGTGCGGTCCATCAGCTCCACGGCCGCGGGATCGCAGGCGAGGGCGTCGCCGGTGGCCTCGACGGCGGCGGCGACGGAGGCGAAGTGGCCGACGGCGAAGACGGTGCGGGCGGGCTGGGGGACGAGGCGGACCTCGGCCGCGGTGACGAGGGCGAGGGTGCCCTCGGAGCCGACCAGGAAACGGGCCGGGTCGAAGGGGCGTCCGGCGGCGGCGTCGGCGGCGACGCGGTCGAGGCGGTAGCCGCCGGCCCGGCGCCAGTGGGCCGGGTAGCCGGTGGCGATGGCGTCGGCGTGTGCCGCGGCGAGGGCGGGCAGTTCGCGGTGGATGCGGCCGTCCAGGGTGGCGCGGGCGGCGCGCCGGGCGCGTTCGGGTTCGGTCACGGGGGCGAGGCGCGCGGTCGTGCCGTCGGAGAGGACCACCTCCAGCGCCAGGACGTGGTCGATCGTCATGCCGTGCCGCAGCGAGCCGCTGCCCGCGGAGTTGTTGCCGAGCATGCCGCCGAGGGTGGCCCGGTTGCTCGTGGAGGTGTCCGGCCCGAAGACGAGGCCGTGCGCGGCGGCGGCGCGGTTGAGTTGGTCCTGGACGACGCCGGGTTGGACCCGGGCGGCGCGGGCGGTGGGGTCGAGGTCGGTGATCCGGTCGAGGTGGCGGGAGAAGTCGAGGACCAGGCCGGCGCCGACGGTCTGCCCGGCGAGGCTGGTGCCGGCACCGCGGGCGGTCACGGTGGTGTCGTGTGCGGCGGCGGCGCGCACGGCCGCGGCGACGTCCTCGGCGTGCCGCGGGAAGGCGACGCCGAGCGGGGTGATGGCGTACATGCTGGCGTCGCGGGAGTACAGGTGGCGGGTGTAGTCGTCGAAGGCGACCTCCCCGTCGAGGTCGCGTACGAGGCGTCGCCGCAGCGGCTCGCCGGCGGCGCTCATGCCGACACCCCGTTCCGGTCGGCCTCGCGCGTGCGAGGCCCGCACCGTTCGACGGAGGATTCGCCCTTCTTGTCCAAGCCGTCCAAGCCGTCCATGTGGTTCATGCGGTGCTCAATGCGTCGAGCGCGGCGGTGAGTCCCGCCGGGTCGGCCGGGAAGCCGTGGGCGGACAGGCCCATCTGGACGCCGGCCAGCGCCCCGGCGAGTTGCAGGTCGCTCAGCTGCCCCAGGTGGCCGATGCGGAACACCCGCCCGGCGAGCCGCCCGAGGCCGTTGCCGAGGGACATGTCGTAACGGTCCAGGACGGTGGCGCGGAGCGCGTCGGCGTCCTGGCCGTCCGGCATCAGCACGGCGGTCAGGGTGGACGAGTGCGCGCGCGGGTCGGCGCAGAGCACGGTCAGGCCCCAGCCGCGGACGGCGGCGCGGGTCGCGGCGGCGTGCCGCGCGTGCCGGGCGAAGACCTGCGGCAGGCCCTCGGCCGCCAGCAGGTCGAGGGCGACGTCGAGGCCGTAGAGCAGGTTGGTGGCCGGGGTATAGGGGAAGCGGCCGTGTTCGACGGTGTCGAGCAGGGGGTCCCAGTCCCAGTAGGCGCGGGGCAGGCGGGCGGTGCGGTGGGCTTCGAGGGCGCGCGGACCGATGGCGTTGAGACCGAGTCCGGGTGGGAGCATCAGGCCCTTCTGGGAGCCGGCGACGGTGACGTCGACGCCCCACTCGTCGTGCCGGTAGTCGGTGGAGCCGAGCGAGGAGACGGTGTCGACCAGGAACAACGCCGGATGTGACGCCTCATCAAGTGCACTGCGCAGCAGGCAAACAGGGCTGGTGACGCCGGTGGAGGTCTCGTTGTGGACGACGCAGACGGCCTTGACGCGGTGTTGCGGGTCGTGGGCGAGCCGGGCGGCGAGGGCGGCCGGGTCGGCGCCGTGGCGCCAGTCGCCGGGGACGAGTTCGACGTCGAGGCCGAGACGTTCGGCCAGCTCCTGCCAGAGCACCGCGAAGTGGCCGGTCTCGAAGAACAGCACCCGGTCGCCGGGGCTGAGGGTGTTGACCAGGGCGGCCTCCCAGGCTCCGGTGCCCGAGCTGGGGTAGAGGGCGATCGGTCCGGTCGTGCCGAAGACCGGTCCCAGGCGGGTCAGCACGCGCCGGGCCAACTCGGCGAAGGCGGGCCCCCGGTGGTCGATGGTGGGCGCGGCGAGCGCGCGCAGCACCGGGTCGGGGACGTTGGTGGGGCCCGGGATCTGGAGGAAGTGGCGGCCGGTGGTGTGGAACGAACCGGCTTGCTGTTGGGGGGAGTTCACGTGAGCGGTCCCTTCCCTGGAGGGTTGTGCCGTGTGGTGGCACGCTGTACCGTCTCAAGGCACGAGGAGCGTAGGACCGTTCCCCGGAGGGAGTCAACGGTGCAGAACGTGCGGAACGCGCTGCGCGTGTTGGAGGAGGTCGCCGAGCGCCAGCCGATCGGCGTCGCCGACCTGGCGCGCGCGATGGACCTGCCGAAGAGCTCGGTGCAGCGCACGCTCGGGACGCTGCACGAGGCGGGTTGGATACGTCCCGCCGAAGGCCGCCCGACCCGCTGGCAGGTGACCGCCAAGGCGCTGCACGTGGGCCGCCGCGCCACCGGCGAGTTGGGGCTGCGGGACGCCGCGGTGCCGGTGATGGAGGAACTGCGGGCGCGTACCGACGAGACGGTCCACCTGGCGGTGCCGGAGGGCGAACGGGTCGTGCTCGTCGAACGGTTGGAGACCAGTCAGCCGGTGCGGATCATCCTCCCGCTGGGGCAGGTCCTGCCGGTGCACGCGTCGGCGAACGGCAAGGCGGTGCTGGCGGCCCGGTCGGACGCGGAGGTGGCGGAGCAACTGGCCGGCGGGCTGGCCCGGTTCACGGAGACGACGGCGACGGACCCGGCGGCGCTGCGTGCGGAGGTCGACGAGATCAGGGCGCGTGGTTGGGCGGTGAACCGCGGTGAGTGGCGGTCGGACGTGTCCGCGGTGGCGGCGGCGGTGTTGGGGGAATCCGGACGCCCGGTGGCGAGCCTCAGTGTGAACGTGCCGACCGCTCGACTGACGGACCCGATGCGGGACCGGTTCGGGGCGCTGGTCGCCGAGGCGGCGGGACGACTGAGCGAGGCGCTGGGCGGACGCCCGGGGCGCTCGGCTTCGAGAAGGCCGTGACGCGGGGCCTCTTGACGGCCGCAGCACACGCACCCATGCTCTCCGGCTGACGGAAAATAATATCCGAATCGCGGAATTCCGTCATGCCGTTCGTGCGTCCGCGGACGGATCGAGCACTCCGAGTCCCGGCCCGCTCGGCCGGAGAGAGCGAGTCTCGCCGTGTACCGTCAAGTCACCGACCCATTAGGCCACTTGGGGCTCACCGCGCTGCTGGCCGCCACCCCACTCCTGGTCCTCCTGATACTGCTGGGCGTGGTGCGCATGGCCTCCCACCGGGCCGCCCTGTGGAGCCTGGCCAGTGCCGTCGTCATCGCCCTCGCCGCCTACCGGATGCCGCTCGGCCAGATCGCGGCCGGCGCCGCGGAGGGAGCGGCGTTCGGCCTCTTCCCGATCGTCTGGATCATCCTCAACGCGGTGTGGATCAACAAGCTCCAGCGCGCCTCCGGCCACTTCGACCTCATCGGCCGGACCTTCACCTCGCTCTCCCCGGACCCCCGCGTACAGGCCCTCGTCGTCGCCTTCTGTTTCGGAGCCATGATCGAGTCACTGTCGGGGTTCGGCACCCCCATCGCCATCACCTCGATCATCCTGCTGGGCCTCGGACTGACACCGCTCCGCGCCGCCGCCGTGGCCGCCTTCGCCAACACGGCGCCGGCCGCCTTCGGTTCGGTCGGCAACCCCATCCAGGCACTCGCCAAGGCCACCGGCTTCTCCGAACACGACCTCGGCGCCATGGTCGGCCGCCAGTCAGCGGTGATCGCCGTACTGGTCCCCTTCTTCCTCCTGCTGATCCTGGACGGGCGCCGCGGGCTGCGCGAGGTCTGGCCGGCGGCACTGGTGGCCGGCGTGGCCTTCGGAGTCGGCCAGTACGTGTGCGCGAACTTCTTCACCTACCAACTGACCGACGTCACGGCCGGACTCGTCTCGGTGCTGGCCCTCGTGGTCCTCCTGCGCTTCTGGCGCCCGGCCGGGACCCACCCCGCAGCCGACTCCGACCCACGACCGGGGACGGCCCCGCGCCTCCCGCTCCTCCAGGCGTTCGCCCCGTACGCGCTGCTCATCGTGGCGTTCGCGCTGGTGTCGGTGGACGGCCCGGTGGCCCGCTTCGTCGCGGCGCGCGGCACCTCGTTCCCCTGGCCGGGACTCGACGTCCGCACCGCCGACGGCACGCTTCCCAAGGCGGCGGTCTACGACCTCAACTGGCTCGGAACGGGCGGCACGGTGCTGCTGACCGTCGGCGTGCTGACGGTCCTGATCCTGCGGGTCCGGCCCGGCCGCGCGCTGCGCGCCTACGGTGAGGCGTGCGTCCAGATCCGCTGGGCCGCGCTGTCCATCGGCTGCGTCCTGGCCCTGTCCTACGTCATGAACCTCTCCGGCATGGCCGTCTCCCTGGGCGCCTGGCTGGCCGGGACGGGCGGTGCGTTCGCGCTGCTGTCGGGGTTCCTGGGCTGGTTCGGGGTGGCGTTGACCGGTTCGGACACCTCGTCCAACGCCCTGTTCGGCGCGATGCAGGTCGCCGCGGCCCACCGGGTCGGCATGGACGGCCTGCTGGCCGCGGCGACGAACAGCACCGGCGGCGTACAGGGCAAGGCCGAGGCCATGCAGAACCTCGCGATCGCCTCAAGCGCGGTGGGGCTGACGGGCCGGGAGGGCGAGATCCTGCGGAAGGTGATCGGCTGGAGCCTGTGCGTCCTGGCGGCGCTCTGCCTGGTGGCCTGGGCGCAGACGACACCGTTGCTGGACTGGATGGTGGTGGGCCGGTGACCGCACGCATCGCCGGGAGCGCTTCGACCCTCGGTAGCCTTTCTCCTCATGACGCGTGCTTGGATCTTGCCGGTGCTGTTGGTGCTCTGCGGCTCGGTCATTGCGACCGGGCAGTTCCTCAGCGGGGCTCCCGTCGCGGCCGCAGCAGTGCTGTTGCTGTTCGCGCTGCTCGCAGCGGTGAACTCGCCGCTGGCCTTTCCCAGGTCGACCGGTGCCTCGGAAGCACAGCGCCGTAGCGCGGCCGATGGCCGGCCGATCGTCTACTGGCGTCCGGGCTGCACGTACTGTCTGCGCCTGCGCCTCCGCCTGGGCCGCCACGCCCGCCAGCTGCATTGGGTCAACATCTGGCGTGATCCGGCGGCAGCGGCAACGGTGCGGGCGGCCAACGACGGCAACGAGACCGTGCCGACCGTCGTCGTGGCCGGCCGGCCGCACACCAACCCCGATCCGGCGTGGGTGCGTGAACAGCTTTCCCGCCCCGCGTGATCAAGAGCGGTGCCCCCGGCCAACGGGCCCTCCTCGCCGCCCACATGTCCCGCAGGTCTCGCAGGCAGGGACGTTGGCAAGTCCGGCCCCGACCGCCGAGGCCCGAGCCGGATGGCGACCGGGGCGCCAGTCAGCAGGTCAGCCGGTGGGTGTGCCGACCTGATCGCGTTCGAGCGTGGCGCGCAGGGTCGACAGGGCCCGCGCGGCCGCCGTCAGGGCGGGGGCCTCCAGGGCGCCTCCGAGTAGTTCGGCCAGGCCGCCCGTGACGGTCCGTTCCGACTCCTCGACGAGCCGCGCGCCGTCGTCGGTCAGGGCCAGCAGGGAGGACCTGCGGTCCGCCGGGTTCGGCTGCCGGGCGGCCCACCCCTGCTTCTCCAGGCGGTCGATGCCCTTGCTGGTGGCCCCGACGCCGATGGCGAATTCGGCGGCGAGGTCCGCCACCCGGCACCCGGGGTGGTCGCGCAGGTAGCTCAGGAACTCGTACTGCGAGGTGACGATCCCGTGCCGCTCGCGGAGACGGTCGTTGAGGGCGTTGTACAGGCGCGTCTCGCACCGGACCAGGTCGGCGAAGAGTCCGGAGAAGTCAGCTGCGGCGCGCTCTCCGCTCGATGTATATTCCACGGCATATAGTGTACAGGAATCTACTTCTGGCAGGAGTCTGTCCATGAGCAGGGAACAGCGCATCCGAGTCGACGAGATCCTGCGGCAGCCGGGCCCCGAGGGACCCCGGTCGGTCGAGGAAATCCGGGCCGGCTTCCGGCAGTTGATGGCCCAGATGATCGTGCCGCACAGCAGCATCCGCACCGCGCCGACGACGCTCGGCGACCGGCCCGCGCTGCGCGTCGAGCCGACGGGGGCGTCGGGCCGAGGGGCGGCCGCCGGCCCCGACGCCGGCACGATCCTGTACTTCCACGGCGGCGGCTGGGTCTTCGGCTCGCCCGAGACCGCCCTCTCGCTGACCGGGAACCTCGTCGCCAGGACCGGCCTCGGGGCGTACTCGCTGGACTACCGGCTCGCCCCCGAACACCCCTTCCCGGCCGCGATCGAGGACGGCCTGAGCGCCTACCGGGCCCTCCTCGACCGCGGAGAGGATCCCTCGGCCATCGTCGTCGCGGGCGACTCCGCCGGCGGCGGCCTCGCCGTCACCACCTGCCTCGCCGCCCGGGACGCGGGCCTTCCGCTGCCCGCCGCCCTCCTCGCCTTCTCCCCGGGCACCGACGCCACCCGGACCGGCGCAAGCATGGACACCAAGGAAGACATCGACCCGATCTTCACCCGCGCGGCCCTCGAACACACCGGAGCCATGCACCTCGCCGGCGCCGACCCGCGCCAGCCCCTGCTGAGCCCGGCCGTCCACGCCGACTTGACCGGCCTTCCCCCGATGCTGATCCAAGTCGGCGCCAACGAGATGCTGCTGGACGACTCCACCCGCCTGGCTGCACGGGCGAGCGCGGCGGGCGTGGACGTCATCCTCGACGTCACCGCCGACGTGCCGCACGTGTTCCAGTCGTTCGCCGGCGTCCTCGACGAGGCGGACGAGGCGTTGGACCGTGCCGCCCTCTTCCTGCGTCAGCGGATCAAGGGCGGAGGCGGCCCGCGGACGTCGGTCGCGTAGGGGTGCCGGTCGACGGGTGTTCGGGGCGGGTCGTTGCCGGGCCGCGAGGGGACGGAGGAGGGGATCGTCCTTCTGCCTGGCCTGGGGCGGCCTGGCCTGGCCTGGCCCGGGCCGCTTGCTGCGCCGTCCGTCGGCCACTCACCCCCGATGGGAACGCCTGATGGGTGAGGGGAGCCAAGAAGCCAACTTCCTGGTCGACCACGGCGGTGGGGGAGAGATCCCTCCGTCGAGGCCGAGGTCGAGGCCGAGGTCGTGCCGGGCGGGCGGCGACGTGCACAAGCGGAAGGACTCCTACGAGTAGTGCGGATGATCTTTCACTGAGTACGGTGAAGCATCAGATGGCGGGCGGCTGTTCGTAAGTCGCCCTCGTGGTTCCGCGCTCGCCCGTTGACGCTCGCCCTGCACGAAAACACCTCTGCGGCCGGGAAGGCGTCCCGCGGGAGGACGTCTCGTGCCCCTGCCGCGGCCGTGAGGGGGTGCGCGGCGCCGGGCGGGCAAGCGTGCACCGCAGACGCCGTAGAGGCCAGAAAGTGAGCAGACAGATGCAACCGACGTTCGTACTGGTTCACGGATCCTTCGCGAACTCCTTCTCCTTCGCACCACTCCAAGCCGAACTCGGCCTCCTCGGCCACCGCTCCGTCGCCGTTGACCTGCCAGGCCACGGGTTCGCCGCGACGTTCCCGCGCGCCTACCAGGCACCGCAGGACCTCGAAGGGCTCGCCACCACGCCGGGGGCGATCAAGGGCGTCACGCTCGCCGACACCGCCGCGCACCTCATCGGGACGTTGGAGCGGGCCAAGCGGAACGGGCCCGTCATCCTCGTCGCCCACAGCCGTGGCGGCATGACTGCCACCGTCGCGGCCAACCAGCGGCCCGACCTGATCGACCGCATCGTCTACGTCTCCGCCTGGTGCCCCGTCGACCTTGAAGTCAGCGCCTACTATGCCGAGCCCGAGATGGCCACGGTCGACTCCACAGGCATCGCGTCGGCGATGGTCGGCAATCCCGCCGAGCTCGGGCTGTTGCGCGCCAACTTCCGCACCGCCGACCCCGGCGTACTCGCGGCCTTCAAGGCGGCCTTCCTCGCCGACGGGACGGACGAGGAGTTCATGGTCTTCCTCAACACCTTCCAGCCCGACGAGAGCCTCGACGTCGGCACGCCCGACGACCGGGCGCAGGCCGACACCTGGGGCCGGATTCCCAAGACGTACGTCCGGCTCACCGAGGACACCAGCGTGACGCTCGCCATGCAGGACCGGATGATCCGCGAGGGCGACGCGCTGACGCCGGAGAACCCCTACGACGTCCGTACGCTCACGAGCAGCCACCTGAGGTGGCTGGTCGACCCGGTTCCGGCGGCCCGGCTCCTGGGCGAACTCGCCGAACTCTAGCCTCCGCCTGCCGGATCACGATCGGATGCAGGTGACGAGAGCGGCGGCGGTGACGACGCCGAGGTGGACGTCCCTGCCGGCTCTCTCCAACGTGTTGCGGTCCTCGTACCGTACCGTCCCTTGCCGAAGCCCGAAGCCCGAAGCCCGAAGCCCGAAGCCCGAAGCCCGAAGCCCGAAGCCCGAAGCCCGAAGCCCGAAGCCCGAAGCCCGAAGCCCGAAGCCCGAAGCCCGAAGCCCGAAGCCCGAAGCCCGAAGGCCGTCCGCCGTGCGAACCGCGGTGCAGACGGGCGGCCTTCTGGTCCGTGTTGGGCCCTGCCGGACGAGTGCGCACTGCGTCGTCGCGCGCTGTCGCCGCGGCGCCCGTGCCGACTTCCCCGAGGTACATGCGGCTGCCGAGCGCGCGTCACCCGTGTTGCCTGAGGCAGCTTCTCATCTACGCGGTGGGGAGGGCCTGGGGAAGCGCCTTGGAGAACATCTCGTACGCATCCAACAGACTTTGCCGCTGTTCAAGCCAACGCTGGTGCAAGGCCGAGTCGATGTCGGCAACGTGCGAAGGGCTGCGCCGGAGAGCGTCCACGGCCTTGAGGGCCGTTTCGAGTCGTCGGAGGGCCGCACCCGAGATCTCCTCAAGCTCCGTCACCTGACACACCACCACGTTGTCGAAATGCCCCCTCAGCACCTCCCCCTCCGCTCTCCGCAGCTTGTCGCGCACCTCGGTCAACGCCCGTCTGTTGCGAAGGGCGTACATCAACTCATCGAGCGCATCGACGGCCTCCCCGAGCTTCACCTGGAAGGCGAGGCAGCTCTGCCGGCGCCATTCGTCATGCTGGAGACGCCTCTCCTCCGTCTTCCCCTGCTTGTCCAACTCGCCTTGCTGAAGCAGCTGAACACGTGCCCCGCGCGCTGCCAGCCCTGCCCCCGCAGCAGCACCTGCCGCACTCGCGAATCCCGCCAAGCCAGCGGCCCAGACCGCGGCGACCCCCTGATCCATGCACAGGATTTTGCCGTGTCGGTTGCGCGAACGGAAGCGAGTCGCGACCGACGGCCCACACCCTCCCCGCGCAGATCAGGATGAGCCTGCACTGAGAGGCGGCCAGTCAGTTGGCGGTCGAGGTGCCGATGCCGTGCAGCAGCGTCCCGACGACGCGGGTGGCGAGGGCGTCCAGGGCGGCGTCGGTGTCCGGGGCCTGGGAGGCGGCCTCGTGGATCAGGGCGTAGTAGACGCGCCGCGCCCAGTCGAGATCGGTGTCGGGCGGGAGCACGCCGGCGTCGCGCAGGCGGACGAACAGCTGCGCGCACCGAGCGAGTACGTCGGTGTGGACGCGGGCGACCTCGGGGGCATCGGTGGGCAGGGCGCCCATGGCGAAGCCCCATCCGGTCTTCACGCGGAGCACGTTCGCGGTGACCTGGTAGAGCGCGACGGCGGGCGGGGCGGTCTGTGGCCGGGCGGCCTCGACGGCTTCGTGGAACCGCTGCGTCGCCCATGCGGCCAGCGCCGTGATCAACGCCTCCCGGGACGCGAACCGCCGGTGCACGGTGGTCCGCGCGACGCCTGCGGCCTCGGCGATCTGCTCCATGGTGGCCGCCGGGTTGGCGGACAGCACCCGCTCGGCGGCTTCGAGGATCGCGCGCACGGTCCGTTCGGTGTCGGCGCGCAGCGGTTTCGGGGAGGCGGGCAGAGCCATGGGCGGGTCCTTCCAGGAGAACGGCAACCCCAAGGGTACGTCAGAGAGGCAACTCAACCATTACTTGCAACATTGATGATGCATGTTCTAACTTATCTGCATCACCAAAGACGCGATCGGCGATGGAGGAGCACCATGGATCTGCAGTTGAACGGCAAGACCGCTCTGGTTACGGGCGCCAGCCGGGGTATCGGGCTGGCCGTCGTCCATGCCCTGGCAGCCGAAGGTGTGCGCGTGGTCGCCGCCGCCCGCACTCCCACCCCGGAACTGGCGGCGGCCGGCGCGATACCGGTGGCGGCCGACCTGTCCGACCCCGCCGCGTCCGCACGCCTGGTCACCGAGGCCGTCGCCGAACTGGGCGGCCTCGACATCCTGGTCAACAACGTCGGCGGCGGAGACGGTGGCCTCAACGGCGGCTTCCTCGACCTGACCGACGCCCAGTGGGAGCAGGTGGTGGACCTGAACTTCTTCGCCACCGTCCGCGTCACCCGCGCCGCCCTGCCCGCCCTGGCGGCCGCCCGCGGTGCGATCGTCAACGTGTCGTCGATCGGGGCCCGCGTCCCGCACGGCGGCCCCGTCGCCTACACCACCGCCAAGGCGGCCCTCACCGCGTTCGGCAAGGCCCTGGCCGAGGAGTTCGGCCCGCAGGGGGTGCGAGTGAACACCGTCTCCCCGGGGCCGGTCCGCACTGACATGTGGGAGAGCCCGACCGGCTACGGCGCCGAACTCGCCACCGCCATGAACATCCCCCACGCCGACCTCCTGGCCGGACTGCCGGCCGCGATGGGCATGCTCATCAACCGCCTCGTCGAACCCGACGAGGTCGCCTCCCTCGTCGCCTACCTGGCCTCTCCCCGAGCCGCCGCCACCACCGGCACCGACCACCTCATCGACGGCGGAGCCGTCAAAACCGCCTAGGAACCGCCCTGTTCGCCCTGGCTTGTCGCGCAGGAACGAGGGCCGGGCTCAGACGGTGCGCGGGCTCGTGGAGTACACCGTCTCCTGGCCCTCAAGGCGTCGACGGCTTGCATCGCCGCCACGAACGCCAGCCCCGAGCACTTCCTTGCGGCTGGGATGGCACGTTCCGCTGGGGCGCCCTCACCGAGCGGCGCCACTCCGCGGGTTGGTGTATTTGGTGCCGTGGGCCTTGGGTGTTCTGCCGCGTCTGCCCGTCGGCTCGGCCGTGGGTGCGCGTCGTCCCGAATGAGGCTCCTGGCGGGCCTGCTGACGGCAAGACAGGTGTGGTGACCCCGGCCCACCCCCGTGGGGGCCGGGGTGATGCTGATCCTCTGTGGACGAGGGGGGTTCTGTCAATTAATTGGTGATCGACCTGGCCAACCCCTCGCCTTTTGAGCGACTTGCCCCCTTTGCGAGGGATGCTATTTCCAATTAATTGGAGACGCGGCTGCCGAGGCGCGTCTCGGCTCGCCTAGGATCCAGACCGTGTCGATACGAAAGCGGGAGTAGGAGTGCAACCACCCGAGCAAGGGGGCGCGGCCGAACGGTTTGCTCAGCGGTTCAACCGCCTGAACGAGTCGATCTACCCCGCGACGCAGGCGAGGCCGTACACCGAACAGGAAATCGCAGACCAGATCCAGATGTCGGTCAGTCAGGTCAACAACCTGCGCAACGGCAGATCCGTGCCGCGCGGCGACCGGGCCATGCGGCTCGCCGCCCTCTACGGGGTTCGGCTCGACTACTTCTTCCTCCCGGACGACGCCGAGTACGTCAGGGAAGTGGAGCAGCATCTCCTCGCCATCGACGTGGAACGTCGCGGACTCCCTCAGATGCGAGCCAACCGGACGGCTGGCTCCGGCGGTGGCGCCGCCAGTGGCGCAGAGAGCCCGCTCGACGACGAGGTTCGGCACATCGCCGAAGGGTTGGCCGAACTGCCCAGTGAATTCCGCGACGTGGTCGGTACGCTCGTCGACACGCTGCGCGAGCGCATGGGCCTGCAACCCCGCGGCAGGAGATCACGGTGAATCGGCCCGAAGTTGTGACGACGTGGCAGATACCAGAGGGTTGGGCTGGCGACATGGGAATCCGGGCCGAGCGACAGCGAGTGAGGAAGATCCTTCGCGATCTCGGACTACCCGCTCACCCCACCCTGCAGGAACTCTGCTCCGCCTACGAGCAGCGAACGGGGCGCACACTGCACCTCATCGAACGCGAGGTCCGTCCCGGCGAACCCTCGGGTGAGTACGAACAGTATCTGGGCGAGGACCGCATCTACTACCCAAAGGGCACAAGCCTGGCGCATCAGGCCCTGGTGAAGTGCCATGAACTCGCCCATCTCCTCCTGCACCATGCGCCCCGTCACAACGCCATCGATCCGGACGTCGTCCGGCGGGTCCTCGGGCGCTCCCACTACGCGGATCCGGCCGAACACGAAGCCGAGACGGTCGGCACGCTCCTCTACTTGGAGCTGAACCTCGAACCGGAGGACGGGGCGGCGGCGCACATCGCGCCCGCGCTGATCCACCGGGAAGGGCGTCATGCCTAGCAAGGAGACCGCCTACGACCTCGCGTACACGGTCGTGGGCCTGAGCCTCTACCTCCTGGCCCTCTACAAGGGGCGCGCCTGGCTCAGCGAACGGATCCCGAGCCTGCTCCTCATGACGGGGGCCGCACTGTCCGCCGGTAGCGGCTTCCTGGTGGCGGCGCCGCACAACTACCGGCTGATCGACCAGCTCGCGGGGATCTCGAACCTCGCCACGTACGTCGTCTACAGCGCTATCACCGTGTGCTGCGCCTTCTACCTCTTGATCGTGATGCTCTGGAGGGGCGCATCCGCCAACGGGGGCAGCTCCGCCACCTCTGAAGTCCGTAGGCAGGCGGAAAACGATCGCCTCCGCCGCGCCGCTCGTTGGGTTGCGCCCCTCTACGCCGTCATCCTCTTGCTGATGACGGTCCTCTTCTTCACCGTAGAGCTACCGACCGGCGAAAGACCGCTGGACTTCGACACCACCTACGCCAAGCAACCCACCATCACGGCATTCCTGATGATCTATCAGGCGGGTTACGGGCTCGGTATCTGGTCGATGGCCTATTTCGCCTGGCGGCACTCCCGCCGGATGGCGGACCGGCTGCTCCGCACCAGTCTCACCTGCACGGCGATCGGCTGTGTCTTCGTCGCCATGTACGGCGTCTTGAAGATCATCGCCATTGTCGGCGTCAACGCCGGACTCCCCTCAATGGAGCCCATCAGCAACACCCTTGCCCCCGCGGCTGCTTCGGTGGGCGGCGACATCGTCCTGTACGGATGGGTGTACAGCGCCCTGAAGGCGCGCCGCCACCGCAACCAGGAGTTCCACGCCCTGGAGATACTCTGGAGGACGGTGACGCGCATCGACCCCGGCCTCATCCTGAAGAACCGGGTGCCGCGCTCGGAGTGGGGTCAGCAGGTCATGGCGGTCCGACGGGCCGGAGAAATCCGTGACGGTCAACTGTCCTTGCGCCCATGGGTCTCTCCCGACGTGGTGGACACGGCCAGGCGCATCGCGGAAGACGAGGACCTCCGGCCGTCACAACGCGAAGCGCTGGCGGCTGCCGCGGCGCTCCGTGCGGCGCTGCGTGCCAGGGAGGAGGGGACCATCCCCTCTCCGGCATGCGACCATCTCCCGGGCATAGAGGTTCCCCCGCACGCCGAGCGGCAACACCTCATCATGGTCGGGAAATACCTCCACAGCGCACTTGTCGACAAGGTCCTGGCCGCCTCCCCATGACGCGCACAAGACGGAATGACGAGATGCATCCAATGAGCGAAAAAGCCGGGTGACCTTCAGTGCCATGGACAATTGAGGAAGAGCAGAAAGCCCAAGCGGTCTACCGGGAAATGGCGCTCACGCACTTCCCCGGCGATGTGAAGCTCGGACTGAACCTCGGCTTCTACCGCACCTTCGCCGTCCCCTCCATCGCCCGCGTGCTGGTCGGCACGGGAAAGCTGACCAAGCAGCCGCGCGTTCGGGCGAAGGCCACCGGCGAGCTCATGTACACCCTCATCGAGCACGGACTGGACACCGGCGAGGGGGAAGCGGCAGTACAAAAACTGATCCGGCTTCACTCGGGTCTTGCCGTCTCCAACGAGGACTTCGTCTACGTACTGGCAGCCTTCTGCATCACGCCCGTCCGCTGGATCGACACCCACGGATGGCGTCGAACGAACCAGGCCGAGAAGAGAGCGACCCACACGTTCTACTCACTCCTGGCCGAACGAATGGGCATCACGGACGTCCCCGACTCCTTCGAGGAATTCACCGCATGGATGGACGCATTCGAAGTCAGGACGTTCCGCAGCACCGCAGAAGGGCACAGCCTCGTCACGGCAACCCGGTCCCTGCTGTCCGATCGCATGCCCCGACTCCTCTCACCGCTGGCCAGCGGCATCTTCACGTGCCTTCTCGGAGAGCGACTCCGCAAGACCTTCGAACTGCCGCGCCCCCGCCTGCTCATGAGAAGTCTGGTTTCCACCGCACTGTGGGGTCGACGCCTCCGCACGCGCCGCGCCCACACCCGCGGTCTTTCGTCTCCTCACCCACACGGCGATCCCTCGGAAGGACCCGTGGGCACAAGGGACAGCTAGCCGAGAGGCCCTGACGGCGCGTCAGCCAGGCACCTCAAACCACCTTGTGGGGGAGCGAGGCCCGGTTCGGTCACCGGGTGGTCCGTGCCCGTCCGGCACCGTGTCAGGTACCCGTCATCGGACCGGGGCCGACTTCTGACACCGCCGCCGACGATCGCCCCGTGATCCGAGGTGCCGAACGGGAACAGTCGGCCCGGGCGGGACTGTTGCATCCACCGAGGGACCGGCGCCGCACGGGCGGGGGACACGGAGACCACAAGATCATTCTCCCCCCACGGAGAGGACCGGGCCCCGGGATCGCGGCACGCCCGCCGCGCATTCGGACTGAGACGTATTTCTGCAGGAGGACTGTTACATGACGGACCGGCCCTTGACGCTCATGGCGGTGCACGCCCACCCCGACGACGAAGCCACCGGAACCGGAGGAGTCCTCGCGCGGTACGCGGCGGAGGGCATCCGCACGGTGCTCGTGACGTGTACCGACGGCGGTTGCGGTGACGGACCCGGGGGTGTCAAGCCGGGCGATCCCGGGCACGACCCGGCTGCCGTCGCCTCGATGCGCCGTCAAGAACTCCAGGCGAGCTGTGACGTCTTGAAGGTCAGCGATCTGGAGATGCTGGACTACGCCGACTCGGGAATGACGGGCTGGCCGAGCAACGACGCCCCCGGATCCTTCTGGCGGACCCCCGTGGAGGAAGGCGCCGGCCGACTCGCGGAACTCATGCGGCACTACCGACCCGATGTGGTCGTCACCTACGACGAGAACGGCTTCTACGGTCACCCCGACCACATCCAGGCACACCGCATCACGATGGCGGCGTTGAAGATGACCGAACTGACGCCGAAGGTGTACTGGACGACGATGCCCCGCTCGGGGATGCAACGGTTCGGGGAGATCATCCGCGAGTTCCACCCGGACATGCCGGAGCCGGACCCCGCCGAGGCCGCCGCGATGGCCAACATCGGTCTCCCCGACGAGGAGATCACCACGTGGGTGGACACTACCGCGTTCAGCGGCCAGAAGTTCGACTCGCTGGCCGCGCACGCCAGTCAGGGAGAGAACATCTTCTTCCTCAAGATGGGCAAGGAGAGGTTCGGTGAGTTGATGGGCATGGAGACCTTCGTCCGCGTCCAGGACGCCACCGGCACGGCCGTACCCGAGAACGACCTCTTCGCCGGACTGCGCTGATCCGCTCGCCCGACCGGGGCCCGGGGAAGCCCATCGACCGCAGGGCGCGATCGAGCATGCGCACACACCCGGGGGCTTGTCCACGCGGGTTGCGCTCCGGCAACCCGCGACCGGGCCGGTAGGTCCTCGCCGGCAGCGCGGACAGGGGTGTGGCAGGCCGGCCCTGTGGTCCCTGAGCGTCGTCAGCTCCCGGCGGGTTCGTCGCGCTGCTCGTACGTCCACATCGCCAGTTGCGTGCGCGAGGTGAACCCGAGCTTGCCCAGGATGCGTTCGACGTGGTTCTCCGCGGTGCGCTGCGCGATCGTCAGGCGCGCCGCGATGTCCTTGTTGGTCAGGCCCTCGGCGACCAGCTCCGCGACCTGGCTCGCGCGCCGCGTCAACCCCGGCACCACCCCGGCCGCGCCGTCCAGTACGTAGGCCATCGCCTCGTCCACGGTGGCGCGCGCCCCGCGGCGGAACTCCCGGTCGAAGGCCGGGAGTTCCGGACAACGCCTCCCGCGCCGCGGCCTCGAAGCGCAGATGCTGCGCGCGCATGAACGGCACCGAGCCCAGCCGCCCGCCCGGCGACTCCCACAACAGGTGCAGCACGCCCAGGAGCCGGGCCGCGCGCCGCGGGGCGCCCCGGGTGCTCCAGGCGATGACCTCCACACACATGGCCAGGCCCCACCAGTCCTGGAACGGGCGCAGCCGGGCGACGGCCGCCCTGGCGTGTGCGATCCCGTCGGCCGGCGCACCCGCCCGCCGGGCCAGCAGGACGCGAACAGCTCGGCGGCGCTCGCGAAGTCCTCGCGCCACACGGCGAGGATCCCCTGGTGCTGCCACACCCAGGCCGACTCCCGCCGGTGGCCGCCCCGCCTGGCCGCCGCCTCGCACCCGGCAAGCGCGCGCTGCACATCTGCGTCCGGGTCGCCCTGCAGGATGCCCAGGTACGTCTCGGTGACGAGGGCGTGCACGCGGACGGCGGGATCCGGGCCGGCCGCGTCGTCGCCGTCGTCCTTCGGATCGTCGGCGGCGAGCAACTGCGACAGTCAGGGGTGGCCCTCGGACAGCAGACCCGCGGTGATCCAGTAGTGCCGGGGCGACACGGCCAGGGCCAGACCGCCGAGCCCATCGAGTTCCCCGTGCTCCCGCTCGCATCCCGATGAGAAGCAACCCAGGCACCCAACTTGGCGACACCGCGACTGCGGGCCGACCCGCGTGACCCTGGGTTGTTGACAGCGCATCGGTCAGCGCATCGGTCAGCTCACCGAGCAGTTCACCGAGCAGTTCACCGAGCAGACCGGGGACTTGGAGAGCTGCCTGGCCCGGCTCGTGGAACGCCACGTCACGCCCCGCAGCAGCTCGCCGTGGTCGGCATCGGGCCGGACGTGGCAAGTCGGCGACCGGGTCAGAGGGTGAGGACGAGCTTGCCCTGGAGGTGACCGGCGTCGAGCAGCCGGTGCGCGTCGGCGACGCGCTCGAACGGGAACGTCTCCTGCACGTGGACCCGGAGCCTGCCCTGTTCGACGAGTTCGACGAGACCTCGCAGGCCGACCGGATCGGGATCGACCGCGATGCCGCTGAAGCGCATGCCGGCCGCCTCGTAGGTGGCGGCGAGCTCCGCAGCATCCTCGACGACCGCCGTCACTAGGTGACCCCCTGGGCGGAGCACGTTGAGCGACCGCTTGGCAGTGTCGCCGCCGATCGTGTCGAGGACGACGTCGATGTCGCGGACCGCCTGGGTGAAGTCGACCGTCGTGTAGTCGATCACCTCGTCGGCGCCGAAGCCCTCGACGAACTTCCGCTTGCTGCCGCTGGCGGTCGCGATCACGTGCGCGCCGAGCGCTTTCGCGATCTGGATCGCCACGTGCCCGACCCCGCCGCCACCGCCGTGGACCAGTACGCGGTCGCCCTCGCTCACGCCGCCGAGGTCGACGAGGCCCTGCCACGCCGTCAGCCCGACGATCGGCAGCGCGGATGCCTCGACGTGCGAGAGCGACGCCGGCTTGCGTGCCAGGTGCAACGCCGGCGCCGATACGACCTCGGCGTACGCGTTCGCCGCCCGCGGGAACAGCGGCATCCCGAACACCTCGTCGCCGGGCCTGAACCGCCACGTCTGGGGTGCGTGATCGACCACGCCGCTGATGTCCCAGCCGAGGACGAACGGCGGCCGGCCGATCAGCGGGAACTCGCCGGCGCGCAGGAGCGCTTCCAGCGGGTTCAGCCCGATCGCCTTGACGCGGACGAGAACCTCGGTCGGCAGGGGCCGGGGCTCGGGCGCGTCCACGAGGGTGAGCACCTCGGGACCGCCGAGCGTCTGCTGGGTGATGACGCGCATGACTCTCCTGGCTTTCGAAGGGGAAGGAGGTAGGAGACCCAGGCTAGGTGTCCGATGGGAACCGGCAGGTACCTTGGGTGCCATGAGCGGTTCTGGTCCCGGTGATTCCTTGCTCGCCGACTGTCCGGCGCGTCTGGCGGTCGAGCTGATCGCCGACAAGTGGACGGTGGTCGTGCTCTCCGGCCTCAGCAAGGGCCCGGTGCGCCATGGCGAGTTGGTCGAACTGATCGGCGGCATCTCCCGCAAGGTGCTCACCCAGACGCTCCGACGGCTCCAGGCGCACGGACTCATCCGCCGCCAGGCATACGCCGAGGCGCCGCCCCGCGTCGAGTACGAACTCACTCCGCTCGGGACGACGCTGATCGAGCCGATCCACGTGCTGACCGAGTGGGCGAGGGCGAACGGCGACGCCGTGCTCGATGCGCTCGACGCCCATTCCGAGCCCATGGCCGAAGGACACTGCTCTTCCTAGAAACAGTCCCGGACCCGGCCCCGGACCCGTACTCGATGCCGCGCAACCCTTCGGGTTCCTTGCCGCGTTCGCGTGCGCGCCGGACGTCCCTCACGTTCATGGTTCGGTTGCGGGGCGCGCTCAGCCGGTTGCCTGTCAGCTGGGTTCGCCGTGCCGCACCCACCGTCGGCCCGGTGGCGGGGCCGGGAGGTGAAGTCGCCGCTCGCCGCCGCCGGCCGGTGTCACGGCCCGGTTGTCGTCAGCCCTGGCCAGGCAGAACCTGGTGGTGGCGTGGCAGGAGGTCGGTTCCGGGCCACCCGCGCCGCAGGCAGGCGACACGGTCTGCTCGATACGGCTCGGCAGGACCCGCCCCTACCACCGACCCAGTTCGTGCCAGTTCAGCCGCTGGCGGATCGGCAACGTCGTCGACCGTTACGTGTACGTCATGCAGACCGACTCCCGCAGGGTCGGTGCGAGCGGCCAGGACACCTGGGACGGTGGCCGGACCAACCCGGCCACAACCGTCCATCACGGTGTGCAACAGTGATCGGCCAAGCCTCGCAGTCCGGCTGCGAAGATGTCGGTCCGGAAGTTGTTCGCGAGTTCGTCGGCGTGGGCCTGGTCGCAGTCGAAGTTCACCGACCAACCGACGAACGTCTCATCGGTGGCGGTGAGAGGCAGAACCCGCATGGTGGCCCGGTAGCGCTGCACCGGGTAGGGGGAGCTGACGATGCCGTAAGTCAGGGACCGTGCGTGGTCGTCCAGTGCCAGGAGGGACTCCACCACGATCTCCCCGTCGGCCATGGACAGCGTGCGAACGCAACCGACGCGGTCGGGTGCTTGTCCGTCCGACAGGACACAGTCGGCGACGGCCGGTTGCCAGGCGGCCAGGCCACCGAAGTCGCGGACCACGCGCCACACCGTGGTGACCCGGGCCGGGATGAGGGCGCTGGCGAATGCTTCGGGCATGAAGGAACTCCGGTTTTCGAGGTCGAGGAAGCCGTCACGGCTGCCGTGACGGCTTCCTCGACCTGCCCCGGAGAGGACGGGCAGAGGCCGCATCGTCGTGCGGTCGGCAGCGCGGTGACTGGTGACGGCGTCGAAGCTACGGGCACGGCCGCTGGCGTGGGAGGGTGTGCTGCGGCCAGCCGAGGAGGCGTGCCCGGCCGTGGAGGGGTGCAGCGCACCCACGCCCCGGCGTCCGTCCGCGATTAGCGTGGCTGCCATGGAAAGCGTGAACGAACTCGGCGACTACCTGCGAGCCCGCCGTGCGGCGGTCGTGCCAGCGGACGTCGGCCTGCCCGACGACGGGTCGCGGCGGGTGCCCGGGCTGCGACGTGACGAAGTGGCGCTGCTGGCCGGGATGAGCACGGACTACTACATCCGGCTGGAGCAGGGCCGCGAGCGGCGCCCGTCCGAGCAGGTGCTGCGGGCGATCGCCGGGGCGCTGCGGCTGAACGACGCGGCGACCACCCACCTCTTCCGGTTGGGCCTGTCCGTCTTCGAGACGGCGGCTGCCACGACGAGCGTCGCTCCGGAATTGCTGCGGCTGATGGACAGCATGCGTGAAGTGCCGGCCTTCGTGGTCGGGGCGGCACAGGACGTACTGGCGGCCAACACGATGGCGCGGGAGCTGTACGCAGGATTCGCCCGCTACGACAACCTGCTGCGAATGATCTTCCTCGATCCCTTCGCGCGCGAGTTCTACGCCGACTGGGACCGCGCGGCGCGGATCGCGGTGGGCAACCTGCGGGCGTCCTCCTCGCGGTTCCCGCGGGACGAGCGGATCGAGCGGGTCGTCGGCGAACTGAGCGTGCGCAGCCCCGCGTTCACGGGCCTGTGGGCGCACTACGAGGTCCGTCCCCGCACGCACGAGGACAAGCACTTCCGGCACCCACGGGTGGGTGAGATACGTCTGCACTTCGAGGCACTCGCCGTCACCAGCGCCCCCGGACAGCACCTGTCCGTTTACAGCGCGGAACCCGGCAGCACCAGCGCCGACGCCCTGATCCTGCTCGGCCGACTGTCCGAGCAGGAAGCGTCCCTGACGGACCAGCACACCCCCGAAGAAGAAGGAGGACCCCGATCATGATTGCGTCGCTCTCCGACGCCGCCGGCACCTTCGAGATCGCCGGCAAGAAGGTCGCCCGACTCGGCTTCGGCGCCATGCGCCTGACCGGACTCGGCGTGTGGGGCGAGCCCGACGACCGTCGGGAGTGCGTGCGTGTGGTGCGCCGCGCCGTCGAACTCGGCGTGCAGCTGATCGACACCGCGGACTCCTACGGCCCGTACGTGAGCGAGGAGATCATCCGGGAGGCGATCCATCCCTACCGCGACGACGTGCTGATCGCGACCAAGGCCGGGCTGACCCGCAACGGGCCCGACGTGATCAGAACCGACGAGGGACTGGTGCGCCTCGGTCCGGCGGCGTGGCCGCCGGTGGGCCGCCCGGAGTACCTGCGCCAGCAGGCCCTGATGAGTCTGCGCCGGCTCGGCGTGGAGCACATCGACCTGTTCCAGTTGCACCGCATCGATCCGCAGGTCCCGTTGGAGGACCAGGTCGGCGAGCTGAAGAGGCTCCAGGACGAGGGCAAGATCGTCGCGATCGGACTGTCCCAGGTCACTGTCGACCAGATCCAGCAGGCCCGCACCATCGCGGAAATCGCCACCGTGCAGAACCGCTACAACCTCACCGACCGCAGCTCCGCCGACGTCCTGGAGTACTGCACCCGCCACGGCATCGGCTTCATTCCCTGGGCGCCGGTGGCCGCGGGCGAGCTGGCCCGCCCCGGCGGCCCGGTCGACCGGATCGCGGCCGCCCACCACGCCGGCCCGTCGCAGGTGGCGCTGGCCTGGTTGCTGGCCCGCTCCGGCGTCGTCCTGCCCATCCCCGGAACCTCCAAGGTCGCGCACCTGGAGGAGAACCTGGCGGCGGCGTCCCTGAGGCTGAGCGCCGCGGAGGCCGACGAACTGACTGCGGCGGTGTGACAGCCGCCCCAGGAGGCAGCGCCCCTGCTCCGTCCTGCTGCTCCTTCGCACCGTGAGCCGGCCCTTCTCCCATCTCCTTCCCCCCCTGTCCCCACCGAAGAAAAGACGCTTGCCATGCTGCTGCCCTCCGACGAAGCGGGCCGAGGCCGTCCCGTCGTCCTGCTGCACGCCCGTCCCACCGACCGCACCATGTGGGGCGCCCACCTTCCCCTGCTCGCCGACGCGGGCCTGCGGGCCATCGCGCTGGACCTGCCCGGCCACGGCGACGCGCTCGTGCCCGCCGACCGTGAGGTGGCCCCCTGGACGGACGTACTCGACACCCTCGACCACCTCGGGGCCGACCGTTTCGTCCTGGCCGGGAACTCCCTCGGTGCCCTGGTGGCACTCCAGGCCGCCATCACGGCGCCGGAGCGGATCGAGGGCCTGGTACTCGTCGGGTATCGGCCCCACGACCAGCCGGCCTCTCCCCGTCTGCAAGCCGCCTGGGACGCCGAAAGGACGGCGCTCGCCGCCGGCGACCTGGACGCAGCCGTGACAGCCGGCGTCGAAGCGTGGACCTCGGCCGGCGCGACCGACGCCGTACGCGCGCACGCGGCCCGCATGCTCCGCGGCCAGCTCACCGAACAACTCGCCCACGGCGAGCCGTCCCTGGCGGCGGACCCGCTCGGCGAGGGAACGGCGGTGCTGCGCACGCTGACCGTGCCCGCCTTGGTCGGTGTCGGTGAGCACGACATGCCCGACTTCTTCGAGGGCGGCCAAGCACTGGCCCGGGACCTCGACGCAGGCGAAGCCGTGGTCATCCCCGCCGCGGGGCACCTCGCGCCACTGGAACAGCCCTCCACGTTCTGCACCCTGCTACTGGACTTCGTCCGCCATCTTCCGGAGCAGGAGCGCTGAACCGTGCACTCCGAGGCGCAGCCCCCTCTGCAAGAGGATCAGGCGGCCCCACCAGCACTGGGCCAGGCGCCGCTCGGCAGGCCAGGAGGCTCGATGTGGTCACGGCGCCGGCTGCGCGGGGCCACCCCCGAGCGGGGGTGGCCGCTCTCAAGGGGCGGCATCATCGTCGTCCGGGCTCGACGGGGCCGGGCTTCAGGGCCTGGACGAGCACGCTGAACGCCGCCTGCTGGCCGAGGAGATGTCCGGCGTGACCGATCGCCCCGGTCCCTACTGGCCGTCGCCCTCACCTGTCGGACGCTGGGCGAGCGCGGTCCACGAGCGCAGGAGCAGATCGAAGGCGTCGACGACGTCGTCGTCGGGGATGCCGTCGGGGGCCAGCAGGCGTTGGACGAGCAGGCCGTCCTCCAAAGCGTGGACGATCAGGGCGAGGAACGCGGGGTCTGCGGGCGATGCGACGCCGCGGGCGGCGAACGCCTGCTCCAGGCCGCGATGCCAAGGCTGTTCACCAATCGCTCGATCCCGTTCGCTCTGGGACTGCCACTGGTGGCGTCGCGAGGTCAGACGCGGAGCAGGTTGGTCGAGTCCGTCCAGAGGCGCTTGGCGGTGGCGGGATCGAGTGCCCACTCCTTGACGCCGTGCGGGTGCTGCGCGAGGTCGGCGTCGTTCGGCACGGTGTAGGCCACTTGTGCATCGTCGAGGTAGTGGCCTCCGGAGTGCGCGAACTCCGGGGCGACGGCCGCGACGATGCTGGTGGCGGCCCCTTGCTCGACCGTCTTGTACCTGAAGACTCCCGCGGCCTCGGCCGCGTCGAGGGACTCCTTCTGCTGCGTGGTGAAGTTCCGCTGCAGTCCCGTCGCGACACCACCGGGGTTCACCGCGTTGGCGATGATGCCGTCGGAGGCCCACCGGCGGGTCGCCTCGACGGCGAAGAGCGAGTTCGCGGTCTTCGACTGGGCGTAGGCGATCTGCGGGTCGTAGCGGCGACGCTCGAAGTGGAGGTCGTCGAAGTCGACGCCGGAACGCATGTGCGCTGTCGAACTGACCGAGACGATCCGCGCCCCGTCGCGGTCGAGCGCTCCCTGGGCCAGGGCGCCGTGAAGGCTGGTGGCCAGGGCGAAGTGGCCGAGGTGGTTCGTCGCGAATTGAAGCTCCCAGCCCTCACGGGTTCGTTCGAGGCCACCGGTGACCACGCCCGCGTTGTTGATCAGCAGGTGAAGTGGGCCGTCCCACGCGTCGACGAAGCGGGTGACGGCGGCCCTGTCGGCGAGGTCGAGCCGCACGACGCGAGGCCGGATCCCTCCGGTCGAGCTCGCGATCGCCTCAGCGACGGCGTCGCCCGCAGTCGTGTTCCGGACGGCGAGCGTCACCTCTGCCCCGGCAGCGGTCAAGGCACGAGCCGTCTCGATCCCGAGTCCGGAGGAAGCTCCCGTCACGATCGCGCGGACGCCGGTGAGGTCGACGCCCCGCAGTACGTCGTCGGCGGTGCTGGAGGAGGTGAAGGGCGTGGAGAGGGGTTCGCGAGCAGCCATGGCAGCGACTATACGCACTAGACTTACTCTGTATAGTGCGAATCCTGGTCCCGTATGCTGGTCGCATGAGCAGCACCAGCACCGATGTTGGCCACCCGCCGACGCCAGTCGCCGATACCGCCGGCCGTCGGACCGCGGTTCTGGACTCCGCCATGGTCACGTTCGCGCGATTCGGTTACAGGAAGACCTCGATGGAGGAGGTGGCGCGGGCGGCGCGCATCTCCCGGCCGGGGCTCTACTTCCTCTTCTCCTCGAAGGAGGCCCTGTTCCGGGCCGCTGTCACCCAGGCATTGGAGCGGGACATCGCAGCGGCCGAACGCGCCTTGGCCGACACCGGCCGACCCCTCAGAGAGCGCCTCGTCGAAGCGTTCGACCAGTGGACGGGCCGTTACATCGGACCGCTGACGCGCGATGTCGCGGTGGTCATCGAGGACAACCCCGACCTCCTCGGAGAAGTCGTCGAGACCACGCCGCGACGTTTCGAGGAACTGGTCACAGACGCGATCGCCGTCGAGTCAGGACAAGAGGCAGCCACCCCTGTCGCACAGACGATGATCAGCGCATCGATCGGTCTCAAGCACCAGACCGCATCACGAGAGTTCTACCTCGGACGACTGGAGGTCGCCATCGATCTCCTGATGCACTGAAGACGCAGGCCGCTCTGCCGGTCGTGCCGGTCCGGGAGTTCAGCGGTCGTCCGGATCGCCGGGGAAGGCGCGGACGCGGCGACGGTGGTCGATCCGTTCACCGGTCGACGGCGACGGGCCCCGTGCGGCACGACGAAGCCCCCTGGAGCCACCCGGGCACGTCCGGCTGGCACAGGGCGGGGACGGGGCGTTACGTTTCTCGTTCGTGGCAGTGAGCGCGCGTACCGCGGGTCAGTCGCGACTTCTGGGATGACGACGGGCGGGCCGGGGCGCGGCCGTGACCGATCTGCGCGGCTGCCTCGATGACCCGGTCGTACGCCTGGCGACTCGGCGACTCGCTGGGGCGACTGCGGTGGGCTTGCCCATCGAGGCCCATCGCGGCCCGGCCCGGAGTCAGCCGATCGCGAGCTGTCCGCCGCGTGCTTCGAGAACCGTGCCGGTGATGTAGCTGGCGCGGGACGAGACAAGGAACGCAACCGCTTCGGCGATTTCCTCAGGGTCTGCGACCCGCCCCAGTACGGTGGTTCGCCCGATCGCCTGGAGGGCTTCCTCTCCCATCTCCTCCGTCCCGGGGGTGTAGACGGGGCCCGGGGCGACGGCGTTCACGCGGACGCCCTGGGCGCCGAACTCGTCAGCCCATACTCGGGTGAGAAGCTCGAGCGCGGCTTTGGAGGCCCCGTAAGCGCCCGATTCCCGCACCGGCGTGGTAGCCGCCGCCGTACTCATACTCACGATGGCGCCATGCCCCCGCGCAGCCATTCCCGGGGCGAGGGCGCCGACCAGGAGCATCGGCGCGCGTGCGTTGACGGCCATCTGGGCGTCGAACATCTCGGCGGTGGTATCCGGTGTACTGGCGAACCGGTAGATACCGGCGTTGTTGATGAGAATGTCCACTTCGCCCGCTTCGGCGGCAAGGCGCAGGACGTCTTCGGAGCTGCTCAGGTCCGCGGCAACGAACCGAGCGGCCTTCCCGCCTGCGGCAGCGATCTCTTCGACGATCTCATTACCTCGTTGCTCGTCCCGCCCGTGGACGATGACCGAGGCCCCCGACGCTGCCAGGCGCAGGGCAACGGCCCGGCCGATGCCGGCGGAGGCGCCGGTGACAAGAGCGGTGGATCCGTCCAGTTCTGCAGTCATGGAAAGCTCCTCCAGGTCGAGAGGAACGACATGCTGTTGGTTGTTCCTCGTGTAACTGCTGATCCTGATGGTTCCTTCCATGGCCAGGACGGTCCCACGCCGGGCCGATCGTTGAGCGTGGTCCAGCCCGGGGCCGTGGCCGACGTCGTCTTGGGAGGCCGGTGAGCTCGCCTTCGCCGATCACGTCCGGAGGTGAGTGGAGCGCTCCGCCCTGCTCGTGGAGAGCGACGGGTGCGCTGCGTCCGGATCGGTGACGGCGGATGGCTGGTCGGGGACATCAGTGAGGCCACTGTGGCGCCGTGCGCCAGCCGACTGGACCGCGGCGTCCGTCTCGCCTCGCTCCCGGCTCAGCCGTGGGGTGAGCCTGGCGGGCGCGTGCGGCGGCGACGCCGTGGCGCCCGCCGTCGGTGTTCACCAGGTGCTGCCGCGCCGTTCGGTGGGTCAGGGGAGTTCGGATTCGAGGCGGCGTTGTAGTTCCCTGAGGGTCTCGCGGGCGAGGTGGAGCCTTTCCGCGTCGAGGCCTTCGGTGGTGCGGAGGGCCAGCTGGGTGTAGGCGGTCTGCATCCTGTGCAGTGCGGCGCGGCCGGTCGGGGTGACTTCGAGCAGCTTGGCCCGCTGGTGCGCGGGATTGGGCCGATAGCAGGCGAGTTCGTCCTCGACGAGCAGGTCCGCGACGCGCTGGACGGCCTGGCGCGTGTGGCCGAGCCGACATGCGATGGCCCCGACCGGGGCGGCTTCCTGTTCGACCTCGGCGAGGACCTGCCAGCGCGCCAGGCTCTGGCCGGTGGGTCGGGCGATGCCGTTGCCGATCGCCTCGACGACGTTGGCGAGACTGCCGACCTGGTCGATCAGTGCGCTGTAGGCATCGCAGGCCCGGTCACCATTGTTGACAACATGTTGTCGTCTCGCTAGCTTGTCGGACATGGCAACATGTTGTCATGTTGCGCTTCGTGCCGCAATGAGTTGCGCTTCGCGCCGCCATGAGCGAACCAGGAGAACCGAATGTCCTCCACACCCCGCCCACTCCTGATTTCACGCGACATCGTTATCGCCGCAGCGCCTCCGGCGGTGTTCGCGGTGCTCGCCAATCCGCACCGCCACGCCGATTTCGATGGTTCGGGCACCGTGAAGAACGCGGTCTCGGGGCCGGAACGGCTGAGCCTGGACGACACGTTCACCACAGCCATGAAGCTGTTCGGCGTCCGCTACCAGATCGTCAACACGGTCGTCGAGTTCGAGACGGACCGGCGTATCGCGTGGTGCCACCCCGGCAAGCACCGCTGGCGCTACGAACTGGAGGAGGTCGACGGCGGCACGCGGGTGATCGAGACCTGTGACCTCTCCACCTCGCCGGTGCGCGGACTACTCGTGCGCACACCGTGGCCGCGCTGGAACGCCGAGGGCATCGAGAAGACTCTGCCGCGGCTCAAGGCCCTGGTCGAGAACGGCGTCTGAACCGACCGGTGGGGTCAGCGCCGCCCGGCTCACCCCGCCCGTAGTGAGACCTGCGGCCCGCGGCCGAACACCTCGCCAGCGGCCTGTCGCCGCAGCACGCGCTTCACAACCCAGGAGACTTGCATGACATCCACACCCCGGCCATTCCGGATCGACATACCCGAAGCGGATCTCGCGGACCTCGCGCAGCGTCTGGACCGCACCCGTTGGCCCGATGAATTACCTGGGGCGGGTTGGTCCTACGGCGTCAGCAAGGCATGGCTGCGGGATCTGGCCGATCACTGGCGAGAGGGCTATGACTGGCGGGCGCACGAGGCAGCTCTGAACGCGCACCCGCAGTACACCGTCGAGATCGACGGGCAGAACATCCACTTCCTGCACCTCCGCTCTCCCGAGCCGGACGCGACCCCCTTGATCATCACGCACGGGTGGCCCAGCACGATCGCCGACTTCCAGGCGATCCTCGGACCACTGACCGATCCCCGCGCACACGGCGGCGACCCGGCCGACGCCTTCCACGTCGTCGCGCCCTCACTGCCCGGGTACGCCTTCTCCGGCCCGACCCACGAGCGCGGCTGGGGCGTCCATCGCACCGCCCGCGCCTGGGCCCAACTGATGAGCGACCTCGGGTACGAGCGCTATGCGGCCCAGGGCGGAGACTTCGGCAGTCTCATCGCGCCCGAGCTGGGTCGGGTAGCCGGTGACCGGGTGATCGGAGTCCACGTCAACGCGTTGGCCTTCGCCGCCTGGCCCACGTCCCCCGATGAGCGCGAACTGCTCAGGGAAGCGGACCGCGAACGGGCACTCAACCACGAACGCTGGTGGTACGGGCGCTCCGGCTACATGCACGAGATGAGCACACGCCCGCAGACGATCGCCTATGCGCTCAACGACTCGCCGGTCGGTCAACTGGCCTGGAACCTGGAGTGGTTCGTCGACTACGACCCCACGCAGACGCAGCAGACCGCCATCGACCGGGACGCGATCCTGACCAACGTCACCATCTTCTGGCTGACCAGGACCGCGGGCTCGGCGGCCCGCCTCTACTTCGAGGCCGGAGCCGAACTGCCGGCGGGCAGGCCGTCGCCGTCGGAGGTGCCGACGGCGGTGGCCAACTTCCCCGGCGACAACGCCATCCAGGAACTGGCGAACCTGTCCCACACGGTCAGGCGCTGGCGGGAGTACGACCGCGGCGGGCACTTCCCCGCCCTGCAAGCCCCGGAGCTGTTGATCGCCGACATCCGAGAGTTCTTCCGCTCCCTTCCTGGCAAGCCCTGACTCAGGATTGATCCCACCGCAGAGAGGAACCGCCGTGCAGATCGGCATCGGACTTCCGAATCAGGTACGCCATGTCACCGCGTCGGCCCTGCCACGCTGGGCGGCCCGGGCTGAGGAAGCCGGGTTCTCCACCCTCGCCACGACCGGCCGCTACGCATACCCGGGGGTGAGCGACACCGTCGCGCTCGCGGCCGCGGCGGGGGCGACCACCACGATCGGACTGCTCAGTGCGGTGCTGCTGGCCCCGACGTGGCCTGGTGCCCTGCTGGCCAAGGAGATCGCGGGCATCGACGGTGTCTCCGGCGGCCGTCTCACGCTCGGTGTCGGCGTCGGGTCGCGCGCGGACGAGTTCACCGTTCCCGGGCACGAGCTGCACGGTCGCGGCGCGCGACTGGAATCCGACCTGGACACCTACCGCGCGGTCTGGGGCGGCGAGCCGGTCGGCAACGGACCGAACCCGGCCGTGCCATCGGGCACCCGGCAGGTCCCCATGCTGTTCGGCGGGTACTCCGCTCGCGCGCTGCACCGCATGGTGCGCTGGGGAGAGGGCTACATCGGCGGTTCGCTGCCCCCGGCCATCACGGCGCCCAGCTTCGAGGCGGCGAGGCGGGCCTGGCAGGAGGCAGGCCGCCGAGGCGCTCCGAAACTCGTCGTCCTTGCCTACTTCGCGCTGGGCGACACCGAGGCCGGACAGGCGAACATCCAGGACTTCTACCGGCTGGCCCCCAAGGACATCGCCCGCAATGCGGTGCTCCACACCACCCGGTCGACGATCGAGCAGTCCCTCACGGAGTACACCGACCTCGGGGTGGACGAGATCATCTTCGTGCCCGCCACGGACGACCTCGACGAGGTCACCCGGCTCGCCGACATCACCAACTGAACAGCCGTCAGGTGCGTGCCGCGCATCGAAGATGCGCGCACCACCTCCCCCACGGGTGCAACCCGCTACGTCGACGCCTGCGTCAGCCAGCTCCAGGCGCGCCCAAGGCCGCAGTCCATCTGCTGCGGTAGTGCAGAGAAGGGCTCCGCGCTCTTCCAGCGGACCACCGACCAGAGCGCGGCAGGACCAGGTCCCGCCGCGCGCATGAACCCGGCTCCACTCATCAGGCCCCCGTGGAATCGATCATCTGGGGAACCGGGAGGCCCTCTACCGGCGGACCGCCGAGATCAGTCCGCCGGGCTGCTCCTCGCGCTGCGGCGGGGTGCTGAACGGGCGGCCGTAGGCGGCAGCGCGCTCGCGCAGGGTGTGGCTGTCGGCCTCCCAGCCGTGCCCGGCCAGCCAGCCCGCCGGGTCGTCGGGCATCTCCGAGACCCACATGGACGCCGCCGATCCCGGCGCGGCGTTCGCGCCGAAGCGGTCGAGCACGCCGCGCGAGCCCAACGTCAGCCCCATCCGACTGCCTGCCGCTGACTGCGCGCCGATCCGGGTCAGCAGCAACTCCACCGCGTCCTCGGGCAGATAGATCAGCAGTCCCTCGGCGATCCACACTGTGGGCACGGCCGGGTCGTGCCCTGCGGCGGCCAGCGCGCCTGGCCAGTCCGCACGCAGATCCACCGCGACGGTGATCCGCTCGCAGTGTGCGACGGCCCGCTCCTCGCGCAGCACCGAAGCCTTGAAGTCCAGTGGCGCGGCGGTGTCGACCTCGAACAGCCGGGTGCCCTCGGGCCAGTCCATCCGGAAGGCCCGGCTGTCCATGCCGGCGCCGAGCAGCACGACCTGCCGGATCCCGGACGCGGAGGCCCGCTGCAACAGGTCGTCGAGGAACTTCGTCCTGATGACGATGGAGGCCGACACGGCCAGTCGGCGGCGGCGCGCCCCCTCGTCATCGGGCAGCGGCGCCGAGGAGGGCCACAGGCCGCCGGCGGTGGCGAAGGCCCGTGCCAGTGGGTCGCGGAACAGCGCGTCCTCCCGCTCGGTCTCCAGCGCCCGCACCCTGGCCACCCCCACCGCCGTGGCCCATACGCCCGACGGCTGCACCCGCTCCTGCTCATCAGTCACCGAGCCAGCCTAGACGACCGACTCCAAGGAGCGATGACGGGTGGAGCCAGGCTCATGCGCGAGCGGTGAATGCTCGCCGCCGCGCCGGAGGCAGCAGTCAACGCGTGCATAGCCGAGTTGACCGAGTCGGAGTTGGTCTTCGCTCAGGCGTGATGCCGCAGGAAAGTGGTGAGCGGCCCGTTGGTTGCTTCGGGGTGCGTCAGGTTCGGGGTGTGGCCGGCGCCGGGAACGACGAGCATGTCCAGGGCCCCGGGCAGCTGGGCGCGGAGCATCTGCCCGAGGGCAAGGGGGACCGGCTGGTCACGTTCGCCGTGCACGATCAGCGCCGGCGCGGTGATCTCGCCGAGGCGCCCCGAGACGTCGTCCACGCTCATGAGCACGGCAACCGCGTCCGCCAGCCGCGTGCGGGGCTGCTCGCGCCACGAGCGCAGCCACTCCTCGTGGATCGCGGGCTTGCCGAGCAGCAGGTCGAGCAGCACCGGGGCCACCATGTCAGGGCCGCCGGCCCGGAAAGCCTCGCTGACCCCGCTCATCTGCGCCAGAGCCGCCGGCGGCCAGGCCACCGCCGCGGTGTCCACCAGAACCAGGGCCCTGACCCGCTCGGGCGCCCGCAGCGCCGCGCGCAGCGACAGGAACCCGCCCTGCGAATGCCCGACCAGCGTCGCCCGCGAGACCCCGAGGTGGTCGAGCAGACCGAGCAGATCGTCGGCGGATTCCCAGTACGTGTACAGCTCGCCGTCGTCCCTGGACAGGCCGTGCAGCCGCTCGTCCCACACCACACACCGGAACTCGCCGCGCACCGCCTCGACCTGCGGCGCCCACATCCGCCGGTCCATCAGGTTGCCGTGGCTGAAGACGACCACCGGGCCGTCGCCGCCGCTGTCTTCGAAGTAGAGCTGCTGACCGTTCACAGTCGCGTAAGGCATGCGCGTTCTCCCATCGGGTTAACTTGGTCCTTCCACAGTGCCGGGGGAGCGAGCGGCCGAATTGCCGTCACGCGCACACCCCGTTGTCGCTACGCGCACGGAAGCAGGGGAACGAGCCATGGCGGTCGTGCTGCGGACCCAAGACCACGCGGTGGCCGACCGGCGCGCGTTCTGGCAGGACGTCGTCTGCGACAGCTTCGTGCCGGTCCACGTCAAGCCGCTGACCGGCGAGCCGTTCCACGGCCGGATCCAGGCAGACTGCCTCGGCGCCGTCCAGATCGCCGAGGTGGTGGCCGATCCGAGCCAGGTGGACCGCACGCCCCGGCTGATCACCCGCTCCGACGCCGAGTTCCTGCTCGTCGGCGTGATCCAGGGCGGCAGCGCGCTGATCCAGCAGGACGGCCGGGAAGCCGAGCTACACCCCGGCGACATCGCCTGTTACGACACCACGCGCCCCTACACGCTCGTGTGCCGCGAGGGCTTCTCCATGCTGGAGTTCATGCTCCCGCACCGCCTGGCACACCTGGACAGCGGCCAGACCGGCGAGGTGACGGCGACTCGCTTCTCCGCGACCGAAGGCGTCGGTGCCCTGGTCTTCCCGTTCCTCGTCCGACTGGCCAGGCGCCCTCGCGACTACGCGGACAGCGCGGAGAGCCTCGCCCGGACCACCGGTGACCTGCTCGCCACCATGTTCGCCGAGCGGTGCACCCGCCCGAGCCGGGACGACGCACATGCCGCGCGTCGCACCACGTTCCTCCGCATCCGCGCCTATATCGACCGGAACCTCGGTGACCCCGACCTGTCGCCGGCGCAGATAGCCACGGCACACCACATCTCCCTGCGCTACGCGCAAAAGCTCTTCGCCGAGGAGCAGACCACCATCACCGCCTGGATCAGACAGCGCCGGCTGGAGGGCTGCCGCCGCGACCTCACTAGCCCGTTGGCGGCAGGCCGCACCGTGGCCTCGACCGCGGCCCGCTGGGGCTTGCTCGACCCGGCCCACTTCAGTCGCGTCTTCAAGTCCGCCTACGGCCTCAGCCCTGTCGACTATCGCGCCGCGCACAGCGAGAAGTGACCGCTCGGCAACGCAACATCGGCAACGTCTCGCACCGCCGGGCGAAATGCCCCCGCACCTTGTTGCCGTGCCGCCGTTGCTCGCCGAGCGGTCAGTGTCCGGTGAGGCGGGCCGTCAGGCGGGAGAGCAGGGTGACGGACTCGCTCAGCCGCCGTCGTTCGTCGGGGTCGAAGGTCTCGCGGATGGCGGCGCCGAGGGCGCCCGCGCGGAGAGTGCGCTCCCTTTGGAGGCGGGCGCGGCCGGCGTCGGTGAGGTGCAGCAGAAGCTTGCGACCGTCGGCGGGGTGCTGTTCGCCGTGGACCAGGCCGCCGGCGGAGAGGTCTTTGACCGACTTGGCGGCCGACTGGTGTGTGACGCCGCGCAGGCGGGCGAGGTCGGCTGTGGTCAAGGGGCCGCCGCGGTCGAGGAATCCGAGAATGGCGGCCTCGCCGGGAGGCATGGTGTCCACGGCTCGTACGGCCCGGACCAGTTCACCGAGTGACCGCCGCAGTTCCTCGCCCAGTGCTTCTTCGTCCATGGGGCCATCTTAGCCATAGTTGTGTCACCTAGTTGTACAGTCAGGTTGTAGAAATTGGTTGGATGGAGAGGGAAGGACGTGTCGGCCATGGAGCTCACCAAGTTCGGTCATGCGTGTGTGCGGCTTGAGAAGGACGGGCGCCGCCTGGTCATCGACCCGGGCGGCCTGAGTGACCCGAGGGCGTTGGAAGGCGCCGACGCCGTGCTCGTGACGCACGAGCACTTCGACCACTTCTCGGAGGAGGTACTGCGCCGGGCGGCCGCGGCGCGTCCGGGGCTGCGTATCTGGACCAACTCCTCCGTCGCGAAGCGTCTGGACGGCCTCGGTACACGGGTCGCCACCACCGGGGACGGCGACGCCTTCAGTGCGGCAGGCTTTGACATCCGGGTTCACGGGGCCTGGCACGCGGTCATCCACCCGGATGTGCCGCGCATCCCCAACATCGGTTTCCAGGTGGACGAGGCCCTCTTCCACCCAGGCGACGCCCTGACCGTCCCCGACGGTCCGATCGGAACGTTGCTGCTGCCCGTGCACGCTCCCTGGTCCACCGTCGGCGATCTGATCGACTACGTGCGCGAGGTCGCTCCCCACACCGCCTACGCGGTGCACGACGGTGCCCTCAACGACGTGGGCGCCGCGATGGTCGAGGGCTTCCTCGGCGAGCGGGGCCCCGGGGTCCCGGCCCGCTACCAACGGATCGCCCCGGGCACGACCACCCGGATCGCCTGAGGTCCGGCGCCACCGGCAGCGGCGGCGCCGCACCTGCCGGTCCGATTCCCCGCCACCGTTCCGCGGGCTCACATGCCTGGCGCGGAGGCCGGGAGGCCGTGCCCGGACACCTGCCTGTTATGTCCCCAAGGGGCCGATGTGGCCTCACCGCTGCAGGCCATCGATCCGGCGACCCGCCTGTGATGCCGGACGTGGTCCCGTGGGTCCGAATGACTGCGGCTTCTCCTAATTTCGGTTGTGTTATTCGGACCCAGGGACGCAGTGGGGGCAACCGCTAGGCTCTTTTCAATGCGCTCTTCACGCTTCGTACACACACGCGCGGGCGCGGCGCGGTCTCGAAGGGACGACGACCGCCGCCGGTCGCTGTCGTGCGGAACCGGGCTGGGCCGGGCCGCTTCCATCACGGCCATCACGGCCCTCATGGCCGTCGCAGCGATCGTGTTGAGCGTGGCCGTGGCCGGATACGCGTCCGACACAGGGGTACGGGACGCGGGCACGACGACGGATCTGCCGCAGCCGGCGGGCACGTTCCCGTCGGGGCCGGACTGGACGCCCCCCGAACGCCCTCCCGTCGAGGGGGCAAAGCGGCGTCCACGCCGTGCCGATGCCGTTCTCCTCCGGTACGGCGCGCCCAGGCACCTTCCGGCCTTCGCCGGCGTCTTGCCACCCCTCACCGGAACAGCGAGGACATTGCCATGACCGCCACCCCCGCGCTCCTCGACGAACCCGCCGGTCCGCACATCCTGTTCGTGGAGGACGACGCGGTGATCCGGGACACCGTCCGCATCGCGCTCCAGCGTTACGGCTTCACCGTCTCCACCGCGGCCGACGGCCTCACCGGCCTCGAACTCTTCCGGAGCGCGCACCCGGATCTGCTGCTGCTCGACCTCATGCTTCCGCAGCTCGACGGCATCGGACTGTGCCGGAGGATACGGGAGTTCAGTCTCGCGCCGGTTCTCATGGTGACCGCGCGCGGCGACGACCTGGACGTGATCTCCGGGCTGGAGGCGGGCGCGGACGACTATGTGGTCAAGCCGTGCGAGAGCGCGGTGCTCGTCGCGCGCATACGGTCGTTGCTGCGCCGCGCCTCGTTCCCGTCCCTGTCCGGGGAGCCCGCACGCGAAGAACCCGCACGCGACGAGAGCGCGGCGGACGCCCGGCCCGTCCTCACCTTCGGGGAACTGACCATCGACACCTCCGGAATGGAGGTGCGGCGCGGGGGTGAGATCGTGGCACTGACCCCCACGGAGCTGCGACTGCTGTTGGCGTTCGCCGAGTCGCCGGGCGTCGTACTGGAGCGCAGGACCCTGCTGAGAAAGGTGTGGGACCACACCTGGGACGGCGACACGCGCGTGGTCGACCTGCATGTGAAGCGGCTGCGTGCCAAGGTCGACGCCGAACGGATCGAGACCGTACGCGGCTTCGGATACAAGCTGCGGCGCTGACGATGCCTCCGCACCCGCCGTCCTCTCCGAGGGCCTGGTCCTGGTATCCCTCACGGTCCTTACGGTGGCGCATCGCGGGACTGGTGGCCGCGGCGACCTGTGTGACCGTCATCGTCCTGGAGATTCTGGTCGATCGCGCCTCGCACGCCTTCACGTTGGAACAGTCCCGCTCGGTCACCATGCTCACGCTCGACCGTGCCGCCGTGTCCTACTCGCGTACGGGCCTGGTCGCCGGAACCGGCGCCGAACTCGACGCGACCGAGGTGCCCGGAAAGCTGCGGGCGTTGGTACGCGAGGGGCGTCAGGGCACGCAGTACACGGACGGTCCCGACGGTCCCGCCATGTGGGCCGCCCGCCCCGCCGGCACACGAACCCTGTCGGTACGGCACTCGTTGCGCACCACGCTGGGCGACCTGGAAGGCTTCAACAGGTCCATCCTGCGGGCCGGCCTGTTGGCGATCCTCGTCGTGCTGCCGCCCATCTGGCTCGTCACCGGGGAGATGAGCCGCCGGCTGCGAACGGCCGCGGGCACCGCCCGACGGATAGCGGCCGGTGACCTGGACGCCCGGATCTCCGCGATGCCCCGCCCGTTCGACGAGATCGCCGAGATCTCCGGTGCCGTCGACTCGATGGCGGCCTCCCTCCAGGCGCGACTGCGAAGCGAGCAACGCTTCACCGCGGATGTCGCCCATGAACTGCGCACGCCCCTGATGGGGTTGGTCACCGCCGCCGAACTCCTCCCGGACGGTGAGGCGGAACGCTATGTGCGGGACCGAGTGCGCGCGCTGTGCGCGCTGGTCGAGGATCTGCTGGAGATCTCCAGACTCGACGCGGGCGTGGAGCGCGCGGACCCGCAGCACTGCGCGCTGGTGCCGCTGTTGGAGGAGACCGTGGAGCGGGTCGCGGTTCCGGCGACGGTGCTCGTCGGGGGCCCCACCAACCCGGCGGACGTCCGTGTGTGGACCGACCCCCGCAGGCTGGAGCGCATCGTCGCCAATCTCGTCGTCAACGCGCACCGGCACGGCCGTCCGCCCGTGACGGTCACGGTGGGCGTGGACGCCGACACCGGCGTTCCCACCGTTTCCGTACGGGACCGGGGGCCCGGCTTTCCCACCGGACTGCTGGACGACGGCCCTCAGCGGTTCCGGACCGGCGCCCGTGAACGTGGCAAGGGACACGGACTCGGGCTGACCATCGCGCTCGGGCAGACCCACGTCATCGGCGCCACTCTGACGTTCGGCAACGCGCCGGACGGCAAAGGCGCCGTGGCCCTCGTACGGCTTCCCCGCGGCCCGGCGGCGGACCCGATACGCGACTGACACACCGCCGACCCCGGACGGACGTACCGCTGACACGCCGTCGCGGCACAGCCGAGCCGGCCTCGACCTCTCTCCTACCTCAGGACGACACATTCGCTTCACAGGATGGCACCCGCACCTGAACTGACGACGTTCCAGGGAAGGACTGCCGCAATGAACGCGAAGACCACCCACGGCGCGCGGGAAGAGACCGTGGTCGACCTCGCCGCGTACGGCGCGCAATTCGTCGAGAACCCCTATCCCGTCTACGCGGAGCTACGCGCGAAAGGACCGGTGCACCGGGTCCGTGTCCCCGGCCAGGAGCGGGACTTCTGGCTGGTCGTCCGCAACGAGGAGGGCCGCCGCATCCTCGCCGACGAGCGCCTCAGCAAGGACTGGCGCTCCCAAGGGGTCTGGCCGGCCGACGCGCTGCCGATCAACGAGAATATGGTGGAGAGCGATCCGCCCAAACACACGCGCCTGCGCGCCCTGGTGACCCGCGCGTTCACCGCGCGGCGCATCGAGGCACTGGCTCCCCGGGTGCACACGCTGACCGCGGATCTCCTGGACGCGATGTCCAAGGCCCCCAACGGGCGGGCCGACCTGGTCGCCGCCCTCGCCTTCCCGCTCTCCATGACGGTGATCTGCGAGCTGCTCGGCGTGCCGGACCTGGACCGGCAGTCGTTCCGGCAGTGGACCAACGAGATCGTGGCTTCCTCCTCCCCCGAGGCGACCGCCGAGGCCGTGCGGGCGGTCAACGCCTATCTCACCGGCCTCATCGAGCAAAAGCGCGCAGAACCGCGCGACGACCTGCTGAGCGCGCTGCTGCGCACGACCGACGAGGAGGGGGACAGGCTGAGCCCGGAAGAAGTCGTCGGCATGGCCTTCCTGCTGCTCGCGGCCGGGCACGAGACCACCGTCGGCCTGATCTCGAACACCGTGCTGGCGCTGCTCCGCCACCCCGACCAACTCGCGCTGCTTCAGGCCGACTTCTCCCTCATCGGCAACGCGGTCGAGGAGACACTGCGGTACGACAGCCCGACGGAGAACTCGACCTACCGGTTCGCCACCGAGGCCATGGACTTCTGCGGCGCCCGCTTCGAGAAGGGCGATCCGGTGCTGGTGTCGCTCGCCGCCGCCGGGCGGGACGGCGAACGCTTCGAGGACGGCGAACGCTTCGACATCACCCGCAGCGCACGCGGACACCTCTCCTTCGGCCACGGCATCCACTACTGCCTGGGCGCCCCGCTGGCCCGGCTCGAAGCCGGCGTCGCGGTCCGGGCCCTGCTGGAGCGCTGCCCCGATCTGCGACTCGACACCTCCGAACCCCTCGTGTACATACCGGGGATGCTCGTCCGCGGCGTGCGCCGGCTGCCGGTGCGATGGACCGGGTGACCCCGTGACCGTACCGAACCCTCAACTCCCCGTCCCGAGCACCCCGAGCACACCCCGGAGCACTCCATGAGTACCGACACGGTGAACCCGGCGCACGACACGGCCCGCGGCCCGATCAGCGAAACCGCCAAGATCAGCACGGACGACACCCACACGTTCTTCTTCGACCACCCCCTCGATCACATACCGGGCATGCTGCTCGTGGACACCGCCCTGCACCGGGCGGAGCAGTCCGCCGGCCGGCACGCCGCGGGTCCGCTGCGGGTCCAGGACCTCGATCTGACGTTCAACGGCCTGTGCGAGCACGGTTCCGAGGCCCTCGTCCACCTCAGGGAGAACCGGCCGGGCAGCCGCACGTTCAGCCTGGACGTACGCCAGGACGGGACGAGCGTCTGCACCGGATCGCTGCGACTGGAGCCGGCTCCACGGCGGGAACTCTTCGTCGAACCGCCAGGACGGGCACCGGGACACGACCGCCCGCGGCGCGCGTCCGCGGAACTGGTCCACAAGAGGTCCCTGGACAACGTCCTGATCGGGCCGCTGCGGCAGACCGGCGAGCACAGCTACACCACCGTCATGATCGCTCCGCCCGCCGACCGATGGCCCGACGTGCATCCCACGACCGTGCTGGTGGAGGCGATCCGGCAGACCGCGACCATCACCTCCCACACCGCGTGGGACATCCCCACGGACTGGCAGTACATCCTGATGTCGATCCGCCTGACGCTCACCGACACCGCGACCTGGCCCGCCGCCCCCGAACTCATCTGCCAGGTCAGCCCGTTGAAGGGCCGCGCCCGCGGCGGGATCGACATCGTCGTCCAGGTCGACGGGACACAGGTCGGCCACATGCACCTCAAGGCCCGCGCCGTACCTCCCGCCGCGTACCAACGGATGCGCGAGGCCAGCGCGAAGACGGCGGAGGCGACGGCATGAGGCGCTGGATCACCGAGAAGTTCCCGGCACTCTTCTTCTTCACCGGGCTCCTGGCCGGCGTCGGCGCCCTCGTCCGGGCGGCGCGGGACACCGGGAGCCCCGCCTCCCCGATGCCGGCGGTGATGATCGGCGTCTACCTGTGCTGGGTCCTGCTGGAGGCGCGCATCACCTTCCGCACGGCCAGGATGCAGGACACCGAGGACGACCACGGCACGGAGATCCTCTACGGGCTGTCACGGTTCGCGACCGTTCTCGCCGCGCTCTACGGCCCGCTGCCCGACGCGTCGCCGCTCCTGGCGGCCGGCCCGCTGCTGGTCCTGCTGGCCGGAATCGCGCTGCGGCTCCTCTCGATCCGGACGCTCGGCGCCTTCTACTCGCACCGGGTGCGCACGGACGCCCAGCACCGCGTCGCCACCTCCGGACCGTACCGGCTGCTCAGACACCCGGCCTACGCGGGAATGATCCTCGCGCACATCGGGCTGGTGGCGTACTTCCTGAATCCGTTGAGCGTCGCGCTGTTGCTGCTGCTGTTCGTCCCCGCGGTCGTGCGCAGGATCTCCGTCGAGGAGAAGGTGATGTCGACCGTCGCCGGCTACCGCGACTTCATGGCGAGCCGCAAACGGCTCGTGCCGTTCCTGTGGTGACCGAAGCACCGCACACCGGCCGACTGCCCAGGATCGCCCTGACCGGGGCCACCGGTTACGTGGGCCGCGCGTTGCTGCGGCACCTGTCGGGAATGGCCTCGCCCTGGCCGGTCACGGCGCTGGTCCGGCAACCGCCGCCGCGACGGCTGCCGTTCGTCACCTACGTGCAGGGCGAGATCCCGGGGCGGCTGCCCGCCAGCTTCCCGCCGCCCGGCACCGACGTCCTGATTCACCTCGCCAACGAGAACCGCAGCCGCGACCAGGACCTCCTGCACGCCGTGAACGTGGCGGGCACCCGCGCCCTGATCTGCGCAGCCCCCGACTCGCTGAAGGGCGTGCTGCTCGGCAGCTCCCTGTCCGTCTACGGCAGGGGCGCTCAGATCCGGGTGGCGGAAACGGCACCCGCCCGGCCGTCGACGTCCCTGGCCCACGCCCGGCTGGGCGCCGAGCGCGAGGCCGTCGAGGCCATGCGGCAGCGCGACGCAACGGCCTACCTGCTGCGGCCGCGGTTCATCACCGGCCGGGACGACACCTCGTTCCTGCCCGGCATCAGCAAGCTTCGGCGGCTGCCGCTGCGGGTGCCCGCCGACCGGACCCACTTCAGCCTGATCGACGTGGACGACTACGGCTCGGTGATCGCGCAACTCGTGCGCCGGGTGCTGGAGCGTGCCGCGGCCGGCACGCCCGTCCGCACGGCGGTGAACGTCGCCTACCGCAGACCCGTGACCCTGCGCGCCCTGTTCGACCTCCTGGCGGCCCCGCCGAGCCCCGTCCCCCTCCGCTGGCTGCCAGCCGCTCCGGTACGGGCCCTGAGTTCCGTGCTCCCCGGGCAGGGGGCGTCCCGGCTCGCGGAGCAACTCGACCTGGTCACCCGGTCCCACTGGGCCGACGTCGGCCTCCTGGAGAGCGAGATCGGAACCGCACTGACCGCGAAATCACCGGAAACGGTGGTGCGCTCCTACCGGGCGCACCAACCCCAACCCGAACAGGGAAACTCGTGAACGAGACTCTCATCGAGACACTCGACGACGGCATGACCCCGGACAGCGTCGGCTGGAAGTTCGCCCGGCTCAAGACCCTCCAGGAGCGGGGTGTCCGGGTCCCGGGACTGTTCTGCCTCACCGGCGCGGCCTACCACCGGGCGGTGGCACCGGTCGCGGACGCCATCGACTCCCTGGTGCGCAACACCGATCTGGACGACTGGGACCAGGTGTGCGCCACCAGCGCCCGGATCCGTGAGGTCATCGCCCAGGCCGGACTCGGCCCCGAGGTGGAGCCGGCCCTCGAACGCCGGCTGGCCGCCGATTTCCCCGACGGCCCGCTGCTGGCGGTGCGGGCCTCGGTCATCGGTGCCCTGGGCCAGGGCGAGGACTCGGCACGGAACCCCTTCGCGGGCATGAGCGACAGCTTCCTGTACGTCCCGCCGTCCGGGGTGAAGGAGGCGGTGCTCAAGTGCTGGGCATCGGCGTTCAGCCCGGAGGGACTGCTCTACCGGCACCGTCAGGGGCTGCCCTTCTCCGGGCTGTCCGTCGCCGTCGGCGTCCAGCGCATGGTCTTCGGTGAGCGTTCGCTCGTCCTGTTCACCTGCGACCCCACCAGCTACGCGCGCAACACGGTGATCAGCGCAAGCTGGGGCATCGGCGAGGGCGTCGTCCAGGAGAAGGCCCCCGTCGACCACTACTTCGTGCACTCGCGCACCGGGAACGTCGAGAGCGTCGTGGCCCGCAAGACGACCATGGTGACCCTCGACCGCGAGCGGGGACACGGAACCGTCGAGACCGCCGTGCCGAGCGAACGCGTCGACGTTCCCGTGCTGAGCGACGCGGAGGCCAGGTCGCTGGCCGAACTCGGCCGCGACATCGAGAAGATCTTCGGCGAGCCGCAGGACATCGAGGCGACCTTCACCGAGGACGGTCTCGTGCACGTGGTGCAGTCGCGACCCGTGACCATCGAGGCCGACCGGCACCGGATCTGGAGCAGCGCCAACGTGTCCGAGAGCTTCCCGGACACGACGACCCCGATGACGTACTCGGTGGCGCGCCGCTTCTACTGGCTGCTGAACCACGACTACCTGCGCCGCAGCGGAGTCCCCGAGAGCGAGCTGCACGATCTGCACGAGACGATGACCCGGCTGCTCGGGTTCCTCGACAACCGCATCTACCACAGCATCAACGCCTTCATCCAGATGCTGTCCGCCGTGCCGATGTTCGACAGCGTCCGGCGCGACTGGGAACGCCTCGTCGCCGAACTCGACACGTTCTACCACCACACGTCCGACAAGCCCACGGGCTTTCGCGCCCGCGGTCGCCGGGCGGTCCGACTGGTCACCGGGTGGGGCCGGGTGGCGCGTGCCTACCAGACCCTGCCCCGCGACTTCAAGGATTTTCAGGAGCAGTGGAGCGGGCTGCTGAAGGAGGTGCGGACCGGGGCGACGGCGACCGAGCATCCGCTCAAGCTCGTCGCCGACTACCGGCACACCTGGCGCACGGCGGGACGGCTCTGGGGCGTCACCCTCGTCAACTACCAGTTCATGGTCCTGTTCCACAAAGCCGTCGAGCTGGCCATGGACCGCTGGGGCGTCGACGAGCAGGAGACCCTCTTCAGCCAGTTGCTGTGCGGCGGCCGGCAGCTCAAGGGCGCGGAAATCGCCCTGAGCGCCGTTCGGCTGGCCGAGCGGGTGCGGGCCGACGCGGGACTGCACGATGTGTTCCTGGCCGACCCACCACGCGCGATCTGGGACCGCTTGGAGGCCGGGAAGCTTCCACGCGAGTTCACCGAGGAAGTGCGCCGGCACATCGAGGGGTACGGCGACCGCGGCATCGCGGAACTGAAGCTGGAGAAGTCCAACCTCCGCGACACGCCGTGGGAACTGATCCGCCTCGTCCAGCAGTACGCCGCGAGCGACCTGACCGTCGCGGACATGGAAGAGGTGGAACGCGAGACGCGCCTGGCGGGCGAGGCACTGCTGCGCTCCAAACTCCCTCGGGCCCGGCTGCGGCGCGCGGTGCTGCTCGGTCTGTTCGACCGGCTGCGCACCACCCTGTACTACCGGGAAGTCGGCCGGTACATGCGCAGTGAGCTGTTCGGCTACAGCAAGCAGGTCATCCGCGCCCTGGGTGCGGAGTTGCACCGCCGCGACGTGCTCGGCGACCCGGAGGACGTGTTCTTCCTCGATCTCGACGAGCTCTTCGGCTTCGTGGACGGTACGGGCTCCACCCGCGACCTGGCGGGACTGGTCGCGGTCAGGAGGCGCGATCTGGAGAAGTCCCGGGCGCTACGGCCGGTGCGCGAGTTCGCCACCGGCGACGTGGTGGCGACGTCGGTGCCGCAGCAGGAGGACGTGTCGCCGGACGGCACGGAGGGCGTCGAGGGGCTGCGCGGCCTCGGCTCGTGCCCGGGAAAGGTCCGCGGATACGCGCGTGTCCTGTCGGACCCGGCCCTGGACGGGGAGTTCCCCGCCGACAGCATCCTCATCACCCGGGAGACCGATCCCGGCTGGCTCTACCTCATGCTCGCCTCGAAGGGAATCGTCGTCGAACGCGGCAGTCTGCTGTCGCACACCGCCATCACCGGCAGGAAGTTCGGCATACCGACGATCGTGGGGGTGCCGGACGCGACCCGGAGGATCCCCGAGGGGAGCCTCATCGAGGTCGACGGGGGCACCGGCAGCGTCGTGATCCTGGACGAGGCCCCCCGGTGAGGCCGCTGCGGGCCTTCTGGCGCTTCTTCTCCCGGCGCTTCCCCGCCCTGCGCTACCTGGCGTACGTCGTGCTGTGGCCGGCGGGCGTGCTGGGCGCGCTGGCGGCGTTGCGTCCCGCCGGGGCGGCGGTGGGCCCTGGCGTCGCGAAGCAGGTGTGCGCCGCGCTGGCCCTGTTCGTGATCCTGTTCTTCATGCGCGCGGTCGACGAGGTCAAGGACCTCGACTACGACCGGGAGTTCCACCCCGACCGTCCCCTCGTGACCGGCGAGACGGATGCCGCGACGATCCGTGTCTACCTGGCGGTGGCGGCGGTGGCCGCCGTGGCACTGAGTGCCGTCGTCGGCACGGCGGCCGTCGTGACGGGCGTGGCGATCATGGCCTACAGCGTGTTCCTGCTCCTGCTGGAGAGGACGTCCGAGCGCTTCCGCGAGAGCGTCTGGGGGAACATCGCCATCACGATCCAGCTCAAGACCGGACTGATCTGCTACCTGGCGCTGCTGGCCGCCTCCGGCGGCGCCGGAACGCCGCCGCTGCCGACCGCGCTCGTGGTGCTGTCCTTCCTCCTGGCCTATCTGCACTGGGAGATCGCACGCAAGACGGTACGGGCGCGATTCGCCTTGCCCGGCGAGAAGCTCTACTCGACGGCGTGCGGCGCCCGGTGGAGCCTCGGCGTGGCCGCAGTCCTCATGGTCACCGCCTGCTTCTTGCGCGCGGTGGTGACCTTGAAAGCGGACGCGGGCGCGGTACGGCCCGCCACGCTCGCGTTGTTGGCCGCACCACTCGCCCTCGTGGTCTGGGGCGTGATCGGCTTCCACAGGCGCGGGGAGGCGCGGCACACCGCCGGCGGGCCCGCGTTCGCCGCGTACCTGGCGTTCCTCGCGACCGGGGCGGTGCAGCCCGCCCTGATGGGCGAGGCGCCGCCCTGGTTCGGCTGAGCCGAGCCCCCTCCCCGTCTCCTTCTTTCTCCTTCTTCACTCTCCTCCTTCTCCTCTGACGAAAGGTGTGGCGTGTCATGAACGGACGTGTCATTTACGCCGACTTCGAGTACCCCATCCCGCTGGGCGGCGCGCGCATTCTGTCGGCGCACGTGAAGCTGCTGGCGGAGGCGGGGGTGGACGCCTACCGGTGGTCGCCGACACCGGGCTTCCGGTACGCCTGGTTCGACGACAGCGGCGTCCCGACCCTGTCGGGCATGGAGATCGACCTGACCGCCGACGACCTTCTCGTCGTCCCGGAGATCTCCGTCCTGCCCGGACACGACCCGGCGCCCGGCGCCCGCAAGGTCGTCTTCAACCAGGGGCACTTCCTCACCTTCCTCACCAGCGGCGCGGAGGGCCGGTACCCGGGCTTCACCCCCGATCCCGGCATCTGGACGATCTCCCGGGAGAGCGTCGACGTCCTCAGCCGCGCGCATCCGTACCTGCCGACGCCCCTGCTCATCCCGAACCCCATCGACGGCGAGCTCTTCCGCCCCGCCGAGCGGCGGGTGCCGAGCATCGCGTGGATGCCGCGCAACCGCCCCGCGGAGTCGCTGCTGCTGGAGCGGCTGCTCCGCGCCGATCCGCGCGGCGAAGGCGTCGAGTTGCGCCCCATCCGCGGATTGAGCCACGAACAGGTCGCCCAGGTCCTCGCCGACACGTCGGTCTTCGTCGCGCTCGGCTCACCGGAAGGAGAGGGGTTCGGCCTGCCCGTCGCCGAAGCGCTGGCGAGCGGCTGCCTGGTCGCCGGCTATCCGTTGGGCGGCGGCGAGGAGCTCTTCGACGCGCCCTCGGCCTGGCGCGTACCCGACCTGCGTACGGGCCTGCTGGCGGACCGCGCCCTGGAACTCGTCCGGCGGCCGGAGGACGGCCTGCGCGCCGAAGGGCGTCAGTGGCTCCTCGACCGGTACCACCGCAAGACGGCCACGGACGCCCTGCTGGCGGCGGTCGACGCGGCCCGGGCCCTGCCGGGCGGCCCGGCCACGGCGACGCATTTCCTGGCCTGGTCGGAGGAGTACCGGCCGTTCTTCGTGTCCCAAGTGGCGGCCATGGAGGCGGCACAGAAGGGCAGTTGACCGTTCCCACCGTGCGGAACCCGCCACGGCCGAGGTGACCGGCACGCGCTTCCCCCTCTGTGCAGGGCGGCTGGTGATGGCCACCGGCGGGTTCACCGGACTGGATCCCGCAGAGGGGGACATGCCGTTGACGGGGGTGGTAGTGGGTTGGTGCCCGGCCGGCTCGGCCTGGGCTTCGGTGAGCGTGCACGGTGTGGGGTGGGTTCCCGACCGCGTCCGAACCTTCAGGGGGCGGCTGACGGAACCGAACCCGGTGCCCCTGCGTGGCCCAACCGCCGGTCGAGCGCCGCACCGACGTCGGGGCAGTTCCGGCGGACGGTGTCGAGGAAGGCGCCCAGCACGGGGGAGCGGTCCTGGCCGTTGAAGGACAGGATGAGTTCGGGCAGTGCCGTGCGCGGGGTCACCTCGCAGAACCAGGTGCCCGGGCGCGGGGCCGACAGCATGCGGGAGGGCCCGAGGCCCACGCCGATTCCGCAGGCGGCCAGGCCGATGATCGTGTGCACGTCCCTGGCGACGGACGCGCCGTCCACCGCGTCGTCGCCCAGCAGGGTGCGCAGCCCGGCGGTGACCGCGGGCTCGTCCTCCCCGGCGGCCACGATCAGCGGTTGCCGCCGCACCTGGTCCACGCTCACCGACGCCTGGCCTGCGTAGGGGTGCGTGCTGTGGACGACGGCGATCAGGCGGTCGCGCCCGACCGGGACGGACACCAGGCGCTCGGCCCCGGCGCCCCGGGGCGGTCCGAGGGTGACGGCCACATCCAGTTCGCCGGAGATGAGGGCGGCGGCGCTGCGGCTGGACGCCATCTCGTGCAACTCCAGCCGTACATCCGGACGTTCGCGGCCGAACCGGCTCAGGACGTCCGGGAGCGGGTCGAGCAACGCGGAGGCGATGAACCCCAGGCGCAGCCGTCCCGTCTCGCCGCGCGCCGCCCGGCCGGCGTCCACTGTGGCCGCCGTCATCTCCTCCAGCGCCCGCCGCGCCCGGGCGAGGAACGCCTGGCCCGCTGCGGTCGGGAACACGCCCTGGCGCGTGCGATCGAACAGCCGGGTTCCTATCTCGCGCTCCAAGTCGGCGACCTGTTTCGAGAGCGGGGGCTGCGCGATGCCCAGCGCGTGGGCCGCCCGGCCGAAGTGTCCGTGCTCGGCGAGGGTGAGCGCGTACCGCAGATGCCGCGCCTCCATGACCACCCCTTCATACACAGAAAGTATCGCCACTCAGCCTGCCATATCTTCTGCTGGATGACACGGCCGTCACCGACTGTGATGGCACCCATGACGACCTCCCCCAACTCCGATGTGAACGACACCGTCTTCGTCCTCGTCCACGGTGCCTGGCACGGCTCGTGGCAGTGGGCGGCGACGCAGCGCGCACTCGCCGGTCTCGGTGCCGCGAGCCTGGCTGTCGACATGCCCGGGCACGGCTTCGACGTCCCCCTGCCCAGCGGGTACCTCCTGCCTGGTCAGCCCGCGCTGCTGACCGAGAGGTCGCAGCTCGCCGACGTGACGATGGACGACTGTGCCGATGCCGTCCTGGACACGCTGCGCCGGGTCCGCCACTACGGCCGTGTCGTGCTCGTCTCCCACAGTGCGGGCGGCGGACCTGCGTCGCTGGCCGCGGAGCGCGCCCCCGAGCTGGTCGACCGCATCGTCTACCTCTCCGCGTTCGTCCCCGCCGGCCGCCCCCGGTTCTTCGACTACCTCAGCACCCCCGAGAACGCCACCGCACGGGGACAGAACCTCAACCTCGGTGATCCCGCGGCACTGGGCGCCGTACGCATCAACCCGCTCTCGCCGGACCCCGCTTACGTCGAGGAGCTACGGCAGACCCATTACCACGACACGCCCGTCGACCGCTTCGACCGCTGGCGCTCCGCGCTCAGCCCCGACCTGCCACTGGCCATCCCGACAACCCCGATCACCCTGACCGCGGCGCGGTGGGGCCGCATCCCACGCACCTTCCTGCGCTGCGCGCAGGACCGGGCGCTGGCGCCGGCCGCACAGGACCTGATGATCGCCGAGGCCGACCGGGCCATGCCGGGCGAGCCGTTCACCGTCCACACCCTGCCGAGCAGTCACAGCCCGTTTGCCGCCCGGCCGCGGGAACTCGCCGAGGCCCTGGTCCGGTAATCGGCGGTCGGTTGCTGCCGCCGGTGGTGCTGAGTGCGCCCTTCGTGCAGCTGCTCAACGTCAATCGCGCCGATCGCCGCTCCGGCCACTCAGTCCGGCTTGGGCGCGGGCCCAGGGGCCAAGCTGCACGGGGGCTTCTGACGCACGATCAGGTATGCGGTGCACCACTGTCTGCCGCCAAGCGCGTGAGCCACTCACGCAGTAGGTGCTGTTCGGCGTCGCTCAGGACGTCGGCGTCGTCGGGGAGGGCGGCGCGCAGCGCGCGGGCTGCCGCGGCCGGACCGGACTCCACGGCGATCTCGCCGAAGCCACCGCGGTGATCCTCGCCGAGGAGGCCCGCTTCGAGGGGCCCACCCCGCCGCTCACCGGCCCGGCGGCGCTCGACTTCGACACCGTCGCCGAGATCCTGACCCAGGCCACCGGACGACCCTTCACCCGCACCGTCATCCCTGACGACACCTTCCACGAGCAGGCGCTGGCGCACGGCGCCCCGGCCCCGATCACCGACCTGATGCTGAGCATCTTCACCGCGGCACGCAACGGCGAGTTCGCCGCTGTCGACTCGACACTGGCCGAACTGATCGGGCGAGAGCCCACCACCTTCCGCACCCAACTGGAGCGCGCCTGGGCCGAATAGATCCAGTGGGGCGCACACCCGGCTCCGGCCCCACTCGCCGCCCGCAAAGGCGTATTGACCGCGAACGTTGTTGACGGTGGACGACGGAGGCTACGGACGACGACGCAGTGCATCCAGTGCCGGACCGTTTGCGGGAGAACCGGGTGCCGGGTGTCGTCGGGGGAGAGGGCGGGGCTGGCAAGTGCTCCGCCGCCCCGACAGGTTGCGTGCCATCCCGCTCTCGGCATTGCCGACGGTGGTGGGGGCGCTCACGTTGGTTGGTGCTGGACCGGATTCTCACCGAATCCGCCGATGCCCGGCCCTACTGAGAGGATCTCGTCCGGATCGAGTTCGTGCCCCAAGTTCGGTCACGGAAAGGGGCGTTCAGGGTGTCGGGGTCGCTGCGACGAGGAGCACCTGGCTGTTCTGGGCGTGTTCGAGTAAGCGTACCTGGAGCCCGCAGTCGGTCAGCTGGTCGGCCACCGCCGCACTGTCCTGGTAGAGGTAGCGCCAGACAACCACGGTGTCGTTCGGCTCGAACGACACCGTTCGGTGGCCTCCCGCGGCGTCGAAGGTCACGGTGACCGGCTCCAGGAACCGCGCGCGGACGAAGATTTCGCTGCGCGTCCGGTCGAACCCGGTTTCGGTGACGTACCAGGAGCGGTCGATGGCAAGCAGGTCCAGCCCCGCCAGTTGCTGCGGCTTGTGCGGGCCGCCGACGCTGACCTGCTTCATGAACGCGGGCCTGTCGGCGCCGATGTCGATGCGCAGCGTCAGTAGCAGCACGTCGTGGTCACTCATGGCGCTGCGCACGTGGCGTAGCACCTGGTTCGGTTCGGCGAAGTTGTACAGGGTGCCGCCGGCCAGGATGACGAGGCGGAACGGCTCGGCACCGGAGTGCCCGGAGGTGCGCTCGGGTGCCAGGACCCGCTTGAGATCCGGCCCGGTGAAGTCGCCGTGCCACAGCTCGAAGTTCTCCGCGTGGTCCGGGAATTCGGATTGCAGGTTGTCCCCGGCCAGTTCGAGGATCTCGGCGCTGATGTCGACGGCGCGATAGCCGGCCAGGCGGGTGCGCTCCAGCAGGTGGCGGATCAGACCGCGTACCGGACGCGTGGTGCCCGGCCCGAGATCGACGAGCTGTATGGGCGACGATGGCGGCGCAAGGGCGAGGAGTTGCTCGGCGTGCCGGGTGAGCAGGCTGTTGATGTCACGCAGCATCGGCACGAGGTCGGGGTTGGACGGTGCTTCGCCCGCCCGCCACATTTCGCTTCCCTCGCCGAGGTAGGTCAGTTGGTAGGGGAACTCGGCGTGGAGGCTGAGCGAATCGGCGACTGCGTCCACCTGGGCGGCCGAGTAGAGGCGATAGAAGTCTTCGCGCGGGGTCACCGCATGCCGTTGTCTACCCATGGCGGAGAGTAGACCGTCAGCCGTACGTATCCGTCCAGCATGTGCTATGGCCTTTGGCTGAGTTCAGCCGACTGTTGGCCGCTCCTTCAAGTCCGACCCGAGGTGTTCCCAACGTCGTGACCAGGAGTTCGTTCATTCCCTGGCCGCGGCTCACGGGCTGACGTAACTTCGGGATCTTTCCTCTGGGGTCTGCCGTCAGTTCTCGGGGAGCCGCGGTGGCACGGATTCCAGTCCGTCCAGGGTGAGGTCGAGGAGGCGTTCGGCCTGCTCTCGCTGCTCGGGCTTGGCCGAGGTGAGGGCGATGCCGGCGAGGGCGGCGAACATGTCGGTCGGACTGATGTCAGACCGGATCGTTCCGGCAGCGGCACCGGCGTCCATGAGGGAGGAGAGGGCGGCCTGGATCATCTCGTGACTGTCGGCGTAGGGGTTGGTTCCCGAATCGACGACGGCGCGCAGGGCTTCGGCCATGCCGAGTTTGGCGGTGGCGTAGTCGATGAAGCGGCGAGTCCACGCACGCAGGGCCGCAGACGGCGGCACCGCTGCAAGAAGGCCGGGGGCGGCGTCGCACAGCCGGGCCACTTCGTTGCGGTAGGCCGCCTCGATCAGGGCCTCCCGGTTGGGGAAGTTGCGGTAGAGGGTGCCGGTTCCCACGCCCGCTTCCCTGGCGATGCGCTCGAAGTGCGCATCCAGTCCCTCCTCGGTGAACACGCGCACCGCAGCGGCCAGGATCTTGTCCCGGTTCCGTTGTGCGTCAGCCCTCAGTGGGCGTCCTGCATCTCGGGCCATCGGCGGTTCTCTCCTGTCTCCACTTGCTAAGTGGAGGCGCCGCCACTTATTGTCGATGAAGTGGCGGCGCCTCCACTTTCACTTTAGGGCATGGGCATGTGCATGGGCTTGGCCTGCCCGCACTCCTCTTCTGGAAGGACTGTCAATCGTGTCGGGAATTGAAGGCAAGGTCGTGGCGATCACGGGCGCCAGCAGCGGCATAGGAGAGGCGACCGCGCTTCTGCTTGCCGAGCGTGGCGCGAAGATCGTCCTCGGGGCACGCCGTCCGGAGCGCCTTGAGGCCCTGGCCGCCCGCATCGAAAAGGCCGGCGGTGATGCCGCCTGGGCCCGCACGGACGTGACGCGACGCGAGGACCTCGCCGGCCTCGTCGAACTGGCACGTGATCGGTACGGCAAGCTCGACGTCCTCGTCAGCAATGCCGGGATCGGCTTGATCTCCCGTCTGGACGACCTGCGCGTCGAGGACTGGGAGGAGATGATCGACGTCAACCTCAAAGGCGTCCTGTACGGGATCGCCGCAGCCCTTCCCGTCTTCCGGGAGCAGGGTTTCGGGCATTTCGTCAACACCGTGTCCACCGCCGGACTGCGCATCGTGCCGCTCCAGTCGGTATACGCCGGCACGAAGAACGCCGTGCGCACCATCTCCGAGGGCCTGCGCCAAGAGGCCGGAGACAGCCTGCGGGTGACCGTCGTTTCACCCGGCGCCGTCCGCACGGACTTCGCAGAGCGCATGGGTCCGGCTGCGAAGGCCCAGATCGACAAGATGATGGAGATCGCTCTTTCGCCGGACGCGGTGGCCCGCGCCATCGCCTTCGCCATCGAGCAGCCGGACGGTGTCGATGTGGGTGACATCGTCGTTCGCCCCACCGTCCAGGGATAGGTCTGCGCAGCCACGCAGCCCACCCCGCGTCCCTACCGAACCCACGGACGCCCTCAGCTGATGCACACGGACCGACTCGCGAGTTCCCGCTGAACAAGCTTCAGTTCCGCTGAACCCGTGGGCCTCACCGGTGTCGGGACTGGTGGGCTCGCGTGTTGACGCGTCGTGTATTCCTCGGTGAGGCCAGTCATGGTGTCACCGTGTGTGTCGCCGAGGGCGCCATCGTTTGCTGGCACAAGGCCCCGTTCGTCCGCTGCCTGAATTCGTCCGGTCGGACGCGGGCGACGTCGAGTGTCGCGCCTGCCCGAGGCCGTCCAGTGGGGAACGGCGCCCGGCGCGGTCGTTGGTCAGCGCGGTTCTCGGATGCCGTCGATGATGCAGGTCCAGTTGTGGCCGCCGTGTCCGTTGTCGATCGCGCACTCGTTCAGCCGGCCCGTGTCTGTTCCTGCTCGGCCGGCGGGGCGCTGCGGGCCACCAGGATGTCGCCGACGTCGGACCGACGGCTGCCGGGCCGCAGCAGCACCCCCGACGCCAACTCCTCGCACTGGCAAGGGACATGTGCTCATTCGGCGATGGGGTAGCGCGGGGCCTGCGGGCCTTCGATGGTGATCCACTGGAGTTCGGTGAATGCTTCCAGTCCGGCCCGTCCGCCGGACTTGCCGTAGCCGCTGTTCTTCACCCCGCCGAAGGGGACCTGCGGTTCGTCGTCGAGGGTGGCACCGTTGATGTGGCACATGCCGGTGTTGATGCGTTTGGCGAGGTTCAGGGCGAGGGGGATGTTGCGGGTGAAGATGGCCGAGGTGAGGCCGTATTCGTTGTCGTTGGCTACGCGCAGGGCCTCTTCGTGGCCGTCGACGGTGATGACGGTGACCATGGGGCCGAAGGACTCCTCCTGGTAAACGCGCATGCCGGGTGCGACATCGGCCAGCACGGTCGGGGCGAAGCACGGGCCGTCGGTCGTTCCTCCCGCCAGCAGGCGCGCGCCCGCTCCGACGGCGTCCTGGACCAGGCCGGTCAGACGGGAGACGGTGTTCCGGCCGACGACGGGGCCGAGGACGGTCTGCGGGTCACGGGGGTCGCCGTAGGTGATGGTGCCGGCCAGGGCGGCGAGACGCCGGGTGAACTCGTCCGCGATGACGCGGTCGACGATGACGCGTTCGGTGGACAGGCAGCCCTGGCCCGAGTTGGCGAACGCGCCGAAGCCCACTGCGCCGACCGCGTGGTCGAGGTCGGCGTCGGCGAGGACGATGACCGGTGCCTTGCCGCCGAGTTCGAGGATCGCCGGCTTCAAGTGCGAGGCGGCCTTCTCGCCGATGATGCGGCCGACTCGGGTGGAGCCGGTGAAGTGGACGCGCCGGACGGCCGGGTGCGCGATGAGTGCGTCGACCACGTCGGGGGCGTCCTCGGGTGCGTTGGTGACCAGGTTGAGCACCCCGTCGGGCAGTCCGGCCTCGGTGAAGCACTCGGCGACCAGGCCGTGGGTGCGCGGTGTTTGCTCCGAGGCCTTCATCACGACGGTGTTGCCGAGGACCAGTGCCGCCGGGAGCGAGGCGCCCACCAGCAGCGCCGGGGCGTTCCAGGGAATGATGCTCGCGACCACGCCGACCGGCTTGCGGATCGCGATCGAAGTGCGCCCCGAGGTCTCGGAGGGGATGACCTGGCCGGTCAGGCCCTCGTGGGCGGCGCTCGCCGCGTAGCGGATCTTCTCGGTGAGGACCTTGACGTTGTAGGCGCCCCAGGCGGCGGGGCCGCCCATCTCGGCGGTGAGCGCCTCGGCCAGTTCCTGGGCCCGTGTTTCCAGCTTCTCGGCCGCTGCCCACAGGATGCGGCGGCGCTCGCTCGGTGCCAGCGCCGCCCAGGCGCCGAATGCCTGCTCGGCTGCTTCGGCTGCGCGCACGACGTCCGCGGTGCAAGCGGCGGCGGCACGGGAGGCCACCTGGCCGGTGAACGGGTCGTGTGCCGCGTAGCTACGGCTGTTCGCCGCCGGCTGCCAGGCGCCGCCGATCAGCAGCCGCTGGATGGGGGGCTCGGTGGTGGGGGTCATGTGCTCTCCCGTCCTGCTCGCCCCGCCCTCGGGGGGCGGGGCGAGCGGTGGTGGTGTGCGGGTGTCCGGGTTACCGCTGGGCGGCCAGGCCGTCGCGGTGGATGCGGGTCTGCTCGGCGACGCGGCGGCCGAGGTGGCGCGCGGTGCTCAGGTCCGCGTCGTGCACGGCGGCGGTGTCGTTGAAGCTCTGCGCACCGGCGCCGAGGTAGAAGCCGAGCCGGTTGTCGTCCCCGGGGCTGGAAGCCGTGGTGTTCCAGCCCGGCAGCAGGCCCAGGCTGACCCAGAGCATCCCGTGCTGGGCGGCCAGGAGGGCGAAGTACTGCAGGGTGTGCATCTTGTCGCCGCTCATGGAGCCGGAGTTGGTGAATCCGGCGGCGAGCTTGTCGCTCCAGGCACGGGTCATCCATCGCTTGCTGGTGGCTTCGGCGAAGGCGTGGAAGGCCCCGGAGGCGGTGCCCATGTAGGTGGGGGAGCCGAAGACGATGGCGTCGGAGTCGTCCAGCGTCTCCCAGTCCGTGTCGCTGAGGGAGGCGACGTCCACGCGGTGGACCTGCGTCCCGGAAACGGAGTGTGCGCCGTCGGCCACGGCCGTGGCGATCTGCGCCGTGTGACCGTAACCGGAGTAGGAGGCGATGCTGATCGAGATGTCGGACACGGTTGTTTCCTCTCATGGCGCCGGCGAGTGCTGGCGCGGCGTCTTCGAATGCCGACGAGGTGGACTGGCCGTCCGCTCGGGCGGCGAAGAGGTGTGGGACGCGCTCGTACGGCCCGCGGTGCGTGGCCGGAACGAGAGGCCCATGGACCTCTGTGTGGGTGTGGGCCTGTTGAGGAGCAGCCCTTGATCGACGATCACCTTTATCGGTGATCCGCTATTGAGCGTAGCACTGATAAGGCGGCGATACGCAAGAAGGCGTATCGTTGTTCCATGGATGAGGGAAGGCACGCCGCCAGGTATCGGGTTCTGCAGGTCGCAGCCGAGCTGCTGGAGGAGGGCGGCAGCGAGGCGGTTTCCACGCGGGCCGTCGCGACCGCGGCAGGGATCACAGCGCCGGCGCTGTACCGGATGTTCGGGGACAAGGACGGACTGCTCGCCGAGCTGGCCACCCACGGATTCGAGATGTACCTGGCCGAGAAACACGAGGCACTGTCCCAATCCGAGGACCCGGTGGCCGATCTCTACCGGGGCTGGGACCTGCACGTCGACTTCGGCCTGCGACACCCCGCGTTCTACCTGCTCATGTACGGAACGGCCCGCCCCGGTCGCAAGCCCCCGGCCGCCGACGAGGCGCACGCCCTGCTGGTGAGCCTGCTCGACCGGGCCGCCGCCGACGGGCGCCTTCGGGTGCCGGTGGAAGAGGCAACCCACGTGGTCCACGCCGCGACAACCGGCGCCACCCTGGCGCTGATCGGCGAAGACGCGTCACAGCGGAAACTGTCGACCTCGACACGACTGCGGAACATCGTCATCGGATCCATCACCACCGACCCACCCGTCGCCACCGACACGGACCGGGCATCCCGAGCGCTCGCACTCGATGCCGCCCTCACCCTCGAAGACGGCGCCGCGCCCCCCTTGCGGGCGGCCGAGACCGCGCTGCTACGCGACTGGCTGCGCCGCCTCGCCGAGTAGACCACCCAACGGCGCCCAGGAGTTGTCCGACCGTGCCGGCCGGCCTGGACGCCTCCGGCCGCACTGCGCCCGCCGTCGTTCACCTGCCGGCCGGCGGTGAACGTTCCTTGGTCGTGGTGTTCTTCGCCGACCAGCTAGAGCCCCAGGGCCGTGGCCACGTGGGAGAGATGGTGGTCGGCGTCGCCGAAGGCCAGGGCGGTGGCCGTCGCATGGCGGGTGAAGAGATGCAGGTCGTGTTCGGCGGTGAAGCCGATCGCGCCGTGGACCTGATGGGCCAGTGCGCACACCTCCTGGTACTGCTCGCTGGCGCAGGCTTTGGCCAGCGAGACCTCCAGCGCGGCGGGGAGATCGTGCGACAGCAGCCAGGCTGCTTCGTAGGCGAGCAGGCGTGTGGTGAGGACCTGCACGGCCATGTCCGCGCAGTGTTGTTGGACTGCCTGGAAACTGCCGATGGGGCGGCCGAACTGGGTGCGGGTCTTGGCGTAGTCCACCGTCATGTCGAGGACGCCCTGTGCCGCGCCGGCCATCTCGGCGCAGGTCGCCGCGGCGCCCAGGGTGGCGACCGTCTCGGCCACGGCGCCGCCGTCGCCGACCGTGCCGATCACCTGCGAGGCGGGGACGGCGGCATCGGTGAAGTCCACGCGGTATTCGGGGGTGGTGCCGACGACGTCGAGGCGGTGCCGGCCCAGGCCCCGGGTGGTGGTGTCCACCAGCAGCGCCGTAAGCCCTTCTCGGTCGTCGGTGCGAGCCATGACCACGAGGGCGTCGGCTGCCTGGGCGTACGGTACGAACAGGGCCGTTCCGTCGAGCCGGAAACCCTCGGCCGACGGGGTCGCCGTGATGTCCGAGCCGGCTGCGTCCCAGTGGCCGCGCGGTGCCGCACGGGCGTAGGTCAGGATGCGGCCCTTCGCCGCCGCGCTCAGCCACTGCGCGCACTGGGAGGGGTTGCCGTGGCGGGCGAGGGGGAGGGCCGCACAGGCCACGGTGGTCAGCAGTGGGCTCGGTGTCTGGTGGCGGCCGAGTTCCTCGCAGAGCAGCCAGAGGTCCATGAAGTCGCCGCCCAGTCCGCCGTGTTCCTCGGGCAGTGCGAGTGCGGGCCAGCCGAGTTCGGTCATCTCTTCCCACAGCGCCGGCGAGTGGCCGAGTGGGCTGTCGCGTACTGCCCGTGCGCCGGCCGTGGCGTGTCTGTCCGCCAGGAGGGCCGTTGCCGCCGCTCGGATGTGCCGTTGGTCCTCGGTGGCCGTCAGGTCCATAGCCGCTCCGATGCCGGGGATGTGGGGATGTGGGGGTGTGGGGGTCAGGATCGGGGGAGGCCCAGGCCGCGGGTCGCGATGACCCTTCGCTGGATCTCCGTGGTGCCGCCGAGGAGCGTGGCGGCCACCGCGTCGAAACGCATGTGCGCGAACGCGGTGGCCGTCGGGGCCGTGCTGCGCTGCCACAGTTGTGCGTAGGGGCCGAAGGCACGGGCGCCGGTGTGGGCGAGCCGCTGGTGCAGTTCGGCGCCGAGGAGTTGGCTGACCGACGCCTCGTAGCCGGGCACGGCGCCGGCGGCGTGCCCGGCGGCGGTGCGGCGCGCCACCGCGTACTGCGCACGCACCTCGACATAACGCCGGGCGATCTCGTGCCGGAGGACGGCGGTGTCCGCGCGGACGAGCTCCTGTCCCTCGGCCGAACGTAGCTGCCTGATCAGTCGCCTCAGCACCTGCTCGAACTTCACGGGGGCGCCGATGCCCGCGCGTTCGAAGCCGAGTGCGGCCATTGCCACGTACCAGCCCTCGTCCTCCTCGCCGACCCGCTGGGCGACCGGGACGCGTACGTCGTCGAAGTGGATCTCGGCGAACGGGCTGGCACCGCGCATGTCCTCGATCGGGCGGATAGTGACGCCGTCGCTGGTGGCGTCGATGAGCAGGAAGGTGATGCCCTTGTGCCTGGGCGCGTCCGGGTCGGTACGCACCAGGACGAACAGCCAGTCGGCGTGCTGGGCCGACGAGGTCCACACCTTCTGCCCGGTGACCCGGTACGCCGCGGACCCGGCCGGGCCGGCCGGCTCACGGACCGCCGTGGTGCGCAGTGCGGCCAGGTCCGAGCCGGCGTCCGGCTCCGAGAAGCCCTGGGCCCACACCGTCCGGCCGCACGCGATGCCCGGCAGATGGGCCCGGCGCTGCTCCTCGGTTCCGAACTCCAGCAGTGTCGGGCCGAGCAGCATCGCCCCGATGCCGTTCACGGTGGGCACCTCGGCGCGCATCATCTCCTCGCGGAGGATGAACTCCTGCACCGGGGAGAGTCCGGCACCGCCGTACGCGGCCGGGAGGTGTGGGGCGATCCAGCCCCGCTCGGCGAGGGCCGCCGCCCAGGCGAGGGCGCCGGCGCGCCGCTCCGGGTCCGGGGAGCGCCGGTCGGCCGGCCAGTCGTAGCCCCAGACATCCTCGGGCTCCAGGCTGTTCTCGGCCTCCGGGTCCGGCCGGTAGCAGGCGGGGAAGCACTCCTTGACGAAGGCGCGTACCTCCTGGCGGAACTCCGCGTCCTGAGCCGTCTCCTCCCAGTGCGCACCGGTCACCGGGCACCGTCCCTGGGCAGCAGGTGCTTGGCCACCTTGTCGGTGGCGGTGCGCGGCAGTTCGTCGAGGAACTCCAGGTAGCGGGGGACCATGTGCCTGGGGAGCCGCTTCTGGCAGAACTCCAGCAACTCGGCGGCGTCCAGGCCGGATCCGGGGTGTGCGACGACGAACAGCTTCACGTCCTCCTCCTCCAGCTCCGACGGCACACCGACGGCGGCGCACTCCACCACGGCCGGGTGCAGATTGACCTCGCACTCCAGGTCGAAGGCGGAGATGTTCTCGCCACGCCGGCGGATGGCGTCCTTCATGCGGTCCAGGAAGTAGAAGTAGCCGTCGGAGTCGCGCCAGACCCGGTCGTCGGTGTGGAACCACAGGTTGCGGAAGCAGTGCGCGGTGGCCTCGGGAGCGCCGTAGTACCCGCTGGTGATGATGGACGGCTGCTTGGGGCGGAGCACCAACTCACCCGGCTCGCCAGGGCCGACCTGCCGGTCCAGTTCGTCCACGACGCCGGCCTCGAAGCGCTCGTGGTGTGCCTGGCCGCACGAGCCGAGCCGCCACTCGCCGTACGGGCTGCCGGTCGCGATGCCGGCCTCGGTGCTGGTGTAGCACTCCGCGGAGCGGACTCCGAAGCGGTCGTGCAGCGGCTTGTCGAGGGCGGACTTGCCCATGTAGAAGACTTCGAGGGGGTGGTCCTTGTCCCGCTCGGTCGGCTCCTGGTTGAGCAGCATGGGGATCATCGAGAAGACGCTCAACGCCACCTGTGCGTCGAAGCGCCGTACATCGTCCCAGAACCGCGACACGTGGAACCGGTCGGCGACGGCCAGCGGACTGCCGGACAGCAGTGCGGACAGCACGCCGTCCCACAGGCCCGCGGCGTGGAAGAGCGGCAGTGGGCAGTAGGCCGTCTTGCCCCACCGGTCGAGGAAGTCCAGCGAGTCCAGCGCACAGGCCAGGGCCAGCGAGTGGGAGACCATCGCGCCCTTGGACGGGCCGGTCGTCCCCGAGGTGTACATGATTGCCTGGAGGTCGCAGAACGACACGTCGGCGCGCGGGGTGTCGGCGCCGTAGGACAGCAGACTGGAGAGCGAGACGGCCGGCTTGCCCAGAGCCGTCAACGGCACCGAGGAAGCGTCATGGGTCCGTACGACGAGGTGCGCCAACCCGGGCAGACAGGGGGCGAGGGCCGACAGTTCCTCGGCGTACCGGGCGTCGATGACGAGATAGCGGGAGCCGGAGTCGGCCAGGATGCGGCGCAGGAGGTTGCCGCACAGGGCGGTGTTCACCGGAACGGCAACGGCCCCGAGGCGGCTCAACGCAAAGACGGTGTAGAGGAGTTCGGGGCAGTTGGGCAGCATCACCGCGACGTGCTCGCCGGGGCGGACGCCGAGGGATGCCAGGCCCTGGGCCACCCGGTTGGACATCTGGTGCACATGTCCGAAGCTGAGGTCGCCGTCGTGGAACCTCAGAAAGGTCTCGTCGCGGTGGCTCCGTGCCCGCGTCGCGAGCACATCGCCTATGGTCATCGACTCCAGTGCGATGTCAAACATCGGTGCCTCCGTCGCCACTGCCGTTCCGTCCTGCCGAACTCCCCACCGGGCGCGCCCGGTTCACGGGTGCCGTGCCGTGGAATTCCGGATCGTCCTCGCCGGGCCGGGACGGTCCGACCAGATCGGTGTCGCCTTCCCCGCCGTCGCAGGCGGTGAGGGTGTAGCCGCGCCCCCACGCCGTGCGGATCTCCAGTCGCAGCGGGGTGAGCCGGCGGCGGATTCTCATGATGTGGAGGTCGAGCGCGTTGCGACTGGCGTGGCGGTCGCCCTGGCACAGCCGCTTCCTGAGGGATTCGCGCGAGACGACCTCGCCGAAGTTGACGGTCAGCAGCCGGACCAGTTCCGCCTCGGTGGGGGAGACGGTCACGGTGCACGAGCCGCGGCGGATGACGCCGTTGGGATCGACCTGCGGAGCGTGGCGGCCCAGGTTGCGCGCCTGGAGCGTGGCGATACGGACCTGGATGTCCTCGTTCCTGGTCGGCAACCGGATCCAGTCCTCGCGGATGTCCGCACACACGGGTGCGTCGGTGCCCTCGTCGATGACCAGCAGCCTCAACTGCCCGGACTTCCGGCACCATTCCCGCTTGTACGTCTCCCGCGGCCAGCGGATGATCTTCACGCAGGGGTGACAGCTCGGACTGTTCAACATCGTTTCTCCTCGGCCATCCGCCGGTACCCCCGATCGTCGGTGTCCTGGAAAACCACGGTGCGGCGCGCCGCGGTCGGCTGGTCTGCCGGGGCCATACGGCTACACCACCCTGCGCAACGAGGTGCGGAACCGCCGGGCGGTCGCGACGTAGTCCTCGACGATGTCCGCGACGGAATCCATGGGAAACAGGGTGTTCTCCCGGTTCTTCGCCGGAACGCCGAGTGCAATGCAGCCGGTCGGCACATGTCCGTCGAAGGTGATGACGGCGCCCGCCGCGACCATGGCACCCGACTCGATCACCGCGGAGTTGAGCACGAGCGAACCCGACGCGACCAGGCAGCCGTCCCCGATCCGCGCGCCCTCGATATGGACCATGTGCCCGATCACCGTGCCGGAGCCGATGACGGCGGGCGTCTCGGGGGCCGCGTGAATCACGCTGCCGTCCTGGATGTTCGTCCGCGCGCCCACCTCGACTCGGCCGTCGTCGCCGCGCAGCACCACCTGCGGCCAGACGGACGCATGGGCGGCCACGTGCACATCGCCGATCACGGTGGCGTCGGGGTGGACATAGGCATCGGGATGGATCTGCGGTTCCACGTCGCCCAGGGCGTAAATGGGCATGCCGGAACGTTCCTTTCCGTCGGGGACGAGCGAGGGAGGGGAGGGGAGTCGGGCGAGGAAGCGGGACAGGGGAGGAAAGCGTCAGGCGTAGATGCGGTACACCACCTGGGCGACGCAGGCCGGTTTGGGATCGTCCTCGACCTCGACGGTGACGTCCACCAGCATCTCCATTGCCCCGTCCCGGACTTCGGCGACCGCGTCGACCACGGCGTGCAGCCGCACCCGCGCGCCGACCGGTACGGGACTGGGCAGTCGGAGCCGGTTCACGCCGTAGATCACGTTCATCCGGATCTCCTGGAACTCCAGCAGCCGGTCGACGAGCGTGCCCACCAGGCCCAGGGTGTGGAAACCGTCCGCTACGGGCCCGCCCAGCGGAGCGGCGGACCCCTCCCCGGTGGCGTCGGAGTCGTGGGTGTGCCCATGGGTGGCGTGCGCGAAGGCCGCCACATGCTCCCGGTCGACCGGTACCCACGGCGTCCGGCCCAGATCCGTTCCCGCGAGCCCCGCGAGCTCGGCGAGTCCGCACACGGTGGTCGTCATCGGCTCTTCCGTGCCTGGCCGTGCTGCTGCAACGGTGTTCCGGCCGGCTGTCGCGGACTGCGCGGTGGTTGGGCGTGCCGTCCGTCGCTCCCGCTGTTCGGGCGTGCTTCGGTCCTGCGGGGCTCGCGCAGTCGCCACGCCAGGGCGGCCGGGACGAGGAGGATGCCGATCAGGGTGGCGAGCACCGCGCGCACGCCCCAGGCATCGGCGAGCATGCCGAACAGCGGAGAGAGGAGCCCGCCGGCGGACAGCGTCACGCCCAGCGTCAGCCCGCTCGCGGTGCCGATACGGGTGGGGAGATAGTCCTGGGCCAGGGTCACCTGCGCGGCGAACGGGACGAACAACACCGTTCCGTAGACCAGCGCACAGACCAGCACCCCGGCGATGTTCGGCATGAGCACCATGCCGGCGACCGCGAGGACGGAGACGAGATAGCCGTAGCGCAGGGACGGCAGGCGGCCCCAGCGCTCGGCGCTCCAGCCGCCCGCGAGGGTGCCGACGACACCGCCCGCGGTGAACGCGGTCAATGCCACCGCCCCGGTCGCCGCCGAGACACCGAAGCGGCTGATCACATACGGCGCGGCGAGTGCGCCCATCACGACGTACGGAATCGACCAGAACACCGAGATGACGGAGAGCTTGCCGAACGCCCGCCAGTCATCAGACCTGCCGGCCTGCGCCGTTCCGCCGTCCACTGCCTGCGCGCGCGGGCCCGTCGCGGGGGCCACCCGCCAGAAACGCCGGACCAGACAGCAGGCCACGCCCATCGCGAGGGCGGGGAGCGCGAGCAGCCAAGTGCCCGGGATTCCGGCGCCGTTGATCACCAAGGTCACAAAGAGCGGGGCGAGGGCGACGCCGATGTTGCCGCCGACCGCGAAGACGCTCATCGACCGGGTGTCGCCACTGCCGATGACGCGTGCCGCCATGGCCCCCGACGGGTGGTACGCGGCCAGCCCGACCCCCGCCAGCGCCACGGCCAACCAAGTCCACACGTAGGTGCCACCCAGGCCGGACAGGCCCACGCCCATGCCCGCGGTGACCATTCCCGCCGGTATCAGCCAACCCATCGGCCGACGGTCGGCCAGCAGCCCGACCACCGGCTGTATCAGACTGGACAAGCCGGTGGCGGCGAGCGTGATCCCGGTGATCAGGGTGTAGCTGTAGCCGCGTCCTGCCTGTAGGAAGGGCAGCAATGCGGGGATCGCGCCCTGATACATGTCGTTGACCCCATGGGTCACGGTGAGTAGGCCCAGGTCTCTCTTGCTCTTCACAGGTCCCCCGTTGGTTGATGTACGTTCTCCGGTTCTCGCCTGACGTTGCGTCAGGCACGTTCCTCGGTGCCGCGTACGGGATACGCCTCGCCTCTGGCCACGACGAAGCGCACCGCACGCAGGACCGACAGATCGGCGCGTGGATCACCGTCGACGACCACCAGGTCCGCATCGAGCCCCGGCGCGACACGTCCGGTCGTGCCGGCCAGGCCCAGCGCACGGGCGGAGGAGACGGTGGCCAGTTCGATCACGCGCTCGGCGGGGAAGCCGAGCCAGGCATAGAGCTCCAGCATGCTGACGTAGTCGTCGAACACGGCCCGGGGGATACCCGCGTCGGTGCCCGTGATCAGGGCTACCCCGAGTTCGTCGAGCCAGCTCAACCGGTCGTAGAAGGCGCGGGTGGCGGCTGCCCCGTCCCGCGCCAGTTTGGTCCGCCAGTCATACCCGCACAGGGACCCGCAGACCGCGATTCCCTGTGCGGCCATCGACCGGGCGACGGCGGTGCGGCGGTCGACGCCGTCCGGTCCGTCCATCCACAGGCAGTGCTCGACGGTGCGCACCCCGGCGGCCACGGCCGAGGCGACGGCTGCCGCACTGTGTGCATGGGCGGCCACCGGAAGCCCGAACCGGCGTGCCTCGTCGACGGCCATGGCGAGTTGCTCGGTGGTGAACTGGGACTCCCACATCGCCGCGCCGCCCTCGGTGATGTGCCCGCCGCTGGCCATCACCTTGATCACATCGGCTCCGGCCTCCGCGTTGCGCCGTACCAGCGCCCGTAGTTGGGCCTCGTCGGCCACCTCGCCCCCCAGGAACCAGCAATGTCCGCCCGGAGGGGTCAACGGGGACCCCGCGGCGAGAATCCGCGGTCCCCTGACGCGGCCGGCGGTGATGGCCTCGCGCAGCCGGATCGCCGCGGCCCCACGGTCACCGAGGTCCCGGACCGTGGTCACCCCGCAGTCCAGCAGCTGACCGGCGCGCCCGGCCATGGCGTCCAGGAGCCTGGGCGTGGGCACCTCGCTCTCCAGCAGTGCCGTGAAGGGTTCGGCGCTCGCGTCGAAGCTCAGGTGCACATGGCCGTCGATCAGGCCGGGCAGCAGCGTGCCGCCGGGGAAGTCCCACCGGGCCACGGACGCGGGCGCCTGGGCCACGATCGCTTCGCGTGGGCCGACCGCAGCGATCTTCCCGTCCCGGACGAGGACGGCCGCGTCCGTGGTGCGTTCCCCGACGGGACCGTGCAGTAACTCACCCACCGTGATCAGCACGCGGGCTCCCCGGTCAGGGCGTGGGACAGGCCCTCCCTACCGGATCTGGTGCCTGAACGTGATGCAGCGTCAATGTCCGTACGGGTCAGCGCGCGAGGCGACGTGCACGCAGTGCCCGCCGCCGCATCGCCCGCCGCCAGGCCCGTTCCGGCTTCCACCGTCCCGGCCAAGCGATCGAGGAGCTGTTCCAGCAGCGGCGCTGACGTGGCGAAGTTGAACCGCACGAAACCGTCGCCGCCCGGCCCGAATCCCGGGCCGGAACCGAGCTCGACGGCCCCACGTTCCCGGAATCGGGCTGCCGGGTCCGCGCCCCACCCCAACGCCCGGCAGTCGAGCCAGGCAAGATAGGAGCCCTGCGGCGGATGGTGTCCGATCTGCGGCAGCCGCTCGGCCAGCCCGGCGGCGAGCCGGTCCCGCAGGCGCGTCAGATGCTCCCGAACGGCGGTCAGCCAGGCATCCCCTTCCGTCCAGGCCAGCAACGAGGCATGCACACCGAGCACGTTGGCGGCTCCGTACAGTTCGACGGGCTGGTCGTCCCAGGCCGCACGCAGCCGGGCCGGGCCCAGGTGCCCCACGGCGCAGCGGAGGCCGGCGAGGTTGAATGCCTTGGTTGCCGAGGTGAGCGTGACGGTGCGCCGCTCGATCTCGGGAGAGAGCGAGGCAAAGGGGATGTGGCGGTGCGGGGCGTGGGTCAGGTCGGCGTGTATCTCGTCCGAGATGACCAGCAGGTCGTTCCGTTCGGCGAGTTCGGCGAGTTCGAGAAGCTCGGCCCGGGTGAACACCCGTCCCGTGGGGTTGTGCGGATTGACCAGCACCAGGGCACGACAGCCGTGGTCCGCCACCTGCCGGGCGAGTTCGCCGGAGTCCCAGGTCCAACCATCGGGCCCGTCGTGCAGAGGAATCGGGAGGAGCCGTCGCCCCAACCGGGCGAGGCCCTCACGGAAGGGGCCGTACACGGGGGTGTGCACGGCTATCGCGTCACCGGGTTCGGTGCCCAGATGGACGGCGAGATGAACGCCCTGGGTGACGGTCGCGAACTCCCTGACCGGTCCGGGCTGCGGGTGCCAGTCGAATCGCCTCGCCATCCGCTCGGCGAAGACCTCTCGCACCGGGCTGCCGTCCGGCCAGTACGGATAACCGAGGGCGCCGCGGCCGAGATACCGCCGCAGCCCCTCGCGTATCGGCTCCGCCACGGGGAAGTCCATCTCGGCCAGCCCGGCCGCCAGCACGTCGGGGGCCGTCTGCCGCCACTTCTTCGAACCGAAGCCGGAGCGGAGAACGTCCGGGTCCACCGCGTCGAATACGTCCAAGGGCCTCGACGGCGAATCGGACGCGCCGATCTCCCTCGCGTTCATGTTTTCCTCCCCCGGTCCGTGCCTGTGCGCACGGGGTGCAGTACGGCACGTCACCGCGCCGCATATGCGTACGGCCCTTCGCCCCCCATTGGTTGAATTCACAATTTACTTCGCAAGTAACGGGGCGAAGCGGTTGCGCGTACATCGGTCACGGCGGACGCTAATCGATCGCCGTCGCGCAGCACAGGGAATATGGCAGAGATCTGTCAAAGGTAAATAGAACTTTAACTGCTGACACTTCGACAGCGCTCCAGGCCCAGCCGGTCGAACGGGGAGGATGTCTGCTCGCTTTGCGTCCCCGCCGCCTCCCTCCCGGCCCCCTGACCTGGCATTGCCGGACGATATTCCGTGCCTGCGGGGCGGTGAAACACCGAGAGCCGGTCTCTCTCGCCGGCTCCAAGCGGAATATCGGCGATGCACCCCAAATCCACTTCTCAAGGCCGAATTCCAGACGAAACGCAAAAGCGACAGCCGGGTCTTTTTTCGGGATGCGGGTGCGGGTGCGGGCGTGGGTGCGGTGCGGTGCGGCCGGTAGCTATGGCTGACCTGAAAGGAAGTTGCGGACGGGGACGGCCCATTCCTCCGGCTACTCCCCGGGCGGTCCGGGCCGACGACGGTGTGGTGCGCGGCCGGTACGTCCATGTCGGGCTGTAGCCGGCGTCGATGCCTTCGCCGGCGTCATGGGCAAGCGGTAGGCCCGGCTTTCGGACCACTGTCGTCCGGTCGCCCCTCCACCTTTGCCGCGCGCTGCCTGGCTGCCTGGCCACACTCCGAGGCCGGCCCGGCCTCTGGCCCTGCTGTTAGGGACTGCTTGAGATCTTGGGGCGGGGCAATAACTGATCGCTTCAGATTGAGAGGTGCAGGTTGGGCGGTTACCGGTCATCGAGGCGTTGAAGGATCTGCGTGAACTCGCCGTTCTCGAGCATGCCAGTGAGGACTTGGGTCATGTTGGTGATGCCGGCATCGCGGACGATGAGGCCGTCCGAGATCCAGAAGTAGCGGCCTGCGAGGGCTTCCCCGCTGGCGGCCCATCGCTCCATGAGGAGCTCGATCTGGGCGAGGGTGATGATGGTCGCGTTCCACCGGGAGCCGTCCTGGAGGTCCACGAAGACGTCGACGTTGTCCACCAACTCCACGTCCTCGTCGGCACTCGGCAGGAACGCGGCCTCGAACTGCTCTGTGCGGACGCGGTACCAGGGGCCGTCCCAGTTGCCCGGCGCTGTGCTGTGGCTCATCGGAAGAGTGTGCCGGCCTGATTTGCCCTCCTCAACTGCTCTGCCGGACCCGAGTCGTAACCTCGGGGAAGGGGCCTCGTTGTGCAGCGGAGGGCCCGCGGGAGGGGAGGCGTGTATGGCCTGGATCTGCCCATTGTGTTGCAGTGCCAACGGGGTGCCGTTCATCAAGAGTCCACCTGATGGCCTGCATCCCCTTCCGTGCTTGCACTGCAAGCGCAGTGTCTCCGTGGCGCACGCGCCTATGGCTGAGCTGGTGGCCTCCGCGCCGTGCGGCACTGGCGGTTGTACCGGTGCGGTCGTTGACCGTTTTCGGTATGGCCCGCAGGCTCAACTCGTCGCGGTGGATGAGGGATGCTGCACGTCATGCGGCATCCGCAAGCCGCGGGAAGCGCCCCGAACGGGACGGTGTCTGCCCTCGCCCGGTCCCAGGGGACACCTGCCCTTGCGGGCCGACCGAGTGGGTATAGAGGAGAGCTGAGGAAGTAACGATGACTCCTGCCTGCCCCGCCTGTGGAAGTCCGATGCGGCTGAACCACGCGACCGTACAAGTACCCGCTGGCATCTGGTGGGTGTGCTGCGACCAGTTCTATCGGCGCCACGAAGGCGAGCGCGAAATGCCAGCCGATCACCCACTCAAACGGCTGGGGGTCGTCAGGTGAGCGACCGTCACAAAGGAATGGAGAAGACGAACCGCCCGAGAACATCACCTTGCCGGGGTCCGGTGCTCATCGCGACGATGGCGACGAGTAGCTGAAGGCAACCAGGGACGAATTCTCCCCTCTGGTTGCCTGAACTGCGTCGCCGGCCGCCTACGAGGAACAGATTCGGTTCTGATCCACTTCTTGTGGGTCAGCGGCGCGGCGTCACGCAACCAGTGCACCGATCCTCGTAGGCCGACCTCGCAAGGGCAGTCGGAGAGTGACTGTGCACAGTCATGGTCGGGACGCGCTCCTCGGCACCGCGCATACAGCGACCGGGGCCTGGTCGTGTTCTTCGACGGCGCTGGCATCGCCGCCCCTGGGCGGGACGGTGATGATTCAGCCGAAGGTCGCCTCAAGGAGCCGGTGACGATGCTCGCCGACCCAGAGGGATCGGTGTTCTCCCTGGTCGTACCCCCAATGTCGGCTTGACGCCGCCGCCCGCGGCCGCGGTACCCGGGAACCGCCGAGGTCCAGGCCCATGACAGGCACGGGCTCGGCGGGCCGGCCACGCGTCCGCGCGCACCTGTCGTGGTGCGGGCCGACGGTCTCCTACCACCCGTGCCAGGACGACCGCTGCTCCGCTGCTCGGCCACGCGCGCAGATTTGGCAGGCAGGAGCCTCTTGTTCCCATGGCCGGTTCTCTATGACCCATCTGGGCCAAATCGCTCTGTCTGCGGTGCCGTGGTGCGAATGGTGACGAAGATTGCCCCCAGCGTGTATGGCCGCCGATGTCGGGCGCCTACGCCGTCCTTCCCGAATCCGCAGAGGAGTGCCGTGGCCACCGATGACCGCGAATTACTGCTGAGCCGCAATCCGGACAAGCGCGCCCTGAGCGAGAAGATGCACCGCCTCGGCTTCGGAAGCTATTACGACTTCCCGGAGAAGATCCCAGCCATCAAGTCGACCGAAGTGCCCGCCAACCACTGGAAGGACCCCGTCGGCAACAACAGCGACGGCTACGGGGTCGTCGGCAACTGGAAGGTGATGAGTTACTACCGGGGAGTGCCGGCCTACGTCGGGGACCCGGTCTTCAACGACACCCCTGACGACGCCTCGATGACGGTGGGCGGGTCCCGGACCATCGGCTCGGAGTACACCTTCGGTGTCGAGTACTCGGCCGAGGCGGGCTTCTTCGACCTGGTCAAGGTTTCCACCACGTACTCCTTCAGCGCCAGTTGGAGCGAGTCGACCACCTTCTCCCAGTCGATGACCGTGAACATCCGGCCGGGCTGGGTGTCCTGGATCGAGGTCTCCCCGGTGGCCCGTGTCCTCGACGGCGACTTCGTCTACCTGCGTGCCGCCTCCGGCACCCGGAAGATCGGCAAGTTCAGCGGCGTCATCGAAGCCCCCGGCATCGAGGGCAACTTGAAGGACCTGTACACCCTGCGCTCCACCCCCATGACCGACGCCCTCGCCTCCGAGGTGCGCGCCCTGGCCGGCCAGGGCGAATCCGCAGCGCAGGCGGTCGACGGCGGTGGACTGCGCTTCCCCGCCGAGCTCCTCTCCGACGACCTGCGCACGCAGGCCGAGCGGCACGACCTCGACCACTGACCGGAACGGGCCCAGGAGGCGAAGATGAGCACCGACGACACCGCCCGCCCCGCAGATCCGGCCGCGATCGAGGTGGACGACGCCCAGCGCGCAACCAAGGACGACGAGTCCGGGATCCTGTCCAACCAGCACTTCATCCACTACAAGGACAAGGACAACACCAAGCGGCGGCTCGCCGCCAACATGCCGTTCCTGCTCTACTGGTGCAAGGGCACGGGGGACACCTACTATCCCGTCGGCCTGTGGGACAACAAGGATTTCTCCCCCAAGAACTCGGTGGACAAGTCAGGCATCGTCCAATGCCGTTTCGTGACCGCCGACGGGGACCTGGACAACCACACCGTCAAGGACGCCGAGTTCCAGTACCGCGTCGGCAACGGCTCGTGGTCCCGGCCGGTCCAGCGCAAGGGCAAGTACCATTACATCGCCCACTCCGGTTCCAGCAACACCATGCGCAAGATCAACAACTGGAACATCTATCCGGAGCAGATCCGGTTCGCGCTGCGCTTCGACATCTCCGGCGTAGGCGACTCGTGGATCTCCGAGGACGAGTACACCGGCTCGATCCGGATGCGAGACAGCACCGGCGACCGCGCCTGGCTGGCCGCGGTCCGCCACGGCACCACCTGGGACGACCCCTTCGGCAGCAAGGCCACGTTCGCCCCACGCTCCTGGAACAACGACCTCGGCAAGGGCTGAACCGTAGCCCACCCACCCCGCGTGATCCGCCCCTGAACGACCGCGCCACGGGCGTCGCACCGCACCGTGCTTGTCCGCCCGGCCTGTACCAAGGCCGGGCGGACATCACGCACGACGTCGTGGTGGCCGGCTCCTGCCAGGACTCTGGCGAGCGGGATTCCGTGGTCGTCCGCCATCCTTTGGCGTTTCAGGCCCTGCTTGCCGCGGTCGTTCGGGGAGCACCTGGTGACTTCGCTGGCCGAGCGGTTGCGGGCGGGGCCCTGGCTCGTCGCTCGCGGTCCGGCTGTTCGCATGGCGCGTTCTCGCCGGACTGTCTGCCAGCCGCTGCCGCCCGCCGTCCAGCTGCCATCGCCCGTTCGCCCGTTCGCCGTTGGCTCCGGCCTGCTGCCCGGCCGTTGCCCGTCGCCTGTTGGTGGACGTCGCGCCGTGCCTGCGGACCGCGCCTACTGGATCGACGAGGGCGGCACCCCGGTCGCGAAGAGTGAGGGCGGCCCCGGCCAGAGCTGGACGCTCACCCAATGGAAGTCCTCTGGGTGGCGCCATCGGCAACATCCTCGGCCCCTGACACAGCGCTCACCCCCCCGTAGCCCGGCCACCAGCCGGCCGGCTGGTCGTCGAGTTGCGGGGGTCTGGTCGTTGCTCGGACCGTGGCTCGGCTCGGGCCCGACCTCCCGCGAGAGCCTCTTCGCCATCGACCACAACGGTCCCCACATGGGTCCACCAAGTGAGACGCCTCGCTCGAAGGCCCCAGACGCCGCCTTGGATGCCTTGCTGGGCGTTCGTTCCCAAGATCGGATCGGGACACGGGGACTTGGTGTTCCAGGAGGAACAGGCGCGGCGTACGCTACGTGACCATGTCGCGACTCACGGATGGTGCGGGCGGGGGAGGCACCGGCCTCGGCGCGGTGCGGCAGGCGGTCGTCCTGGCCGGCGGCTTCGGCAGCCGGTTACGGCCACTGACGCGGACCCGGCCGAAAACGATGGTCGAAGTGCACGGCATTCCGATCCTGCGCCATCAACTCGACTGGCTCGCCGAGTCGGGCGTGGAACAGGTCGTCGTCTCCGCGGGACACCTGGCGCCGGTGATCGGCGACTACCTCGCCTCGCGCCAGCTGCCGCTGCGGGCGGACGTGGTCGCCGAGGAACGGCCCCTGGGCCGAGGTGGCGGGCTCAAGTTCGCATGCGCCGCCCTGGACTGGCCCGACGAGCCGTGGCTGGCGCTGTACGGGGACATCTGGACGCGGTTCTCGCTCGCGGGGATGTTCGCCCACCACCGGCGTCACGCCGCGCTGGCCACGGTCGCCCTGCCTCGCCCCTGGTTGCCCAGGGGCAGCGTCGACTGTGACGAGCGGGGCCGAGTGACCACGCTCGTCTCACAGGCGCCACCGCCGTTACGGGTCAATGGCGGCGTCTACATCTTCGACCCGCGCGTTGGGGAACTGCTGCCCGACGAGGGCGACCACGAGGAGGGCACCCTTCCTCGGCTGATCCAGGCACGGCAGCTGATCGGCTATCTGGTGGACGGTCCGTGGCGGGCCATCAACACACCACGCGATCTGGACGACATTGAACACGAACTCGCATCGGCTACGGATGACGGGTAGAAGAGAATCGCCATGCTGCTCGGACGGATCGGTGTATGGAGCGTGGGACTGACCCACGGGGACCGCGGCGAAGCGCGAGAGGCCGCAGCGGAGTTGGAGGCACTCGGGTACGGCACGCTGTGGCTGGGCGGCACCCCCGGCCACAACCCGCAGCCGGATCTCGCTGCGGCGGCCGAAGTGCTGGCGGCGACTGGACGGGTGGTGGTAGGGACCGCCTGTCTCTCGATCTGGGCACACCCTCCGGACCGGCTCGCCGCAGCCTACGACGCACTGCCCGCCGCCGACCGCGCCCGACTGGTCACGGGCCTGGCGGTCAGCCATGCCCCGTTCACCGCGCACTACCGGCAGCCGCTGACCGCCATGCGCCGCTATCTCGACGCTCTGGACGCCGGCGGCACCGGTCCGCCGCCTTCCGCACGGCTCATCGGCGCACACCGCCCGCGGATGACGCAGCTTGCCGCCGCCCGGACCGCCGGCACCCAGCCCTATCTCGTAGACACCAGCTACACCGTGCGGGCCCGTGCGCTGTTGGGTGCGGGCCCGCTGCTGGCGCCGGTGCAGACCGTGGTCCCGCTCACCGACCCGGTCGCGGCCCGAGCAGCCGCGCGCACCGTGCTCGCGCCCTATCTGGCACTGCCCAACCTCACCCGGACCTGGCTCGACTCCGGCTTCACCGAAGCCGATCTCCAGCACGGCGGTAGAGACCGTCTCGTCGACAGGCTTGTCGCCTGGGGGGACACCGAGCGGATTACCGCCCACGTCACCAGTCATCTGCGGGCCGGTGCCGACCACGTCGCCGTCCACGTTGTCACCGAGCACCCCCGAGCCTTCCCACGCGCCGCTTGGCGCGACTTGGCCTCGTTCCTTCCGACCACCTGACGAGATGCTGCCGCCTGCGGGAGCGCCGCGGGTACGGGCCTCGTCCATGGCGGTCCCTGCGGCGGATCCTCCCTGCGTACGGCAGGAGAGGGGCTCCGCACGTTTCACCTGCACATCAATCTCGCGGAAAGGCGGCACAGTTGGTAGCTGAGGAAGACCTGGCCTGTCAAGAGATCATCGGTCGGTACCAGTTCAACGGGGCAGGCGCCGGTGCGATGCCGCAGCTTCTCCAAGCCCTCGGTGACCCGGGACGGCACCTGCGAGGCATGACCGTCACCGGCACGAACGGGAAGGGATCGACCTGTGCGTTCGCCGTCTCAGCGTTGGCTGCGGACGGACTGCGGACCGGAAGTATGCCCAGCCCGCACCTCCAGCGCGTCACCGAACGCATCCGCATCAACGGGACGCCCGCCTCTCCCGCCGCATGTCACCGAGCGTTCCAAAGGGTCGATGAAGCCCTCAGGCGTACGGGGCTCGTGGTCAACGCAGGAGCGGTCCATGCCGCCGCAGCCGCAGTCCATTTCGCCCTCTCGGGAGTGGACTTGGCCGTCCTGGAAGCGAACATCGGCGGCCGACGCACCGCGGTCAACTGCTTCGACACAGGAGTGAAGGTCATCACCGGAGTGGGACTGGACCACCAGCACCTGCTGGGCAACACCCTGGGCGAGATCGCACGCAACAAGGCCGGCATCGTTCGGGACGGCGACCACGTGGTGCTCGGCGAGATGCCGGAGGAGGCGGCACAGGCCGTGGAAGACGTCCTCAGCAACCACGCGGGCGTGACCGTCTGGCGCCTCCACCAAGAAGTCCACTGCCGGCCGCGCACAGTCAGCGACGGGCGCACCGTACTGGAAGTGACCACCCCGCACGCCGTCCACCGGGACTTGACCTGTCCGCTCCGCGGCGAACACCAGCATCACAACCTGGCACTCGCCGTGGCCGGCATCGACGCGCTGACCGAACGCGGATCGATCCGCGCCATCCCGGAAGAGGCACTGCTCAGTGGCCTTGCCGCGACCCGCTGGCCCGGCCGCCTCGAACTCCTGGCACCGGCACACCTCGATTCCTGGACCGGCCGCCTGCTGCTCGATGTCGCGGACAACCACCAGGGTGCAGCCACCGTGGTCTCGGAAATCCTGCGGGAGTCCCGCGCCGCCGAGCGCACCGCCCTCGTCTTCGGCACCCTCCAGTACAAGAACGTGGAAACCATGCTCGAGCCACTGCCGGCGGACTGGCCGGTGGTACTGACCCGGCTCGGACACCCCAATGAAGCGGACCCGACCGACATGCGCAGCGCCCTGACCTCACGCAGAGAACTGCACGTACGGCAGGAAACCGCCGACGCCGTCCGCCACGCCACCGAACTTGTCGGGCCCGGCGGCCTCGTCACCGTTCTGGGAGCCCCCCTCCTGATCGGCCGGGTCCGTGACCTGTTCCAGCTTCCGCCCGGCTGATCGACTCGGTGGGTGCCGCCCTCACACCGACCGCTCGCGGCTGGAGTCCAGCTCCGGCTGTCGGCCGTCGCGACGCTGCGGGCCGGGGCGCCCGCGGGCACGACCGCCGGCGCCGGGCCGCGAGTTAGGGAAGCGGCAGAGGTGCCGCGCGGGCAACTGGTGCGCCCAGGCGGCTACCACCGGGCGAGGGCGGCGCGACCGCCGCGTGGCATCTGGTCCCCGACATCGGTCTGGACGAGGTCCGTCTGCGTGATCCGGCCTGGCGCTCCGGGCGGATCGGGCAGACCCGCCCGGCCGGGTACGGCTCCATGCCCCGCCGAGCGATCCGGATGCGCTGGTGTGCCGCCTCGACGGCGTTCCCTCGTCGCCGGGTCCCGGGCCGTCAACATCGCAGCCTGCCGCCCTCGTCCCGGACCGGTGCCGCGCCTGAACGCCCCTTCGTCAGGACGCCCCACCCTGCTTCGGCAGAGCGGGATGTCTTGACGGTTCAGTTCGGAGTCGAATGGAGATGAACGGAGTTGGCCCAGATGGCGAGCAACTCCTCGTCCTCTGCTTGTTCCCCGGGCCAGAGCGCACGCCCCGCATGGGCGGCCATGAACGCATGCATCCACGCGTTGGCCTCGGCCGTGGCGTCAGGGACACAGGTGGTCATCACGGCGCGCATAGTACGCCTGGCCACTGGCAATGGAGACCGGGGCGTCACCGTAGGCTGACCGCATGATCCGAGCTGTTGCATTCGACGTCGGGGAGACCCTGATCCGCGACGACCGTGGTTGGGGTGCGTGGGCCGATTGGCTGGGTGTGGGCCGGCACACACTGTCCGCCCTGGTGGGTGCAGTAGTCGCGCAGGGACGGGACAACGCAGACGCACTGCGTCTGGTGCGCCCCGGCATCGACATCGAGGCCGAGCGGGCAGCGATGCAACGGGCCGGCCATGGGGAGTTCCTCGACGAGTCGGATCTCTACCCCGATGTCCGGCCCGCTCTGCGTGCCCTCCAGCAGTCCGGGGTTCGCGTAGTGGTGGCCGGTAACCAGACGGCCAGGGCAGGGGAGTTGCTGCGCGCTCTCGACCTGCCGGTGGACGCGCTGGCCACATCAGGGGAATGGGGCGTTGCCAAGCCGGCCCCCGAGTTCTTCGCACGCACGGTAGAGCTGGCCGAGGTGTCGGCAGACGAGGTTCTGTACGTGGGCGACCACCCACAGAACGATGTCGGGCCAGCCCGTGCCGCCGGGCTTCGCACCGCGCACCTGCGCCGCGGCCCGCTGGGGCATCTCTGGGCGACCAGCGACGAGGCGCAGGCCGCGGATTGGCAGGTTCAGAGCCTGACCGAGTTGGTGGACGCGGTCCGTTCGGCATGAGCCGCGACTACACGGCCCGCCCGCGTCGTACGGGCGGGGCCGTTCGCGCTCCCGTTCCGTAACGGAACGAGTACGGTTTGGAGTGGCTGCACCGAACGGAAACCTTGCTCCGCGCTTCACGGCGATGTGCCCGGTCGGCGTCGCGTTCGTTGTGGGCACGCAGATCAGCGGCGTCCCTCATCTGGGTACCTCGCTCGTCCAGTCCCTCAGCTTCGGCGCCGCGGCGCGTGTCCGCGACCGCTTCGAGGTGCCCGTCAACGTGCACTTCGGCGCCTTCGACAACGCACCGCACGAGGTCGTGAGCGATGCTCCGCCGGGCCACGTCATGGTCAAGGGCGGCGACTGGGTGTTCGGCTCACCGCTCGTCGACTACGACATGCAGGCCGCCTGGCCGGGCGTGAACGGACGGCTTCCCGCCCGGCTGTTCTGCCCGCAGGTCGTCACCGACACCGGCGCGAAGCCGAGCAGGTCCCTGATCCGCGACGGTCGTGACCCTCGCGGATGGGGCCGACGCCTGGAGGCTCGACACCCGCATGTGGGCAGGCTCGTTGCACGAGTACGCCGGGGCCTGCTCCACACGGCCGAAGTGCTGCTGAGCGAGCCGAGGCACTTCTCCCGTTCGTACGCGGCCGGCGAACTCGGCCGCCCCATGACCGCGCCTGCGACAAGGAGCATCTCCGCATCATGACCGACACCACGACCCCCGTACACGAGCTGAACTTGTTCCGGCACTACTTCGACCTCGTCGCCGCTGGCCGGAAGAGCATCGAGGTACGCGTCCGGTACCCGCACCTCGAAGACCTCGCGGCTGGCCACCTGATCCGCTTCTGGATCAAGGGCACCGGGGAGACATGCGAAGCGCGCGTGACGCGAGTCGCCCGATACGACGACTTCGAGGCCCTGCTCGACGGTGAGGGGCCAGCGAACATCAACCCCATGGCCAGCCGTGAGCAGCAGCTCGCCGACATCCGGAGCATCTATCCCCCGGAGAAAGAGGCGCTCGGCGCGCTCGCCATCGGTATCGAACTCGTCGCATGAGCCGATGACCAACGCCCTCCAGGGGCCCGCCGCGCTCGTCCGACAACTGGACGAGCCGAGCCACCTGTTGAGCTCCACCTGACGCGTGGAGTGGGACCGCACCCCGCGTGATCCAGAGCGGCAGACCCTGGCGTGTCGCGTCACGCCCTATGGGACGTGGTACAGCACGCCCTACAGCACGCCCTATGACACGCCTTACGGCACGCTTTACGAATCCATGGGGTGTGGATCCGCACCGGTGTTGACGTGGTGTGGTGAGCGTGGTGAGTTCGTGCTCGGGTGCCTGACAACCCTCCGTGTGTTCCCCGACCTGGTGCTGATGGTGATGGTGGTGGGGTGGGTAGTGGACCGTGCCGTCGGGGCGGGGCATGCTCGCCGCGTGGCTCAGCACGATGCACGGCGGCCGCCGCACACACCGAGGTCGGTCGGCGGGCGCGTTGGTGGGACCGGGCTGCGGCGTGGGGCGTGGGGGACGGCGTCCCGGCCTTCCCGCTGGGGCGGAGCGAGAGCGAACGGGCTTCGGGTTGACAGTCCCGACACGGGTGCGGGCCCGCCGACCCGGTTGCGGACCGGGACGGGATCCGGACGAGGCGGTGGTCGACGAAGTGGACGTGCTGCGCGGCTCGTGGGGCGTGGCGGCCGACGGGTGGCATCGGCGTGATAGGGCTCGTTGAAAACGGCCACCCGCGACTCGGGGTGACCCCACACCCGCTCAGTGGATCTCCCCACCCATCTGGCGCCTGACGCGCGGGACCAGTCGACTCTCTACATCTCGGTACGGCGCACCAGGCCGTTCAGGATGAAGGCGAGGCCCGCCTCGAACGCCGACTCGTGGTCGATCACCGGCACATCGACCGGTAGATCAGCGCTGTCGCCGGGGCCGGTGTCTGCCTGCTCTTCCAGGACGCTGCCCACCGTGAAGCGGCTGGCGGCCAGCATCGCCATCTGCGCATCCCACTCAAGAACGCCGGAAGCCACGAGGAAATCCGTCTTGCGGCGGATCCGGTCGAGGTCACCGGTGGGGGTGCTGCCGGCGTGGAGCCGTGCGCCGTCCCGGTGCATCAGCAGGGTGCGCCTGAAGCTGCGCGTGTTGTCCGCGAACCAGTCGTGCCAATCGTCGCCGGGCGTCGGCAGGGGCGCGGTCGCATGGGGTTCCATCGCCGCCTCAGCCATGGCGGCGAGGAGGTCCTTCTTGGTGCGGAAGTACCAGTAGAGCGACGGCTGTTCCACGTTCAGTCGCTTCGCCAGCCGTCTCGTGCTGACGGCGTCCAACCCGACCTCGTCGAGCAGGACGAGCGCCTCGGCGATGACGGCCTCGCGGTTCATCTTGGTCACGTTGACAATCTATCGCTGATAGATGACTCTCGGAAGGAATCTTTCATTGATAGATTTTGGAGGGACGGGCATGGCGAAGGGACCGGGCAAGCAGCCCCTGCGGGTTCTCGTCGCCGGTGGTGGGATCGCGGGGCAGGCCCTGGCCTTCTGGCTCACGCGGGGCGGCCACCGGGTGACCGTCGTCGAACGCTTCCCGGCGCTGCGGGCCGCCGGGGCCCAGGTCGATCTGCGGGGGCAGGGCATCGAGGCCGTCAAGCGAATGGGGCTTCTCGACGCCGTCCGAGGCAAGCTCGTGGACGAGGCGGGCGTCGCCTTCATCGACGCACGCGGCAAGGCCAAGGCGACGATCATGGCCAACACCTCCGGGAAGGGCCGGCAGACCCTGACGTCCGAGTTCGAGATCATGCGCGGGGACCTGGTGCGCATCCTGCACGATGCGGCGAGGGACGACACCGAGTACGTTTTCGGCAAGAGCGTGGAGGGCTTCGAGCAGGACACCGACAAGGTCGTCACACATTTCTCCGACGGGTCGTCCGGCGCATTCGACCTCCTGATCGGCGCGGACGGCCAGGGATCGCGCATCCGGCGAGCGCTTCTCCCGGAAGGTCTCGACCCGTACTGGCGGATGGGCATCCACATGGCCTACTGGTTCGTTCCGCGCATCGCGTCCGACAGCAACATCCGGGACACCTACATGGTCCCGGGCGGCCGTCAGATCATGCGCCGCAGCCACAACCCGACCGAGACCCAGGTGTACTTCGTCATACGGGAAGAATCCGAGGAAGCCTCGGCGATCCACCGGCAACCCGTCGAGCGTCAGCAGGAGTTCTGGGCGAACAGGTTCCGCGACGCCGGATGGCAGACCGAACGCTTCATCGAGGGCATGAAGACCAGCCCGTTCTACTACTCCCAGGAGATCGTCCAGGTCCGCACCGACACCTGGTCCAAGGGCCGCGTGGTCCTGGCCGGTGACGCCGCGCACTGCGCCTCCCCCTACAGCGGTATGGGAACCTCCGGGGGCCTGGTCGGCGCCCACGTCCTGGCCGGGGAGATCAACCGACACCCGGGCGACCTGCCGACCGCACTGGCGCACTACGACCGCATGCTGCGTCCCTTCGTCGACGAGATCCAGGGCGAAGTCAACCCGCGCCTGCTGCGCCTGGGCATGCCGATGACCCAGCGCGGGATCGACACCTTCCAAGCCACCACCGCGCTGGCCTGCTTCCTCCACATCCCCGAACTCGCTGCGCGCCTCTCGAAGGAGGACCGCGGCGGCAACTGGCGCCTCCCCGAGAACCCGGCACCGGCCAGCACCGCCTGAAAGCGACTGCACAGTTCGCACCGACTGTACTGCTGGCTCGGCAGATGGATCCTCTTCGCGTGCAACATGCCCTCATCGCACCATCGTTCCGCCGGTCGGACCCATGCCATCTGTCATGGGGGCGCGGGTCATGGACGGGCCATGCTTACCCGCATGTTGCAGACACCGCTCCCTGGGGCCGTCGCTCGTACTTCCGGCGGGCATCCGGGCCGTAACATGACCGACATGGGCGCACGCGGCCCGGACGAGTTCTCCGCCGGCCAGTGGCCGGACTGGAGTTTCTGGAAGGACCAGCCGGACGGCCCCAGGGCTCGGGGCCGGGGCCGCATGACCGTCGCCGCAGCCATCGCGCTGGCCTCCCTCGCCCTGATCGCACGAGCCGAGGACGTCGCACACGGCACGCGGCCTCCCCTGCTCACCTCGCTCGCGATCGGCCTCATCGCCTGCTACGGCATCGGCTGCATCCTGGCGCCCTGGTACGGGCCGACGGCACTGCGCCGGGGGCGCATCGCCATCGTCGCCGCGCTGTTCCTGCTCGGGTCGGCACCGGCGCTGCTCCTCGCGTCGCCGTCCCACTTGACCAATCTGACGTACGCCCTCTCGATCGGACTCATGCTGCTGCCGCTGCGCCATGCGCTGCTGCTCGGCCTCGTCACGGTGTCGGGGCAGATCGCCTGGATGCGTCTCGCCGAGGGCGAGGTGGCCTGGGCGCAGGTGGCCCTCCTCGTCGGCGTGACCGCGGCACTCGGCACCGTCTTCGCGCTCAACTTCACGATCGGTCACCTGCGGGCCGCGCGCGAGCAGGTCAGGAGGCTGGCCGTGAACGAGGAACGGGAACGGGTCGCCCGGGACATGCACGACGTCCTCGGCCACAGCCTCTCCACGATGACCGTCAAACTGGGGCTGACCCGGCGCATCCTGGAGTCCTCCGGAGACGTGGCCCGCGCCGTCGGCGAGATCACCGAGCTTGAGCACATGGCGCGTACGGCGCTGTCCGACGTGCGGGCCACCATTTCGGACTACCGCACCCTGTCGCTGGACAGCGAACTCGCCGGCGCCCGCGTGGCGTTGCGTACCGCCGGGGTGCGGGCCGATCTGCCCGCCGCGACCGACGCCGTGCGCGCCGAGCTGCGTGAGGTGTTCGGCTACGTCGTGCGGGAGGCGGTCACCAACGTGCTGCGGCACTCCGACGCCGAGCTGTGCACCGTCCGCGTCGGGCCCGACTGGGTCGAGGTGACCGACAACGGCAGTTCCACCCGCGAGGCCAGGGCCGGGAACGGGCTCACCGGCCTCACCGAACGGCTGGCCGCCGTGTCGGGCACGCTCGAACACGGGCCTGTCCCCGGCGGCGGGTTCCGCGTCGTCGCCCGTGTGCCGGCCCCGGCGGTCGACCGCGCACCGTCGCAGGAAGCCGAGCCGACATGATCCGCGTCCTGCTGGCCGACGACCAGGCACTCGTCCGCGGCGCCCTCGCGTCCGTGCTCCGCCTCGAACCCGACATCGACGTGGTCGCCGAAATCGGCACCGGCACCGAGGTGCTGGCCGCCGCACAGCGGACCGCGCCCGACATCGCGCTGCTCGACGTACAGATGCCCGGCCGGGACGGCCTGACCGTCGCCGCCGACCTCCAACGGGCCCTGCCCGGCTGCCGCACCATCATCTGCACGACCTTCAGCCGCCCCGGCTACTTCTGGCGGGCGATGTCCGCGGGCGCGGCCGGCTACGTCGTGAAGGACTCGCCGCCCGAGCAACTGGTCGACGCGATCCGCCGCGTCCACACCGGCCTGCGCTTCGTGGATCCGGCCCTCGCCGCGGAAGCACTGGCCGCTGGCGCGAGCCCGCTGACCGGTCGCGAGGCGGATGTGCTGCGCGTCGCCGCCGAGGGCGGCACCGTGGCCGACATCGCCAGGGCGCTGCGGCTGTCCCAGGGCACCGTGCGCAATCACCTGTCGTCGGCGATCGGCAAGACGCAGGCCCGCACCCGCGCCGAGGCGGCCCGGCTCGCGGAGGCCAACGGCTGGTTGTGATCACCACGCGCCCAGCCGGCACTGGTCGCCGGACATACTCCCAACGGAGAGGGGCCCCGCCGCCGGTGGCGAGGTTGGTGACCCGACCCCACACCTCAGTCCTGTCACAAGCTCCGGGTGACCTCGTCGCCCGGGGCTTCGTCGTGTTCCGGGTGGATCGGCCCGGCGTTGGTGGCAGCGACAACCGACGGGCCGCGGCTTTGGCGCGCACGACGAGAACGGCCCCGGTGACGCCCCGTACGTTGTGCCGACCAGGCCCGAACGGAGAATGGAGCCCAGGATGACCGAACTGATCCCGTCGGAAATCACACGGTCGGCGCCCGGGGCGGGCAGACGCAGGCTCGGCGTGCTGCCCCTGGTCGGAATCTTCTTCTTCACGGTGTCCGGAGGCCCCTTCGGGCTCGAAGCCTCACTCTCCAACGCCGGTCTGGGCATGACCCTGCTGATGATCGTCCTGGTGCCGGTGGTCTTCGGCGTGCCGAACGCGCTGGTGGCAGCGGAGTTGAGTGCCGCGATACCGGTCGACGGCGGCTACTACTACTGGACGAAGATCGCGCTCGGCAGAGGTGCGGCATTCGTGTTCGGGGCCTGGAATTCGATCGGGTCGGTGCTGAACCTCGCCCTCTACCCGTTCCTGCTGGTCGACTACCTGGCCACCTGGGTCCCGGACATCGCCCGTGGGAAGAGGCTGGTGATCGTGGACCTGTTCCACGGCGGTTTCGTCGTGGACCTGCACTGGATCGTCACCGTCGCCCTCATCGTCCCGATGGCGTACCTGAACTACCGCGGCTCCAAGGCGGTGAGCGGGTACTCGGTCGGGATGATGCTGCTGATCCTCGCACCGTTCGCGGTGCTGACGGTCCTCGGCATCTGGCATGCGGTCGGCAACGGGATCAACGTGCTCTCGCCCTTCATGGTGCCGGGGGAGAGCGTCCAGTCGTCGGTGGCCGGCGCGCTCAGCGTGATCGTGTGGCTGTACCTCGGCTTCGACGGCCCGAGCACCGTGCTGGGCGAGGTCGCCGACGCACACCGGACCTACACCCGGGCCCTGGTCATCTCGGTCCCGCTGATCATCGCCGCCTACCTGCTGCCCACCATCGCCGCCATCGGCAGCGGGCTGCACCGGGGTTCGCCCGCCGACTGGGTCCAGGGCGACTTCATCGTGGCCGGCGACGCCCTGGGCGGAATCTGGCTGAAGGTGCTGATCTCCCTGGGATCGATGCTCTCCCTGGTGGGCCTGTTCATGGCGATCCTGCTGACGAGCACCCGGGTCCCGCGGGCGCTCGCCGCGGACGCGTACCTGCCGCGCTGGATGGCCCGGGACAGCAGACGGTTCAACACGCCGGTGGGTGCGCTGCTGACGAGCACCACCGTCGTCGTCGTGCTCTCTGCCGTCGACTTCAGCTCGATCCTGCGGGCCACGGTGCTGCTCACCCTGGCCTCGATCCTGCTGGAATTCGTGGCCTTCCTGGTCCTCCGCTGGAGGTATCCACAGATGCTCCGGCCGGTTCGGGTCCCCGGCGGCTGGCCAGGCGCGGTCCTGGTCGTCGCGCTGCCCACCGCGATGATCATGTACCTGGCGTGGAGTACGGCCGTCAACGAGGCCGCGACGTTCGCCACGAGTCTCGCGGTGGCGCTGCTGGCCGTGCTGCTGTACCCGCTGTGCCGACGGTTCGTCAAAGGCGACCGGCCGGACGCGGAGATCGACTCCTCCCAGGTCGAGCTGGGTCCGGACCGGTTCGCGGGATTCGGTTCGCGGAAGGCGGGCGTCTGATGGATGTGCAACGGGTGCTCTCCGGGCTTGCGGAGCGGTTGCGGACCTGGTGGCCGGTGCCGGGAATCGCGATCAGCGTCGTCGATGCGACCGGCGAGTCCGCGTGCGTCACCGCAGGCTTCGCGAACGCGGAGTCCGGGGCGCCGGTCTCCCGTCACACGCGGTTCGAGATCGGTTCCGTCAGCAAGACCTTCACCGCCTTCCTGCTCGGCATACTGGCGGACGAGGGGAAGGTGGACCTCGACGCGGCGGTCGCCGACCACCTGCCCTGGTTCGCCCCGAACGACGGCTCCCGCGCGATCACCGTCCGGCACCTCCTGCAGCACACCTCCGGCCTGCTGGCCGGGGCCGACGCACTGCCCGATGCCGCCGCACGCGGCTACGCGCTGCGCGATGCGAGGACCTGGGCCGAACCAGGTGAGCTGTTCCACTACTCCAACGAGGGCTACAACCTGCTGGGGTTGATCGTCGAGCAGGTGACGGGGGAATCGCTGGCGGACGCCATGGCCGAACGGCTGCTGCGGCCCCTGGGCATGCGCGACTCGGCGGCGCGGATCACTCACGAGGACATCGCCGAACTCGCCACCGGATACCGGTTCCTGCGCGACGACCGCCCGCCGCTGCCGTCGGCCCCGCTCGCGCCGGCCGGCTTCTTCGAGTATTCCGCGGCCGATGGGAACGTGCTGGCAACCGCTTCCGATCTGGGGCTGTTCGCCCGCATGCTGCTGGGCCGGGGCACCCTGGACGGCACCAGGATCATCGGGCCGGAGTCGTTCCGACAGATCGTCACGGTGCCTGCGGGCACGGCCAGTTCGGGCTACGCGCTCGGCGTGGACGTGGAAGTGATCCACGGCCGCACCTGGCTGACGCACGCCGGCGGGATGGTCGGCTACCGCTCGTACCTCGCCGTCGACACCGACGGCGGGCACGGTGTCGCCGTGCTGACCAACGCACCCGGCGAGTGCCAGATCATCGACCGCTTCGCCCGACATCTACTCGCCGTCGTCCAGGGAGCCCCGGCGGACCCGGCGCTGTTCGACCCGGAGCGGATCCCCGACGCCCAGCGCCACGTCGGGATCCACGGCACGACGCCGCGTCAGATCCGCGTCGAGGCCACGCGGGACGACCGTCTCTCGCTCACCTCGGAAGGGGTGACCGGCAGGCTGTACGACGCGGGGGACGGGCGGCTGGTGTGCGATCACCCAGGATGGTCCGCCTACCACCACTCTCTGGACGGACGCTGGCTCTACGGACCCGAGTCACTGGGCCCCAGCCCCTCCACGCCGACTGCTCCGCCGCACGCACTCGCAGGTCACTACCGGAGCTACACCCCCTGGTATCCCAGCTTCAGCATCGTGCAGCGGGCGGGACGACTGCACATGATCGCCGCGACCGGCGTGGAAGCGCCCTGCGACGAACCGGAACTCGTCCCGCTCGACGACGGGACGTTCCGCATCGGAGCCGACCCCCGGCTGCCGGAGCGCCTGACGTCCGGCCCCGCCCTGGACGGCGCGGTGCTCTGGGTCGACCTGGACGGGTGCCGCTACACGCGCTCGTTCCGGGATCAGCCGGAGCCTTGGGAAGCGCCTGTCCGCAGCTCGCGCACCCGGAGCTGAAGGTGCACGAGCAGCATGGCGTCGGCATCGGCGAAGTCCAGCCCGGAGACCTCGCGGATACGGCGCAGCCGGTAGCGCATGGTGTTGGGGTGGATGTGCAGGGCCTCCGCCGCGGTGTCGGTGGCTCCCGCGGCGGCGAGATAGGCGGCCAGGGTCGCCGCCAGCGGACCGTCCTGGCCCTCTTCCTGGCGCAGTCGGTGCAGCGCGCCGCAGGCGTCCGGCAGGCCGAGCGACTCCGTCGCGTCGGCGAGGTGCAGCAGCAGAACCGCCAGCGCCATGTCCTCCACGGTGCGTACGGCCGGTCCGCGGACGGCCGGATGCCGCAGCGCCCGCAGCGCGGCGTCCGCCTGCGCCCGCACGTCGGCGATCCGGCCCGTCGATTCGGCCGGGCCGCCGACGGCGACCACGTAGTCACCGGCCAGTGGGGTCCGCGCGAGGAAGTCGCGGGCCAGGGCGGCGGCCGACTCCAGAGCCGTGGCGTGTTCCGCAGGCCAGCCGGCCAGTACGTACACCACTCCGGTGCCCGCCACCAGGGCTGAACGGGGGTGCACGGCAGCCAGGAAGTACTCCAGCGTGTCCGCGAACCGGCGTAGCCCGGCGGCGTCCAGCGCGTCGGAGCCCGACGCGTCTGATCCTGTGCGGCCGGCCAGCCGCGGGGCCGCGGCCAGGACGCAGACCGGGCCGGAGCCCAGCTGCAGCCGGCTCGCCTCCACCGGATCGGCCGCCCCGCCGAGTACCGCGGCGGCCAGCTCGCCGCGCTGGCGGCGCGCGTAGCTGGTCTCCGTGCGCAGGCCGACCAACTGCAGCGCGACCACCGGCGCGAATTCGCGCAGCCGGGCTGTGGCCGCCTCGTCGAGCGGACCGGTGACGGCGGCCCAGATGTAGCCGAGGACGTCCGAACCGGCCCGGACCGCGATGGCCACCCTGGCCAGCTGATCCGCCCCGGTCGCCTCCATGTACACCGGTTCGGTGCTGGCATGGAGCCGCTCGAACTCCTGACGCTCGCGCTGTTCGGCGAGCGTCCGCTGGTGCACGGCCCGCCCCAGGATGCTCTCGATCCGCTCGGAGTCGGTCCGGTCCTGCCCCTCCGACCAGGCGACCAGCGCGGAGAAGCGGTCCTCGATGGTGACCGGGGCGCCGACGGCCTCATAAACCGCGTTCGCCAGGGCGAACAGCTCCGCGCCGCTGCCGGCCGAGCGCACGCGCGTCCTCGCGTACTCAAGCAACTGCTCACGGACAGTCGTCGCCACGTGCATCCAGGACGCGCCCTGGTTGACCTCGATGATCGCCGGCTTGTCGTCGGCCGACGGCGGCACGGGGGCCTTCACCGCCAGCACCTCCGCACCAGCCTGCGACATGGCCGCGGTCAGCTCGCGCAGCTCGGCCTCCGTGGTCACGCCCACCCCCAGCACCACGCACCCGGGGCCGAGCTGTGCCGGCGCACCCGGGGCATGGATGGCGATGTCGGTGAGCGGCCCGCCGCTGCCGGTCCCCTCCTGGACCAGGCGCAGCAGCGCCGGGCCGATGTTGTCCACGAGCTGACGGACGGGCAGGTGCCCCCGAGCGCCGGACTCCCGCATGTGCACCCCCGACTCGCAGGATTGTTGTGGGCGTCAAGTCTGGGAGACCCGTATTGACGATGTCAACGAGGATCCGGAGTGACCGTAGCGGGACGATGGCAGGAGAGCGGGACGGATCAGTGGCACAAGGAGCGCGGATGGCAACGACGCAGACGCAGGCAGGCCGGGAACTGCTGGGGCTGTTCCCGCCCGGGACCACCCGGGACGGGAGCGGCAGACTGGTGATCGGCGGCGTACCGGCGGCCGAACTCGCCGAGTCCTACGGCACTCCCGCGCTGATCCTCGACGAGGCGTCGGTCCGCGCCCGCGCCCGCCGGTACGCCGACGGCCTGGCCGCCCGTTGGCCGAACTCCCGCGCCGTCTTCGCCTCCAAGGCGTTCCCCTGCACCGCCGTCATGCGGCTGCTCGCGGAGGAGGGCCTCGGCATCGACGTGGCCGGCGGCGGCGAGCTGACCCTCGCCCTCGCCGCAGGCGCGGACCCGGCCGGCCTGGTCGTCCACGGCAACGCCAAGACCGAGGAGGAGCTGCGCCTCGCCGTCGAGGCCGGCGCCGGGACGGTCGTCGTCGACAACTTCGACGACATCGACCGGCTGGAGAAGATCCTCGCCGACACCGCGGCGGAGCAGGGAGTACTGGTTCGGGTCACCCCCGGCATCTGCCCCGACACCCACGAGGCCGTGTCCACCGGCCAGAACGGCTCCAAGTTCGGGCTGCCCCTGCCGCAGGCCCGGGCGGCGATCGCGCGGCTGCGCGGCGGCGACCGGCTGCGGCTGGACGGCGTCCACGTGCACGTCGGGTCGCAGATCATGGACCTCGAACCCTTCGCGCAGGCCGTCGAGGCGGTCGCCGAACTCGGCGATTTCGCCGTCTACGACGTGGGCGGCGGCCTCGGCTCCCGCTACACCTACGCCGACCGACCGCCCGCGGTGGAGGCGTACCTCGACGCCGTCACCGACGTCGCCCGACGCCTGCTGCCCGCTGACGCCCGCATCCTCATCGAGCCGGGCCGCTCGATGGTCGCCGAGTCCGGCGTCTCGCTGTACCGGGTCGTCTCCGTCAAGCGCGACGGAGGCCACACCTTCGTCGCCGTCGACGGCGGCATGGGCGACAACCTCGAAGTCTCCCTGTACCAGCAGCGCTTCGAGGCCGCCGTCGCCGGCCGCCCGACCGGCGGGGGCGAGCTGTGCCGCCTGGTGGGCCGGCACTGCGAGTCGGGCGACATCCTCAGTGCCGGCGTCCCGCTGGAGGACCCGCGGGTCGGGGACCTGATCGCCGTGCCGGTCACCGGCGCCTACACCTATGCGCTGAGCAACAACTACAACGGCGCGCGTCGCCCGCCGGTGGTCTTCGTCCGCGACGGCGCGCACCGCGCCGTGGTACGCCGCGAGACCTACGCCGACCTGATGCGCCGGGATCTGCCGTAGCGGCGCAGCCGGCCGAGCCGGGCTCAGAAGCCGAGGCGGTTGGCCCGTCCAGCCCGAGATCGGTGATGCGGTCGCCCCGTCCTCTCGCCAGGCCGAGTGGCTCGCCCAAGTCGGCTGCTGCGGCTGGTCACTTCTGTCGCAGTGACGCGGCGGCGGTGACGAGCGCGGTGACGTGGTTGCGGTGGTCGTGTTCGCGACGGGCGATGACGATCCGGCTCGGGCCTGCGTCAGGGACGGGTACACACACGATGCCCGGGGGTGCCGGCGTGATGAGCGAGCGGGGCACGACGGCGACGGCACGTCCGATCCTGACCAGCGCCACGAGTGCGGCGCCATCGGCGATCTCGGGGCCGTTCCCGGCGTCGGGAACACCCGGCCACCGGGGGAAGACCTCGCCGTCGAGTTCGGCCAGGGCGATGCTGTCGCGGGCGGCGAGCCGGTGCCCTTCCGGGAGGACGGCCACGCGGTCCTCGACGTGGAGCGTCTCTGCGGCGAACCCCGTGAGGTCGTCGAAGGGGGCGTAGAGCAGGGCCACATCGGCGCGTCCGTCGTGGAGATGGTCGGTCCGGTCGGCGGCACCGCTGAAGAGGATGTCGACCTGCCGGGCGCAGGGGTGCTGAGCGTAGGCGGCGAGGATTCCGGAGAGCAGGTTCGCGTCCCCGCCGGGTTTGATGACGAACCTGAGCGGTTCGTCGCCGGCAGCCCGCTGTGCGTTCTGCACGGCGATCGTCATCGCGTTCAGAGCGTGCCGGCCGTGTTCCAGCAGAGCGGCGCCCGCCGATGTCAGCGCGACGCTGCGGCTGGTGCGGTCGAACAACTGCACGCGGAGCCGTGACTCGATGCGCTGGATGGACTTCGACAGGGCGGGCTGCGCGATGGAGAGTCTGGCGGCAGCGCGGCCGAAGTGCAGTTCCTCGGCGACGGCGACGAAGTATCGCAGCTCTCTGATCTCCAACAGATCCATTCTCATAGGTTATCGAACGAGGCGTGACGGGTCTTGGACGCGACCGACAATTCGGTGGTCACATGGGGGCATGATCAACCACACACTGTTCGTTCAGTTCACCGAACCGATTCCCGACACCGACCTGGACCAGTACCTGACGGATGTCGAAACGGCAGCGAAGAACACCGGCTCGCTCCTGACGTTCGCCGCGCGGCGCCACATCCGAGTACCCGGCGAGGAGCAGATCCCGGCGTTCATCGCCACCGTCGTCATCCAACTCGGCGTCGCCGACCTGGAGGCGCTGGGGACCCTCTTCGCCTCGCCGGAAGTCGACGAGGTGTTCGACACCTGGCGGGCCCGCTACCCGTACAAGGCGGCATGGGCGAACCACGAGACGCTCGCGTGAGCGACTTCACCGGCAAGGTCGGCCTGGTCACCGGGTCCGGCAGCGGGATCGGACGCGCCATCGCGTCCGGTCTCGCCCGCCGCGGCGCAGCGGTGGCGGTCCTCGACCTGGACGAGGCCGCAGCGCACGAGACCGCCGAAGCGATCACCGCGGCAGGCGGCCGCACGATCGCCGTCCCGGTCGACATCGCCGACGAGGACTCCGTCCGCTCGGCGATCCGCACGACCGTAACGGCGTTCGGACGGCTGGACCTGGCGGTCAACAACGCCGGCGTCGCCTCCAGTGGCCAGGAACTGACCGAGATGACGGCACCGGAGTGGGAGCGCGTGCTGCGGATCAACCTGACCGGCACGTTCTTCTGCGTCAAGCACGAGATCCCGGAGCTGCGCCGGGCCGGAGGCGGGGCGATCGTCAACATCGCCTCCGGCGGCGGCCTGTACGCCATCCCGCGCTCTCCCGCGTACGTGGCCGGCAAGCACGGTGTCATCGGGCTGACGAAGGCCGCCGCCGTCGACTACGCCCCTGACGGCATCCGTGTCAACGCCCTCGCTCCCGGAATGACCCGCACCGCCAAACTGGAGCAGGTCGCCGAGGGCACCGGCATGATCGCCCAGCACGAAGCGCTCACCCCGCTCGGCCGCCTCGCCACCCCGGACGAGATCGCCGACGCCGCGATCTGGCTGTGCTCAGACGAGTCTGCCTACATCACCGGCACCACCCTGTCGGTCGACGGCGGACGCCGAGCCTGACCTCAGGAGCAGGAGCAGGAGCAGGAGCAGGAGCAGGAGCAGAAGTGAGAACAGGAGGATCGGACATGCAGCGCCTGTGGGTTCCCGGAGCGGTCCGCAGGTGATCCGTGGTCGCTCGGCCGGGACGCTCGGGCCCGGCTGGGCGGCGCGGTGCATGTGCTGTTCGGCGTGCCCGGCACGGAGGGTACGTCGGACGCGGCCCGGCGGGCGGCGCCGCGCAGTTGCATCGGGCGGTGGCGGCCAGGGCGCGTGGGCCCGTGAGTGGGAGTGCGAACGAGTCCGCGCCTGGCAGGCAGTCGTCGTAGCGCGTTCCGGAGCAGCGGCCGCGCGGCCGGCGGCAACGACGATGTTCCCGGTCCGCGCCGCGGGTCAGACGCTGCGGCCAGTCCCACGGCCTCAGCGTCATGAGAATCACGGACGACCAGGGCGAAGCCCCCGCCGAGGACGCGATGAACGACCCGCCGCTGCAACCTCATTCCGTCTGAGACCATCGATCGGCCCTGATACGACCGCTGGTCTCAGACGGTCCACCACCAAGCGACACTCGGGTAGGGCAGCGGCCGGGGTGACGTCTGCGTGGTGTCCGTGACGGTCAAGGCCCCGCCGGGGACACCGTGGCGTTGATAGCGGGGGGCCTGCTGCCCCAGGGTGAGGTTGGCGCGCACGAAGTTCCGCACCAGCTCTGCGTAAGCCTGAGCGCTGGGACGAACGCCCGAACCGCCGACCGTGATTCTTCGGCCCCGCTCCGGTCACTTCGGTAGATCGGCGGAGAGGAAGGGAGCAAGGAGCGCGAACAATGCGTCGGGGCGGTCGAGGGGGATGATGTGGCCGCAGTCTTGGAGTTGGTGTCCGACCAGGTCATCGGTGATGGGACGGAGTTGGCGTTCGAGCCCGGTGCCGACGGGGTGGGAGCCGACGGCCATGGTGGGCATGGTCAGCCGAGCCGTCGCGACGGCGTCCTGGATCTGCTGCGCGCTGGTGGGCAGGGCCCGGTAGTAGGAGAACGCGCAGCGAAGGGCCTCGCTCCCGGTGTACGCGTGGACGAAGGCTGCACGAACGTCGTCGGGTACTCCTCGCCCGAGCGTCCCCGAGTCGAGGAACCAGTCGATGTACTGGGCCTCGTTGCCGGCCAGGACGGTCTCAGCGAGGCCGGGGACGGCGTGGAAGCCGAACCACCACGGGGCGCCGCCCGCGACGACGTGCTCTGCTCCGGGTAGACGGCCGAGCAGTGCTTCCATCACGACCAGGCGCCGGACAAGGCCGGGCCGGCGCAGCGCGAGCAGGACGGCGGGGGCGGTGCCCGCGTCGATGCCGACCACCGCTGCCGAGGGCTCGCCCAGCGCGTCGAGCAGCCCTTCGGCGTCGGCGGCGAGGGTGCCTGCGTCGTAACCCTCGACGGCACGTGCGCTGGCACCGAAGCCTCGCAGGTCCGGGGCGATGACCCGGTACCGCCCGGCCAGTCGGCCCATGATGCCGCTCCAGAGTTGCCAGGTGTGCGGGAAGCCGTGCAGCAGGAGGACCGCAGGTCCGTCCCCCGCGATGGCGACGTTGAGTTGGACGCCGTTCGTCACGATGCGGCGCAGGTGGTGTGTGGCGGCTACGGGCATGATGGCTCCTCCGGATGGTTACCATTGGTGACCATAGAACGGTAGGTAACTGTCCGGCCGCTTCCAAGACGGCACTTTCAGGGAAGGTGGTGAGCCACAGGTGACCACCAGAGGAGCCCGGGCCGCCGGTCGTGAGGTACGCGGCGATCTGTTCGATCCCCACTGCCCGACGCGGCAGTTGCTGGACCGCATCGGTACGAAGTGGACGTCCATGGCCGTCAAGACGCTCGCCGATGCCGCACCGGACGAGGTGCGCTTCGCGGAGCTGAGACGCCGGATGCCCGGCGTCTCCCAGAAGATGCTGTCCGTGACGCTGCGAAGCCTGACCCGCGACGGGCTGGTGTCGCGCCGGGTCGAACCGACCGTGCCACCGCGGGTCTTCTACCGACTCACCGGACTCGGGCTGTCCCTGGAAGCCGCGCTTGCGGGGCTGCGGACCTGGGCGGAGGAGCACATGGCCGAGATCGACCGTGCCAACGAAGCCAACGAAGCCAACGAAGCCAACGGCCAGGAGGCCGATGAGGGATAGGCAGGCCGGTTCCGTGCGAAGCACTCCAAGACCCTGAAGTCGCCGTCGAAGGCACCTATCCGCGGTGGCGCTCAGCCGGGTGGTGTTCGCCGGCGCCGACCGCTACGGTCCGCACGGCCCGGCGATCACGCACGAGCAGCTGCGGGACCTGGTCGCCGCCGGCCGTGCGGCCGGCTCAAGCGTATTCGTCGACGGCCGGTCGCTACCGGTGCTCGTCCGCCGCTCGCGGGCTCGGGTCGAGGAGGCCGTAGTCGCGCTTCGGGCATTCGACCTCACGGTTCGCCCAGGCCACGAAGTCCTTGAGCCGCATGGTCACAGCCACCAGTTTGAGCGAGCCAGGGTGGCGGCCCGGGCAGGCGACGTCGTGATGTGCGCTGCTCAACAGGAGTTCGCCGGGCGGGACCATCCGTCTCAGGACGCCGATGACGCGGATGACGCGGACGACCGGGGTGATGGCGACCCAGGGAACCTCGCGCACCTCGCCGGCGGGAATGTGGTTGCCGTCGGCGTCGGTGACGTTGTTGTAGTGCCGGCTGCGGATCAGGTGCCGCCCCGCAGTGCCGTCGTCGGCAGGGGTGAGGTCAGGGCGGCAACCGGAGCGCAGGCTTTGCTCTGCTGGCGGGAGGGGGATTCCGACCGTGCACTATTCCGGCCTTGGGGCGCGGAGGGCCCCGCACGAAACCGGGAGTTTGGGGGTTCACGTGCGGGGCCGCTCACGGGGTGTGGGCCGTCAGACTCCGATCAGGGTGTACGTACCCGTACCGTCCTGCCTGCCGCTGGAGTACTGGCGTATGAACTCCCCGTCCGCGTACCGGTCGTGGCCCATCATGGAGCCGGTGTACTTGTTCTGCACACCGATCTTCGAGCTGCCGGGAACGTCGCGGTAGATGTAGAACCGCTGGAGGTCGTCCTCCGTGCAGGGGGCCGTCTGCAGGACCGCCCGTTCGGTGGCCGCGTTCTGCGCGGCGATGGTCGCGCACCCGCCGTTGCCCCAGTTCCACAGGGACGCCTCGATGACCCCGTTGTTCTCCGTCACGTTGCACAGGCGCCAGTTGTCCAGGTGAGCGCTGAAGATCGTCGAGGGCCGCAGGCGGACGCCGTCGTCCGCCAGGAGCGGGGCGCCCCAGGACAGGGGCTTGCCGGGTACAGCGATCTTGTAGGCGCTGGCCTGGCAGTCGAGAGCGGCCCGCGTGCTGTGCCCGGTGGCCTTGGGCAGTTGGGCGGACGTGCCGCTGGTGAGAGCCGGGCGCTGCGCGAGGCTGTCCCGCTTCTGCTTCTGCTTCGCCGTCGGCGCCACCGCACCCGCCGGGTGCTCGGCCTTCGCGGTGGCCGAGCCGCAGTCGAGGAGGTCTTGTGCCTTGGCCATGATGCTGCCTGCGGGCACCTTGTCCTGGCAGCGCACCGCACCTTCCTCAAGGGTGGTGTAGGTGGTGAAGCTGCCGTTGCCGGACCCCTCGATCCACTTCAACGCCCAGCTGCCGTCGCCCTGTTGGACGCGGTTGCAGTTGAGGCTTCCGTACGTACCGGTGACCTTCTTGGTGCCCTTGTAGGCGCCGTAGTAGCCGGGCTGGTTGAAGTTCCAGGTGACCGCATTCGACTCGGTGCTGGTGGAGGAGTAGTCGACCTTGACGTTCAGCCCCAGGCTCGCGCCGACCTTGCCGAGGGTCTCGACGGCGAAACCGCCCTCGACATTGCCGTTGAGGCCGACGGAGACCGAGATGGTCGTCTGGGTGCTGGTGGTGACGGTCTGGTTGCCGGTCGTGCCCTCGGTGACGTACCAGCCCTTGAAGTGGGTGATCGTCGGGACCACTTCGGTGGACTTGATGTAGGGGTGGCGCGCGCCGAGGTCGGCGGAGGTGCAGACGTCGCCGAGCTTCGGCTGGTCGGCGGTTGCCGCGGGTTTCGGATGCGCTGTCGCGGCGGCTGGGCCGGCCACGGCAGTTACGGCGGCGAGTGTGGATGCAGCGGTCACGGTGAGGGTGACCAGCCCTGTGGCCCAGCGGCCGGAAGGTCTTAAGCGGCTCATCATGCCCTTTCCCTGGCCGAGCGCCATTTTCGCCCCAGGCCGGAACCCTGCCAGTTATTTGGTGGGGAACGGTGGTCGATCAAGGCGAATTTAGCGTCGGCAGCGACGCAGTGACCATGACGGAATCAGCCGGTCCGAGGCGAAACCCGTGCCCCTTCATGGGCCGTTAAGCAGCCTTGACCTGCCCGGGGCTCATCAGAATTTCATCTGGGGAGCTACGATCCGCCACCACCGCCGCACAGATGGGCTGTTTCAATCGTGATTCCGCTGCCGTCACCTCGGCGGCCAGTGACTGCCAGACCGGCCTCTCATCATCCGCCGGCGCGGCCGACCGCCACCAAGCCATCACGATATTCGGCCAACTTGAACGTTCTGAAACCGAGGAGCTCAGGCGGCCGTGGCGCCTTGAATGTTTGCGCGCCAGTGTGAACGGCCCTATGAACGACTGGGGCAGACAATCATCGGCACGACAGAAGGGAATCCAGCGCATCGAGCCAGATGGTGTCTGGCGGTGAGCCGGAAGCAATGACGTCGATCCCGACGGCCGACCCGGCAGCGTCCGCATGAGCCCCGAGCGCATCCAGTACGGGCACAGAACTCGACCAATCAGAAAGCCAGGGAGAAAAACATTCCCTTCCCAGGTTTTCATCGCCACTGAGGAGGACGGAGCCGAAGCCTGAGCAGGCGGCGCCGTCCCCTGCCAGGAGCGACGGTGGCCGTGCTCGGGCATCCTTGCCGTCCGCGGGGGAGTGGCGGGACCGGGCGATCGCTGCCTGGCCGCCCTGGTGTGGGGCTGAGAGTCCGGGACGCGGCGCGCCGTGCGCCGCCCGGCGTGCTGGGCGCGGGGCAAGGCTCGCTGGCTCTTGGGCCGCTGTTGTGGCGAGGTGTCGGCTTCGCCCTGCCGGACGACGGCTGTGCCCGGGCGCCGTCGATACCGACCTGTTCGCCTGGTCCTCGGTGCCCTGGTGGGCTGCCGACTGCGGGCCGGTGAGCAGTTCTCGCGTCCCGGCCGTCAGGTGACCAACGCGGTATCCATTCCGACGACGCAGTGGGCAGGTCGTCGGGGCCCAGGAGGGGCTGCACTCGACCGCAGCCCGGGGCACGCCCTGCTCACACCGGCCGGACGTAGCGGGGGCGGCGCACTGTACTTCGCGCCCCTGCTGCCTCCTTGACCGGTGGGCGGGTTCTGGTGTCTGGCTGTGGGAGGAGCAGTTGACGATGGCGCCGCTGCCGCCGAGGGTCTCCACGGTGCGGCCGACGGCGGCGGCGACCGGGGCTTCGTCACCGCAGCGAGTGGCACGGCCGCTACGCCGAGGCCGCGGCAGCATGCATCCACTGCACCGGCGAGGCCCTCGCCATCACCACTCTGGTGGACCACCAAGTCGCCTATGTCCCAACGCAGCAGCTGGCACGCGCCGCCGCGGCACTTCTCGGATTCGCCTCGGATTCGCCATCGAAGCGGCCTCCGCCCAGCCACGGCCCCAAGGCATCGCCCGCCCGTCAGCCTGACAGCAGACCACCCGCTCCGGCACCGGTGCTGCTCGGGCCCGTTACCTCGCGGCATGCCGAGCAACCCTCTACCGTCGAACCACGCCCGGCCTGGACTGGACGGACGGGAACAGGCTGCGGCGCACTGCCCTCGCACGTTGGTGCGCCCCAGCCAACCGTCATCAACGACCTGCCCGTCCGGCTTCTGGCAGCGGGCTGCGTGGGGACGGGCCGCATCAGCGGGTGCTTGCGGCCAAGAGCGTCGAATCGTCGTCTACGAGGCCGAGCGCCACCCGGCCCGAATCGGTGAACGTCACGAGTTTCATCAGCCAGTTTCCCTTCATGTACACGGGCGGGTGGGCCAGCAGGTTTGCTTGGTGCGGCTACTTCGCTGCGGGCTGGGGACGCCAGCTGCGGCCGAGTCGGATGCCGGCGGCGGCTGCGACCCGGTCACGGGAGGCGGTCAAGCGCGTCTTCAGCGCGGGCAGGTCTACGCCGACCAGGGCTCCATCCCGTTTGACGACGCGGCCGGCGACCAGGACGGTGTCGACGAGACCGGGGTGGCCGTGGCTGACGAGGGTGGCGGCTGGGTCGGTGACGGGGAAGACGGTGATGTCGTCGGCGCGCAGGAGGATGATGTCGGCGTCCTTGCCGGGTGTGATGCTGCCGGTCCGGGTGTCGAGTCCGCAGGAGGCGGCGGCGTCGATGGTGGTGAAGGCCAGCAGGTCCCGGGAGTTGAGGCCGCCGTCCAGGCCGCGCTGGACGGCGAAGGCGGTACGCAGGGTGGAAAACATGTCGCCGCCGACCGACGGGACGTCGTCGACGGACAGCGTCGGACGCAGACCGGCAGCCAGCGCTCGTCCGGTCATCGGCCAGCCGAAGCCCATCTTCAGCTCGACGTCGGGGCTGATCGAGATCGAGCTGCCCGTATCGGCGAGCATCCGCAGCTCTTCGTCGCTGATCCCGTTGGCGTGCACGTATGTGGTGGTCTCCCGCAGCAGTCCGTGCTCGTTCAGGTCGGCGACGGGGCGTTGTGTTCCGTCGGAGCCGGTGTGCAGGCTGGTGCGCAGCCCGAGCTCGGCGGCCAGCTTCAGCTCCCGGGCAAGGGTGTCAATACTCGTGTCTTCGGGACCGCGCAGCCCCCAGGCCATGGTGACCAGGCCACCGTCGGTGAGTTCGGAGCGGACGCGGCGGATGGTGGTGTCGACGGGGTCGGGAGTGGCCCATCCGGCGCCGAGGCAGAAGATGGACCGCCCCGGCACGTCGCGCAGCGCCGCGACGGCGGCGTCCTCGTGGTCGGGGGTCTGCGCCACGTGGTACCAGTCCAGCATCGTGGTCACGCCGGAGTGCAGGGCCTCCAGGCGGCCGAGGAGGGTGCCTACGTAGACGTCTTCGGGCTGGTAGTGGGGCTTGACCGTGCCGTGCATGGCCAGTGCCCACTCGGGGAACGTCCAGTCCGCGCCGACGCCTCGGAACGCGGTCTGCCAGCTGTGGCGGTGGTTGTCGACGAAGCCAGGCATGACGATCCGGTCGGCGGCGTCGATGACCTCGGCGTCCGACGCGTCGATGCGCTCGGCCACGGCGACGATCACGCCGTCTTCGATGAGCACGTCGCCGCGGTCGAAGTCGCCGACCGCCGGGTCCATGCTGACCACGGTGCCGCCAGTGAGCAGGGTTTTCATCGGTTGCACTCCTTCACGGGTGTTTTCGGATGGGTTGAAGATCATGTTGTGCGGTTGCCGCGGCTCCACTCGCGGCCGCGCCGGTCAGTTGCGGGCGGTCAGGGTCTTCTGCCGCAGGTAGCCGACGCGGGAGAGGGCCAGCGCCAGGCCGCCGGTGAAGTGCAGCTGCACGCGGGTGTCGTCCTGGCTCGCCATGAGGGCCAGGATCGCCAGCACACCAAGGGCCGGTTGGGGTGAAACCAACACCGGTCACGTGTGTGCACGGGTGGGTGCGTTGCCGCTGCGCGTGACCGTCGCTCTCATGTGGTTCAGGCGCTCGCCGCCGCGGTGTGTACGGCGTCCGCGGCGGCGAGGGCGTCGGCGACCAGGTCGGCGGTGTCCTCCGTGCCCGCGGCCAGCCGGACCAGGCCCAGCGGCACCGACTCGGCGATCTGGTCCTCGCTGAGCATCCCGCGCCACATGGACGCCGGGTGCACGGCAAGGGACTCGATGCCGCCGAGGCTGGCCGACCGCAGGGAGTAGCGCAGCTTGCCGAGGAAGGCGTCGGCCATCTCGAAGCCGCCGGTGAACTCGATGCCGAGCACCCCGCCGAAACCGCTCATCTGACGGGCCGCCAGCTTGTGCTGCGGGTGGGACGCAAGGCCCGGATAGTGCACCTTCGCCACGGCCGGGTGCTCTCCGAGCTCCTCCGCGAGCGCCTGGCCGTTGGCGTTGTGCCGGGGCACCCGCAGGGGCAGGGTGCGCATGCCGCGCAGCAGCAGCCAGGCGTCGATGGGGCCGAGGGTGGCGCCGGTGAGCAGTCCGACGTCCCAGATCTGGTTCAGCAGCTCGGCCGGCCCGGCGATCACGCCTGCGGAGACGTCGGAGTGGCCGTTGAGGTACTTGGTCGCGCTGTGCCAGACCAGGTCGATGCCGAAGTCCGCCGGACGCGAGTTCAGCGGGGTGGCGAAGGTGTTGTCCGCCAGGGTGAGCACGCCGTGGGCGCGAGCCAGCTCCGCGACGGCGCGCAGGTCGGTGATCTGCAGCAGCGGATTGCTCGGGGATTCCACCAGAATCAGCCGGGTCTGCGGAGTGAGCGCCTTCGCGAACGCCTCCGGATCGGTCTGGTCCACCACGGTGGTCGACACTCCCAGGCGCGGCAGCAGGTTCAGCAGCACCGAACCGGTGCCGCCGTAGGTGGACTTCTGCCCGATGACGTGGTCACCGGCGGACACCAGTGCCAGCACGGCGGTGGTGAGCGCGGCCATCCCGGACGCGGTGACGATCGCGGCCTCGGTGCCCTCCAACTCCGCTACGACGGCCGCCACTTGGGCGTGATTCGGGTTGCCGAAGCGGGTGTAGAAGTCCTTGCCCCGCGGTTCGACGGCGCCCCGCGCGAACGTCTCGCCGTCCTCGGCCGAGAACGTCGCGGTCTGGTAGATGGGCGGTGCCACGGCGCGGCTGGGGTGGATCTCGCGGTCGGCGTGGACGGTGATGGTGCTGTTGCCCGGCATGGCTGGCCTTCCGTGGACATCGGTATGACGTCATGAAGCCTCGCCGACCGAAGTTCAGATCGGGACAGATGGCAGCAATTTTGGCAGCAAATTGCGCCCACGGAGGGCGTGTGATTGTGGTAGTCAACGCCTGCGCGCAATAATCTGCCACCATGGACGAAGTGGACCGGTTGATCCTGGTCGAGCTCGAAAAGAACGGTCGCATCAGCAACAACGAGCTCGCCGCACGGGTCGGGCTGTCACCGTCACCGTGTCTGAGGCGCGTACGCCAGTTGGAGGAAGCCGGAGTCATCCGCGGCTACCGGGCCCTGATCGACCCCGCCGCGGTCGGCCGCAGCCTGCGGGTGTTCGCCGGCGTCAGACTGATGCGGCACACCCGCGCGGACGTGACCGCGTTCGAGCGCGGGATCACCCAGTTGCCCGAGGTGGTCGCCTGCCACCACATCACCGGCAACTTCGACTACCTGCTCCAGGTCGAGGTGGCCGACCTGCCCGCCTACGAGGACTTCCACGCCAACCAGCTGGCCGCCCTGCCCGGCGTGGCCACGGTGACCAGCTACGTCACCATGAAGACGCTCTCCCCGACCCCACATGACGGTAGGGAGGTCAAAGAGTGATGGTGCCCCGGATACAGATGACGGCGGCGCCGCTGACCCAGACAGCGCCGTCCGGATCGGCGGAGACCTCGATGCTCGCGGCCCGTCCCAGCCTCGTGCCCTGGGAGACCCGGTAGTTGGAGGGCGCGGCGCCGGTGGACGTGAGCCACTGGCCGACGGCGCCGTTCATGCTGCCGCACGCGGGATCCTCGGGGACACCAGCGCCCGGGGCGAAAGTGCGCAGCTCAAAGGCGTACTCGGAGCCCTCGGGACAGGCGCCGATCGCGCCGACCATCGCGTCCGGGATGAGAGTCAGGTCGGGGTCGAGGGCGAGGACCTCCTCGGCGGTGGACAGCTGGAGCACGGCCCAGCCGGGACCGTTGTCGACCCACTGATGAGCCACGACCTGCTCCCGTGTGATGCCGAACGCGGCCACGATCCGCTTCAGGTAGCCGTCGTCCAGCGCGCCGCACCGCACCCGCGGCGGGGCGGCGAAGGACAGCACGCCCTCGCCGCGGCGCACGGTGACCAGGCCCGCAGCGCACTCCTGCACGAGGTGCTCGGGGTGCTGCGGCTTGCCGCCGCCGTCCAGCCAGGCCCGTGCGGAGCCGAGGGTGGGGTGCCCGGCGAACGGCAGCTCGCCTCCCGGGGTGAAGATCCGCAGCCGGTAGTCCGCCTCCGGGTTGGTGGGCGGCAGGACGAACGTGGTCTCGGACGGATTCGTCCAACGCGCCAGCCGCTGCATCTCCTCCTCACTCAGGTCCGTCCTGTCCAGAACGACCGCGACCGGGTTGCCGGAGTAGAGGCTCGTGGAAAATACATCGACCTGCACGAACGAACGGGTACCCGGCATGGTCATCGACACCTCTCGGTAGCGGCTACGGCGGGCTCCGCACATTCCGCCCGTCGGCGGAAGCAGGACCATCCCAACGGGCGCCCGCACGACCACGACAGGGCCAGTCGCCACCAAGTGGATTGACTGGCCCTGCCGTGAGGAGGCGGCGTGTTCACCGCGTGCCGGTGGCGGCGACCAGGAGGCCGCCGACGAAGGTGTGCGTGGGTTTCAGGTCGCGCAGGGTGTCACCCGGGCAGTGGGCGGGGTCCCGGTCCCAGATGGTGAGGTCGGCGAGGCGGCCGGGGGTGAGGGTGCCGCGCAGGTGCTCCTCGCCGGTGAGCCGGGCGGCGCCCGTGGTGTGCAGGGTGAGGGCTTCGTCGTACGTGATGGCGTGTTCGGGGCCCTTGACGCCGATGACGGTCTGCCGGGTGGTCATGCCCCACACCGAGCGCATGGCGCCGAACTGGCCGACGGGGAAGTCGGATCCGGCGCTGACCTGGGCTCCCAGGTCGATCCAGCCGCGGGCGGGGAAGAGGCGGGCGACGCGTTCGGGGCCCCAGAAGCCCTCCTCCACCTCGGCGGTGTCGTGCAGCAATGGTTGCTGAATGGTGACGGGGATGCCCAACTCGACGGCGCGGGCCTGCTGTTCGGGCCCGGCCAGGCCGCCGTGTTCCATCACCAGCATGCCGGCGGGCAGGCCGGGGTTGCGCTGAAGGACACGCTCGTAGACGTCCAGGAGGGTGCGGACCGCGCGGTCGCCGTAGGCGTGGGTGCCGACCCGCCAGCCGCGCCGCACCACGGCCTCGACCGCCTCGGTCAGCGCGTCCGGCTCCCAGATCAGCATCCCGGAGAAGGCGTGGTCGCAGGCGTACGGCTCCTCGGTGGCCCCGGCCTCCAGGCCGCCGTCGAGGCCGAACTTCACACCCCACACCGACAGCCACGGGTCGGAGTTGTCACGCCACTCCTCCATGACGTCGAGCAGTTCCTCCACCTGTGCCGCGCTGGTCAGGCCGAGCGCCGAGATCAGCGCGCGCACCCGGGTGCCGAGCGCCCCCGCCGCGCGTGCGGCCAGGAGCGCTGCGTAGTCCTCGGGGGTCACCGCGCAGTCGCGCACGGTCCCGATGCCCGTGGCGGCGTAGTCGCGGCTGGCCAGGCGCAGTCCGTCGATGCGCTGGGCCCGGTCCGGGGCCGGGACCAGATGCTCCACCAGGTGCAGGGCGTTGTCGATCAGCCGGCCGTCGAGCTTGCCGTCGGTGCCGCGGCCGATCGTGCCACCGGGAGGTACGGGTGTGTCCTCGGTGATGCCCGCCAGCCGTAGCGCGTAGGTGTTGACGACGTCGTTGTGGCCGCCGCGCTTGACCAGGACCGGGTGCCGGTCGGTGGCCGTATCGAGTTCGGCCGCGGTGGGCATGCGGCGCTCGACCAGGTTGAGTTCCTGCCATTTGGTGGTGGTGCGGATCCAGTCGCCCTCGGGGGTGACGGCGGCCCGCTGCCGGATCAGGTCGAGGAACTCGGGGATGTTCCGGGCGTGGTGGACGGGGACGTCGTGGGCGCCGAGCGCGGCGAAGATCAGATGGGTGTGGGTGTCGTCGAAGGCGGGCAGCACGGTGGCATCCGGCAGTTCGTGCACCTCCGTTCCCGCGCTCACCAGGTGGTCGAGGCCGTGAGGGTCGGCGGACACGGCGGCGATACGGTCGCCGCGCACGGCCAGTGCCCGCTGCACAGCCTGTCCGGGCACCAGGGTGTGCACCGCGCCCGCGCGGATCAGCAGGTCGGCTCCGTGATCAGTCATGGTCTTCTCCCTCATCCCGCGGGTGCCGAATCCGAACGGGTCGTTCGGTGACGAGACTGTTGTAGGAGAGCTTGGGGGATTTACCGCCAAGCCGAAGGCTCGCGCGCAGAAAGTACGCCAGCATCTCGGCCTATCATGCGGATCATGCGACAGGTGCTCGATGAAACGGATCGGCGGATCGCGGCCACGCTGGTCGCCTCGCCGCGTGCTTCATGGCGCGAGGTGGCCCGCTGCCTGGGGCTGTCCGAACGCACCGTGGTACGTCGTGTCGCGCTGCTCTACGCCGACGGCACCCTGCGCGCCACCGCCGTACGCAACCCGGCGCTTTTCCCGCACCTCATCCCCGCAGCCCTGCGCATCCGCTGCCGCCCCAACAAGATCCGCCAGGTCGCCCAGGCACTGGCCCGCCGCACCGACACCGTCTGGGTCGACATCCTCGGCGGCGGCGACGAGATCTCCACGATCTTCTTCCTGGAGGGACCGGAGGCCCGCAACAACCTGCTGCTGCGCGACCTGCCCGCCACCGACGCCGTCGATTCCTGGACCGCCCACACCCTGCTGCGCGTCTTCCCCACAGCGTTCCGCTGGACCGCCGGTCTCCTCTCCCCAACCGAACTGGCCGAACTCGCCCCCGACCCCACGCCGCCGAAGACGCCGGCACCGTCGTACACGCAAGCCGACGTCGACACCGCGCTGATCGCCGCCCTGACCGAGGACGGCCGGGCCACCTACACGGACCTGGCCCGCCGCGCCGGCACCACGGCGCTGACCGCCCGCCGACGACTGGAGGCCCTGGTGGACGGTCAGGTGCTGCGTCTGGCCACCGAGTTCGATCTCGCGCTGCTCGGCGCGCAGACCGAGGCGTTGCTGTGGATCGTCGTACAGCCCGGCGCACTGCAGGAAACGGCGCGGACCTTGAGCACCCACCCGCACGTCTGCTTCTGCGCCGCCACCACCGGTCCCGCCAACCTGGTCGTCGCTGTCGCCGCCGCGAACCTCGACGCGCTGTACACCTTCCTCACCGACACCGTCGGCCCGCTGTCCGCGGTCACCGCCATCGACACCACCCCGCTGCTGGCAACCGTCAAACGCACGGGCCTGATCCGCCACTGACGAAGGCAACGCCGTCCCCGCATACGGAGTGAACTCACCGCCCCGATCGGCCACATCCGGTTGGATCCACGACAGAGATCCCGCAACGGGCGTATGGGACCGGCTGTGGCTTCGTCGGCGCTTCGGGGCTCTGTGCGCGGCTGTTGGTTGAGTCTGTGACGTTCGATGGGGGATCGTCGGTAGACCTTCCTTCTGACGTCGTGCTCGCGACTGCGTCGACGCGACGGTGGCCCGCCGTGCTGGGTTCAGGACCGACCGACGGTCGAGTCCCGGACGTTCAGCGTCCAGTCGTGGCGCCGTACGACGCCGGGCTCGGCCGTCCCGGCCAGCAGTTCGCTCAACAGGGCCGCGCAGGCACGCCCGTACTCGGCAGGTCGCAGGTCGACCGCCGTCACCTGCGGGCTCGAACCGCGCGCCGCGGCGCCGTCCACACACGCGGCCACCAGCAGACCGGTCCCCGTCCGCAGGCCCGCACGTACCGCAGCCGCGAGTACCCCGGGCACCGCGCCGTCAGGGGCGCACACCACCGCGTCCAGGTTCGGGATCTCGGCGATCAGGTCTGCGGTGGCGGCCTCGGCCTCGGCTGGTGTGGCCGCGAACGGGACCGTCCGCACGACCGTCTCGATGCCCTCGCGCCGGCTCCAGGTGTTCGCGGCGGCGCGCAGTGCGGCAGCCCAGTCGGAGCCCGGGTCGGGAACGAGCAGGGCGGGGCTGCGGGCGCCGCGCTCGGCGAGGTGGTCCAGCAGGGCGGCCAGCGAAGCTGCGTTGTCGCACACCACGGCGCCACTGGGCGCGACACCCCCGCCGAGATAGCGCTCGCCGGTGACCACCGGCACGCCCGCGCCCAGCAGGTCCGGGACAGACGGGTCGCCGACCTCGGGGTCGATGACCAGCACGCCGTCCACCCGGGAGGCGAGCCCTCCGCCGGACGCCGTGCCGGGGGCAAGCAGGACCAGGTCCAACCCGTCCTCCCGGGCCCGCTCCACCGCACCGAACGCCAGGTTCATGTAGTAGTCCAGGCGGGTCCCCGTGCGCGGCAGGTACAGGCCGATCGCTCCGGTGCTGGACCGGCGCAGGCTGCGCGCCGCGGTGTTCGGCCGGTATCCGAGTTCCCGGGCCACGTCCTGGATGCGCTCGCGCGTGGTCTCGGACACCCGACCGGAACCGCCGAGCGCGTTCGAGGCAGTGCTCTTGGACACCCCGGCCGCCCGGGCCACGTCGATGAGGGTCACGGAGCGGCTGGTCACAGCCCGGAGTCTAGACGCAGCCCACACAGACCTCCCACTCCCGTTCGCCACTCCTTGCTGGAACGTTCCAGCATGCTTAGATTGGACCTGCTGGAACGTTCCAGCACCAGCTGCGCTGCCGACCTCTGCACCGGTCGGTGCGGCCGGAAGTTCCCCGGCCGCACCGACCGGCCCGGCGTTCGGCGGTCCGCCCTATCCGACCCACCCCTCAGGAGGCACCCGCATGACGTGCGGATTCGACGTTGTGGAGACCGGCATCGCCGACCTGCGCGCGGCGCTGGAGAAGGGCGAGACCACCGCGGTCGAGCTGCTCGACGCCTACCTCGCGCGGATCGACACCTACGACCGGCCCGGGACCGCCACCGCGCTCAACGCGATGGTCGTGATGAACCCGCACGCCCGCGCCGAGGCCGAGGCCTCCGACGCGCGCCGCGCGCGCGGCGAGACCCTCGGCCCGCTGGACGGCATCCCGTACACCGCGAAGGACAGCTACCTCGCCAAGGGACTGACGGCGGCTGCCGGTTCACCGGCCTTCGAGCAGCTCATCGCCCAACGCGACGCCTTCGCCATCGAGCGGCTGCGCGCCGGCGGGGCCGTCCTCATCGGGCTGACCAACATGCCGCCGATGGCGAACGGAGGCATGCAGCGCGGCGTGTACGGCCGCGCGGAGAGCCCGTACAGCGCCGACTGGCTGACCAGCGCCTACGGCTCCGGCTCCTCGAACGGCTCGGGCACCGCGACGGCGGCCTCCTTCGGAGCCTTCGGGCTCGGTGAGGAGACCTGGTCCTCGGGCCGGGCACCCGCCTCGAACAACGCGCTGTGCGCCTACACGCCGAGCCGCGGCGTGATCTCCGTCCGCGGCAACTGGCCGCTGGTGCCGACCATGGACGTCGTCGTCCCGCACACCCGCACCATGGCCGACCTGCTCGAACTGCTCGACGTCGTCGTCGCTGACGACCCGCAGACCCGGGGCGACCTCTGGCGCGCCCAACCGTGGGTGGCGCTGCCGGCGGCCTCGCAGGTACGCCCGACCTCGTACCCGGCGCTCGCGCCCACCGACGCCACGGCGGCGCGCGCCGCCCTGGCCGGCAAGCGGGTAGGCGTCCCGAAGATGTACCTCAACGCCGACCCCGAGGCCGGAACGAACCCCGAGGGCGGCATCGGCGGCCAGACCGGGCAGCGGATCGACACCCGCCCCTCGGTGATCGCCCTGTGGGAGGCCGCCCGCCGCGACCTGGAGGCCGCCGGCGCCGAGGTGGTCGAGGTCGACTTCCCCGTCGTCACGAACTACGAGTCCGACCGCCCCGGCGCGCCCTCGCTGCTCACCCGCGGCCTGGTCAGCCGCGACTTCCTCAAGGTCGAGATCGAGGACCTGTCCGCCTGGACGTGGGACGACTTCCTGCGCGCCAACGGTGACCCGGAACTCAGCACCCTGGCCGATGTCGACGGCGACCGCATCTGGCCCCAGCACCCGGGCGAACTCCCCGACCGGTACGCCGGTTTCGACGACACCATCACCGACTACCCGCGCTTCGTGCGCGAGCGGCCGTACGCCTCCTTCACCGACATGCCGCACCTCGAAGAGGGACTGCGCGGACTGGAGGAGACCCGCCGGGTCGACCTGGAGCTGTGGCTGGACGGGCTGCGCCTGGATGCGGTGGTGTTCCCCGCCGTCGCCGACGTGGGGCCCGCGGACATGGACGTCTCCGAGGCGTCCGCCGACCTGGGCTGGCGCAACGGCGTCTGGGTCGCCAACGGCAACCTCGTCCCCCGCCACCTGGGCATCCCCACGGTGACCGTGCCCATGGGCACCATGGCGGACACCGGCATGCCCGTTGGCCTGACCTTCGCCGGCCGCGCCTACGACGACAACGCCCTGCTCACGCTCGCGGCGGCTTTCGAGGCGACCGGCACCCGCCGGACGGAGCCGCCGCGCACACCCCGGCTCACGGCCGAGTGACCTGACAGCATCGCGCCGGGCGTAGGCCAGCCGCCGGTTGGGCGGACTCCGGCCCGCCGCCGTACTGATCGTTCCGGCCTGTCCAGGTGGGTGTTGAGGGCGGTCTTCTCCACCGCGGTCGAGAAGACCGGCCTCGGGGAACATCGGTACAGCGGTTATCGGCGAGAACGATCTCGGTCAGGGTGTGAGTGCGCTGACCCGGTTCTCGTACTCGCGTCGGGCCTTGCGCTGAGCCGGTACCGCAGGGGCGCCTTGGGTACCGTCGAGTGGCTGGCAGTGGGCGAGGAGCTGGCGGTGTACGGCGGGGACGGCGCTGACGCGCAGGGTGTAGCCCTGGCCGCGCCGTACGGTCGTCCCTTGGTCGAGCGCGGCGCGCTCGGCCGGCTCCAGCTCGGTGGTGCGGAGGTAGTCGGCGACCTTGCCCGGTATGTCGAGGATGACCGGCACCTCCGGGGCGGGCGCGTCCTCCTCCGAGGCGGTGTGGTCGGGCAGGAGGTCGGCGACGGCGGTTCGGATCGCGCCGCGGCTGCCCCGGTGGTCGCGGGCGAGGGCGGCGATGGAGCGGCCTTCCAGGTACGCGGTGCGCACGTCGTGGGTCTGCGCGGCCGCCACGGCGGGGCGGCGCCCGCCCTTGCTGCCCTTGGCCTCGGCGGCGCGCAGTCCGTCGTAGGTCAGTTCGCGCTGGAGGTCGCCGGCGGCGGCCAGGGTCTGCACCATGAACTTCACGGTGGACAGCAGCTCGCCGGTACGCGGGTGGCGGGCGGTGAGGTCCATCGCGGAGAACGCGCCGTCGTGGATGCGCAGGGCGAGACGGTCGCGGTGCAGGACGTCGAGCACGTCGAGAATGTGCTGGTTGCCGCGCACGAGGCGGAACATTTCGGAGATGTGCACGGTGTCGCCCGGCCGCGCGTACGCCAGCAGCTCGCCGAACTTCGGGCGCTGGAGCGGGTGGAGGCGGCTGGAGGTGCCCGGGTACTCCTCGAAGACGATCGGGTCCTCGATCCCGGCCTCGTCCAGGACGAGGTCTTGCCGGGCGGTGGACTGCTGGTCGGTCGAGACCCGCTCGTAGACCAAGTTCGCCACCGTGGGGCTCCTTCCGTACGGAGGATCGGACCCCATCTGTCGTCAAACCCTGTCAGCAATCACCATCGGATCCGATTGGATTCGGGCCGCCGTGAACCTCCGGATTGCACGGGTTCATTGGGTGCGTCGGCTGCCTGTCGTCAAACGATCATTTGACGACAGCGGCGGCCCGCGGGGTCGCTGGTTCGCGGGCCCCTCCAGCGCTGGGGCTGCGGCGTACGAATTCCTGCTTCGGGTCAGGCTGTCCGATCGGAGGCGTAGCGGGCGAGCATGGTCTCTACCGCCTGCTCGACGGCGTAGCGGATGTCAGAGGCTGCGGGGTTCCAGTCGGTCAACAGCATGCGGGGCCAGAGCACGTAGTTGGCGATCATCCCGAGGAATTGGTTGGCGGCGCTCTCGGAGTCCGGGACGTCGGCGTTACCGGCCTCGCGCTCCGACTCCAGGTAGTGCTGGACTGAGGTGAAGTAGGGCAGCTTGCCGAGTTGGAACTGCATCCGTCCCAGTTCGGGGAAGCGGGGCAGTTCGGCGATGACGATGCGGAACAGGGCTGTCATGCCGGGTCGGCCGATCAGGTCGGCGTAGCGGTGGCCGATGGAGGTCAGGCCGGAGCGCAGGTCTCCGGCCTGGGGTCGCGCGACGGCGCCTGCGGCGTCGCGCTGCCAGGACTCGGTGACGATGGCCTCGAAGAGGGCTGCCTTGGTGGGGAACTGCTTGAACAGGGTGGACTTCGAGACGGCCGCCCCTTCGGCAATGCGGGCGAGGGAAGTGCCGTCGTAGCCGCGGTTCAGGAAGAGGTCCGTGGCTGCGGAGATGATCGCCTCACGCTTCTGCTGGGCGAGACGGCGGTGATGTGCGGAGAGCTCTGCTGCCATGCGTGCAGTATGCCCCAGATCCGAGGCGAGTCACTTGACTCGCCTCTTTTGGCGTGTCTACGCTGCGATGGAAAGGCGAGTCAGGCGACTCGTATCTGATTGCGGCGCCCGCCGTCTCTCGGGTGCCGTGCGATGGGGGAGTAGCTGATGACAGTCGACAGGATCGCTTTGGTGACCGGTGCGAACCGTGGTCTGGGTCGGAGTGCGGCTCTTGCCCTGGCGGCGCGCGGGGTGCGGGTCGTGGTCACCCATCGCGGTGATGCGGCCGGGGCCGAGGAGACGGCGCAGCAAGTGCAAGTTGCGGGCGGGACTGCCGCTGTCATGCGTCTCGACATCAGCGACGTCTCCTCTTTCGGAGCCTTCACTTCCGAGCTGAGCGGACTGCTTGAGCGCTGGGGGGCCTCGCGGCTCGATGTTGTGGTCAACAACGCGGGGGTGGGTGTCTTCGGCCCGCTGGAAGCTGTCACGGCTGACGACTTCGACACGGTGTTCGGCACGAACGTGCGGGGCACGTTCTTCCTCATCCAGTCGCTTGTGCCGCTGCTGGCGCAGGGCGCCCGCGTCATCAACGTCTCGTCGTCGTTGACTCGCCACACCAGTCCCGCGACCTCGGTCTACTCCGCCTCGAAGGCCGCCGTCGAGGCCCTGAGCCGCACTCTGGCCGCAGAACTCGGCCCCCGCGGCATCCGGGTCAACTCCATTGCCCCCGGGCCGACCGCCACTGACTTCAACGGCGGTGCCATGCGGGATGACGCCGAGATGCGCCAGGGTCTCGCCGGGCAGACCGCGCTCGGCCGCGTCGGCGAACCCGAGGAGATCGGCGACGCCATCGCCACGCTGGCGTCCGAGGGCCTGCGCTGGATGACCGCCCAGCGCATCGAGGTCTCCGGCGGCGCCCTCCTCTGACCAACCGGGCGAGCCTGTCCCGGGCCGCAGCCAACGGCGGGCCGGATTCATTCCGCGCCGGTCTCGTCTTCGTCCGGTTCCGACGCGTCCGGGTCGCGCAGCGGGCGCAGGGCGCCTGCGGCTGGTCGACGTGGACAAGGCGGCCCCGGGTCAGGGCCTCGTAACCGGGGTTGACCACCGGGGCCAGGCCGATGTTGCACGCCTCGGGCACCAGCAGCGCGATCACCGAGGTGGGCAGGTCCTTCCTACGGGTGGTGCCGTCGCCGAGGTGGACGAAGGAGTCGAGGAAGCCGGTCCAGGCGTTCACCTCGAACAGCAGGTCCGGCAGGTCGATCTTCGGGAGCATCTTCTCGACCCGTTGGCGCAGCCAGGTCAGGGACTTCGGTTCGCCGAGGGCGCCGAGCTTGTCGACGTTCAGTTTCACCCGCCCGTCGTCCTGGACCTCGATGGAGACCTTCGCCGCCGGCCCTGCCTCCTGAAGGCGTTCGGCGAGCTGCTTCCATCCGGCGTCCAGGCCGCGCACCAGCTCCGCCAGGTGCTCGGTGACGGGCATGTCCAGGCTCAGGGTTGCCAGGACGTCCTCCTCGACCGCGTCCCAGTCGGGGCCGTCCAGCAGGTGGGCGCGCGGGTTGGACCAGCGGTGCGAGGGTGAGGCGAAGACGTCGCGGTTGTTCAGGCCCCGGTGCAGCTGCTCCAGTACGCACACCACGTACGCGTCCCGGTCCACCGCGCCCTGCGGCAGGTCCGGGTTGGCGTACATCGCCTTGCGCCAGGCCGGCGGCACGAGCTTGTCGTCCACCTCGCGTGGCAGTAGCGGCTTGACGCCCACCTTCCGCCGCGCCAGCGCCGGAAGACCCCGCACCCCGGCCAGGACCCGCTTCCCGGCGCTCGCCGCGTCCAGCGCCTTCGACTCACCCAGCAACGCGAGGAACGGGCGCACCGTCGCGTACCGGTTCGCGAGCGCCGCCCGCATGGCGACCTCGGCTGAGTTCTCGTCCTCGGGCACCAGGGTCACCACGGTGGCCGCCGCGGTCATCACGGCGGCGCGCGAGGCAACTTCCTCCACGGCCGCCCAGAGCACGGCCAGGTCCAGATCCGCCTCCTGCTCCTCGACCAGCTCCAACTCCTCGAACAGCGCCTTCGCCGCCCGCGCGAGCATCCGCGACGCCTTCTCCAGCTGCGGCAGCGTCGACAGCCGCTCCTTCTCCGTCTTGCGCTTTGCCGAGTTCAGCAGCCGGGTGGCCATCAGGCCCTGGAACAGGTCCAGGGCCTCATCAATCGCCTTGGCGTCCAGGTGCCGCATCACCCCGGTCAGCATCGCCGTGCGCTTCGGCTCCTGAGCCCGCTCCAGCAGCGGCGCCTTCGACCCCAGCGCGTACCGGGCCAGCGCCGCCATCCGGTTCGGCGGGATCTGCGACAGCCTCAACCTGCCGAGCCGGTACGCGCCGATCTCGTCCACCCGCTCCAGCGCGCGGGCGAACGCCGTGCCCGTCGTCCGCGTCGGCGGCCGGCGCCCGCGACCGTGGCGTGCAGCCGCTTCTCCGCGACCGTCCGCACCTCCGACACCTGCTGGACCAGCACCGACACCCCCGGCAGCAGCACCCGGTTGCGGCGCAGCCAGCCCACCGCGTGGTCGAACAGCGCCTTCGGGCCCTCGGCGTGCGTCCACGCCCGCCCGAGCAGGAACGTTCGGAACCGCCGGCCCCACTCGGCGTCTTCGTAGGGGTGGTAGCCGTAGGCGTCCCGGATCTCCCACGCGTGGTCGTACGGCGTCTGACGCCGCTCCGTGTACTTCTTGACCACCGCGACGGGTCCTCGATGCCGAGCTGCACCGCCAGGTGCTCGATCACCGGCCACGGCACCGCGAGCGGGTCCTCCAAGAACAGGCCGACATACCGAACCGTGCACATCTGGAGCGCGAACCCGAGCCGGTGATGCTGCGTCCGCCGCAGAGCGATCAGGTCCCGGTCCACGTCGTCCAGGAAGAAGAACCGCTTCAGCTCTGGGCGGGTCGGCTCCTCGGCGAACGCCCCGTACGCCTCGGCCTGCTCATCACTCAGAAATTCCACCGGCCGGACCGTAGGCAGCCCCGGACCAGGGCCGGAAGCGTTTCACCGAACCCCAGCGGCGAAGTGGATCACTGTGCTAGACGACCATGATCGTTCTCACCGATAACAGCTGTACCGATGTTCCCCGAGGCCGAAGACCATCAGGGATGCCCGACTTCACGCGGGCGAAGTCCCTGCAGGACGCCGTCGGCGGGCATCGCGATCGGCGTGCACTTGCCGGCTCTGAACCGCCACACCGGCGGGTTCACCGCCGTGCACCCCGAGTTGTACGGTGCCCGCCCCGGCCGGCTGTCGAGTGGCTGCGCGGGGCCCGGGCATGACCCTCTGCGGCTGGCCCCGCCTCGGCTGTCTACTGCGGCTGGGTGGCGATCTGGATCAAGTTGCCGCAGGTGTCGTCGAAGACGGCGGTGGTGATGGGGCCCATCTCCAGTGGCTCCTGAGTGAAGTGGACGCCGAGGCCGTGCAGGCGTTCGTACTCCGCGTGCACGTCGTCGACCGCGAACTGGGCGAGCGGGATGCCGTCCGAGACGAGCGCGTCGCGGTACGTCCTGGCGGCCGGGTGGCCCACGGGCTCCAGGAGGAGTTCGGTACCGTCGGGCGTCTCGGGGGAGACGACGGTCAGCCACCGGTCGGTCTCGCCGACCGGGACGTCGTGCTTCTTCACGAAGCCGAGGATCTCGGTGTAGAAGTGCAGGGCCTTGGCCTGGTCGTCGACGAAGATTTGAGTCAGATGGATCTTCATGGGGTGCTCTCCGGTCCGGGTGAGTCGGGCAGGGGCCATCGCTCGGTGATCTGCCGTAGCGGAGCCGTGTTGAGGTTGTGGAACTTGTAGCGCCCCTCCCGCCTCACTTCCACCAGCCCCGCGGCTTCCAACACGGCGAGGTGCTGAGAGACCCCCTGGCGGGAGATGCCGAGCTGATGCTTCATGGCCAGTCGCGAGCAGATCTCGAACAGGGTCTGCCCGGATTGGCACGCGAGTTCGTCGAGGATGGTGCGGCGAGTGGGATCGGCCAGCGCTTTGAAGAGGTCTTCGGCCACAACCCCAGCATAGGCAAGCTGTCACTTGCCTATCAAGTCGCGGTGTGCCGTATCCCCGATCGCCGAGCCCTGCCCGGCGCAATCTCCGTCGGGCGTCGTCATCGACCTGCAGTTGCCCGCTCGTCGTGCCGCTGGCCCCGTGGCGCTCCGCCGGCCGGCCGTACCCCGCTCCGTCGTCGCTTCGCCGGTGGCCACAAGGCCCCCGCCCGCAGGGGCCCGCCGCGTCCACCGGGTCCGGTCCGCGGCTTGCACCACCGTTGTCGCCCGGGGCCGCGCCACGCAGCGCCGGGCCCCTGTGCCACTCGGGCTCGTGCTCGGCCCTGCCGCTCGTTTGTCCCGCTGCTGGCCGTCGTCCCGTCGCCGAGTGGGCCTTCATTCCGCGCCTCCCGTCGTGGCCCGGCCGATGTCACCCCCTCAGGCGAATCGGGCAGACCGGACGCCGTGCCAGTGATCCCCCCGATTGCGAGCCGTCGTTACCCGAGCATGATCACACGCAGGAAACTCGCCCCTTTCCTCGTGCTCACCACGGCTGCCCTTGGGGCTGAACTCGCCAGTGTCGCACCCGCATCGGCCGGCGGAATCATCGTCTTCCTGTCCCCCTCGTTCGCTGCAACTCCGATCAACCATTGCGGCGGGGCGGACCTTTACCCCGGCCATGGGAGCAGCAACTCTCTCGCACGTGCCAATTCGTTTTCTGGGGGAGGGTTTGGAGGTCTTGGATCGAGTGGCTCATCCGCTGCTGCTGGTTCCGGTGGCTTCCTGGGCTGAGCGTGCTTTCCGGTTGATCGATCGATCAATAAAATTTGCTTGGCCGTGCGAGACGAAACGTTGAGCGCCGTCCGGCGACGGACCGACCAGACCGCGGGGAGGCGAGAGCGCCGGTTGCTGCTGCGCCAGACCACCCGAACGACCCCACGTGCCGAAGAATCACTCACGCAGGAAATCGCCTCTGCCGCCAGGTGTGACTCCGGGGCGGGGCGTGACGATCCGAGATGCCGTGCCTGCGTCCGGATGCCAACCTTGGCTTCGATCCCGCCTCAGCACCCAAGGAGTGAAGCCCCGTGGGCATGAAGGACGAAATGCAGAACAAGGCGCAGCAGGCCCGGCAGAAGGCCCAGCAGGCCAAGCAGCAGGCGCAGCAGAAGGGCCAGCAAGCCCAGGACAAGGTCCGCCAGCAACAGCAGGAACGTCAGCAGCAACAACAGGGCCGCCAGCAGAGCCTCGACGACATCCAGGATGACGACCTCGGCTAACAGTGAAGTCGAGGCACAACGGCGACGGTCGGTCCCCTCTGTGGGTCGGCCGTCGCGCCTCTACGTCGAACGCTGGAATTCGCGGCACGAACTCCGTCTTCACGTTCGCCGCTGGTGCCGACAGGGTGGTGTGCCTGTTGCAGGGCTCCGGTTCGCCGTCCGCCCGCCTGGGTGCCGCCCCGTCGCCGGGCCAACCACGGCGCGGCAGCGGCCAGTTCGATATTTCGTGCTGCCGGCCGGACTCAGGCTGGAATTACGTCTCGTCCACAGGAGTCAGCAGCCCTTCCTCCCGTGCGGCGTGTTCGCAGAGCACCGCTGCGCTTCGCAGTCCCAAACGATCCAATTTCTCTACGAACTCGACAAGGATCTCGGCATCAAGATCCGCCATCGCCTCACCGCAGCGGTTCTGTTCGGCGATATCCTCGGCAGAGGTGGCGCCTCTCAATTCCGTAACCACATTGGCCAACTGATCTCGCCGGATTTCCTTCGCGGCCAAGGCGCGTACGGTCTGGACGATTTCCTCATCAGATATTTCATGCACGTGTCAGTGGACGTTCAGTGGGTTCGCACCGGCTCACTGGGGAAGGTGAGAAGTGACTGACCTCATGGCCATGGGCTCGCCTCCGCGGTCAGCGGCCCATGTGTGGCCGTCCGTGGTTCTTCGGCCCGGTGCTTCCTCGCCCGCCCCTACGAACGCACACCCGGGCACTTCCTCGTCTTCGTTGGTATGGCCGCAACTCTGGCCAGCCAGCCCTCGACCCTACTGAGACTGGCCCGTCCCGGCAGGGGCGCTGCGGGGGCCTTGCCGCGGGCTGTCAGCGCTCTTGGAAGACCGGGGTGACTTCCAGTTTCCCCTCGTCGGTGTTGCTCACGGGCAGGCTGACCGAGACGGGGACGGTGACGTGGTGCGTCTCGTTCGGAGGGGTTACCACGAGGGCGGTGCCGCGGACGCCTGAGCCGCCGGTGTTGTTGATCGGGTAGGCGATGTTGGCGGTGGCCCTCTTCCCCGCCTTGAGGGTGAACGGGATCCCCACTTCCTGCTTGTTGCGGTCCACCGACTGTGTGCCGTAGTTGGTCTTCAGGTCGACGCCCGGGAACCCCTCCATCCGGCAGTTGCTGCCGGTGTTCGTGAACGTGATGAGGATATCGCCCAGACCCTGGCGGGCCTCGCCCTGGTTCTTCGCCGTGATCCGCAGATTCGAGGTGCGGCACGTCGACGCCTTCGAGGAGGCGTGCGAGCCGTTCCCGGACGACGGCGCGGACCCGCTGGAGGAGGAGTTGGCCGACGACTTGCTCTGCGAGTCCGAGGACGACGCCGCGGTCGAGGAGGAGCCGCCCTTGCCGTTCGCGTCCGAGGAGTCGCTCGCCTGACATGCTGTGAGCGCGACGGTGGCGGTCAGTCCGACGGCGGTGGCGGTAACGGCCCTGAGGACGGATGTGCGGTGCATGGTGTTCTCCTCGATAGCTGCGGACGTGGCGCCCGACGCAGTTCGGTGTCCGTTGCCGATCCTCTCGCCCCGGACGACAACCAATCTTCCAGCCCTGCGCTGTCGTCCCGCTAACGTCTGGATAACTCCTGGCCCGGGGCGGCCCGCGCCGGCGCCCTGGTCGAAGTCGTTCGTGGCTTCGTCGTCCCCCCCCCGGCCGGCCGTCTCGCGTGTCGACTGCCCGCTCGGGGCCCGTCCCCGTCCGCCGGCCGTGCCACTGCTCGTTGACGTCCGTCCCTTCGATGCGCCGCTCGGCCGTTCCCAGGTCCGGCGGTGGGGCGTGGGTGGGATGTGTTCGCGGCTGTGTCCGCCCCGGGCCGGGGCTTTCGTCTGCTCGTCCGGTGCGCCCCGGTGCCGCGTCCGGCCATCGCCAGCCTGTGGCTCGTCGTCTGGTCCGTCCCGGATCACCGTCCGCTGCCCCGGCCCGGGCTGCGGGCCGGCCGGGCTCGCTGCCGGCCCCCGTTCGCCGCCGCATCCCGCAGCGCCACCTTCCGGATCGCAGGTTCCGCTGCCCACTTGCCGCGCTGGTCCACGGTTGCCGCGCTGCGGGACGAAGCCGGGCCGCGCCCCGGCGAACGGCTCCTCGTACGGGGCGCGGCGGGCGGCGTCGGCAACGCCGCCGACCAACGCGGGCGGGCGTACGGCGTCGAGGCACAGCTCTCGCCCGCGCCACCAACGTCGACTTCGTCCGCGGGCACGGCTCGAACCAGGCTGGCGACCACCAGGCCGTCCGGCCCGCGGATTTGGGCCGCTTCGACGTGGTCTCGGACACCGTGGGAACCGACCTGCGGGCCTTCCGGCGCCTGCTGAGCTCCGACGGGCGGATGGCCACCGTCACCTTCGACCTGAAACGGCCCGCTGTGGCGCGTAGTCCTCTGTGCAACAGCCTTCAGAGCTGGGTGGCGCCGCCGTCGACGAACAGTTCCGCGCCGGTGGTGAAGGAGCTCTGGTCTCCGGCGAGGTAGAGGGCGGTGGCGGCGACTTCGTCGGGGCGGCCCGCTCGGCCGAGCGGGGTTGGGGTGGTGGGCTCGGCGGCCTGTCCGTCTTGCGGGAAGGCGGCGCGCAGTTCGTCGGCGCCGGGGGTTGTGACGGGGCCGGGGGTGAGGGCGTTGACGCGGATGCCGCGGCCGGCGAGTTCGGCGGCCCAGGTACGGGCGAGGCTGCGGATCGCGGCCTTGGTGGCGGCGTAGACACCGAGGCCCGGGGCGCCGCGCAGGGCCGCGCTGGAGGAGAGCAGGATCACCGAGGCGCCGGCCGACAGCAGTGGGAGCGCCTTTTGGACGGTGAAGACGGTGCCCTTGAGGTTGATTGCTGTGGTGCGGTCGTACGCTTCCTCGGTGATCTCCCCGAGCGGGCCGAAGTCCCCGACGCCGGCGTTGGCCACGACGATGTCGAGTTGACCGCTGCGCTCGGTGATCTCGGTGAAGAGCCGGTCGAGGTCGTCGAGTTGCGACACGTCGCTTCGGATGCCGACGGCGTGGCTGCCGACCTGTTCGACGGCGGCCTCCAGCTCGGCTTTGCGGCGGCCGGTGAGGTAGACGGTCGCCCCCTCGGCGGCGAACCGGCGGGCAATGGCCAGGCCGATGCCGGTGGAGGCCCCGGTGATGAGGGCGGTCTTGTTGTCCAGCTGTCCCATGACGTTCTCCGAATCCTTGACGTAACTATTCTTGTTACATTTTGGGGCGCCGTAAGCGGCGCGGGAGTTCCCGTCGCCGACAGGGCGTGATGAGCGAAACTAGGCGGCTTTCAGGACGTCCTGCAGTACGTCTTCGAGGGTGGTTCTCGTCAGCTCCGTGCGGAGGGTGGCCTCGACCCCTTCGTAGACGGCGGTCATCGCCGGTGTGATGCCGTGACCGACGACGCACTCGGGGTCGGGCGTGGCGGGATGGAGGGCGAAGATCGGCCCCGGCTCCACCGCCTCGTAGACGTCGAGCAGGGTGATCGCCGAGAGTTCCCGTGACAGCGTCCAGCCGGCACCGGCACCCCTGCGCGAGTCGGTCAGGCCGGCCTTGCGCAGTTGGCCCAGTAGGCGGCGGACCACCACGGGGTTGGTGTTGACGCTCGTTGCGATCTGTTCGGACGTGGCGACCTCGTGGCCGCGGCGCTGATACAGCCCGATCCAGGTCAGGGCGTGTGCGGCGACGGTCAATCTACTGTTGGCGCTCATGTCGCTCATCACCTCCGAACATGTCGTAACTGTAAGCGTTACGACTGGCCCGCGGCAAGCCCCCGGAAAGAGCGACGCCTGACGCGGCAGCCGACCCGCCCTGAGAGGGGAGCCGGAAGCCACCCGGGATTTCCGTTGCGGATGCCGCTACCGCTGCCCCGCGACGACGCCTCGGTCGTCCCCCGCGCCGTGGGCGTCGAGCAGGGCCAGGCGGTGGGCGTCAGGGCTCCCGGGCTCCGCGGTGCCGACCAACAGGCACTGGCCGGGCGCGTCCTGTACCTCGAAGGTCTGGTAGACGAGGGTCAGGAGGCCCGCCTGCGGATGGCGGAAGGTCTTGGTCTTGCTGCCCAGGCGGGCGACGTCCTGCTGGCTCCACAGCGCCGCGAACTCCTCGCTCTCCTCGCGCAGGCCATCGATCAGGGCCGACATGTGGGGATCGTGCCGCTCATGGCCGTGGGCCAGCCGCAGCGCGGCGACGGTGTCACGGGCCACGGCGTGCCAGTCGGCGAACAATTCCCGGGCTGTGGGGTCGCGGAACAGGGAACGGGCCATGCCGCGCGGGTCCGCGAGCGGGGAGAGCAGGGCATCGGCCAAGGCGTTCGAGGCGAGGATGCCCAGGCGTCGGTTGATCACGTAGGCCACCGCCGCCGGGAAGGCGTCCATCAGCCGCAGCAGTTCCGGTGCGACCTGGTCCTCGCACGCGGACGAGGTACGGGCCGCCGGCACCAACCCGGCCAGGCGGTAGGCGTGCCAACAGGCGTCGGCGTCCAAGTGCAGGGCTCGCGCGAGGGCATCGACGACCTGACCGGAGGGATGCCGCTCGCGACCCTGTTCCAGACGGGCGTAGTAGTCCGCGCTGACACCCGCCAGGACGGCTACCTCCTCGCGCCGCAGCCCGCTGACCCGGCGGCCCCGGGACCGGGGCAGGCCCACGTCAGCCGGGCTGAGCCGGGAGCGCCGCGCCAGCAGGAATTGCCCCAGTTCGTTGCCGCTCACCCCTGGATCGTACGCGGCGGTTCCTAGGAGCACCGCACCCAGGAAGACCCGTCCTGCCCCCTGCGCGCGATCGCCCGCATCCTGGCAGCACCGGCCGACGCACCACGCCTCGGTCGACGCCTCACACCTCGAAGGGAAGAACATGTCCCACCCGTCTCCCACCGTCGCTCCGAAGGTCGTCCTGATCACCGGGGCCAGCAGCGGCATCGGCGAGGCCACCGCCAGACGGCTCGCCGCCTCGGGCCATCACGTGGTTCTCGGGGCGCGGCGCACCGACCGCCTCGCAGCCCTCGCCGAGGACATCGGGGCCCGGGCTGGCAGCGCCGTCCCGCACGAGCTGGACGTGACGGACCCGACCAGCGTGCGGTCCTTCGTCGCCGCCGCCCACGACCGGTACGGGCGCGTCGACGTCCTGGTCAACAACGCCGGCGTCATGCCGTTGTCACGTCTGGACGCGCTGCGGGTCGACGAGTGGAACCGCATGATCGACGTGAACCTGCGCGGGGTCCTGCACGGCATCGCCGCCGTCCTGCCGCTCATGCAGGCCCAGCGCAGCGGACACATCGTGAACGTCTCCTCCGTCTCCGGACTGAGGGTCGACCCGACCGCGGCCGTCTACAGCGCCACCAAGCACGCAGTCCGCGCCCTGTCGGAGGGACTGCGCCAGGAGAGCCGGGAGTTGCGGGTCACCGTGATCAGCCCGGGCCTGACCCGCAGCGAGCTGACCGGGTCCATCGGCGACAGTGCGGTCAAGGGCGCGGTGGAGGGGCAGATGGGCATCGCGATCCCCGCCGCCGCGATCGGCGAAGCGGTCCACTACGCCATTGCCCAACCAGCCGACGTCGACGTCAACGAACTCGTCGTCCGGCCCACGGCCCAAGGCTGAAGGACTCCGTACATGCGTCACGGAGAGGCAGACGCGGCGCGTGCCGAGGACTTCGGCGGTTTTGCCGGCGGTGGCGACGCAGATCGCCGCCGCGGGGGATGGGGCTGATGAACGCCGCGGAGAGGTACGCGGGCGCGGTGTAGGAGCGGCACTGCCCGCAGGCGTGCCGCCAGTGGGTGGAGCGGCGGCTGTGGCCGGAAGGCTCGCGGCGGGACGCCCGCCAGTCCGCCCGTTGGCCGCTGCTTGGCGCTTGCCGCTGGTTGGTCGAGCTGGGCCCGGTTGCCGCCCCGCCATCGGTCGTTCACCTGCCGGCCGGCGGTGAATCTCCCTTGCTCGTCGTCCTGTTCGCCGACTGGCCAGTGCCGCATCAGCCAACGTTTGCCCTCCTCCGGGTAGGGACTTCGAGTCGGTTGACGGACCATCTCCCTGCGCCGGCGGCCATTCCCCCAACCTTCTTTTCGGAACAGGTGGCGTGGCCGAAGAGCGTCAGGTACTGGCCACCAGTAGGTCCTCTCCACTTGACGGGCGAAGGCCATCGGCCCGATCGGCGAAGTAGCGGTCGGCCAGCGCAGTTCCCGACACGTGCTGGGCGTCTTTGAAGCCGGCGTCGCGGGCCAGTGCCAGCATCTCCTGCGGGGTGTAGAAGCTGATGAACGGCGTTCCGGCTGCTTGCGCCTGTGGCCTGGTCGCCTCGAGTGCGGGGCGATCGGCGTCATCGATGAGTTCGGTCGGCAGCATGAACGTCATGGCGAGCGTCGAGCCGGGAGCCAGCCCGGCGAGCCGGCGCAGGGTCGCCGCGGTGGTGTCTTTGGTGAGGTACATGGTGACGCCGGTGGAGACGACGACCGCCGGCCGGCCGGGATCGAAGCCGGAGTCGGCCAACTCCTTCCACCAGTTCCCGCCCGCCTCGAAGTCGACCGGCACCAGTCGCAGCCAGTCGGGGATCCCGTAGCCGAGCTCGATCAGGCGTCGTCGCTTCCAGGATTGGGTGCCCGGCTGGTCGATCTCGAAGACCCGTAGGCGGGCGGCGATCTCCGGTCTGCGCTGGGCAAAGGTGTCGAGTCCGGCCCCCAGGATGACGTACTGGGTGACGCCGTGGTCGATCTGCTCGGCAACCAGGTCCTCGATGAAACGAGCGCGGCTCACAATGGCCGCCCGGAACCCGCTGGTGGTGCGCGGGTCCATGTCCGGGCGGCGCCGCCATCCATCGTCAGGGGCCGCCAGCCGCAGGCCGATCTCGTCCTCGAGCACGTGGGGTGGCGGGTCGACCTGCACGTGCAGCGCTCGCCAGAGGGCGACCCGCACCGCGGTGCTGTCGGGCACCTCGTTCTCCTCGTCTGCCACGATGTCCCTCTCCCTGCGGTCAGTTCTTGGCCGGGGCCTGGAGGCTCCACAGACGTCCGTCGGGGTCACGGACGGTCATCTCCGTGGTCCCGTAATGGGTGTCCTCGAACGGCGTGACGACCTCGACCGCAGGATCGAGATGGAACGCATCCGCATCGGCCACCTTCAGCACGATCTGCGTCCGGGGCTCCCGGTCCTCGGGGACCTCGGCGATGAACACGTAGGGACCGTCGCCCTTGCGGAGCTGGCCGGAGCTGTGGTCGGTCGAGAACTCCAATTCGAAGCCCAGTGACTGGAAGAACTTCGCTGCCTTGCCCCAGTTGTGGGTCTCCAGGAACACGGCCTCGATACCTTCGGTCGCCATGTCAGGTCTCCTTCTCAGGCGATTGCTGTCGCTGCCCATGGGTGTCGTCGAGGTAGGCGCGCAGGGCGTCAGCGACCACCGCCGAGAGGGACAGGCCCGACTCGATGGCGTGATGCTTGACCCGCTTGATCAGCCCGATTGGCAAGTACACGTTGAACTGCTTGACCTCTTCGTCACTCACACGGCGATGCTAGCATCCTAGCAATCTAGTGTCATGTCAGGTGTGCCGGCCGCTGCCGCGGGCCCGGGCGCGCCGGGCGCCGGGCGCCTCGGAGCGGCGACTGACTGCGGGTCTGGCGGCGGACCCGGTGACCGCCCGCACCTGTTCTTGATCCCGACACGGCAACACGGCCGGCCAGCCAAGTACATCGGCCAGGGCGCGTGCCGACGTCGCCGTGGCCGCCAAGGGCGGGCCACTGTAGGGCTGCCGCGCGTTTCCAACTCCGTTGTCTTGGCGGTGAGTTCGGCTGGGGATTTCTGCGGCTGCTTGCGGCTGCCCGCGGGGATCCCGGTGGCTCCGCAGGGGTGCACGCGAGGTCTGTCGGTGTGTCAAGTTCGGCTCTCGGAGGGTGGTTTGAGAGCTTTTGGTGGGAGGCTGAACTCCAAATCCCCGACCAGTGCCACGTCGTCCACCGGCAACGAGTCCGCTTGCCTCGGCGGAAGACTGGCCCCCGTCGGCCGGTAGGCGTGATCGCGGCGTGGGAGGAGTTCGTGCAGGGCCGTGACGACGGCGAAGTCGATCGCCAGTACTGCGAAGAGCAGGCCGACGGTGTTCGCGGTGCCCACCCTTGGGGGGAAGGGGGCATACGTGATCGTGCGCGGCCTCGGCGGCGGTTCAGGCGGTCGAAGTGATCGCTCGGGTGACGGCGGTGATCGCCGGGGCGGGGTGGCCGAGGAGGCGTGCCACGAGTACGCGGCGGATCTCGGGGGGTGTGCCGTCGACGCGCAGCAGGCTCACTCCGGGCGGTAGCACCGGTGAGAGCCGGGACGGCACCGTCGTCACGCCGAAGCCGCCGGCGACCAGGTGGAGCTTCGTCAGCCAGTCGCGTGCGGAGTGGATGACGCGAGGCCGTCCGGGCAGGCCGGGCCAGACGCCGAGCAGCGACTCAGTACTCGATGACGGGCTGGCGATCCAGGCGGCGTCGACCAGTTCGTCGACGTGCACCGTGGTGCGCCCGGCGAACTCTCCGGGCGAGGGAACCGCCACGACCAGTTCGGTGTCCGCGACGGTCTCGACGTGCAGGCGCGGTGAGTCGCCGTCGAAGGGCCGGTGGGGTGGGCGGGAGGTCAGCACGGCGAGGTCGAGTGAGCCGGCGCGCAGCGCCCGGATCAGGGTGGGTGTGGTGCCCTCGCGGGTGGTGACCGTGATCTGCGGGTCGGCCGCCGCGAGGTGTGCGAGTGCGGCGGGCAGGATCGCCGCGCCGGCGATCGGGACCGCCCCGAGCCGCACCAGTTCGGTCCGCGGGGCGGTGCCGGTGAGTTCGCGCTCGGCCGCGGCGAGCGAGGCCAGGACGGTGTGGGCGTGCCGCAGCAGGGTCAAGCCGGACGGAGTGAGTCGTACCCCGTCCGGGCGGCGTTCGAACAGGGTGGTGCCGGTGCTGCGTTCGAGGGCGGCGGCCTGGCGTGAGACGGCCGACTGCGTGTAGCCGAGTCGGGCGGCTGCCGCGGTGAAGCTGCCGGACTCGGCGATCTGCCGCAGGACCCGCAGTCCGGCGCTGGAGATGTCCATGCGGCATACGCATACCACAGATGCCAGATCGTCGCTTCCCGCATACTCACCCAGCTCCTAGTGTCGATCTCACGAGCACGGACGAACACGGAGGCCATCACGTGCGAGCAGCAGTTCTGACGCAGTTCGGCGCCCCGCTCACGGTGCGGGAGGTGCCTGATCCCGAGGCCGGGGGAGGAGAGGTGGTGGTCGAGGTCCTCGCCGCCAGCGTGGCGCCCTACGCGGCCGAAGTCTTCAGCGGCGAGCGGAACTACCCCCTGGTCCCTCCTGTCGTGCCCGGTGTCGGCGGCGTGGGGCGGATCGTCCACGTCGGACCGGACGCCACCCGGCTGCGCGTCGGCGACCTGGTGTGGTGCGACTCCACGGTGCGCTCGCGGGACGACGCCCTGACGCCCGACATCACGCTCCAGGGCTGGAGTTCGCGCGGCGAGGGCGGCGCGCGGCTCGCCCGCCACCTGCACGACGGTTCGTTCGCCGAACTCATGCGGGTCCCGACGGAGAACGTTTTCCCGCTCCCCGCCGTGGCATGGGACGACCCGGCCCGCTGGGCCGCACTCACCGTGCACGCCATCTCCTACGGCGGGCTGCTGGCAGGCGGGCTCGCAGCCGGCGAGACGCTGCTCGTCAGCGGGGCCACCGGCAACCTCGGCAGCAGCGCGGTCGCGGTCGCGCTCGCGATGGGAGCGGGCCGCGTGGTCGCCCCGGGCCGCAACCAGGCCGCGCTCGACCTCCTCGCCGACCGGTTCGGTCCGCGGCTGCGCCCGGTCCCGCTGACCGGGGACGAGGCCACCGACCGCGCGGCGATGTCCGCGGCGGCCGACGGCCCGATCGACATGGTGATCGACCTGCTCCCGCCGAGCGCACCCAGCTCGGCTGCGCGCGCGGCGGCCATGACCGTGCGCGAGTACGGCCGCGTCGTCCTCATGGGCGGCGTCGGCATGCTCGGCGGCGACGACCTCGCACTCCCGTACCCATGGCTCATGCGCAACTCGATCACCGTGCGCGGGCAGTGGATGTACCCGCGCACGGCCAACGTCGGCATCATCCGCCTCCTCGCCTCGGGCACGCTGGATCTCGCCCCCGAACGAGTCCGGACGTTCGGCCTCGATGCCGTCAACGACGCCCTCGCGTACGCCGCCGCGCACGGCGGCCCGTTCGACCGCACCAGCCTCACCCCATCGGCCGGCTGACGAGGCCCACTGACCCCCACCACCCGCACGACCACCATTCCTACCTACGGGAACAGGCGGCCATACGGCTGCTGTGTGACGTGAACGAAACCCAACGAGGCTCGGCCGGCTACCGCTTCCTGGCGAAGCTGCCGGTGTCCATCTCGGTGCGGATGCCGAGTTCGACCAGGCGTTTCAACTTGGCTCGGGTGCCTTCACAGTCCTTCGGCAGCAGGGTGTGGTGGAGGGCTTCGACGGTCGGTGTCGGTTTTGCGCGCCCCGGCCCGGCTGGAGTTGTCCGACCATGCGTGGGAGGTGCTGGCGCAGGTGGGCGGGAACGTGGCGGTGCTGTACCGGCATCTGAAGCAGTCGGGCCGGCGCCTTCGCTGGCGTCGTCCTACAGCCTGGTCATTCGTCGCGGGCTCGTCGGGGACCGGGGGCTCGCCGAGCGGGCTGCCTTGCCGCTGGTCCCGGCCGCAGCCTGCCGCCGCTCGGCCGCCGGCCGCCCTCCGGGCTGACGGGTGCCGTCTGACCCGCACCCGCGCCGGGAATCCGTCGGTGCTCAGTCCTGCCGCGGAGCCGCGGTCGGCGCCCCCGGCTCTGCGGTCGCCCCTGGGCGTTTGCCGCTTCCGCCGGGCTGCTGCTCGGGATCCTTTGGGGCCTCGCGGTGACGATCAGTTCGTGGCCGTCTTGTTCAGTGCCTGTTCCAAGTCCGCCCACAGGTCCTCGACATCCTCGATGCCGACGGCCAGGCGGATGGTGCCCTCGTCGATGCCGGCCGCGGCTCTGGCCTCGGGGGTGAGCTGGCGGTGCGAGGTGCTGGCCGGGTGGAGGACGAACGTGCGCACGTCGCCCAGTGAGGCGTTGACGGAGGCGAGTTCGACGCTGGCCATCAGCGCCCGACCGGCGCGTGCGCCCCCTGCGACGTCGAAGGCGAGCAGGCCCCCGCCACCGGTCAACTGGCGCCGTGCCACCTCGTGGTCGGGGTGGGTCTCCAGCGTCGGGTAGTGGACGGCGAGCACGGCCGGATGGGCGGCGAGGCGCTCGGCCAGGACGAGGGCGCTCTCGCACTGCCTGGCGATGCGCAGGCCCAGGGTCTGCATGCCGCGCAGCGTCAGCCAGGCGGCGAACGGGTCCAGCACGGCGCCGTGTTCGAGGGAGTGCTCCCACGCCCTTCGGTGGACGGCGGCATCGCGGAAGACGGCGACGCCGCCGAGGACGTCTGCGTGGCCGCCCAGGTACTTGGTGGCCGAGTGGAGCACGATGTCCGCGCCGTGCTCCAAGGGCCGGCAGAGCAAGGGGGTGGCGAAGGTGTTGTCGACGACGGTCAGCACGTCTGCGCGGTCGGCCACCGAGGCGGCCAGCGCGCTCAGGTCACAGACCCAGGTGGTGGGGTTGGCGATGGTCTCCAGGTACAGCACACGGGTCCGGGGACGCAGCGCTGCGCGCACCTCCTGGGCGTCCTGTCCGGAGACGAAGGTGACCTCCACGCCCCAGCGCTCGGCCAGGTCCGTCAGCGCGGCGTGCGTGCCGCCGTAGAGGCTGCGCTGGGCCACCACATGGTCGCCCGAGCTGAGGAGGGTGCGAAGGACCGTGCTGATCGCGCCCATGCCGGAAGCGGTGGCCAGCGCGGCCGCGCCGCCTTCCAAACCGACCATGGCCAACTCGAAGGCACGGACCGTGGGGTTGCCGTGGCGGGCGTAGACGAAGGCACCGTCCGGGGAGCCGAATGCCTCCGCCAGCGCTTCGGCGTCCTCGAAGCGGAAGACGTGCCCCTGATAGAGGGGCGTGGTCAGCGGGGTGCTCCCGGAAACGTCCGGAAGCACGTGGTGAACGGTTCGGGTCTGCGGGCGAAAGCTCATGACGGGAAGTCTGTGGGGAACCCGGTTGCTCCAACAGAGCCAATCGTGCAGATTGGTTTGCCGATGAGGCCAATGACGCCGGGCGCACCGGTTGAACCCGTGGAATCGCTCACGTCCCGGCTGGGGCGCTGGTCCGCCGGCCGGGGCCCGCTCTACCTGCTGCTGGCGGCACGACTCCGACAGATGATCGAGGACGGGCTCCTGCGGCCCGGTGCGGCACTGCCTCCCGACCGCACTCTGGCCACAGCCCTGGCCGTGGGACGCAGCACAGTCGTCGCGGCGTACGAAACCCTGCGGCAGGAAGGAAAGATCACCCGCCGGCAGGGCAGCGGCACCCGGGTAGCCGAGGCAGCGCTTTCACCAGTCCGCAACATGCCGGAGAAGGCCGCCGGCCCCGCCGGCGTGCGGGACACCTCCAACCCCCTCTTCCTCCACCTGCTCGAACCCGCCCACGACGTCGTCATGTTGAGCTGCGCCGCTCCCGCCGGCCCGCCACCGCAACTCGTGGACGCCTACCGCTCCCTCGCCTTCCCATCCGACGCAGACCTCGGCTACCACCCCGCTGGAGTCCCCGCGCTGCGCGAGGAGATCGCCGCGCGGTACACCGCCCGAGGCGTCGCCACAGGGCCCGAGCACATCCTGGTCACCACGGGCGCCCAACAGGCCCTCTCCCTGCTCACCCGACACTTCGTGACGCCGGGCGACAGCGTGCTGGTGGAGGCGCCGACCTACGCGGGAGCGCTGGACGTCTTCCGGGAGGCCGCCGGAGTGCCGCTGCCGGTGTCCGCCGGCGCGGACGGCATCGACGTGGCCGCCGCCGAGCGCGCCATGGCCGCCGAACGCCCCGCACTCGGCTACGTCATATCCTGCTTCCACAACCCCACAGGCGGCGTACTGCCACCGCTGGCGGGGCGCCGGCTCGTCGAGGCGGCGCGACGGTACGGGGTGCCGCTGATCGATGACGAGGTGCTGGCCGAACTGCCGTTGGGCGGACCAGCCCCCCGACCCCTCGCCGCGTTCGGCGACGTCATCAGCATCGGCTCGCTGAGCAAACTGCTCTGGGGCGGCCTGCGCATCGGCTGGGTACGAGGCGAGGCGGGGCTGATCTCCCGGCTGTCCCGCCTCAAGGCCCTGCACGATCTGGGCAGCGACGTACCCACCCAACTGGCCGCCGTACGACTGCTGACAGACCTGGACGAGCTACTGGGCACGCGCCGCGCCCGGCTGCGGACCTGCCACGACCACCTGCGGGCCGAACTGGAGCGGCTGTTGCCGTCATGGCACTGCCCGCCGGTCCCGGGCGGACAGACGTTGTGGGCACGGCTACCGCACGGCGACGGCACCTCCTTCGCCCAACTCGGGCTGCGGCACGGGGTAGCGGTGCTCCCAGGAGCAGCCCTCGACATCACGGGGCACAGTAACGCCTACCTGCGGCTGCACTTCCTCCATGAGCCGGCGGTACTGACACAGGCGGTCGAGCGGCTCGCCCGCGCCTGGCACGCCTACCGGACCGCACCGCCCCAGCCTCGTACGGGCGCCGCACTCAACGCCATCGTCGTGTGACCCTGACGCACCACCCCCCCACAGGCCAAGACACCTCGCCGGCGCGGGCCCCGCCCATCGATCGACGCATCAGACGTCGCCGTGGGGCCCCGCCTCGTTCGCCCCGCTGGAGCCGGCCGTCCACCGCGCCTGGACGCGGCAGCACGATGGTGGACCGCGGCACTGGAGGCTGGCCTGCTGCCTGGCGCGCTCGCCCGCGCTGGGGAGTTGGCCGATGTCGCCTCGGCGGACGAGTGTGCCTGCCCTGGCCCGGCGTGGCGCCGGCCACACCCCCGCCCAGAGATGACCGGTGACCTTCCCGCGGGCCCCGCGTCGGCTCACTGTGGACGAGCCGTATTCACGGCTTTCCCGGGTCGCCGGGGACGTTGCACGCACTGAACATGCCGAGGCTGGCTGATCCCGTTCCGGAGTGGCTGCCTGTTTCGAAGTCCCGGATGAGAATCGAGGCTCAGGACCGTCGACGAAGGCGAGAAGGCCGTGAGGCACACACTGAACCTATGGCGCCAAAAGCTCGGAGAAGTGCCCGACTCAGTCTGGCAACAGTCCGAACTTCGCGTGCTGATCCTTGCGAATAACGGACTCACGGCCCTCCCGCCAAGGATCGGAGGACTGCACAGGCTGACAACCCTGGATCTTGGACACAACGCGCTCACGTCGCTACCCGACGAATTGGGCAATCTCAACGAGCTCAGTGACTGCCTCTACTTGCACGACAACCAGCTGTCACGAATTCCGGACAGCCTGGGAAAACTGACTCGGCTGCGTTACCTCAACATCGGTGAGAACTCCCTCACTACCCTCCCCGAGAGCATCGGGAGGATGACCAGCCTCATCGAGTTCAGGGCACAGCACAACCGGCTCACCACGTTGCCCGACTCCATCGGCCAACTCCGCAACCTGCGTGAGCTCTGGCTTCGAGGAAACACGATCGAGCACTTGCCGCCGTCGACCGCCCAACTGCACGAACTTCGTCATGTGGACCTGCGCGAGAACTCCGTGGCCGAGCTGCCGCGGTCACTGATCGATCTCCCGCGGCTGCGTCAGATCGACCTGCGGAGCAACCGTCTCAGCCAGCTTCCGGACTGGCTCACCCTGCTTCCATCGCTGGAGAAGCTGGATCTGCGATGGAACGATATTGATCCCGCCCTACCGCTACTGACCGAACTCGACCGACAGGGATGCGTCGTCTTGACATGAACGAGAAGACACGCGATTTCGCACATAGCAGTGCCGCCATTTCTCGTGAACACCACGAGCGGGTTGTTCACTACTGGCCCGCGCGGTCTGGTGCGGGGGTGGGCCGGCTGCGCCGCGACGTCGAGGCGTTCGCGTCCGCCGCGGCGCGTGGTCTTCGTCGTCGACCTGGTCGAGGTGCGCTTCGGCGACCTGGCGGCCTTCGTGGGGCTGCTGTTGGCCCGCGCGATCCTCGACGTCGCCGTGGCCGGCGGGTCGCTGCTGCGGATGCGCAGTTGCACGCCCGATTGGTTGCCGCGCGTCCGCTCGCCGCCGGTGTCGCGGGCGTGGGGGAGTGGTGGGCCGGGCGGTCCAGGCCGCGCTGCGGCTGCTGGCCGGCCGTCCCCAGAGGGCGCCCGGCTGGTCGCCCTGGTGCTGCGGAGGGGGCCCGCCGGAACTCGCCGGCGGCCTTGAGCGGTGGGTGCGTGCCGTGCTCGGCTCGGCGCCCTTACCGGCCGAGGCGGAGAAGGTCCTGCCTGTTCTGGCCGCGGGTGTGGGCCTGGTCTCCGGTGCTCCGAGACGCCCCCGGCCGGCTTCGCTGCGGCCCGCGGTGCGCCGACGTCAGCCGGTCGGGCCACCCGACCCTGTCCTGTCGACTGCTGGATGCCTCTCAGGCGCCTCCAGTACCGAGGTCTGGCTGCTGCAGGTCACCGACGTCGACCCGATGACTCACACGGTCCGGTCGGCAAACGGCCGCACCCTGGGCCGCTGGACCTGCCTCTTGGACGGTGCTGCGACGCCGCCTCGTCCACCGCGAGGCATGGCCCACCCTGCCTGATCCGCAGTACCCGACTCGTCGACCTGGTGAACACCACGGACCCAAGCTCGTCGCCGCGGCGTTTGGCATGGACCCGCAAGCCGCCCTGAACTATCTCGCCGACCACGCCGACCACGCCGACTCTGGGCCCCTGGCCAGCACAAATCGTGGTGACGGGTGAGCAACCGACATCTATCCTCTACCGAATGGCCGAGCACATCCCCAAGCACATCCCCAAGCACATCCCCAAGCACATCCCCAAACACCCCGAATCCTCGGAAGCCGTCATCCGTTCCGAGGACTCCCTCGGCGCCCGGGAGAGGCTTTCATGACTGATCTGCAGCTGACCTGGACACTCAGGGGACACGGCTGGGCCGACTGCCGCGTGGCCGACGCGCGGGCCGAGGCCGACGTCACCGCCTCGTACATCACCGAGGCACCCGAGGATTTCCTGACAGCCGTCGCCCGACTTTTCGCCGGTGAGACAGAAACCCGTGTGCAGTTCGAGGCCGAGCCCACTGCCTTCCGATGGATCTTCTATCGCGAAGGCGCTGCCGTATGGATTCGGCTGCTGAAACTGGCGCACGGCAGTGACCACGACAATGCCGGGACCGAGATCTGGTCCACACTGCAGAGCATCGACGTTGTCGCCCAAGCGGTGATCCGGTGCTTCGACGAGGTGGCGAGGCATCAGGGGGAAAGCGGATACCGGGGCAAGTGGGGTGAACACTTCCCTCGTGCTGAACTCGAAGCCCTCAGAGCTGCCCGGCGTGAGCACCCGGGTGAGGCGAAAGCGTCCTGAGTGCTGGTGAACCTGTCGCCCTTCGGCACCGCCTGGCACAGGTTCCCTCAAGCACACCACCGCGCCCGGCGCGGAGGGCCGGTTGGAAAATCTGTGGCCAGCCCGCTCGCGGCCGCAGCCGCCCCGGTGCGCTCCTCGCGGGCCCGGCCCGGCGGCGCCGGTCGCCGTCGCCGCGTTGGTTGTAGTCCTTGGGCGCTCGTGGTGCCGCCCGGCCCGGCGGTCGGTCGGTCGGGCACGGTCCTGTGTTCGCTGGCTGTTGGACTGCCGGCGACTGGTGCCCTGTCGGCTTCGCGCCGCCCGGCCGATGGTTGCGGCCAGGCAGTCCGCCTTGACGACCACCGCTGCGGGTTGTGCCGGGTCGCTGCCGGGCCTGCCTGCGGCGGGCGGCACACCGCCGGGCGACGGCTGGAGCGCCACGGCCGTGCCCCAGTTGAGGCCCGGTGGCGGGTCGAGTCCCGGACGCTGCGCTGTGCTGCCGCGTGCCGTCGTGACGGCCCAGCGGCCCCTCCCGGCCGTGGCGTGTTCCTGGCGAGGCGGGCGCGACGTACCGGCCCGTGGGGGTACGCCACGGGCCGGCAGCGGCAAGGTGAGTTGAGCGGAGGGCAGTCGAACACGGCTGGAACAGCGATGGCGCACAAGCCACCGCTCACGACTGCCCTGTGCAGGGCAGTTGAGTCAGGTTCTCAGGCGCTTTCGGCCATGACGTCGTCCAGCCAGTCGTACACGCGGGCGAAGGCCAGGCGTTGGGCGCCCGCCTGGCAGTGCGCGTCCGCGCCCAGTACGGCGGTGAACTCCAGCAGCGTTTTGGGGCAGGTCAGGTGCTTGTGGAGCAGTTCGGGCTGGCCCTCGAAGAACACGTCGTCCGGGGCCGAGCAGACCAGGGTGGGGCAGGTGATCTTCTGGGCGATGCCGTCGCGCAGGTGATAGTCGAGGAAGGTGGCGAAGACCCCACGCGGGGTGTCGGCCCCCATGACGTACCTGCCCTGGTCGACGAGCCAGCGAATCTTGGGGCTGGCGGCCATGGCCGCCTCCACGGCGGCGTCGAGCTCGGGGTCGCGGTCGGCGCGCAGCCGCCGTTCGGCCTCGGCGCGGTCGAGGGACAGGAAGCCGGTGGCCATGTCGCCCAGGTCGTAGACGCCGTCGAGGGCGATGACGGCGGCGAGGCGGTGCTCGAAGGCCGCGGCGCGTGGCGCGAGCAGGCCGCCCATGCTGTTGCCCAGCAGGGCGACCCGGGTGGGGTCGACTTCGGGGCGGGTGAGGGCGTAGTCGAGGACGGGGCCGACTGCGTTCTCCCAGTCGGGACGGAACACCAGACCGTGGTGGTGGCGGGTGCCCGGCTGGCCGGGGCCGTCGAAGGACAGGACGTTGTAGCCGCGCTCGACTGCCGCGGCGGCGCCGCCGAAGTGCATTTCCTCGGCCGTGCCGTCGAACCCGTTGAACATGACCACGGTCGGCCGGGCGGCGCCCGAGTCGTCGGCGCGGTACAGGTACCCCGGCAGCACGGTGTCCTCGTAGGGGATCTCCACCGGCTCGATGACCGGGGTGAACAGCGCGGCGGCCTGGCGGAAACACCTCACCGACGCGTCGTATGCGTGCAGGATGCGCGGGTCCGTGGCGTCGCCGTGCAGGAAGAACTCGGCGCTTCGGTAGTAGTTCGACGCCCGCAGGAAGGCGTCCCGGGCGCTGACGCGGTGCCCGCCGGCCAGGGCCGTACGTCCCTCGTCGGCTACCAGGTCGGCGGTGGCGAGCCACTCGTCATGCCAGCTGTCGTAGTCGCCGGCGGTGATCCGCTGAGTGGTCACCACGACCTCTCCGAAGTCGGCGCCGCCGTAGGCGATGTGCCCGAAGGACCGCAGTGTCTCGAACCAGAACGAAGGGTTGTGCGGGAAGAACAGGGGTTCCATCGACACTCCTAAAGCAGTTGTTGGCTGCGTTTAGCGGGACTGTAGGGTCGCGGAAACAGCAAACGCAAGTCTCGACTGCGTTAAAGTGGGGATCATGGAGAGGCAACGAGAGCCGGCCCGCCGGCCCGGTGGCCGGGCGGCGCGCGTCCGCGCGGCAGTGCATCAGGCGGTCGCCGACCTGGCCGGCGACCGCGGATACGGGAACTTCACCGTCGGCGACGTCGCCGCCCGCGCGGGCGTGGCCGACACGAGCATCTACCGCCGTTGGGGAAACCTGGAAGCCCTCCTCTCGGACGTGGCCATCACCCGGCTCACCACGACCTCGCCCACCCCCGACACCGGCAGCCTGGAGGGCGATCTGCGCACCTACGCGGCCACCGCCGCCCGCGACGTCGCCGGGCCGGACGGGATGGCGATACTGCGCCTGGCCCTCTCCCTGTCCAACTCCGGGCAGCCGGGCCTGGAGGCCCGCGACGCGTTTCTCGCCGAACGCACCCGCCAGCTACAGGCCATGCTCGACCGGGCCCGGGATCGAGGCGAACACCCGCCGGACGTCCTCCAGGTGCTCGATCTCATCCTGTCCCCGATGTACATCCGCATCCTGTTCGGAACGGGCCCGCTCACTCCCGCCTACACCGACGAACTGGTCGACCGCCTGCTGTGCCTGCACACCGCCGCCGGAGGGGGGTGAGTTGTCCTTGAGTGCTACCGGGACCTCCGGTACGACCTGCCGTCTCAGGCTCTCGAACGGGTCCCGAACTTGGGGTAGGGGTACCGCGGTTCCCGATGGCCGCGGTGGTCTTCGCGCAATCGTGTGCCTGTGATGCGCGTGAGCTCTTATCCGGGTCCCGGCGGGAGGCGTACGCGCTGGTGTCCCGTTTCCGGGGCGCCTTCTTCACGTGCCTGACCAGGCGACGCGATGAGCTGTTCGAGCTCACCGACGCCGTGCCGTGCGCGGAAGGACCGGTGAAGTCCCCGGTCGGCCCGACCTTGCTGGTCGAGCACCGGCGTGGGCACGGCGCGCTGTACAGAGGTCTGGGCCGCGGCGACATCGACGTCGAGCGGCTACGCAGGCTGCTGGCCGGCCTGCCGCTGCCGTAGTTCGACGGCGGGCGTCTGGTGCTGGCGGTGGACGTGTCGCCGTGGCTGCGTCCGGACGGGCCGCGCTCCGCGCGGCGGTCGTTCTGCCACGTCTACGGGCGGGCGAAGGACAACGCGCAGGTCATTCCGGGATGGCCGTACTCGCTCGTCGCCGCCCTCGAACCCGGCGCCACCTCCTGGACCGCGGTCTTGGCTGGTGTCCGGCTGGGGCCCGCGGACGACGCGACCGCCGTCACCGCGGCGGCCCAGCTGTGCGACGTCGTCCAGCACTTGGTCCTCGCCGGGCAGTGGCGGGCCGGGGACGTGGACATCACGATCGTCGCCGACGCCGGCTACGACCTTCCCCGGCTGGCCTGGGTCCTGCGGGACCTGCCCGTCGAGGTCGTCGGACGCCGGTGCAGCGACCGGGTGCTGTGGCGACAAGCTCACAGCCATACCCAGAACCCCTGGGCCCGCCGATCTTACGAAGGACCAGCTCAGACTCACGCTTGGAAGGTAGGACAAGCCGAGCCGAGCGACATCAGTTGATCGGAGACAGCCTCGGCGGGTCTTGAAGTCCGAGGGGGCCGGGGCAGAGAGCCGGTTGTCGGGCGGGCCTCAGGAGGGGGACGAATCTCAACACGCTGAGCTCGACAGGGAAGCCTCGTGGGAGCTCTCGTCCCGCCCATACGCCCGCGACAGACCGAGCGCCCACAGCACCGGCCCGGACCCTTCACCGGGTTGACGGCCGGCCGGTCCCGCGCCGGGGCTGTCAACCGTTCACGGTGCCGCCGGCGGCTCGTTCCGCTGGGCCCACGCGGCCTGGGGTGCGCTTGCGGGCCTGCTGCGCCGCGGCGTCGAGGCCGCCGTGCCCTGGACGGGGTCTGCCTCCGCGGCCCGGCCGCTTTCCTGGACCGCCGTTGGCCCGCCCGGTCCGCGGCCTCGCTATGGCGGACGCCGCGGCCGGTCTCCCGCTCGCCGAGCGGATGTGAGCGTTGTCGACGGGGCGACGCTGCGGATGTGCAGTTGCAGGCCCGACTGGTCGGCTCGCATCTGGCCGCGTTCACGCCTGCCGCGAGCGCCACAGGCACGGGTATCGTGGCCACCGGCGGTGTCGCGAGCGTGGGGGCACGGTGGGACGGGGCGGTCGCTGCCGCGGTGCGGCTGCTGGTCGGCCGGCCATGAGAAGGCCGTCACCGCTATCGACGCCCCGCCTGCCCGGCCCGGCCACGCCGGCGAGTTCACCGCCGCGCACCCCGAGTGGTACGCGCTGGCCGTCGCCGGCCGCGGCGTGGCTGTGCTGGGCCGGGATGTCCCGCTGCTGCTGGCCGCCGACCGGCTGCGTGACGCAGCGCGTGGGCACCCGCCCGACGTCACGGGTACCCCGCGCACGCCCTGCTGACCAGCGCCGGTGACATCTTGGGCGATCCGGCAACCGCCGGGCGCGAGTTGACCGCCGGCCCGGGCCCCGGCGGCGCGGCCGCGGCCTCCCGATCCCCGCAACGCCCCGATCGCCCGCCTCAAGGACCAGATGGACAAGGACGAGGAGTTGCTGTGCGGTCGGGTCTACGGAGGAGACCACGACCACCCCCGGCCTGGCCCGAAGCCTGGCCGGGCCTATGCCGAGCTGGTCGGCGGCCCGCTGGACGGCCTGCTGCTCGACATCACTGGCTGGACACAGGATCAGATCGACAGCGGCGTCGCCCTCCAGACGGAGCTGGGACGGTTCGGCGTCGGCGGCCGCGCCACGTACGACCCGCGCCCTGGCGACTCAGCTCGCTTCGACTGGAGCGGCGACACCCCCTGACCGCGGCTCGTCGGATCACCTTCTCCCCCTTCTTTCGGTTACGTGAACCGACCATGTCTCACGGCTGCGCCGTGGCAGAGTCTCCTCATGCAGATCTCCGGATCCAGACGCGTTGCTGCCGTTCTCTTCCTGGGTGCCACGGTGGCCCTGACCGCGTGTGGACAGCAGCGCGTGGGCCCGGCGGCGAACGGCCCAGCCGCGAGCCCCGTTGGCACCCTCTCCCCGTCGCCGTCACCTACCCCAGCAGGCCCCGCACCAGGCAACGTGGAGTCCGATGCCCATGACGGAGCTCCGCACTACCGCGAGAACAACGGCTTCAAGATCCCCAGGAACATGTCCGCGGCCAGCGAGGATGCCGCCCGCACAGAAGCCGCCCGCATCGAACCCGTCCTCAAGCGGCTCTGGAAGGCGAAGGCGTGGGACGCCCAGCGGGTGCGCGAGGAGTTGCTCAAGCTCGGTTACCGCAATGAGGGCCCCGACAGCGAACAGGGACGTGGAACGCTCGTGGTGCAGGCCCACGAGCCCGGCAGCAACCCAGGCGCCAGCGTCGCCCTCTACGTCCGCCGCGACGCCTGCGTCACCGCGTTCGTCCAGTCGACGAACTACGAGGTCAAGGTCAACGGCCGGTTCCTGGAGACCGGTTGCTTCGAACCACGCGGCGGTCACTGAGCGCGCGCGGGCGACGTCCCGCGCGGTCGGCACTGACCCCTCTCAGCGAAGTCAGTCTCCGTCTCAGTCAATCCAGCCGGGATAGAGGTCTGAGGGGCATCCGCGTCCGGCTGCCACGCGGGTCGCTACCCGACCGGCCAGTCCCCGGTACGGGCGAAGAGCTCGATGTCGGCCTCGTACGGCGCGGGGTCGAGTCCCCGCGCACGCACCCACTCCGTATTGAGGTGGGTGTTCCGGTACGGATCAGCGACGTCGCCGATGACGGTGACGACGCTGCCTTGCATCCCCGCTTGACGCATCCGTGCCACGAGGTGGCACGTTCCCCAGAAGTTGGTGCCGGTCGACGGTCCGGCTTCGATCCCGGCAGCAGTGCGAAGCCACCGCAGGGCTGCGATGGACGCCGCGTCCGGCACCGGGATCATCAGGTCGATCACCGCTGGCAGGAAGCCGGGCTCGGTGCGTGGACGACCGATGCCAGGTATCCGCGAAGGCATCCCCGCGGTGTAGTCGCCACACCCGCTCGCCCACGCGGGGAAGTATGCGGAGTTCTCCGGGTCCACTACGGCCAGCCGAGTCGGATGACCGTGTCGCCGCAAGTGGCGTCCGATGGCTGCCGAAGTCGCCCCGGTTCCGGCCCCAGTGACGATCCACTCCGGGATCGGGTGCGGTTCCCCGCTCATCTGATCGAAGATCTCGTCGGCGATCGTCGGCTCACCACACCCGGCCACCGCCCGCTCCGCGTCGCGGAAATGGTCCAGAAAGTGGCCGCCAAGCTGCTTGGCCAACGCCCTCGCCTCCTCCTGCACCGCGGCGGGCGGCTGCTCACCCACCAGCCACCGTCCGCCCTCCCCTTCGATCCTGGCCAGGACGTCCGCAGAGGTCTTCGCCGGTACGACGGCGGTGAACACCAGGCCCAGCAATCTCGCGAAGTGAGCTCCGGCGACAGCAACCGCTCCGCTCGTAGCCGCGATCACCGGAGTGTCCGACCTGATAGCGCCGCTGGCGATCGCTTCACAAAACATGGCCCGCACCAGGCGATACTTCAGGCTGCCGGTGGGATGCGCGGACTCGTCCTTGATGTAGATCTCGACGTCCCGGATCGCGGCTAGCGGAAGCGGGCGCAGGGGCGTCGGTGTCCGATGCAGGCCGCCTGTCCGTATCCGCCGGAGCGCGTCGGCAGCCCACGAGTTGGGGTGATCCGTGGTCATGACCGGACCCTACTGGAGGCGCGGCACCGGGCCGGTCGCGATGCTCAGCAGTCATTGTCGACAACGAAGCTGTCACTGGGCCTACTACCGCGCTTCAGCTCGGCCAATTGCCTGGTCGACTGGATTGGATGACATGGCGGGCTAGCTTCGGCGAGAACGGTTCCAGCCGGTCCTCGACAGTATCCGAGTGCCCAGGACCGGCCCCGGTCGGCCTCGCACGAAGCCGAAGGGGGTGCGCGCGGACAAGGCGTACGGCTCCCGCACGAACCGCGTCTACCTCCGCCAATGCGACGTGGCGTGCACCATCCCGGAGAAAGCAGACCAGATTCGCAACCGCCGAAAGCTCGGCTCCCGCGGTGGTCGTCCGCCCAAGTTCGACAAGGACGACTACCAGCAGCGGCACGCGGTCGAGTGCGGGATCAATCGGCTCAAGCGCCACCGTGCGGTCGCGACGAGGTACGACAAACTCACCGTCCGCTGTCACGCGACGGTGCTGGTCGCCGCAACAAACGAGTGGCCGTGAGACATCCGCCGCTGCGACCATGCGGCAGTGGGCGCAGATCTCCCTGACGGATGGACGATCGGGCGGGTCCGTTCCGTATCGGGCGATGCCGAAGCGGTCCTGCTCTCGCTTGAACGACTCGTCGTTGTCGAACAGTACGGTGCGGCCGACTATGACGTCCTCCAGCCTGACGTCATTCTGTCCTTCCATGACCTGTGCCTTGCACGTGCCGACGACGACTGGTTCATGGGACAGCTTGACGGCGGAAATGCGAAGCTCCCCGTAGGCGGTTCGATCGCCTCCCCGCAGGCGGACACGGGATCTCCCCGTTGATGGACGCGTGATCCTTCCGGTGTCTTTATGTACCGGCCTGTTCCTTTGGTC
>NZ_JAJPWK010000007.1:0-353212 GCF_046549115.1 Streptomyces sp. x-19 | reverse complement strand
CCGGCACGTCCAGGGCTGTCATGTACCGCAACTCCGGGCTGACGTGTGGGTCCCGGAAGTGCTCACGCAGGTCGAGCGTGAGATGCGCCGTCGGCGGTGCGTCGTGCAGGTAGCCGAACGAGATGACTGTGATGTCCACGGGGTTGCTCACGCGGCCTCACCCCGCAGCGCCGCTGCCTGCTGCCGGGCGTCGTCAGCCTTGTCGGCGGCCTGGTTGGCCTGGTCCATGTGGTGCTGGCTCAGGGCGTCGAGCGCTGCGACGGCTTCCTTCTCGAACTCCTCGCTCATCGGGCACCGCCCCCGGGTCGCTGCGAGTCGGCCTGTCGGGCGCGGCGAAGGAACTCGTCCATCTGATCCGAATCGCTGGACTCCGCAGCGATCAGGGATGCGAAACTGGGAAACACAGGACTGCCTCCAACTAGGTGGCCTGTGCGCGGGTCTCGGAGCGGCTACTCCGGGGCCCGCACCTGTTTGTGGTCTCTCGTCACGAGCGACCACAGCCCTCGGCACCACCTGCCCGTGGGCGGGGTGTCGGGGACTGTGAGCACTGGTGCTCAGAGATCGGCTTCGCCGGCGCGCCGTTGGGCACTCCGATCCGAGCCGGAAGATGTGACGTGCGTCTTCCCTGGACATCGTCCGTTTCGGCTCTCACGCGCAACGTGAGGGAGTGCCTACACCGTCCGTGGCGACACTCGGAAACGGTGTCGCCGCAGTCCTATCCACCGACCGGTCATCGCGAGGACTCGCCCCCGCTCGGGATTCGGTGTCTCAGTGCCAATGCACTCACCAGCCTGCGGAGTTCGTTCTCCCTGCGCTGGTGGACCGCTGTCCAGGTTGTTCGCACCGGGTCGGACAGCCGACGGGCCATCTGCCGCTCCCCTCCGACCCGATGGCCGGAGGGTGGTGCTGCCGCTCGGGCCGCGTGTAAGCGGGTCCGGCGAAGCCGTTCTGTCATGCGTTTTTGCAGGTCAAGCAGGGCGAAACGACCTTTCCCCTTGCTTGCTTAGGGGGGCTTGCCGTCTTGCTTGTTAGAGACCATAGGCAACCCCGGGGCCCCGCGCAACCCCCTCTCGCGGTAGTGTTGCTAGACCCCCTAAGCGAGGATTGGAGAACTGTGCACGACGACATGAATCGGGTCTCTGGGATCGCGGCCCCGGTCGAGCGGGCCAAGGCTGCGATCGACCTGATGGCGACGTATCAGGGCTGGGTGCTGGAGTTGTCCCGCATCCGTCGCGAGGCCATCGAGGAGGCGCAAGCGTCCGGCATGACCCAGGCCGAGATTGCGGCGCAGCTCGGCGTAAGCCGAGGCCGGGTGGGGCAGCTAGCGTCGGCCGGCCCGCCCCCGGAGCGGGCGTTCTTCGGCACGGACCTCGTGACCGTGTCACTCGGCGGCAAGTACGAGGGCGGCAAAACCCCTGAGCAGAACCCGAGCGAGGTTGTGACCAGGGAGGATTTCAAGAACTTCGAACATCTGCGGAAGTTGTTGAGCGGGATGAAGCTGGACGCGGAGTACGAGGTGATCCCGCCGTCCGGCATCGTCGATCTCAACCGCGAGAACCACGTGGTCGTCTGCGGGCCCCGACTGTCCCCCGTCGTAGCCATGGTGCTTGCCGGGGACAACAACCTGGCGTTCGAGAAGGACCACGCCTGGCACTTGGTGGACAAGAACGACGGGAACGTCTACCGCTCGCCGATGGACGAAGACGGCTCAGCAAGCGACTTCGGCTACCTGGGCAGGCTCCCTCGGCTGGATGGCCGCGGCACGTTCCTGTACATCGCGGGAATCCACTCTGTCGGCGCCAACGGGGTTGTCCACTACCTCGAAAACAACCTCGCGGAGCTGTACCGAGAGGTTCGTACCCGTCGGTTCTCCACACTAATTTCCTGCCGCTACGACCCGAAGACGCTGGACGTGCTGGAGAGCCGCCGCGTCACCCCGCTCTACCGACACGAGGGCTGATCATGCGCGTCGCCATCGACACACGTCCCGGGGGAACCAACCCGAACGAGGATTGGGTGGCCGCCACACCGACGCTTGCCGTGGTGCTGGACGGACTCAGCACCGCAGGACTGGCCACGGGATGCCAGCACGGCGTCCCGTGGTACGTCGCCCACCTCGGCGGCCACATCGTCGCCGCTCTTGCGGACACCGACCGCCCCCTGCCGGATGGGCTCGCTGATGCTCTCGAACGCACCGCGGCGCTGCACCCTGAGTGCGACCTCAGCAACCCGGGGACGCCGTCGGCCACGGTCGCGATTCTGCGGCATCGGGAGGACGTCCTCGATCACCTCGTTCTCGCGGATTCACCGATCGTTTTCGATGGACCGCAGGGCTGCTCGGCAATTACTGACCTTCGAGTGGATGAGGTCCTTCCTGAGCTGAAGGCCGAGGTCGAGAGGTACGAGACTCACACCCAAGAACACAGAGAAGCCTTGCAGCGCCTCGTCGTTGCGCAGCGGCAAGTGCGCAACACTCCGGAGGGGTACTGGGTGGCTATGGCAGGCCCGGAAGCAGCAGAACACGGTGTGGTCGGCTCCACACCGCTCGATCAAGCGCGCGCCGCCGCAGTTCTTTCCGATGGCACGTCAAGGCTCGTGCTGGAGTACGAGATGGCGACCTGGTCTGAGGTTTTCGCAACGCTCAGGGCGGGGGGGCCGGGCGAGCTAATCGATACCGTGCGGCGGGTTGAGGCTACGGATCCCACAGGCCGACGGTGGCCGCGCTACAAGTCCGGCGACGATGCCACGGCGGCTTTCTGCCAGTGGTGAGCAGGCTGGCCTGAGCGGCGCGGCCACATGCTCAGGAGCTGCGAACGCGCCCGGTCAGCGATGGCCGGGCGCGTCCTTGAGCCTGATCTATAGGTGCGTGGGGAGTTGCTGGGCCGTCTGTGGGCCGTCCGAGGGTGACCGACGACGGCCAACAACCACCAATAACGGCCGCTCCGCCGCAGGTCCTGAGGCTCTGGCCGGGCAACACCCCTGCCCCGAAAAGCGCCTTGCGAGACCCAGGGCAAGAAGAAGTAAGCCCCCGCGCGGAAGCCCCCCACCCGCGGTGGTGCCGCGGGTGGGGGGCTTTGCCGTGCCGTTGCCGTTGCCGTGCCGTTGTCGTGCCGTGGCGCGAGCCGCTGGTCAGCAGTTGCCGCCGCACTGGCACGGGCCGCCGGACTGGCAGCCGCAGCCGCAGCCGGAGCCACAGCCGCACGCGCCGAGGAGCGGGAGCCGCGGCCGGTCGACGGCCGTCGGCTCATCCTGGGACGCGGGGTTCTGGGAGTCCGCCGTGAGTGCCATGTATTCGCCTCCTAGGGGTCACCTGGTGCCCATTGCAAACCCTGGCGCACAGGCGCGTCAACGGCGCGTGGGCGCACGCTACGCGCCCTCCACCGCCGTCTGCGGCGCGATCTCGTCCGGGTGCTCGCCGGTCACGAGGTAGACGACGCGCTTGGCCACCGAGACCGCGTGGTCAGCGAAGCGCTCGTAGTAACGGCCCAGCAGGGTCACGTCCACGGCCGTCTCGATGCCGTGCTTCCACCGGTCGTCCATCAGGTGCTGGAACAGGGTGCGGTGGAGCATGTCCATCGCGTCGTCGTCCTGCTCCAACTGGAGCGCGAGGTCGACGTCCTTGGTGATGATGACCTCGCCGGCCTTGGCCATCAGGCGCTGCGCCAGCTGCCCCATCTCCAAGATGGTGGCGTGCAGGTCGCGCGGCACCGCCCGCTCCGGAAAGCGCAGCCGGGCCAGCTTGGCCACGTGCTGGGCCAGGTCGCCGGAGCGCTCCAGGTCGGCGCTCATCCGCAGCGAGGTGACGACGATCCGCAGGTCGGTGGCGACCGGCTGCTGGCGGGCCAACAGGGCGATGGCCCGCGCCTCCAGGTCGCGCTGGAGGTCGTCGACCTTCTCGTCGGCGGCGATGACGTTCTCGGCCAGCTTCAGGTCCGCGTCGAGTATCGCCGTGGTGGCGCGCCCGATCGCGGAGCCGACGAGCCGGGCCATCTCGACCAGGCCCTCGCCGATCGAATCCAGCTCCTCGTGGTACGCGTCCCGCATCAGTGACCTTCTCTCGCTTCGAGGGATTCCGGTTGCGCCCGGAGTGATCCGGGGAGTGTGGGGGATGGTGCGTGGTGATGAGTGGGAGGTGGCCGTTGCGCCTACGCTCCCACGACCGGCCGCCGGTGGGCCCCCGCACCCTCAATGTGCGGCCGGATCACGACCTGCGGGGCCATCGGGGGTGAACCGCCACCGACCTGAAGGTGAACTCTGGGAAACGCCGGGAAGCCCGGAGGCGGCCGGGGCCGCACCGACCCGGCCCCGCCGGCGCGGAGAGTGAATCGCCACTGACGCCTCGGTGAACTCTGGGCGAAGGGTGTCCGAGCAGCAGCTCCGAGCGCTGGGGGAGTGTCGGAACCGGCACATACTCTGGATTCATGAACGTGGACGCGGCCGTCGCCGCAATGGCAGCGATCGCCGGGCTCTGCACCGGCGTCTTCGCCATGCTGGCGTTCCGCTGGAGCGAGCGGGACCAGGCCAAGCCCACCCGCACCTCCCTGCACACCGAGGCGGTCCTGCCACCCGGTGTCGACACCGTCCTGTCGGTCCTGCGTTCCTCCGCCGTCGTCCTCGACGAGGCGGACACGGTGGTCAAGGCCAGCTCCGCGGCGTACGCCCTCGGGCTGGTCCGGGGCGGTCGGCTCGCCGTCGAGCCGATGCTCCAGATGGCCCGCGACACCCGCCGCGACGGCGAGATACGCCAGGTCGAGCTGGACCTGCCGCGCCGCGGCACCGGCCGCGGGGACGCCCTGGCGGTCTCCGCCCGGGTCGCCCCGCTCGGCTCCCGGCTGGTCCTGCTGCTGGTCGAGGACCTCACGGAGGCCCGCCGCATCGAGGCGGTCCGCCGGGACTTCGTGGCCAACGTCAGCCACGAGCTCAAGACGCCCGTCGGCGCCCTCTCGCTCCTCTCCGAGGCCGTGATGGACGCCAGCGACGACCCCGAGGCGGTCACCCGCTTCGCCGGCCGGATGCAGAACGAGGCCACCCGACTGACCAACCTCGTCCAGGAGCTCATCGACCTCTCCCGGGTGCAGAACGACGACCCGCTGGAGGACTCCGAGCCCGTCCTGGTCGACGAGCTGGTCGCCGAGGCGGTCGACCGCTGCCGCCAGCAGGCCGGCACCAAACAGATCACCATCGCCGCCGGCGGCACCGCCGACCTGCACGTCTGGGGCAACCGCGGCCAGCTCGCCGCCGCCCTGGGCAACCTCGTCGAGAACGCCGTCAACTACTCCCCGGCGCGCACCCGCGTCGGGATAGCGGGCCGCCGGGTCTCCGTACCCGGCGGCGACCTGATCGAGATCGCGGTGACCGACCAGGGCATCGGGATTTCCGAGAAGGACCGCGACCGCATCTTCGAGCGGTTCTACCGCGTCGACCCGGCGCGCTCGCGCGCCACCGGCGGGACCGGTCTCGGCCTCGCCATCGTCAAGCACGTGGCCGCCTCGCACGGCGGGGAGGTCACGGTGTGGAGCGCTGAGGGACAGGGCTCCACCTTCACCCTGCGTCTCCCGGAAGCCGGGACCGTCCGCGACCGCGAACGGCCCTCGGACCTCACCGCGGAGGGCCTCGACGACGAGGACCGTCCGTACGAGACCTTCAACGATCCGCTCCCAGCTCACCCAGCCCCGGAGGTCCTTCCGTGACCCGAGTGCTCGTCGTCGAGGACGAGGAATCGTTCAGCGACGCACTGTCGTACATGCTCCGCAAGGAGGGCTTCGAGGTCGCCGTGGCGGCCACCGGCCCCGACGGCCTGGACGAGTTCGAGCGCAACGGCGCCGACCTCGTCCTGCTGGACCTGATGCTGCCGGGCCTGCCCGGCACCGAGGTCTGCCGCCAGCTGCGCGGCCGCTCCAACGTCCCGGTCATCATGGTGACCGCCAAGGACAGCGAGATCGACAAGGTCGTGGGTCTCGAAATAGGGGCCGACGACTACGTCACCAAGCCGTTCTCGTCCCGCGAACTGGTCGCCCGGATCCGCGCGGTGCTGCGCCGCCGCGGCGAGCCGGAGGAGGTCGCCCCGCAGGCCCTGGAGGCCGGCCCGGTCCGGATGGACGTGGACCGCCACGTCGTCACGGTCTCCGGCGGCAAGGTCGACCTGCCGCTCAAGGAGTTCGACCTCCTGGAGATGCTGCTGCGCAACGCCGGCCGGGTGCTGACCCGGATGCAGCTGATCGACCGCGTCTGGGGCGCCGACTACGTGGGCGACACCAAGACGCTCGACGTCCACGTGAAGCGGCTGCGCGCCAAGATCGAGCCCGACCCGGGGGCCCCGCGCTACCTGGTGACGGTCCGCGGCCTGGGCTACAAGTTCGAGCCGTAGGCCGCCGGCGCCGGCCATGCGTGAAGGGGCGCTCCTCCCGGCCGGGAGGAGCGCCCCTTCACGTGGTGCGGGCGAAGGGCGAAGCGGGCCTCAGTGACCGGCGTGCGCCGACTCCGAGGGCTTGCCGGAGCCGCTCGGGGTGGCCGGGGCGCTGGGGCTGCCCGACTCGGAGGGCTTGCCGCTCGCGGAGGTGGACGGCTGCGGCGTCACCGACGGGCCGTAGCTCTCGAAGACGTTCTTCGCGGGCACGACATAGGCGTTGATCTTGACCTTGCCGGCGGCGCTGAAGGTGAACGTCAGCGGCTGGGCGTTGCCGTCCTGGACGGCCTCCCGGCCGCTCTCCAGGATGGCGCTGGCGTTGCCCTTGCCGCCGATGACCGCGGAACCGCCGGCCGGCACGTCGATCTTGACGGGCGACAGCTTGGCCGACTGGCCGGTGCCGTCGACCGCGATGCCGGTCAGCTGCTGGTCCTTGGTGCCGGTGTTGAACACCGTGGCGGTGATCGCGGCCGGGCCCTTGGCGTTCGCCTCCGGCTGGGTGACGACGTTGACGTTCTGGATCTTGATGTTGCCGACGCTGGTCTCGGCGTTGTCCGGCTTGACCTCCAGCGTCTGGGCGTCGTTCCCGGCGGCGCACGCGGAAAGGGTGGCGACGGAGAGCGAGAGGACGGTGGCGGCGAGGACGCCGCGTCGAAGGCTGCGGCTCACGGCGGCGGCATCTCCTTGACGAGCTACGGCGGCCGAACGTTCGTGCCCGGTCGCGGATGGACGGCTGGGACGGCGTTGCGCACACGTCATGACGACGGGCACGTAAAGCCGCCCTAAGGGTGGGTCAGCGCCGCTAGGTTACCGAGCCGTCCTCGCGGCGCCGCACCCGACCCGCCCCCTAGGCGATCACGCGCCTCCCGGTCGCCCCGGTCCACCCGTGGCCGGGGCGACCGGACGAACGGTCCGCGCACCCCCGGCGGGGATTTCCGGAACCCGATCTCGGACCGATCTCGGCGGTGATCTCCGAAGAACTGGTTGGCATATTCCGCAGCCGGCTGTTCGAGTGGTGGCCGTGGTGTTTCCCCCGGTGAAAAGCAGTATTCACAAGGAATGCACATGCCGCCGGAATTGATCACACGGGGTGGTGCGGGGCCGTTGATCAATTCCGGGATTCCGGCCCGGGCCGTGCGCAAGCGTCCGAACGGAGTAGCGGAACTCGCTCGTGCGGATCGGTGCAAATCGGGACGTTCGGCCCATTGATCATTGTGATTCCGGTGTACTGCGGGTGGCTTTCCGTGCACCCGGGAAGCCCCTCCGACCTGCGAATACCTCCACCCCGAGCCCCTTCGCAGCACGTTCCGGTCGCTGTTGTCAAGCCCCGAGATATGCCCTGACCTGCGAAAACGCCATTCAGAACGGCCCGTTCCCGTGTTAGCATGGATAGCCACGGAAGGGGTACCTGTCACATGACGTTCAAGGTTGGCGACACCGTGGTCTATCCCCATCACGGGGCCGCGCTGATCGAGGCCATCGAAACTCGCCAGATCAAAGGCGTGGACAAGACCTACTTGGTGCTGAAGGTCGCCCAGGGCGACTTGACTGTTCGTGTGCCAGCGGACAACGCGGAGTTCGTCGGCGTACGCGATGTGGTCGGTCAGGACGGGCTGGACCGGGTCTTCGAGGTGCTGCGCGCACCGTATGCCGAAGAGCCGACGAACTGGTCCCGTCGTTACAAGGCAAATCTTGAGAAGCTCGCCTCGGGCGACGTGATCAAGGTCGCCGAGGTCGTGCGTGACCTGTGGCGACGTGAGCGTGAGCGCGGACTCTCCGCCGGTGAGAAGAGGATGCTCGCCAAGGCCCGCCAGATCCTGGTGAGCGAGCTGGCCCTCGCGGAGAACACCAACGAAGACAAGGCCGAGGCCCTGCTCGACGAGGTCCTCGCGTCCTGACGACGCACGGCTGACTGTGCCGGCGTGAGGTGACGACACAGCAGCGACGTAGCAATGCCGCGGTGCCCGAGTGACGCCCCCCTAAGCGGAGGGTCTGTTGCCGGGCGCTGCGGCATATCTGCGGGTGGTGCACGGGAAGGTCGGACGTCGGGCCGGCGGCGGCTTCCTCGGTGAAGCCCGCCGGGCCCTCGTGGTGGCGTGCCGGGCTCGGGCTGCTGCCCCGACCGCTGTCACGGAAGGGTTCCGGTCAAGGCATAACGCCCGGCACTCCCAGGCCATACCCACCTCGCCCGAGGAAACAAACCTGTCTGCCCCAATTCCGGGTTCGCCCGGACTCCGGAGCCATCGATGTCAGATCCTTCCCGCCCGGTCCGTACCGCCGCGGTCATCCCTGCCGCCGGCCGCGGTGTCCGGCTCGGCCCCGGCACCCCCAAGGCGCTGCGCACCCTGGGCGGCACCCCGATGCTGGTGCACGCGGTCCGCGCGATGGCCGCGTCCCGGGCCGTCACGCACATCGTCGTCGTCGCCCCGCCGGACGGCCCCGACGAGGTCCGGCGCCTGCTGGACGCCCATCCGCTCGCCGACCGCACCGAACTGACCGTGGCCCCCGGCGGCGCCACCCGCCAGGAGTCCGTCCGGCTGGGACTGGCCGCCCTGCCCGACGGCATCGACGTGGTGCTGGTCCACGACGCGGCCCGGCCGCTGGTGCCGGTGGAGACCGTGGACGCGGTGATCGCGGCGGTCCGCGGCGGCGCCCCGGCCGTGGTCCCCGCGCTGCCGCTGGCCGACACCGTCAAGCAGGTCGAGCCGCGTCCCCAGGGCACCCCGGAGCCGGTGGTCGGCACCCCGGAGCGGGCCCTGCTGCGCGCCGTGCAGACCCCGCAGGGCTTCGACCTGCCGACGCTGCGCAAGGCGCACGAGGTCGTCGTGGAGGGCGAGGGCGCCACCGACGACGCCGGGCTGGTGGAGCGGCTCGGCCAGGGCGTGGTGCTCGTCCCCGGCCACGAGGAAGCGTTCAAGGTGACCCGGCCGCTGGACCTCGTCCTGGCCGAGGCCGTACTCGCCCGGAGGAGGGCCACCGATGGCTATGTCTGATGCGTCCGCGCAGGTTCCCGCGCCGTCCGGCCTGCCCCTCGTCGGGGTCGGGACCGACGTGCACGCCTTCGAGCAGGGGCGCCCGCTGTGGTGCGCCGGGCTGCTCTGGGACGCAGCGGAGAGCGACGGGTACGGCCTGGCCGGGCACAGCGACGGCGACGTGGCGGCGCACGCCGCCTGCGACGCGCTGTTCTCCGCGGCCGGCATCGGCGACCTCGGTGCGCACTTCGGCACCTCCCGCCCCGAGTGGTCCGGTGCCTCCGGCGTGACGCTGCTGGCCGAGGCGGCGCGGATCGTTCGGGCCGAGGGCTTCGCCGTTGGCAACGTCGCGGTGCAGGTCATCGGCGTCCGGCCGAAGATCGGCAAGCGCCGGGACGAGGCCCAGCGGGCGCTGTCGGCGGCGGTCGGGGCGCCGGTCTCGATCTCCGGCACCACCACCGACGGACTGGGGCTGACCGGCCGCGCCGAGGGGCTGGCCGCGATCGCCACCGCCCTGGTGGTGCGCACCGGCTGAGCCGATCCGCGGGCCGGACCGCGGCGTTCCGCCGATCGGAGTCGCGCCCCGGAGGAATACCCGGCGCCGCAAGGGGCGTTGGGTGAGAATCCGGGGTAGTGGTGTCCATCGGAAGCCGTCGGTTCGGCCCTTAGGAAGGATCCTCCGTGACTGCAACGCTCTCCGACCAGCTCAAGGAGCTGCTCGACTCGCCGGTCTTCGTGACGGTGGGGACGGTCCAGCCGGACGGTAGCCCCCAGCTCTCCCCGGTGTGGGTGAAGCGAGACGGCAACGACCTGCTGATCTCGACGACCGTCGGCCGCCGCAAGGAGCTGAACCTCCGCCGCGACCCGCGGGTGTCGGTGGTCCTCCAGCCGTTCGACGCCCCGTACACCTACGCCGAGATCCGTGGCGAGGCCAGCCTCACCACCGAGGGCGGGCAGGAGCTGATCGACGAGCTGTCGCTGAAGTACACCGGCAAGCCGTACGCGGAGTTCAACCCGACCGCGGTGGACGACGACCAGCGCGTCGTGGTCCGGATCACCCCGCGGAAGGTGGTCGGCCGCGTCTGAGCGCCGCCCCCGCGTGGCGGGACGCCTCCGCCCGGGCAAACCGGGACGGAACCACCGGTCGACGGGGCGGCGGCGAACCATCCGTGTCCCCGTGCTCAAGGGAGCACGGGGCACTCCCGCGTTCCGACTACCCTTGTCCCGTGACGATTCGCCTGTACGACACCAGCGCCCGGCAGATTCGCGACTTCACCCCGCTCCGGCCGGGCTGTGTCTCGATCTACCTCTGTGGTGCGACCGTGCAGGCTGCCCCGCACATCGGACACATCCGGTCGGGACTCAACTTCGACATCATGCGCCGCTGGTTCGCCCACCGCGGCTACGACGTGACGTTCGTCCGCAACGTCACGGACATCGACGACAAGATCATCCAGAAGTCGGCCGAGCAGGGCCGCCCCTGGTGGGCGATCGGCTACGAGAACGAGGTCGCCTTCAACGCGGCCTATGACGCCCTCGGCTGCCTGCGCCCCACCTACGAGCCGCGGGCCACCGGCCACATCCCCGAGATGATCGAGATGATGCGGGGCCTGATCGAGCGCGGCCACGCCTACGCCGCCGACGGCAACGTCTACTTCGACGTGCGCTCCTTCCCGGAGTACCTCCAGCTCTCCAACCAGGAGTTGGACAACCTCCGCCAGCCGTCCGGCGAGGGCGAGACCGGCAAGCGCGACGCGCGCGACTTCGCCATGTGGAAGGCGGCCAAGGAGGGCGAGCCCAGCTGGGAGACCCCCTGGGGCCGCGGCCGGCCGGGCTGGCACCTGGAGTGCTCGGCGATGGCCCACAAGTACCTGGGCCCCGCCTTCGACGTCCACGGCGGCGGCGTCGACCTGGTCTTCCCGCACCACGAGAACGAGATCGCGCAGGCCAAGGCGTACGGCGACGACTTCGCCCGGTACTGGTCGCACAACGCCTGGGTGACCATGAGCGGCGAGAAGATGTCCAAGTCGCTGGGCAACTCCGTGCTGGTCTCGGAGATGGTCAAGCGCTGGCGGCCGATCGTGCTGCGCTACTACCTCGGCACCCCGCACTACCGCTCGATGATCGAGTACAGCGAGGAGGCGCTGCGCGAGGCCGAGTCGTCGTTCGCGCGGATCGAGGGCTTCGTCCAGCGCGTCGTGGAGAAGGCCGGGACCGTCGAGCCGGCGGCCGAGGTGCCGCTGGCGTTCGCCGAGGCGATGGACGACGACCTGGGCGTCCCGCAGGCGCTGGCGATCGTGCACACCACCGTCCGGCAGGGCAATTCGGCGCTGACCGCGGACGACAAGGACGCCGCGGTCGCCCGGCTCGCCGAGGTGCGGGCGATGCTCGGCGTGCTCGGCCTGGACCCGCTCGACGAGCGGTGGACGGGCGGCGGCGCGGACCGCGGCGAGGACCTGCACGGGGTCGTGGACTCCCTCGTCCGGCTGGTCCTGGAACAGCGGCAGGGCGCCCGGGCCCGCAAGGACTACGCGACCGCCGATGCCATCCGCGACCAGCTCCAGCAGTCCGGCCTGACCATCGAGGACACCCCTTCGGGCCCGCGCTGGTCGCTTACCTGAGCCCGTCCCCGGGGCCGTCCCGGGGCCCGGCCGCACCCCCGGCCACCAGCCGGATTCGCCCTTCCCGGTGACCGCGGGCGACACTCAATCCATACGTACGTACCCACTCCACGTCGCGAGACGTCGAGAGCAGTGAAGAAACAGGTGACCCATGGCCGGCAACAGCCAGCGCAGGAACCGCCGCACGTCGAACAAGAAGGGCGCTCAGGTCGGCAGTGGCGGTAAGCGGCGCCGGTCTCTCGAAGGCAAGGGGCCGACCCCGCCGGCCTCCGCACGCAAGGGGCACGTCAAGAACCGCGTCGCCAACGCCAAGGCCAAGCAGGCCGCCGGGCGCGGGCCGGCCCCGCGGCGCGGCGGCGCCAAGGGCACCGCGGAGCTGGTCGTGGGCCGCAACCCGGTCGTCGAGGCGCTGCGCGAGGGCGTGCCGGCGACCACCCTGTACGTGCAGCAGTTCATCGACAACGACGAGCGGGTGCGCGAGGCGCTCCAGCTCGCCAACGAGCTGGGGCTGAACCTCATGGAGGCCCCGCGGCCCGAGCTCGACCGGATGACGAACGGCCTCAACCACCAGGGCCTGGTCGCCCAGATCCCGCCGTACGAGTACGCGCACCCCGAGGACCTCGCCGCAGCCGCCTTCGACGACGGCGAGGACCCGCTGATCGTCGCGTTGGACGGCGTCACCGACCCGCGCAACCTCGGTGCCGTGGTCCGGTCCGTGTCGGCCTTCGGCGGCCACGGCGTGGTCGTCCCGGAGCGCCGCGCGGCCGGGATGACCGCCGGTGCCTGGAAGACCTCGGCGGGCACCGCGGCCCGCACGCCGGTGGCCCGCGCCACCAACCTGACCCGGGCCCTGGAGGCGTACCAGAAGGCCGGCATGACGGTGGTCGGCCTGGCCGCGGACGGGGAAGTGGAGCTCCAGGACCTCCAGGCGCTGGACGGTCCGGTCGTCATCGTCGTCGGCAGTGAGGGCAAGGGCCTGTCGAGGCTCGTCGGCGAGACCTGCGACGTGCGGGTGCGGATCCCGATGCCGGGCGGCGCGGAGTCGCTGAACGCCGGTGTCGCGGCCGGCGTGGTGCTGTGGGAGGCGGCGCGCCGCCGCGGCTGATCGTGGCCGCCGCCGGGCGTTTCCCGGCCGTTCCCGGGCCGGGCGGGGCCGCGTTCCCGCCCGGCCCGGGGCACAACATGACGCTCCGTGTGACTTCGCCGCATCACGTGATCTTTTGACGGGTCTCGGACAGATCGTGCCGGTCAAGGCAGTGTCTTAACCGCGGGTCACTCGGTTAGATGAGCGTGGACACCAGAACACCCCGCACACCGGGGGGACGCTCGTCGAGCTTCGACGACGAGCCGGTCCTGAGCTCGGTCAAGGTGCCGTGCGATCCCGCGCAGGTCATCGTCAACCACGCCAGCTTCCGCGTGCAGCTCGCCGCCCCGGTGGCCGCGCGCGTCCTGGCCGAGACCCCGCGCGTCCCCGCCCTCCGGGGGTCGCCGCCCAGACGCCGCACGCCCGTGGTCTGGAGCGGCCGCACCGAACCGGGCGGCGCGGCCGGCGCCACCACCCAACTCCTGCACGCGGTGCGCGACGCGGGCGTCGGCCTGGACCCCGGCCCGGCCGAGGACGTCGGGACGACCCAGGTCCTGCCCCGGGTCCGGCTCGGCGAGTCCCCCGCCTCCACCGTGGTCGGCCAGCGCGGCCCCGCCGACGACGAGGACACCCTGCCGCGCGGCACCCGCGCCCTGCCCGGCCCGTTCCCCGGCCCGCGGTACGCCGGCGGCGCGCACGGCGGCGACGACGAGCGGTTCGAGGCGCGCGACCTCCTCGACACCGGGGCCAGGCGGCGCGTCGGCGACGGCGTGCGGCACGCGTACTACCCCGGCCGCCGGATGAACCTCGGCGTCGTCCTGCTGCCGCTGCGGATCTTCCTCGGCCTGATCTCCGTCTACGCCGGGATGGGCAAGCTCTGCGACCCGGTGTACTTCGACGGTGGCCAGCGCGGCTCGATGGTCACCTGGCTGCTCTCCCTGCACCCCTGGGAACTCGCCGTGCCGCTGCGGGACTTCGCGGTCGCGCACCCGGTCGGCGCCGGGCTGACGGTGGCGTTCCTCCAGGTCGTGGTCGGCGTGCTGACCATCTGCGGACTGTGGCAGCGGGTCGCCGCGTCGTTCGGCGCGCTGCTCTCCGCGGCGCTGCTGATGACCGTCAGCTGGCGCACCCTGCCCGCCTACGACGCCCCCGACATCATCTACCTCGCCGCCTGGAGCCCGCTGATCATCGCGGGTGCCCCGGTCTACTCCATGGACGCCCGGCTCGCCGGCGAGGCGTGGCGGCGGCTCGGCCCGCGCGTCGAGGTCGGTGCGCTGCGCCGCCGGGTGCTGCGCCGCGGCGCCATGATGACCGCGGTGGTGGCCGGTCTGACCCTGCTCATCGGTTCCCTGCTGGGCGGTGCCGTAAGGACCGCCCGGGTGCCCACCGTGCCGCGGCCCGGCGAGCCCGCGATCAACAACCTCCCCGGCTCCCCCCTGCCCCGCCCGGGCCACAACGGTTCGCGGCCCGGCCACCGCATCCCCCGCCACCCCGGTGCGCCCTCGACGGGCGCCTCCCACAAGGCCCACAAGCCGGGCCTGCCGACCGCCTCGGCCCCCGGCGCCCCGTCGGCCGGCGGCCGCACCGGCGCCGCGACCCGTCGGCCCGGCGCGACCACCAGCGCCCCGCAGCACTCGGCCCCGGCCCATGTCCCGTCCCGCACCCAGTCGCCGGGCGGTTCGGGCGGCACCGGCGGCGGTACGACCGGCAGCTCCAGCAACGGCACCCCCGGAGGCGACTCCGGCCGCGGCAGCACCCTCGGCGGTCTGCTGGGCTGACCCGCCCGCGGGCCGGCCGTCCGTCCGCACCACGCGTCCCCGATCGCTCCGCTCCCTCAGGCCTCCGGGCCGAGGGTGGTGGGCGGCCGGGGACGACTGCGTTCGGGGGAGGGTTGGGAGGAGGGCGGCGGGGCTGGCGGCTGGAGCGGGCGCCGTGCGCGGGGGTTGTGCCGCGGGTGTCGTGGGGCGGGGCGTGGGCGGCGGGATGCGGCTCGACGGCCCCGTCGGCGCCCGCGCGTCATCCAGGGCCCTGGGGGGCCTCAACGGGACTGTGCGGCGAGCTCCTTGGCGGCCTCGGTGAGGTCCTTGGCGGTGTCGATGGCGCGCCAGTAGGCGCCCTGGGGGAGCGGGTAGCCGGCCAGCCGGCGTTCCCGGGCGAGGCGCGGGAAGGTGGTGCGCTCGTGGTCGCCCCGGGCGGGCAGCAGCTCGGTGAAGGCGGCGGAGAAGACGTAGACGCCCGCGTTGATCAGGTACGGGGACGGCGGGGCCTCGATGAAGTCCAGCACGTGTCCGAAGGCGTCGGTTTCGACGGCGCCCCAGGGGATGCGCGGACGGGCCAGTGCCAAGGTGGCCACGGCGTCGCGCTCGTGGTGGAAGGCGGCCATCTCGCGGAGCGGGAAGCGGGTCCAGATGTCGCCGTTGGTGGCGTACCAGGGCTCGTCCGGGCGGGGCAGGGAGCCCGCGGCGTGCTTCAGGCCGCCGCCGCGGCCCAGCGGCTCGTCCTCGACGACGGTCGTCACGCGCAAGGGGAGTCGGGCCTGCTCCAGCCATTCCTGGAGGACCTCGGCGAGGTGCCCGCAGGAGACGACGGCGTCGGTGACGCCCTCCTCGGCGAGCCAGTTCAGCTGATGGCCGATGATCGGGGTCCCGGTGCCGGGAATCTCGACCATCGGCTTGGGTCGGTCGTCGGTGTACGGGCGGAGACGGGAGCCCTGGCCACCGGCCAGGACCACGGCCTGCGTGGGGAACGGATGCGGGGCGCCGGTCATGGTTCGCACCCTAAGCGGTGCGAGCAACGGTCACTGGGCAGCGGCCACGCCGGTGGCGAAGGAGGTGTCGCAGACCGGGCGGGAGAACGCCTGGGCGCGGTGCGCGGCGCCGTACTTGGCGACCGCGGCGCGGCCGAGGGCACGGGCGATGGAGGCGCAGTGCTTGGCCAGCGACGGCCGGGCGGTGGTGGCCTCCTGGAGGTGCGTCAGGGCGACGCCGGGGTCCTTCTCCTGGAGTTCCACCAGGAGGCGGTCCCGGAGGACGTCCTGGGCGGCACGGGGGCCGGCCTGGGTGGAGACCTTCCCGGAGGAGGCGGCGAGCACCTGCGACTCGGCGCTCTTCGATGCCCAGGGGACGCGGGTGACCGCGAGGGTCCCGGACAGGACGAGGACGACGGGCAGGACGAGGGCGAGAGTTCGGCCGATTCGGCGGGCTGCGGAGTTCACGGTCGTGATGGTAGCGAGGGGTGATGATTTGGCGACATTCGGTCACCTTATTGGGGGACGGAATGGCTCGTCGGTGCGGTTGTTGGGTTGACGCACTGGTACGAAAAGCCGCTTCCGGGGCGGCAATTGCGGCGAGTTGCCGGAAGTGCGACGGAGCCCTCGCGGGCTTGCGGGCGCGGGCCCGGCCCCGGTCCGGACGCGCCGCGGCGGCGGTGCGGGGACGCGCACTACCCCACACCGCCGCCGCGGTAAACCCGTCCGGGTCGGGCCCGGTGGTCCTGATCGGCTCGTTCGTTGGCCTGTTGGCCTGTTGGCCTGTTGGCCCGCCGGTCGACGGGCGAGCGGGCCGCTGCCGCCGCGTCGGCGGTGTGCCCGTCGGGCCGGCGGTGTGCCCGTCGCCCGGGCAACGTGCCCGTCGGGTCGGTCAGTCGGTCAGGCGCTTGCCGGTCGAGGTGGAGAAGACATGCGTCTCGCCGGGCTGCGGGACCACGTGCAACTGGGTCCCCTTGGCCGGGACCTGGCGGCCGTTGACCCGCACGACCAGGTCCTTGACGGTCCCGCCGACCTCGGCCGTGCCGTAGACGTAGCCGTCGGCGCCCAGTTCCTCGACGACGTTGACGGTCACCGCCAGGCCGGCCGGGGCGTTCGAGGACTCCTTGGACAGCGACTGGGTGGCCGCGCCGTTCTGCTCGACGATGTCGAAGTGCTCGGGCCGGATGCCGACCGTCACCGTCTTGTCGCCCTCGGCGCCGGCGAGCGCCTCTCGACTGACCGGCACCACGCTGTTGCCGAACTTCACGCCGCCGTCGGTGACCGGCACCTCGACGAGGTTCATGGCGGGCGAGCCGATGAAGCCGGCCACGAAGAGGTTGGCGGGCCGGTCGTACATGTTGCGCGGCGAGTCCACCTGCTGGAGCAGGCCGTCCTTGAGCACCGCGACCCGGTCGCCCATCGTCATGGCCTCGACCTGGTCGTGGGTGACGTAGACGGTGGTGATGCCGAGGCGCCGCTGGAGCCCGGCGATCTGGGTGCGGGTCTGCACGCGCAGCTTGGCGTCCAGGTTGGACAGCGGCTCGTCCATGAGGAACACCTGGGGCTCGCGGACGATGGCGCGTCCCATCGCGACCCGCTGCCGCTGGCCGCCGGAGAGCGCCTTCGGCTTGCGCCCCAGGTACTCCGTGAGGTCGAGGATCTTCGCCGCGTCCTCGACCTTCTGCCGGATCTCGGCCTTCGGCACACCGGCGATCTTGAGGGCGAAGCCCATGTTGTCGGCGACCGTCATGTGCGGGTAGAGCGCGTAGTTCTGGAACACCATGGCGATGTCCCGGTCCTTGGGCGGCAGGTGCGTGACGTCCCGGTCGCCGATGCGGATGACCCCCTCGTTGACGTCCTCCAGCCCCGCCAGCATCCGCAGCGAGGTGGATTTGCCGCAGCCGGAGGGCCCGACGAGTACGAGGAACTCGCCGTCCTCGATGGTGATGTCGAGCTTGTCGACGGCGGGCTTGTCGGAACCCGGGTAGATCCGGGTCGCCTGGTCGTACGTGACCGTTGCCATGGTGTGTCCCTTCACCGGCAGGAACGTGCCGGACGATCCGAGTAAAGGAGTGGGCGGCCCGCCACCGGGGACGTGCGCCACGCGAAGTGGTGTAGTCCACAGCGGCAAACCGCTGGTGACGCTACCGGCGCGGAAGCCGGGTGTCAGTAGCTCCGCGGTCACGAAATGCCCTCGGACGGCGGGGCCGAGGCGGGGCGGCGCAGCGCTGACCGCATAAGGCAACCGGCACCGGGCACGCCTAGGTACACTTCATCCGGTACGCCTCCTTAGCTCAGCTGGCCAGAGCACCGCTCTTGTAAAGCGAAGGTCGTCGGTTCGAATCCGACAGGGGGCTCTGTGGTTGAGCAGGGGAGAAGCCCCGGGTCGGTTGTGACCTGGGGCTTCTGGTGTTTGTGGGGGAGGGCGGCCGGGAGGGGCGCAGGTGTGCCGGCGTTGTGTGGGTGGATCTGGCGGCTGGGAGAGGGGGTTTTCGGGGGGTTCGGGGAAGGGTGCGGCGTAGATTCGCGGCATGGTGACTTCGATGGGGCGGGATGAGTACGAGCGGCGGATGATGCGGGCGGGGCGGGCCGCCGCGGAGGCCGGGCTGGCCGGGTTGATCGTCACGCCGGGGCCGGATCTGGTGTGGCTGTGCGGGTACCGGCCGACGGCCGTCACCGAGCGGCTGACGGCCCTGGTGATCGAGCCGGGGCGGGCGCCGCGGCTGCTGGTGCCCGTACTGGAGCGGCCGGACGCGGAGCGGGCGGCGGGGGCCGGGGCGTTGACGGTCGCGGGGTGGACCGATGGGGCGGACCCGTACGTCGAGCTGGGCAAGTGGCTTGCGCCGCAGGGGCGTTACGGGGTGTCGGACGGGATGTGGGCGCTGCACCTGCTCGGCTTGCAGCGGTCGGTGCCGGGGGGCGGGTACGCGGCGTTGACCGAGGTGCTGCCGATGCTGCGGGCGGTCAAGGGCGCGTACGAGGTGGAGCGGCTGGCGGCGGCGGGGGCGGCCGCGGACGCCGCGTACCAGGACGTGCTGGGGGTGCGGTTCGCGGGGCGGCGGGAGCGCGACGTGGCCGGGGACCTGGCGCGGTTGCTGACCGAACACGGGCACAGTCAGGTGGACTTCACGGTCGTCGGCTCCGGGCCCAACGGGGCCAACCCGCACCACGAGGCGGGGGAGCGGGTCATCCAGGACGGCGACAGGGTGGTGCTGGACTTCGGCGGGTTGAAGGACGGGTACGGCTCGGACATCTCGCGGACCGTGCACGTGGGGGAGCCGGGCGCGGAGGAGCGGACGGTGCACGAGGTCGTGCGCGAGGCCCAGCAGGCGGCGTTCGAGGCGGTGCGGCCCGGGATCGCGTGCCAGGACGTGGACCGGGTGGCCCGACGGGTGATCAAGTCGGCGGGGTACGGCGAGTACTTCATCCACCGGACCGGGCACGGCATCGGGGTCACCACGCACGAGCCGCCCTACCTGGTGGAGGGCGAGCACCTGCCGCTGGTGCCGGGGATGTGCTTCTCGATCGAGCCGGGGATCTACCTGCCGGAGCGGTTCGGAGTGCGGATCGAGGACATCGTGGTCTGCACGGACAGCGGCGGGCGGCGGTTGAACGTGACCGGGCGGGAGCTGGCGGTGGTGGCGTAGCGGAGCGGGCGGGGGCGGAGGGCCGGGGCGGGGGAGTGACTTTGGTCCCGGGGCGGGGGGCCGTCGGTCCGGTGCGGGGTGGTGCGGGGCTCCTCCTTTTTGCCGGGGTGAGGGTGGCCGTTGGGCCGACGCGGGCGGGTGGTCCGGTGCGTAGCGTGAGGGTGTCGGGCCGGACGGCCGCCGTGGACGGCGCGGGGTGTCGCGGGTCCGGCTCGGTGGCGCGGACCGGCGTGGCCCGGCGCCACCGGTCGTGGTGAGGCGGTGCCGCCGGCCGCGACGGACCGGAACGGGAGTGCGGGAGTGAGGGAGGGAGTGAGTCGGATGCTGTGGTCGTGGATGTCCTTGCCGAGCGTCGGGGAGTCGGGGGGCCGTGGTCCGGTCGTCGTCCGGCTCCGGGGTGCGGCGGGGGCCGCCGCGCGGTGCGGGGTGGTGAGTTCGCTGGCCGTGAGTGCCGCCGCCGTGCTGGCCGCGGTGACCGTCGCGGTGGTGGGCGGGGTGCCCGCCCACGCGGAGGGGCGGGTGACGGTGGTGGCGGGTGCCGGCGGCGGCGTGGCCGCGGAGCGGGCGAAGGACGGTGACCCGGTGGTCGTCGCCGGCGGGGCGGGCGCTGCCCTCGCGCTGGTGGGCGGGGCGTTGGTGTCCGGGCGGCGGCGGCCGGACCGGGGGTGACGCCGGCGCGCCGCGGCCGCCGCGGGCGGGGCGCCTGACGGACGGGCGGCCGGTCGGCGCGGCCGGGCTACGGCACCAGGACGACCTTGCCCATCGTGCCGCGGGTTTCCAGGGCGCGGTGGGCGGCCGCCGCCTCGGCGAGGGGGAAGCGCTGCACGGTGGGGACGAGGCGGCCGGCGGCGGCCTCGGCCAGGGCGGCGGTCTCCAGGGTGCGGAGCGGATCGATGCCGCCGACCCGGGCCAGCATCGTCGGGCCGAGGACGGATTCCGAGGTGATGCCGCGCGCCGCGCGTTCGGCGTCCGTGAACTCCAGCGGACCGCCGGTGAGGGGGCCGCCGGAGGACCAGCCGAAGACCAGGTGGCGGCCGCCGCGGGCGAGGAGGTCCACCGCCGCGCGGCCCGGGGCGCCGCCGACCGAGTCGAAGACGACGGTGGCCCCGGCCGCGCCACGTTCGGCGAGGAACTCCCGGACGTGGTGCGGCCATTCGGCGACGGTGTAGTCGACGGCCAGGTCGGCGCCCAGTGCGCGGACGTGGGCCACCTTGGTCGGGCCGCCGGCCAGGCCGACGACCGTGGCGCCGACGTTGCGGGCGTACTGGACGAGCAGCGAGCCGATGCCGCCGGCCGCCGCCGGGACGATCGCGAGGTCGTCGGCGGTGAGGCCGGCGCAGAGCAGGATGCCCATGGTGGTGCGGCCGGTGCCGATCATGGCGACGGCCTGGGCCGGGTCCAGGCCGTCCGGGATGGCGTGCAGTCGGTCGGCGGCGGTGACGGCCCGTTCGGCGTAGCCGCCCGGGACCATGCCGAGGTGGGCGACGACCGGCCGGCCGAGCCAGTTGGGGTCGGTGCCCGCGCCGACGGCGTCCACGGTGCCGGCCACCTCCCGCCCCGGCACAGTGGGGAGCGCGGGAAGCGGGGCGGGACCGCCCTCCTGGCCCGCGCGCAGGGCGGTGTCCAAGAGGTGGACGCCGGCGGCGGCCACGGCGATGCGGACCTCGCCGGGGCCCGGCGCGGGGTCGTCGACGGTCTCGTGGACGAGGTTTTCCGCGGGGCCGAAGGTGTGCAGCCGTATTGCGCGCATGGCGGAGTCGTCTCCTTGTGGTGGGCGGTGGGCGGTGGGCGGTGGGTGGCGAGTGGACGGGCGGGCGGACGGCAGTGGTCGCGAGTGAGGGCGAGCGCTGCCGTCGAGCGAGTGGTCAACTGCCGTCACTCTCGTACCTCAAGCTGGGTTGAGGTCAAGGGTGGGGTGGCCGGGGCGCGGTGGCGGTGGCGTCCGCAGGGCGGCGGGTGCTCGTCTACGGGACGGACGAGGGCGTCCGGGATGTGGCATGCGGCCGCGGGCCGAGGGTTCGTGCAGGTCGGCGCGGATTGTCAGTGGTGTGGTCCAGCATGGGAGGTGGGTGTGGAGCGGTCTGCCGGATGCGGGCCGCGTCGGCCCGCGGCAGAGCGAGGCACCGGTCCTGGGGCCGGACGGACGGAGGCGGTGGGCGCGTGGCAGGGCGCGGCGAGGAGAGGGTGCGGGCGGTACGGCGGCCGGAGGTCCGGTTGCCGGAGCTGCGGGCGTATGACGGCGGCGCGTGGGAGCCCGAAGGGGACTACGACGGGCTGGAGTTCACCGACGTGGACTGCGCGGGGCAGTCGGCGCGGGGCGCCCGGTTCATGGACTGCGCGGTGCGCCGGTGCGCGCTGGACGAGACGGTGCTGAGCCGGGCGCGGATCATCGACAGCGTGTGGAGCGGCGTGCGCGGGGTGGGCACCGACCTGTCCCAGGCGTCGTTGCGCGACGTGGAGGTGGTGGACGGCCGGCTCGGCGGGCTCCAGCTCCACGGGGCGGCGCTGGAGCGGGTGGTGGTGCGCGGCGGGAAGATCGACTTCGCCAATCTGCGCCGGGCCAAGCTGCGGGACGTCGCCTTCGAGGGGTGCGTGCTGGTGGAGGCGGACTTCGGGGGTGCGGTGCTGGAGCGGGTTTCGTTCGACGACTGCACCCTGACGCGGGTGGACTTCTCCGCGGCGCGGATGACCGACGTCGACCTGCGCGGGGTGGCCCGGCTGGACATCGCGCGGGGGATCGACTGCCTCGGCGGCGCGGTGATCAGCACGGCCCAACTGATGGATCTGGCACCGGCGTTCGCGGCCCAGTTGGGCGTGCGGGTGGAGTGAGCCGGGCGGGGCTCAGGCGCGGGGGAAGCGGGCCTGGAGCGCCCAGACGGCCGGGTTGTCGGCGAGGCCCTCGTGCATGTCGGCGAGGTCGGCGATCAGGTCGTGCAGGAAGTCGCGGGCCTCGCGGCGCAGCGCGGCGTGGTTGAAGGTGAGGGGGGCTTCCTCAACGGGCATCCAGTCGGCGACGATGTCGACCCAGCCGAAGCGCCGCTCGAAGAGCATCCGGTCGGTGGATTCGGTGAAGTCCAGCGCGGCGTGGACGGGGCGGGCCGAGCGGCTCCCGCGGGGGTCGGTGTCGAGCTGCTCGATGATGTCGCACAGTGCCCAGGCGAAGTCGAGCACCGGCACCCAGCCCCAGGCGGTGGACAGCTCGCGGTCGGAGTCGGTGTCCGCGAGGTAGACGTCGCCGCAGAAGAGGTCGTGGCGCAGCGCGTGCACGTCCGCGGTCCGGTAGTCGGTCTGCGGAGGATCCGGGAAGCGACGGGAGAGGGAGTAGCCGAGGTCGATCACCTCTTGATGGTGTCACGCGCCCCGACCCGCCGGCGCGGCGGAGGGTCCCGACGGCCGGCCGTACGCGGCGGGCGGTCAGGGCGCGGTCACGCGCAACGGCACGGCGCTCACGCACGGCGCTCACGCACGACGGCACAGCGGTCATACGCAACGGCGGACAGCCAGAGGGTGGGTAGTGATCGTGTCTGGTTCCTTGGTGAGACGTTCGAAGGTCGCGCTGGTGACGGCGGCCCTGCTGGGAGCGTTGTCGGTGCTGCCGGCAGGGCCGGCGGCGACGGGCCCGGTGGGCGTGGTCGGCACGGCCCACGCGGCGGATCGGGCGGACGGCGCGCCGCGCGCGGCCGCCGCACCGGATGGCGGGTCGTGGCGCGGCGGGTGGGCCGCCGCGCCGCAGCGGCCGACCGAGGTGTTCGGGAAGAACTGGTCCGGCGGCGGGTTCGCGCGGCAGACCGTCCGGCAGGTCGTCCGGCTCAGCACGGGCGGCAAGCAGCTCCGGATCACGCTGTCGAACCGCTACGGCACGGCGCCGCTGAAGGTCGCCGGGGCGACCGTCGCACGGACCGACCGGGGCGCCGCGGTGCGGTCCGGCTCGGTGCGCCAACTCACCTTCGGACGCCGGGCGTCGGCGACCATCGGGGCCGGCGGTGAGCTGTTCAGCGACGCGGCGGGGCTCCCGGTGCGTCCCCTGGAGTCGGTCACCGTGACGCTGTACTTCGCCGCTCCGACCGGCCCCACCACCTTCCACGCGAAGGCGACCGCCACCAGCTACCGCGCGACCGGTGACCACCGGGCCGACGTCGCCGCGACGGCGTTCACCGAGACCACGACGTCCTGGTACTACCTCTCGGGCGTCGAGGTGGCCGGCGGTGCGGGTGCCCGGCGGGACGCCGTCGTCACCTTCGGGGACTCCATAACCGACGGCTACGGCTCCACGGTCGACGCCGACCACCGCTATCCGGACGTCCTGGCCGAGCGCTGCGTCGCCGCGGGGCGGCCCCGCAGCGTCCTCAACGCGGGCATCAGCGGCAACCAACTGACCCGGACCACGGCCGACTTCGGCGAGAAGGCGGTGGCCCGCTTCCCGAAGGACGCGTTGAACGCACCGCACGTGGGCACCGTGATCCTGCTGGAGGGCATCAACGACATCGGGATGAACGGGCCGACGGCCCGTGCCGGCGCACCGACCCCCGAGGTGTCGGTGCAGCAACTCATCGCCGCCCAGCGGGAGTTGATCCGGCAGGCGCACCGCAGGGGCGTCAAGGTGATCGGGGCGACGCTGACGCCGTTCAAGGGGGCGGCCTACTACACCGAACGCGGCGAGGCCACACGGGTGGCGCTCAACCGCTGGCTGCGCACCTCCGGCGCGTTCGACGGGCTGGTCGACCTGGACCGGGTGGTGGCCGACCCCGCGGACCGGTCGCGGTTGGCCCCGGCGTACGACAGCGGGGACCATCTGCACCCGAGCGACGCCGGTTACCGCGCGATGGCCGGGGCCCTCGACCTCGACGCGCTCTGAGCCGCGGCGGACGGGTGGCGCGCCCGCGGGCCCGCCCCGTCCGTCCCGCGCCGGCTACGGCAGGGTGAGGATGCGCGGCCCCTCGTCCGTCACCGCGACGGTGTGTTCGAAGTGGGCCGCGCGGCTGCCGTCGCTGGTGCGCAGGGTCCAGCCGTCGGGGTCGGTGGCGTAGTGGTTGCTGCCGCCGGCCAGGAACATCGGCTCGATGGCGATGACCAGGCCGGGGCGGAGCACGAGGCCGCGGCCCGGCCGCCCGTCGTTGGGCACCGGCGGGTCCTCGTGCATCGCCCGGCCGATGCCGTGGCCGCCGAAGTCCTCGGGGATGCCGTAGCCGGCCGCGCGGCCGATGCTGCCGATGGCGTGCGCGACGTCGCCGATGCGGGCGCCGACCACGGCGGCCGCGATGCCCGCTTCCAGGGCCCGCCGGGTGGTGTCCATCAGGTCGCGGTCCGCGGGGCGTGCGGTGCCGACGGTGAAGCTGGTGGCCGCGTCGCCGGCCCAGCCGTCGACGACCGCGCCGCAGTCGATGCTCACCAGGTCGCCGTCGCGCAGCCGGTAGCCGTTCGGGATGCCGTGCACGATCGCGTCGTTGACGGACGTGCAGAGCACCGCGGGGAAGGGGGTGGGGGCGAAGGAGGGGCGGTAGCCGAGGAAGGGGGAGGTGGCGCCGGCCTCGCGCAGCACGGCGTGGGCCGCCTCGTCCAGGTCGGTCAGGCGCACGCCGGGGGCGGCCGCGTTCCGGGCCGCGGCCAGTGCGTCCGCGACCACCCGGCCGGCGACCCGCATCCCGTCCAGGCCCGTGTCCGTCTTGAGCTCCACCATTGAGGTCCCTCCGATCCGCCGCCGGCCCGGCGCGGTGCGCGGGGGCGGGCGGCACGTCGTCACCGGCGCGCGGCCGGCGCTCCGCCGGCCTGGCCGGTATTTGTTTACCGGTATTTATTTACCGGTATTAGTATCACGGGCATGGTGCGAACTCCACTGACCCCTTGGGAACGCGAGCGCGGTGAGCGGCTGGGCGCGCTGCTGCGCGCGGCGCGCGGCGAGCGGAGCATGGTCGAGGTCGCCGCGGCGGCCGGACTGTCCGCGGAGACGCTGCGGAAGATCGAGACCGGTCGGGCGCCCACCCCGGCGTTCTTCACGGTCGCCGCGCTGGTCGGGACGCTCGGGCTGTCGCTGGACGAGGTGGCCGCGCTGGCCGCGCCGCCCGCGGCACAGCCCGCCGCCCGCGCGTCCGGCGGCGCGGCGGCGTAGCGCGGACGCGCCGAGGGCCGGCCCCCTCTTCGGGAGCCGGCCCTCGCTGCCGGTGTGCGTCCGGCGGTGTCGCGCCGCGGGTGGTGCCGTGGCTCAGACGTTGACGCCGAAGTCCTGGGCGATGCCGCGCAGGCCGGAGGCGTAACCCTGGCCCACCGCGCGGAACTTCCACTCCGCGCCGTTGCGGTAGAGCTCGCCGAAGACCATGGCGGTCTCGGTGGCGGCGTCCTCGCTCAGGTCGTAGCGCGCGATCTCGGCGCCGCCGGCCTGGTTGATGATGCGGATGAAGGCGTTCCGCACCTGGCCGAAGTTCTGGCTGCGGTTCTCGGCGTCGTAGATCGAGACCGGGAAGACGATCTTGTCGATCTCGGCCGGCAGCCCGCTGAGGTTGACGTTGATCGACTCGTCGTCGCCCTCGCCCTGACCGGTGGTGTTGTCGCCGGTGTGGACGATGGTCTGATCCGGCGTCGACTTGTTGTTGAAGAAGATGAAGTGCTGGTCGGAGTGGACCTTGCCGGTCGTGTTGACCGCGATGGCGCTCGCGTCGAGGTCGAAGTCGGTGCCGGTGGTGGTGCGGACGTCCCAGCCGAGGCCGACCGTGACGGCGGTCAGGCCCGGGGCCTCCTTGGTGAGCGAGACGTTGCCGCCCTTGGACAGGCTTACAGCCATGGGAAGTCCCTTTCCTCGTCGAGTCGCGCCGACCTGAGGTCGGTGGTGCCGCTGGTGTGGCCGCGGTGTGGGTCGGTGATACCACGGCGGTCCCGCCCGGGAGCGGAGCCGCCGTCATCCACCTCAACGTGGCCGGGCGGCCGGGTGGTTCCAACCCGCTTTACTTTCTTTGCCGAATCCTGATGCCGGTCCGGGCGCGGTCGCGAAGGCGACGCACCGTTCCGGGCGGGGAAACGGAGGTGACGGGCGGCCGTGGGCGCGGGATCATGGGGGGCATGTCCGGACCCCACGTCATCCGCGGTTCGGTCGTCCTCCCGGAGGCCGAGCTGGTCTGGCGGTTCTCGCGCTCCTCCGGCCCGGGCGGCCAGCACGTCAACACCAGCGACAGCCAGGTCGAGTTGCGCTTCGACCTGGCGCGGACGAAGGCGCTGCCCCCGGTGTGGCAGGAGCGCGCCCTGGAGCGGCTGGCCGGCCGGCTGGTCGACGGCGTCGTCACCGTCCGAGCCTCCGAGCACCGTTCCCAGTGGCGCAACCGCGAGGCCGCGACCGTCCGGCTCGCGGCGCTGCTCGCCGAGGCCACCGCACCGCCGCCCAAGCCGCGCAAGAAGTCGCGCATCCCGCGCGGCATCAACGAGCGGCGGCTGCGCGAGAAGAAGCAGCGCGGCGAGACCAAGCGGGGCCGCACCGGGCGCGATTGGGGCTGATCCCAGCCCCGGCCCGGCCGCACGCCCGGCCCCGGCTCAGCCCAGGTGCCGGTACTTCCCCCGGAAATACATCAGCGGCCCGTCCTGCTCGTCCGACGTGGTCGAGGCCAGCACGCGGCCGATCACGAGGGTGTGGTCGCCGGCCACCACCCGCTGCTCGGTCCGGCACTCCAGCGCCGCCAGCGCGCCCCCGACGAGCGGCGCACCGGATGCTTCGCCCCGTACGGAGGGGATGTCCTGGAAGAGCAGTCGGTCGCTGATCCGGCCCTTCATCGCGAATCGTGCCGCTACGTGCCGTTGGTCGCCCGACAGTACCGAAACCGCCCACAGCGGCTGTTGCGCGAGCAGGTCGTCCATCCGGGAGTCGTTGCGAACGCTCACCATCACCAAGGGTGGGTCGAGGGACACGGAGAGGAACGCCGTGGCGGTCATGCCGACGTCCTCGCCGCGCGGTCCGGCGTCCTCGTCGCGGGCGGTGACCAGCACCACCCCGGCGGCGAGACGGGACAGCGCGGCACGGAACTCGTCGTCACTCACCCCAACAGCATGCGCGATCGGCCCGTCACCCGGCACGGAGGCGAGGGTGACGGTGGGCGCGGCGGAGGTGGTGGGGCCGGCGGCCGGGGCGGTGGCAGGAGTCTTCGTGAACACGCCACGAACGCTAACGTCGTCCGGTCCTGGCCCGCATCGGGCCCCGGGACCACCCGCGTCCTAGGTCCCGCGGCGGAGGTCGTGCCCGGTACACGGTGCGGCAATGGTCCGTACCTGTCGCCGTAAATGGCTGGAATTTGCGTTCAGGAAGTTTTCAGGGACCGTCCTGCCGGTGTTCGGCTGCGCGGACGAGTGCCTGGTCGGCGGCTCGTAACCGCCCGTTACTGATTGTGACTTGAGTCACATGGGCCGCTAATTGTTGACCCTGTGTACCGAGTGAACAGCTCACTGTGATTCAGTGAGCGTGGAATCGGACGACAAAGAAATCGGTGGAGTTGCTGTCGAGGTCTCAGGGAGAGCGAGCGATGGAGACCGAGTCGGAGCCCTATGTCCGTCTTGCGACCCTGCGGCAGCTGCACCAAGTGGTCGCCGAACTGAACACCGCGCGCAGCCTCGCGGACACCTTGCAGTCCGTCGCCGACGGCGCGATCGTCGGGCTCGGCTACGAGCTCGCCGCGGTCAACCTCGTGCGGCAGGACGGCGACCTCGTGGTCGCCGCGGTGGCCGGCAGTGCGGGCGCGGAGGCGCTGATGGCCGGACGGGTGGGCTCGCGCGCCTCGTGGGAGCGCCGGCTGGCCATGGGCGAGCGCTGGGGCGAGCTGTGCTTCATCCCGTACACCGAGGGCTGGGTGCTGGACGACGACGACGTGCCGCAGTGGCACACCGCCGGGCCCGCACCGCGCTTCCCCGACGAGTGGCACCCGATGGACCGCCTCTTCGCGCCCATGTACACCGCGGCCGGCGGCAAGGGCGAACTCCTCGGCGTGCTCTCCGTGGACCGACCGCGCAACGGCCGGCGCCCCGGCCCCTGGGGCCAGGAGGCGCTCCAGATGTACGCGTTCCAGTCCGCCATCGCCATCAGCAACGCCCGGCTGCGGGCCAACATGCAGCGGGCGCTGGTCCGCCTGGAGCGCGAGCAGCAGGCGCTGCGGGCGAGCGAGGAGAGCTTCCGGCAGGCGTTCGAGTACGCGCCGAGCGGGATGGCCGTCGCCGAGATGGGCGGTGACCAGCACGGCCGGCTGCTGCGCACCAACGACGCGCTGTGCCGGCTGCTGGGCCGCCCGGCCTCCGGGATGCGCCGGATGTCGTTCTCCGACATCTGCCACCCCGAGGACATCGGCACGCTGCTGCGGACCTCCGCGGAGGGCGGCCGGGCCGAACTGCGGCTGCTGCGCCGGGACGGCACCTACGTGTGGGTCTCGCTGCGCAACTCGGTGGTGGCCGACACCGCCGACGGCCCCCGCTTCCTGCTCACCCACGTCGAGGACATCGAGGAGCGCAAGCGGCACGAGCTCCAGCTCGCCCACCGGGCCAGCCACGACTCGCTGACCGGCCTGCCCAACAGCGCCGAGCTGCGGGCCCGGCTCTCCGCCCGGCTCTGCTCCCGCCCGCCGAGCGCGCTCGCCGACGCCTACGCCTCCTCGGGCGCCGGCGCCGATCCGCGCGCCCCGCACGGCTTCGGGGCGGACGGCGCGGAGCCGTTCGACGGACTCGCCGGCTTCGAGGGCGAGAAGCCCCGGCCGGCGCCCGTCGGCGGCCTGCCCTTCGACCACCACGTCCACCTCTCGGCGCCCGCCGACGGGGCCGAGGACGACGGCGCCAAGGGGCTCGCGGTGCTCTTCTGCGACCTGGACGGCTTCAAGTCGATCAACGACCGCTTCGGGCACAACACCGGCGACGCGGTGCTGATCGAGGTCGCCCGCCGGCTGACCAGCGGCGTGCGGGACGGCGACACCGTCGCCCGGCTCGGCGGCGACGAGTTCGTGGTGCTCGCCGACGGACTGGGCACCGCCGACGCCCAGGACCTCGCGGTCCGGCTGCGGAACGCGATCATCCCGCCCATCCGGGTCGAGGGCCGGGCCGTCCGGGTCGGCGCCAGTTTCGGCATCGGCTGGGCGAGCTGCGGAATGACCGCCGAAGAGGTGCTGGAGTCGGCCGACCAGCGGATGTACATCGAGAAGCGGCGCTCGAAGGGCAACCGGCGCGCGGCCGGCTGAGCCGCCCGCGGCGACGGCGGCGCCGGGCCCCGGTCCGGTGCCGCGCATCTCACATCGGCGGTGTCCTGCCTGGGCACCGCCCGTTCACCGATCCGTAGTGATCTTGTGAACCTCGGGGACCGGCGTGGCCGGGTCCCTTCGGGGTAGGCTGCGCCGATGCGGCGCGGCGGCGTCGAGTGGCCCGGAAGAGGCAGTTCGCACGCAGCCCCGCGAACGCGTACGGACGCGCACTGGCGCGTAGAGACCGCTTGGGAGTGACACGGAATGACGGCCGGCAACAACGGCGCGGACACGCCGGAGAACGACGACCCCTTCGCCCACCTGTACCGCTCGGAGGGCGGCGAGGGCGGCTCGGGCACGTCGAGCGTCGGCGCCGCACGGCAGCCGGGCGTCCCGCGGACCTCGTACAACCAGGTGCGCACGGTCGGCCAGCGGCAGTACGGCAACCAGCCGGCCCAGCCGCCGTACGGTCGGCAGAACGCGCACTACGCGGCGCCCGAGACGCTGCCGGGCGGCAGCGCCGGCGGGACCCGCCCGGTCCCGCAGGCCCCGGAGCCCCGTAAGGGCCGCAACGGCCTGCTGATCGGCGCGGTCGCCGTGGTGGCGGTGGTCTGCATAGGCATCGGCGCGGCCATGCTGACCAACTCCGACAGCAGCAAGAACGACGCCGGCGCCGACCCCGGCCCCACGGCCGCGGACTCGGTCCAGCCCAGTGACCAGCCCTCCAGCAAGCCCCCCGCGGCCAAGCTCCCCAAGGACGACGCGGGCACGCTGCGCCTCGACGGCGGCGCCACCACCGCCAAGGACATCCCCGGCGCCCGCACCGCCAGCGGCTCGTACGTCACCAACCTGAACAACCAGGGCGCTTCCGCCACCTGGACGCTCGACGTCGGCGCGGCCGGCAAGTACAAGCTCTGGGTCGGTTACGGCGTTCCCGGCAAGGACGCCAACCTCACGCTCAACATCAACGGCCAGGCACTGAGCCGGCCGATAAACCTCAAGAACTTCGCCGGCGCCCCCGAAGGCGCCTGGGACAAGGGCTGGACCAAGTCCTGGTCGTACATCCAGCTCAACAAGGGCACCAACACCATCAAGTTGTCGTGCGAGAACGGCAACCAGTGCGAGGTCAACCTCGACCAGGTCTGGCTCGCCCAGCCCTGACGGCGGGGCCGCGCCGGCCGCGCCCCGAGGGGCGATCAGGCCGCCGTGGGACGGTCCGTCACCACCACGCGGGGCAGTAGCTCTTCGTAGGTCGCGGCGTCGAACTCGCCGGCGGCGGTGGCCCGTACGGTCGCCGCGGAGAGCGCCACCGCCCGGCTCAGCCGGTCCGGCCAGGGCAACTCCTCGACCAGTCCGGACAGCAGGCCGGCCACCGCCGAGTCACCGGCCCCGGTGGGGTTGCCGGCGTACCGGCGGGGCGGGGCGGCCTGCCAGGCACCGTCGGCGGTCACCGCGAGCATCCCGTCCGCGCCGAGCGAGGCGGCCACCGCGTGGGCGCCGCGGCGCCGGGCGTCTCGGGCGGCGCGCAGCGGCTCGGTGCTGCCGGTGAGGGCGGCCAGTTCGTCGGCGTTGGGCTTGGCGAGGTCGGGGCGGGCGGCCAGGCCGCGGCGCAGCGGTTCGCCGCTGGTGTCCAGCAGGACCGGGACGCCGGCCGTGCGGGCGGCGCGGGTGAGCCGGGCGTAGACGTCCACCGGGACGCCGGGCGGCAGGCTGCCGCAGAGCGCCACCGCCCGTGCCTCGCCCAGCAGTTCGCGGTATGTGCCGAGGAAGGCGGCCCATTCGGCGGGGGAGACGGTCGGGCCGGGCTCGTTGAGTTGGGTGGTGTCGCCGGTGCCGGTGTCCACGACGGCGACGGTGCGGCGGGTGACGCCGCCGACCGGGACCAGGGCGTCGGTGACGAGCGTCTCCTGGGCGAGCAGCGCGCGCAGCGCCTCGCCGGTGCCGCCGCCCGCGAAGCCGGTGGCGACCGTGCGGTGGCCGAGCGCGGCCAGTACCCGGGCGACGTTCAGGCCCTTGCCGCCGGGGCGTTCGGTGACCTCGGTGACGCGGTGGGTGCTGTGCGGGCGGAGCCGGGGGACGCGGTAGGTGATGTCCAGGGCGGCGTTCAGCGTGACCGTGAGGATCATGGTCTCCCCTCCAGGAGGAGGCCGGCCGGACGGCCGTGGGTGAAGGCACCGCGTTCCGCGGTGGCATACGGACAAGTGCGCGAGCGATCATGCCATCGCGGACGCCCGTAGGCCCAGACCCGGGTCGGCCACCCTGCGGGGCCCGGCCGCCGGTGGGCGGCCGGACCGGGGTGCCGACCGGTGGCGGCCGGCGATCCCCGCCGGGTGGTCAGACGCCCGGCGGGCGCAGCAGCCAGGCACCCCGCCGCAGGACGCCCACGACGTCGTACCCGGCGTCCAGGACGACCAGGTCGGCGTCCTTGCCGGGCTCCAGCGAGCCGGTGCGGTCGGCGATGCCCAGCAGTCGGGCGGGGTTCGCGGAGAGGGCCTGCACGGCCTGTTCGACGGTGAGGCCGTCGAGGGTGACGGCCCGCCTGAAGGCCCGGTCCAGGGTGAGGGTGGAGCCGGCGATGGAGCCGGCGGTGGGGCCGTCGCTGATCCGGGCGACGCCGTCCTTGACCTCGACCCGCATGGGCCCGAGCGGGTACATCCCGTCGTTCATCCCGGCCGCGCCCATCGCGTCGGTGATGAACGCGACCCGTTCGGCGCCGGCCTCGCGGAACGCCATCTGGAGGACCGCCGGGTGCAGGTGGGTGCCGTCGTTGATCAGCTCGACGGTGATCCGCTCGTCCTCCAGGAGCGCGGCGACCGGGCCGGGGGCGCGGTGGCCGAGCGCCGGCATCGCGTTGAAGAGGTGGGTGGCGACGGTGGCGCCGGCGTCGATCGCCTGCCGGGTGGCGTCGTAGGTGGAGTCGGTGTGACCGATCGCGGCGATCACCCCGGCGTCGGCGAGCAGCCGCACGGAGTCCAGGCCGCCGGGCAGTTCGGGCGCGACGGTCATCATCGCGGCGGTGCCGCGGGCGGCGTCGACGAGCCGGCGGACCTCGGCGGGGTCGGGGTCGCGCAGCAGCTCGGGCTGGTGGGCGCCGCAGCGGTGCGGGGAGATGAACGGGCCCTCGAAGTGGATGCCGGCCAGGTCGCCCTGCTGCACCAACTCGGCCAGCACGCCGGCCTGCCGGGCCAGGTCGGCCAGGTCGCCGGTGACGGTGGAGGCCACCATCGAGGTGGTGCCGCGCCGGCGGTGGGTGTCGATGACCGTCAGGCACTCCTCGGGGTCGGCGGAGGAGAAGGAGCCACCGCCCCCGCCGTGCACGTGCATGTCGACGAAACCGGGGACGATCAGATGCCCGGTCAGGTCGACGACGCTCGCCGGGTCTTCGACGCGGTCCTGGGCGTCCGCGGTGTCCGGCGCCCGGCCGCGGTCCCGGTCCCGGCTGCGGACCGCGGCGATCCGGGCGCCCTCGATCGTGAGCCGGCCGTTGTCGGTGACGCCGGAGGGCCGGGCGATCCGGGCGCCGGCCAGGACGGTGCGCCCGGTGTCCGAGGGGCGTCCCGCGGACTGTTGCTGTGCCATCAGGCGGTTACCTCCGTGGAGAGAAGATCCCAGGCGAGCAGTCCTGCGCCCAGGCAGCCCGCGGCGTCCCCGAGGGCCGCCGGGACGATCGAGGGGAGCTGCTGGAAGGTAACGCGCCGGCGGACCGCCTCCCGCAGCGGTGCGAACAGCGTGTCGCCGGCCTCCGCCAGCCCGCCGCCGATGATCAGCATCCGCGGGTCGAGCAGGGTCAGCCCGGTGACCAGGCCGTCGGCGAGCGCGTCCACGGCGCCCTGCCAGACCTCCCGGGCGCGCGGATCGCCGGACTCCACGGCCTTGGCGCAGTCGGCGGCGCCGGCCCGCGGATCGCCGCAGACCGCCGCCCAGTCGCGGCCCACCGCGGCGGCCGAGGCCAGCGCCTCCAGGCAACCGCGCTGTCCGCAGCCGCACTCCGGACCGTCCGGCCGCACGACGATGTGGCCGATTTCGCCGGCGCTGCCGTGGGCGCCGGCCTCGATGCGGCCGGCGATGCCGATGGCGCCGGCGATGCCGGTGCCCAGCGGCACGAACAGGAACCGGTCGGCGTCCCGGCCGGCGCCGATCCGCCCCTCGGCCAGCCCGCCGGTGCGGACGTCGTGGCCGAGCGCGACCGGGACCCCGTCGAGCCGTGCCGAGAGCAGGGTCCGCAGCGGGACGTCGCGCCAGCCGAGGTTGGCGGCGTAGACGGCGGTGCCGGTGGCCTCGTCGACGATGCCGGGGACGGCGACGCCGGCGGCCAGTGCGGTGCTGCCGAGCCGCTCGCGACCGATGTCGCGCAGGTCGGCGGCGAAGTCGAGGATCGTCTCGACGACCGCCTCGGGTCCGCGGTCGCGCCCGGTGGGGCGCCGCGCCTCGTACAGGAGGGTGCCGTCCGCCCCGGCGAGGGCGGCCTTCATTCCGGTGCCGCCCACATCAAGGGCGATGACGTGTTTCACGGGGGACAGTGTCGCGCGACCGGCCAATAAAGGTCTAGTCCACTCACCGTGCTGATCGCCACGCGCCGGCCGCGTGCCGGCGCCGCCGCCCGCGCTCCGGGGCCGCGCGTACGCGCCGGTAGCCGGCCCGGCCGACCCCCTCGCAACGCCCCTGACCTGCACGAGAGGCAGGCCGATAGGGGAACCGCGGGGAAGGTGGTGTAGACCTTGTGGGGGACAGTGGGTGAGACTCACTGTTTCTGCGTCGATCGCGGGCGATCCCCACGACGACGGAGGGAACACCCGCAAGCACAGAATTTTCGGGAAAAAGGGGCGGTAACAGCGGTGCGACGGCGGTACGTGAGCCTGGCAGCGGCGGGACTGGCCGCCACCATGACAGTGACTCTCACCGGCTGCGGCAGCGGCTCCGGGGGCAACGACGTCGCCCTCACGCTGATCGCCGCCGACTACGGCGACAGCAAGGCCAACAGCTCCCAGCACTACTGGGACGACCTGGTCCGTGACTTCCAGGAGCAGAACCCGGGCATCAAGGTCGACGTCAAGGTCTACAACTGGACCGTCGTCGACAAGAAGGTCGAGGACCTGGTCAACGCCGGCAAGGCCCCCGACATGGCCCAGGTCGGCGCCTACGCCGACTACGCCGCCCGCGGCAAGCTCTACGGCGCCGACGACCTGCTCTCCATCCCCGTCCAGGCCGACTTCACCCCCTCCCTCGCGGAGGCCGGCGAATACCAGCGCAAGCAGTACGGCATGCCCTTCGGGGCCAGCACCCGCCGCCTCTTCTACAACAAGAAGCTGTTCGCCGCGGCCGGCATCACCTCCCCGCCGCAGAACTGGGCCGACATCGTCAGCGACGCCCAGGCGCTCAAGGCGCACGGCGTGAAGATCCCCTTCGCGCTGCCGCTCGGCCCGGAGGAGACCCAGGCCGAGACGCTGGAGTGGCTGCTCGCCGGCGGCGGCGACTACACCGACAACATCGGCAAGTACACCCTCAACGCGCCCGAGAACGTCAAGACCTTCGAGTGGCTCCAGAAGAACCTCGTCGGCAAGGACCTGACCGGCGTCGACCCCGCGAAACTCAACCGCGAGGACGCCTTCGCCGCCTTCGCCGACGGCGACGTCGGCATGCTCAACGGCCACCCCACCCTGATGAAGCAGGCCGAGGCCAAGGGCGTCGACTACGGCACCGTCGAACTCCCCGGCGCCACCGGCAAGGCCAAGGCCACCATGGGCGTCGCCGACTGGATGATGGCGTTCAAGCAGAACGGCCACCGCACCGAGGTCGGCACGTTCCTGAACTTCGTCTACAGCCAGAAGAACGTCCTGAAGTTCTCCGCCGAATACAACCTGCTGCCGGTCACCAGCTCCGCCTCCCAGGCGATGCTCGCCGACGACAAGTTCAGCAAGCTGCACGGCTTCCTCACCCAGCTGCCCAACGCCCACTTCTACCCGTCCGACAAGACGTCCTGGCCGCTGGTCTCCAAGACCATCAAGTCCCGGATGGGCGCCACCGTCGGCCCGCACGGCAACCCCTCCGCCACCCTCACCGACATCCAGAACATCGCGGACACCGCCGACAACACCGCCGAATAGCGCCGCCAGCGGGCCCGGGCCCACCCCGGGCCCGCCCCGGCAACGCCCCCGACGGTGGGCTTATCGTGGGAACGAGACGACGGACGGCGGAGCGGCATGACGGACGACACCGACGACACCGCGCACGGGCTCTCCGCCCGCGACGAGGCGGTGCTCGCCGTCGAACGCCGCCCCTGGCCCGGCCCCGGCGCCAAGGAACGCGCCATCCGCGAACGGCTCGGCATCTCCCCGACCCGCTACTACCAACTCCTCAACGCACTCCTCGACGACCCCCGCGCCCTCGCGCACGACCCGGTGACCGTCAACCGGCTGCGCCGAGTGCGGGACGCGCGCCGCGCACGGCGCTGACCGCCCGCCCGTCACCCGACCTCCGCCCCCCGATGACGGCGCTGCGCGCCGGCCGCCCGCCCGTCACCCGACCACCGCCCCAGATGACGGCGCTGCGCACCGCCGCCCCTGTCGGATGCGCCCGTACACCCGGCGTGCGCCCGTGTCCCGCCGGTAGGGTCGGCGACATGGGCACCCCGAACGCCGCACCACCTCCCGAACCGGCGCCGGACCCCGTGCCGGCCTCGCCCGCCGTCCCGCATCCGGACACCGCTGCCGGCCAGGAGGGCCTCGCCGCCCTGCTGGCCCACCCCGAACGCGCCGTCGTCGCCCTCGACTTCGACGGCACGCTCGCCGACATCGTCCCCGACCCCACCAAGGCCCGGGCCCACCCGGGCGCCCGCGCGGCCCTGGCCCGACTCGCCCCGCACCTGCGCGCGCTCGCGGTGATCACCGGTCGCCCGGCCGGCGTCGCGGTCCGCCTCGGCGGCCTCGACGCGGCCCCGGGCCTGCCCCACCTCGTCGTCCTCGGCCACTACGGCGCCGAACGCTGGGACGCCGCCACCGGCGCCCTGCACGCCCCCGCCCCGCACCCGGGCATCGCCGCCATACAGGCCGAACTCCCCGGCGTACTGGACCGCTCCGGGGTCTGGCACGGCACCTGGGTGGAGACCGCCATCGAGCGCAAGGGCGGCCGCGCCATCGCCGTGCACACCCGCCGCGCCGCCGACCCGCAGGGCGCCTTCGAGCAGCTGCGGGAACCGCTCACCGCGCTCGCCGAGCGCCACGGCCTGATCGTCGAACCGGGCCGACTGGTGCTGGAACTGCGCCCGCCCGGCATGGACAAGGGCGTCGCGCTCGCCGAGTGGGTCGAGGAGACCGGGGCCGCCGCCGTCCTCTACGCCGGCGACGACCTCGGCGACCTGGCCGCCTTCGCCGCCGTCGAGAAACTGCGCTCCGAGGGCACCGGCGGCGTCCTGGTGTGCAGCGGCAGCAGCGAGGTCACCGAACTCGCCGACCGCGCCGACCTGGTCGTCGACGGGCCGCAGGGCATGGTCGCCCTGCTCAACGCCCTCGCCGACCGGATCGAACACCCGCCGCCCCCGCCCGGCACAGCCGAGCCGGAGGCGACGGACGGGACGCAGGAGCCGCAGGAGGGATAGCCGGGCCCGGCCGGTGACGGCCGGGCTACTCCTTGAGGCCCAACGTGGACAGCGCCGTCGTCCAGTCGTGCGCGATGGCCTGCTGCGCCTTCGCCAGATCCGTCTTGCCGGCGCAGATGGCGGCCTTGAGCTTGTTCTCCACGCCGTCCTTGGGGTTGTTGGGACCGGCACCCGGCCGGTGCCCCGGGGACGGCGGCTCGACCCAGATGTTGCGCGGGTCGTTGGGGTCGCCGCCCAACTGGAGGCTGATGAGGTGGTCGTACTCGGCGTCGTGCAGCGGGCCGGTGTAGCCGTACGACGCGGCGTTGGCGGTCTTCTCGCGGCCGGTGATGCTCACCGGCGGCCGGATGCCCTTGGTGTAGCCGCTCCGGCAGATCGTGGTCCCCAGCGTCTGCGGGGTGACCTTGGGGTTGGTCGCGCCCGGGGTGCACTTCGGGTCGGGCAGCGGCTGTTTGTCCGCGGTGTAGCGGAAGTGGCAGGAACCGGGGGAGGGCTGGCGCTGCACCGTGTACGCCGACTGGGGCCCGGGCCCGACGGGTATCGCCCCGGACGGGGCGGACGCGGAAGGGGACGCCGTCCCGGAGCGCGACGCACCGCCCTTCGGGTCGGCACCGCCCTTCCCCGAGGAGCAGCCGGCGACCGTGGTCGCCAGGACGGTGGCGGCCGCGACCGCGGCCCACCGTGCGGAACGTGACCGAGCGTTGAGGGGCATGGCAGAGGACTACCCCGCCCGGGACCGCCGCAGCCCCCGCACCGGAGCGCGGGGGCGCACCGGGAGCACGCGAGGCGCGGCCGCACCACCGCGCGGCACGCCCTAGCGTCCCCGCCTGAACCGCTCGCCGACCTCCCCCTGATCGGTCTCCCACCAGGGCCGGGTCACCTCCGGCTGCGCGACGGCCGGTGCCGCCTCGGCCGCCGGTGCTGCCGACGCTGCGGGGACCGCGGTGGCTGCGGTGGCTGCCGGTGCCGCTGCGGCGACCGCCAACTCCCGGTCCAGCCGGGCGTCCAGGGCCCGCGTCCTGCGCCGCTCGTCGCGCACCCACTCCGCGAACACCGCGATCATGAAGGGCAGCCCGACCAGCTCGGCGATCGTCAGCATCAACCCACCGCCGATCATCTGGTCCTGCTGCAGGCTCGGGTCCCACGGCCGGTGCTGGGACGCGTACCAACCCCCCGCGATCAGCGTCCCGCTGGTCATCACCACGATGCCGGGCACCGCGTCCACCAACCCGTCCAGCAGGACCAGCAGGGCCCGCACCGGATGGCTGCACCAGGACGGCAGCAACTCCTCGCGGGTGAGCATCGGCAACACGAAGAGGCTTCCCACGACCAGCAGTTGCAGGTACATCAGCTCGTGCAGCGGACCGTGCCGCAGCGCCGTCGGAAAGTACGGCGTGAAGTAGATCGCCAACTCGGAGGAGAGCACCAGCACCGTGCTGACCAGCGGGAACGTCAGGAACCGCAGGAGCCGGCCGGAAAGCCGCGCCCGCAACCAGCGAGCCGTCCGCCGCTCGGGCGGCAGCACCTTCAGCACCAACGACAACGGGTCGCCCAGCGCCAGCCCCAGCGGCGCGATCAGGTCCAACACGATGTTCTGCACCGCGGCCGGCCAGAACAGCTCGTGGTCGTAGACCGCCAGCCCCGACATGGTCGCCACCGCGACCGCGCCCAGCCCCAGGCCCACGAACGCCACCGACCGGGCCACCGGCCACCGCTGCCCGCGCCGCGCCAACCGCACCACGCCCCAGGCGTACAGCCCGCCCAGGACCAGAATCAGCACCAGCGCGAACGGGTCGAGCCGCCAGCTGTCGAGCAGCCGCCCGGCGGTCAGCTCCGGCAGACCGGACGCCACCGCCGTCGGCGCATGCGTAGTCACTGTCACGGCCCACCACGCTAGCCCCGCCCGCTAACGATCTACCGGCGGGGCACCCGCACCGGGCCGGTCACTCCTCCAGGGCCCGCAACTGCTCCAGGAACCACCGCGCGGGCGGCAGCGCCGTCGCCGCCGCCGCCAGCCGGGCGGTGCGCGCGGCCCGCTCCTCGGCCGGCATGGTCAGCGCGGCGTGCAGCGCCTCGGCGGTCTGCCCCACGTCGTAGGGGTTGACCGTCAGCGCGTCCGCCCCCAGCTCCACCCACGCCCCGGCCTCCCGGGACAGCACCAGCGCGCACCCGGCGTCGGAGACCACCGGCACCTCCTTGGCGACCAGGTTCATCCCGTCCCGGATCGGATTGACCAGCGCCACGTCGGCCAGTCGGTACGCCGCCAACGACCGCGCGAAATCGTCCTTGACGTGCAGCACCACCGGCTGCCAGGTGGCCGTGCCGTACTCCGCGTTGATCTCCTCGGCGAGCGCACCGACCCGCGCGGTGTAGTCGCGGTACACGGCCAGGTCCTGCCGCGACGGATAGGCGAACGCCAGGTGCACCACCCGCTCGCGCCACTGGGGCCGGTCGGCCAGCAGCCGCCGGAAGGCCAACAGCCCGCGCACGATGTTCTTGGACAGCTCCGTGCGGTCCACCCGCACGACGGTCTTCCGCCCGGCGCCGCCGATCTGCTCGCGCAGCCCCGCCATCCGCTCCTCGACGTCGGGCCGCCGCGACCGCTCCCGCAGGAACTCCGCGTCCGCCCCCAGCCCGTGCACCCCGATCCGGGTCCGGTGCGCCGTCGGGCCCGCGACGACGCTCGGCGGCTCGTGCCGCGGCCAGTGCGCCGTGCAGTCCGGCCCCAGCGCCCGCTCGCAGCACGCCGCGAACGCCCGCGCCCACCGCTCGGTCAGGAAGTTCGCCCGATCGGCGCCGAGGATGCCCAGCAGCAGCTGCCGCTGCACGTCGTCGGGCAGCAGCGCGAAGTACTCCGGCGGCGCCCACGGCGTGTGCGAGAAGTGCGCGATCCGCACGTCCGGCCGCACCTCGCGCAGCATCCCCGGCACCAGCGCCAGGTGGTAGTCCTGCACCAGCACCGCCGCACCCGGGCCCGCCGCCTCCGCCAGCGCCCCGGCGAACGCCGCGTTGTACGCCTCGTACGCCGCCCACTGCTCCCGGAAGCCCGCGTCGAAGACCGGCTCCACCGGCGTCTGGTAGAGCATGTGGTGGACGAACCACAGCACGGAGTTGGCGACGCCGTTGTAGGCCGCGGCGTGCACCTCCGCCGGGATGTCCAACATCCGCACGCGCTGCCCGCCGGTGTCCGCGGTGTCCAGCAGCCCCCCGGACCGCCGCACCGCCTCCCGGTCGCCGTCCCCGAGCGCCGCGCACACCCACACCGCACCCGCCTCGGGCCCGATGGCCGAGAGCCCCGACACCAGCCCCCCGCCGCCCCGCTTGGCGCTCAGCTCACCGCCCTCTTGCAGGGCGTACGACACGGGCCCGCGGTTCGACGCGACGAGGACCTCGGCACCTGACTGGACCGCACTGCGCTCGGTGACCGTCTCGGAGACCATGTCGCGACATTAACCCGTCACCGATCCGCGCAAACGTGCGATCGCCCCTCAGGCCGCCCGCCGTTCCGCGTACTCCGGTATTCCGGCCATCGGCGGCCGCTCCTCGGTGTCCACCGCCGTCGTCCGCGGCACGAAGCCGTCCTCCCCGCGCTCGAACTGGGTCAGCCGGGGCCGCACCAAATGCCCCCGCGCCAAACGGAGTTGGGCGGTGCGGTAGATGGCGGCGGCCATCCGGCCGAGCGCCTGACCGTCCTGATGCCGGTGCTTGCGCACCCCCACGTCCACCTGGGCCAGCGCATCCAGCCCCACCGTGTGCAGCGCGTCCACCAGCAGCCCCAGCTCCACCCCGTAACCGACCGGGAACGGCAGCCGCTCCAGCAGCGAGCGACGGGCCGCGTACTCCCCGCCCAGCGGCTGCACGAACCCGGCCAGCTGCGGCCAGTGGAGGTTCAGCAGCGGCCGGGCGACCAGCTCGGTGACCCGACCGCCCTGCTCGCCGCCGGCCCCCGCCGCGGCGCGGCCCGCACCGGTCTCCAGCGGCCGGTCGTACATCGCCTTGACGAATTCGACCTCCGGATCGGTCAGCAGCGGCCCGACGATCCCCGAGACGAAGGTGGACGAGAACTCCCGCAGGTCGGCGTCGACGAAACAGACGATGTCGCCACCGGTCACCAACAGCGAACGCCACAGCACCTCGCCCTTGCCGGGCAGCGCCGGGATCCGCGGCAGCACGGCATCACGGTGCACGACCCGCGCACCGGCCGCCGCGGCAACCTCGGCGGTGCGGTCGGTGGAGCCCGAGTCCAGCACCACCAGCTCGTCGACCAGCGGCACCTCCCCGGTCATCAGGTCGGCACGGATCGCCGCCACGATCGCGCCGACCGTCGCCTCCTCGTCGAGCGCGGGCAGCACCACGCTGACCGTCCGACCCGTCTGCCGCTTGGCCTCCACCAAACGCTCCAGCGGGCGGTCCGCGGCGGACCAGGAGCGAGCCGCCAGCCAGCGCTCCACTTCTTCCAGCACGTCTACGACTCTCCTCGGTGGCCCCGAACGGGAACCCGTTATGTGATCCATCTCGCGGACCGGACGACTATCTCAACGGTCAGTGCCTTCGGTTACAGTCTTGAACAACGCGGATGACCGTCGCATGTCGGGGTCGCCGCGCCACAAACGCCTGGGTTCCATCCCAGCGCCATACCGCTCATCCAGAGGGGCAGAGGGATACGGCCCGTTGAAGCCCCGGCAACCCTCCAGCCGGTCTCCGCCGCACGACCACACGGTGCGCGCGCGAGGCTCCCGGCTAGGGAAGGTGCCAAATCCGTCTCACGGCGAGATGCGTCGTGAGGAAGATGAGGAGAAAGGGCCTCGCCTCCATGGCTGTGCAAGTCACCGAATCCGCTCCCTCCGTCGCCCTCGGTCCCGCCGTCGCGCTCTCCTGTCGCGAGTGCGGACAGCGCTTCCCGCTCGGCCCGATCTTCGCGTGCCAGGAGTGTTTCGGCCCGCTGGAAGTCGCCTACGAGCTGCCCGCCAGCGACCCCGAAGAGCTGAAGAAGCGGATCGAGGCCGGCCCCGCCAACATCTGGCGCTACGCCCCGCTGCTGCCCGTCCCCGCCGACGTGGCCGACAAGCCCAACCTCAACCCCGGCTTCACCAAGCTCGTCAAGGCCGACCGACTCGCCGCCGAGCTCGGCGTCACCGGCGCCCTGTACGTCAAGGACGACTCCGGCAACCCCACCCACTCCTTCAAGGACCGGGTCGTCGCGATCGCCGTCGAGGCCGCCCGCGCCTTCGGCTTCACCACCCTGTCCTGCTCGTCCACCGGCAACCTGGCCGGTGCGGTCGGCGCCGCGGCGCGCCGCGCCGGCTTCAAGTCCTGCGTCTTCATCCCGCACGACCTGGAGCCCGGCAAGGTCGTGATGGCCGCGGTCTACGGCGGCGACCTGGTGGCCATCGAGGGCAACTACGACGACGTGAACCGCTTCTGCTCCGAGCTCATCGGCGACCCGCTGGGCGAGGGCTGGGGCTTCGTCAACGTCAACCTGCGCCCCTACTACGGCGAGGGCTCCAAGACGCTGGCCTACGAGATCTGCGAGCAGCTCGGCTGGCAGCTCCCGGACCAGCTGGTCATCCCGATCGCGTCCGGCTCCCAGCTCACCAAGATCGACAAGGGGCTGAAGGAGCTGATCGCCCTCGGTCTGGTCGAGGACAAGCCGTACAAGATCTTCGGCGCCCAGGCCGAGGGCTGCTCGCCGGTCTCCGCGGCCTTCAAGGCCGGCCACGAGGTCGTCAAGCCGCAGAAGCCGAACACCATCGCCAAGTCGCTGGCGATCGGCAACCCCGCCGACGGCCCGTACGTGCTCGACATCGCGCGCCGCACCGGCGGGGCCGTCGAGGACGTCACCGACCCGCAGATCGTGGACGCGATCAAGCTGCTGGCCCGGACCGAAGGGATCTTCGCGGAGACCGCGGGCGGCGTGACCGTCGGCGTGACCAGGAAGCTGATCGAGAACGGCCTCCTGGACCCGTCGCTGACCACCGTCGTGCTGAACACCGGTGACGGCCTGAAGACCCTCGACGCCGTCGCCGCCGGGCCCACCGCCACCATCCGGCCGGACCTGGACGCGTTCCGCGAGGCCGGCCTGGCCGGCTGAGCCGGCCCTCCGCCCGCCCCTCCCGCACCCCCCGTACTTCCCTGGAAGGCAGAACCATGAGCGTCAAGGTCCGCATCCCCACCATCCTGCGCACGTACACCGGAGGCGAGGCCGAGGTGACCGCCGAGGGCGCGACCCTCTCCGAGGTGATCGCCGACCTGGAGAAGAACCACCAGGGCATCGCGGCCCGGGTGCTCGACGACGCGGGCAAGCTGCGCCGCTTCGTGAACGTCTACGTCAACGACGACGACGTCCGCTTCGAGCAGGGCCTGGAGACCCAGACGCCGGACGGCGCCGGCGTCTCGATCATCCCGGCGGTCGCCGGCGGCTGCTGACGCCGCGGCGCCCGCCGCCGTCGCCGCACAAGCGCCGAGCGAAATCGCGCCAACTCCTTGCCGGTAGTGACCGGAAATTGCCCCGTCCGTACGAAACGGACGGGGCAATTCCGTGTTGTGAAAGGGGATACCATTGGGGTGATCCCCCTCCGGTTATCTCCGCGTGCATGCCGAAGCGCATGCCGAACGCATATGAGATCGCAGTGACTTGTGCGCAAGTTGTGTGCGCGATTTGTCGCCCGTGTGGCATATTCCCGGCCCGACTTCGCCTGAGATAACGGGATTTGAGCGCATACGGCCGTTTCCCCGACGCCAGAATTCTCGTCCGATTGACCTGTTGCGCTGGGCATTGGTCCAGATACATTCAGCGGCGGTCGACGCGTTCCGGCGCACACCCCGCGGACCATTTCGGGGGGTGAGGTCTGACCCGGGTCCGCGGAGTGCGGTCCTGCGCAAGGGCCAGTAATAGGGGAGTTAGGCATGGCTCAGGGCACCGTCAAGTGGTTCAACGCGGAGAAGGGGTACGGCTTCATCGCGGTCGACGGTGGTGCGGATGTTTTCGTCCACTACAGCGCGATCCAGATGGACGGGTACCGCACCCTTGAGGAGGGTCAGCGAGTCGAGTTCGAGATCTCGCAGGGCCAGAAGGGGCCACAGGCGGATATGGTCCGGGTCGCCGCCTGAGGCGGCGGCCGACTGCATCGTTGGAAGAAGGCTCGCAGCCCCCAGCACGGGGTTGCGAGCCTTCTGCTGTTCCCGGAGGTCACCGGCGTCCCGCGGGAGTGGTACGCGGGCGCGCGCGGGCGGGTAGGAAGCGGTCCCGACGGGCCGCCGATCGTCTCACGGACGGGGGGTCCCCCCGTCAAGCGCTTGCACTCGACTGGTGCGAGTGCTAATCATTGCGTTAGCACTCTCCCCGTGAGAGTGCTGAAAATGGATCGGGTCGGTGAGGTCGGCACGCCAGGTGGGGCAAGGAACCACACGGCATGCAGGCCGTCCGTCGCGGGCGCCAGCACGGTCCGAGGTTTCCTCCCCCAGCTCTCAACTCGGTTGGAAGCGGGGGGTACCCCATCAGTCCGGAGGGACCACTTCACATGGCCAAGATCATCGCGTTCGACGAGGAGGCGCGGCGCGGCCTTGAGCGCGGTATGAACCAGCTCGCCGACGCCGTCAAGGTCACCCTCGGCCCCAAGGGCCGCAACGTCGTCCTTGAAAAGAAGTGGGGCGCCCCCACGATCACCAACGATGGTGTGTCCATCGCCAAGGAGATCGAGCTGGAGGACCCGTACGAGAAGATCGGCGCCGAGCTGGTCAAGGAGGTCGCGAAGAAGACGGACGACGTCGCCGGTGACGGCACGACGACCGCGACCGTCCTGGCCCAGGCGCTGGTCCGCGAGGGCCTGCGCAACGTCGCCGCCGGTGCCAACCCGATGGCCCTGAAGCGCGGCATCGAGAAGGCCGTCGAGGCCGTCTCCGGTGCGCTGCTCGACCAGGCCAAGGAGATCGAGACCAAGGAGCAGATCGCCTCCACCGCCTCCATCTCCGCCGCCGACCCGCAGATCGGCGAGCTCATCGCCGAGGCCATGGACAAGGTCGGCAAGGAAGGCGTCATCACCGTCGAGGAGTCCCAGACCTTCGGTCTGGAGCTGGAACTCACCGAGGGCATGCGCTTCGACAAGGGCTACATCTCGGCGTACTTCGCGACCGACATGGAGCGCATGGAGGCGGCGCTTGAGGACCCCTACATCCTCATCGTCAACTCCAAGATCGGCAACGTGAAGGACCTGCTGCCTCTCCTGGAGAAGGTCATGCAGTCCGGCAAGCCGCTGCTGATCATCGCCGAGGACGTCGAGGGCGAGGCCCTGTCGACCCTGGTCGTCAACAAGATCCGCGGCACCTTCAAGTCCGTCGCGGTCAAGGCGCCCGGCTTCGGTGACCGCCGCAAGGCCATGCTCGGCGACATCGCCATCCTCACCGGTGGCACCGTCATCTCCGAGGAGGTCGGCCTCAAGCTTGAGAACGCCGGTCTCGACCTGCTCGGCCGCGCCCGCAAGGTCGTCATCACCAAGGACGAGACCACCATCGTCGACGGTGCCGGCGACAGCGAGCAGGTCCAGGGCCGGGTCAACCAGATCCGCGCCGAGATCGAGAACAGCGACTCGGACTACGACCGCGAGAAGCTCCAGGAGCGCCTCGCGAAGCTGGCCGGCGGCGTGGCCGTCATCAAGGCCGGTGCCGCGACCGAGGTCGAGCTCAAGGAGCGCAAGCACCGCATCGAGGACGCCGTTCGCAACGCGAAGGCGGCCGTCGAGGAGGGCATCGTCGCCGGCGGTGGCGTGGCCCTGCTGCAGGCCTCCTCGGTCTTCGAGAAGCTGGAGCTCGAGGGTGACGAGGCGACCGGCGCCAACGCCGTGAAGCTCGCCCTGGAGGCCCCGCTCAAGCAGATCGCCGTCAACGGTGGTCTCGAGGGCGGCGTCGTCGTGGAGAAGGTGCGCAACCTGGCCGTCGGCCACGGTCTGAACGCCGCCACCGGCGAGTACGTCGACATGATCGCCGAGGGCATCCTCGACCCGGCCAAGGTGACGCGCTCCGCGCTCCAGAACGCCGCGTCGATCGCCGCGCTGTTCCTCACCACCGAGGCCGTCATCGCCGACAAGCCGGAGAAGGCCGCTGCCGCGGGCGCTCCGGGCGGCATGCCGGGCGGTGACATGGACTTCTGATCGACCTCTGGTTGATCGACGTCCCGCTTCGTGCGCCGGGGCGGCACCCCCTCTCCCAGGGGGTGCCGCCCCGGCGGCGTTTCGTCCACGAACCGGCGCCCCGCGGCGCCCGCCACTACGGCAGGCGGTCCAGCAGCCAGCCGGAGAGCTCTTCCGCGATCAGGGTGTGCTCCTCATCGCGCGAGGCGAGCACGAAGTCGTCCAACGCGCTCTCCTCCGGCGCCAGTTCGTCGATCGGCAGATAGCGGTCGGCGTGGCGGCTCGGCTCCCGGACGGCCACCGCACTCACCACCGGGACGAAGCAGTGCTCACGGATCGGGTTCTCCACCGCGAAGCCCAGGACGGGCGCCAGCTTGTTGAGCGCGTCGGCGAGGATGCCGAAGCCCTCCAGGGCGCCGCCGGGCGCACCGTCGATGTCCGGCAGCCCGCTCGTGCGGACCTCCCGGGTCGGCACGGTCACCACCCGGAGCTTCGCCACCAGCCGGTCGTCGCCCTCGGACTGGGTGCGCAGCTCCGTCCCCGAGACGGCCGGACTGTTGATCTGGCAGGAGAACCGGTCGTCCAACTTCCTGACGTAGTGCGCGAACGCCTGGAGCGAGAGCGGGATCCAGGCGCCGGTGCGCGGACCGTCCCAGGAGAAGCACACCCCCGTCTGATGGCCGATGCGCTCGGTCTCCAACCGGGCCAGGGCATAACGCGTGACCAGACCGCCCATGCTGAAGCCGCCGCCGACGAGCCGCTCACCGCCCAGACGCTCGGCGAGCGCCCGGTGGATGGGGCGGCCGTCGCGACCCGGGCGTTGTCCAGGACGGAGGCGCTGCGCTCGTCGTAGCCGATGAGGACGACGTCCCGGCGCCGACGGCGGAGCTCGTCCAACAGGGGAGAGCCGGCCGGTGCGGACGGGGCACTTCGCGGGTGCGACGACGCGGACCGTGACGGCCGTGCGCTGGCCGTGCCCGCCGGTGATCGCGGGAGGGAGAGAGGGCGAGGAGAGGAAGCTCAGCCGGAGGAACCGGAGTTCGGGGTGGCGACGGGCCTGCCGTCCCGGACCGCGGCGGCGGCACGGGCGGGGACGCGGGCGAGGGCGTCCACCCCACTGACGGTCGGGCCGCCGGAGGACGCGACCCCGTTGCCGGCGCCGTGGCTTGCGGCCGCCGGCCGTCCCCGGGAAGCCCGGACGGGCCCGTGCCGCGCCGGCCCGGACGACCGGACCCCGCGCGACGCCGGTGCTGCTGCCGTGGTGCGGCGTGCGGACCGCGTGGCCGTCGTCACCCCGGCCCGCCCGCCGCAGGCCCTGCGGCGGGCGGGCCGTCGCCGTCCTCGCGGGGGACGGCCGAGCCGCTCCCCGCGCGCTCACGGACGGTGCTGCACGACTCGGCCATCGCTGCCGTTCCCCCTGGGTCACCTGCCGGGGCGCCCCGTTGCGGAGCGTCGGTGATCCCGGCGAGGCAATGACAGCCGGTCCGTCACCCTCCGCACCAGGCCGCATGTGGACAGACACGATCACCGCTATGCGGAAGCATGATCGCCGGCCGACCGGCAATGACGCATTGCTCACGCGAACGCACGACCCGATGGCCAAGAACCGGCGGCAACCAGCCGAACCGCGACCGTCCGGCCACCGCACGACCCTTCAAACCCGATGCCGCAATTGGCCGGATCACGCGTTCAGGGGATTGGCTCCGCCTGTCGGGTGACAACTCGGCGCGCCTGCACCCGGCGCGCCAACGGAGCGGGCCTCGCCGGGGAGACCCTTCGCACTAGGGCGCGTCCGTTGGGTCAGGGCCGGATGGGCCGCGGCGTCTCGTGCGGTGCATCGCAAGGCGCCGGAGCGGCCTGATAGCGCGAGAGCGGAGCTATTGGGACGTTTCGGCAACGCTGCGAGGTGCCGCGCCAGGCGCCGCGGCCCCGGCCCCGACCCATCGGACACGCCCCAGGCCCCCGCCCCCCACCGGAACAGGACCCGCCCGTGCCGAACGTCCCGAACCCCACGCGGACCGGTGCCCGCACCGTCTACGAGCCCGTGGTCGCCCCCACCACCCGCTACGCCGGCCGCGAGGCGACGGCGGCCTTCCTCTTCGCCGTCGCCGCCCTGCTCTACAACTGGTGGCTACTCGAATTCCGCCTCCGCACCGGCCTCGACCCACGCCACTCCTACGTCAGCGAGCTCTACGCCGCCGACCAGCCGCTGCGCCGCCTCTTCGGCGGACTGGAGAGCGGCTGCGCACTCGTGGTCATCACCGGCGCCCTCCTGGCCCGCAGCACGCCCGCCGGCCACGGCCGCTGGGCCCGCACCGGCTGGCTCGCCCTGGTCGGCCTCGGCCTCTCCTCACTGGCCGACGTGGTCCTGCCCATGGCCTGCGCCCCCTCGGTGGAACGCGGCTGCGTGCCGGTCCACCCCTGGCACACCGCCACCAGCGCCTTCGCCCACTTCTTCCTCTTCGCCTCGATGGCGACCCTCAGCCGCGCCGCCGCCGTGCAACGTCCCCCGATGCCGCTCGTCCGCCGCTGGGGCCCGCGCGTCCTGGCCGTGGCCATGCCCGCCGCGATCCTGACCGTCGGCCCGCTCATCGGCCACCCCGGCTGGCACGGCATCCCGCAACGCGTCCACCTGGTGCTGGTGGGCGTCTGGTTCGCCCTCCTGGCCTGGGAATTGGGTCGCTCGGCCCGCCGCCGCCGACGCTGGGCCGGCCACTGGGACGGCCCCTGGGAGCGCTACGTGGAGGGCCTCCGCCGCGTCTGGCGCACCGAACCCGCGGGACGGGCGCAGGCGGTTGACTCCGGCGACGGGGCTGGGGCTGGGGCTGGTGGCGCTGGGGGTGCTGGGCGCGGGGCTGACTCCGGCGGGGCGGCTGAATCCGGGGGAGCGGGCGGTTCCGGGGGCGGGGCTGGCTCCGGGGGCGTGGCTGATGCTGGGGGAGCGGCTGGTTCTGGGGGGAGCGGCTGATTCGGGGGAGCGGGAGTGGGCGGGGGCCGGGGTTTTTTGGGGCTTGCGTCTGAGGGGAGTGGTGCGGAGGGGCGGGGTGGTGGGGGTGGTCCTGGTGGGGTGGGTTTGGCGTGGGTGAGCTGCTTCGGTGTGTGGGTGCCGGGGGCCGGGGTGCCGGGGGGGGCAGCCTTCGGGTGTGAAGGAGACGTCCCCGATGGGGGATGGGGCTGCGGAGGTCGCAGGGTTGGGCTTCGTTGGTAGTTGTCCCTTGGCGCGCGCGTCGTCGTTGCCTGTCGTCGGCCGACGACAGGCAACGTCAGGCCGGTGTGGCGTCGGCCGGTGTGGTGTCCGTCGGGGGTGTGTGTGCTCGGGCCGCGGCGGTGTCCGTTTGGGCCCGGGGGTGGGCCGCGTTGGTTCCGGTCTTGGGTGCGTTGGCGTCGGCTCCGGGTGAGGTGGCCGCGGTGTCGGGTGCGGCGAGGTCGGGGTGTTGTCGGTTGAGGTCCGTTCGTTGCTGACGGCTGAGGCCGAAGAAGTAGGTGGCGGCGAAGCCGACCGCGTAGCCGATGAGTAGGCCGAGGGCGTAGACGGCGAGCGTCGTGCCGAACGACTGGTTGCCCTTGACCAGGGGGAAGAGGGCCCAACCGGAGGGGCCGATGGCGGTGGAGCCGACGGCGTCGCCGAGTTGGTTGAAGAGGCCGACGAAGCCACCGCCGAACGCGCCCCCGAGGCAGGCGGTGACGAACGGTCGGCCGAGGGGGAGCGAGACGCCGTAGATCAGGGGCTCGCCGACGCCGAGGAAGCCGGCGGGGAGGGCGGAACGGATCGTCGCGCGGATCGAGTGGTTGCGGCGGAGACGGACGTAGACGGCCATGGCAGCGCCTACCTGGCCCGCGCCGGCCATGGCGAGGATCGGGAGGAGGGTCGTGTAGCCCTGCTGTTCGATCAGGGTGGTGTGGATGGGGATGAGGGCCTGGTGCAGGCCCAGCATGACGAGGGGGAGGAACAGAGCGCCGAGGAGGAACCCGGCGACGGCGCCGCCGTGGGCGAGCAGCCAGTCGGCGGCCGTGCCGATGGCGGTGGAGACCTCACCTGCGACGTACATCAGGCCGAAGACGGTGACCAGGCCGGTCAGGAGGACGGTGAGGGTGGGGGTGAGAAGCACGTCCAGGGACTCGGGGACGCGCCTGCGGAGTTGCTTCTCCAGTTGGGCGGCGAGGAGGGCGGCGCCGAGGGCGCCCAGGACGCCGCCTTGGCCGGGGGCGAGCTTCTGGCCGAAGGCGGTGACGTTGGCGATGCCCGGAAAGACGATCACCGCGGCTACCGCGCCGCCCAGGACCGGGGTGCCGCCGAACTCCTTCGCGGTGTTGTAGCCGACGAAGACCGCGATCAGCGACATGAAGCCGGAGGCGATGGCGGTCAGGGCCGGGACGAGGGCGGGCAGCCAACCTGCGTTGGTGAGCAGGCCGTTCAGGCCGGCGATGATGCCGCAGCCGATCAGGGCGGGGATGAGCGGCACGAAGATGTTGGCGATCCGGCGGAGGAAGAGTTTCACCGGGGTGGCGTTGCGGGCCTTTTGGCGGGCCTTGAGGGCGGAGCCTTGGGCGGCTAGGTCGGTGGCGCTAGTGGAGTTGGTGGCGCTGGTGGTGCTGTGGGGTGGGGTGTGGGCGGCTGTTGGGGTGGGGGTGGGCGGTGCGGGGGCCGCCGCTGGGGGGCCGCTTTCCTCCTTTTTACGGCAACGGTTACGGAGAGTGATTTGTTCCTGCGGAGTGTCACTTCGGGGGGTGGTTTCGGGGGCGTCGTCGGCCTCGGACAGTAGGCGTTCGAACTCCGGGGTGACCCGGGCGACGACGCCCGGGCCCAGGACGATTTGGTATGTGTCGTCCTCCACCACGCCCAGGACGGCGGGGAGTGCCTTGAGGGCGTCGTCCTGGACGAGGGTGCGGTCGCGGACGCCCAGGCGGAGCCGGGTCATGCAGTGGGCGACGGAGGTGACGTTGTCGGCGCCGCCGACGAGGGGGAGCAGCGCGGCGGCGGTGGCGCGGTTCTTGTCTTCGGTCATGTGGGGCGCCTTGCTGTCGAGTGACTGACGGCGAGTCAGGTCGTGCTGGCGTGGGCGGTGGCGGACTGGAGGGCGGCGCGGAGGTGGCCTTTGGAGGCGGCGAGGAGGCGGGCGGCCTCGCGCCCGTCCACGCTGCCGAGCAGGACGAGGATGGCGTGCTTCACCTCGCCGCCGGTCTCGGTCAGGGCGGCCTCGATCTCCAGGTCGGAGGCGCCGGTGGCGAGCGCGACGATGCGGCGCGAGCGGGCCCGCAGCTTGTCGTTGGAGGCCCGGACGTCGACCATCAGGTTCCCGTAGGTCTTGCCCAGGCGGATCATGGTGAGCGTCGAGATCATGTTGAGGACGAGCTTCTGGGCGGTGCCTGCTTTGAGGCGGGTGGAGCCGGTGATCAGCTCGGGGCCGACGATGATCTCGATGCCGTGCTCGGCGGCCGCGGCGAGGGCGGAATCGGCGTTGCAGGACAGGCCGATGGTCAGGGCGCCGATGGCGCGGGCGTGCTCGACCGCGCCGACGGCGTACGGCGTGCGGCCGGAGGCGGAGATGCCGACGACGACGTCCCGGTCGGCGACGGCGAGCGCGGTCAGGTCGGCCGCGGCCAACTCCTTGCTGTCCTCGGCGCCCTCGACGGCGGTGACCATCGCGGACGGGCCGCCCGCGATCAGGCCGAGCACTTCGGAGGGGTCGGTGTTGAAGGTCGGTGGGCACTCGCTGGCGTCCAGGACGCCGAGTCGGCCGGCCGTGCCGGCGCCGGCGTAGATCAGGCGGCCGCCTCGGGTCATGCGGGCGGCGGTGGCGTCGATGGCCGCGGCGATCTCGGGGAGGCGTTCGGCGACGGCGGTGGGGACGGTGGCGTCCTCGTCGTTCATCAGGCGGGCGACGTCGAGGGTGGGGCGGCGGTCGATGTCGGCGAGGTCGGGGCGGTGTTCCTCGGTGGTCAGGGAGGCCAACTGGCTCCGGAGTGCCGTGTAGTTGGGGTCGGTGGGCGGCATGGGGCGGGGCTCCTTGAGGTGCGGGGGGGGGCGTGTGGTTGCCGCTGCCGGTCGGGGCGCATGGTGCCCGGTTCCGGCTGCGCGTCGGTCGGCCGATGGGGCGGTGGGCCGGTGTCTCGGTGAGTGGAGGGGTGGCGAGGTGCTGGTGGTGGTGTCGTGCTGGGTGCGGTTACGTCGCCGTGGGGTGGGGTGGTTGTGCGGGTGCCGTGGAGGTCGTCTGTGCCGCTTCGTGGTGCGGTGGTGGCTGCCCTTGGCGGTGGACGCAGGGGTGCGGTGTCCGTCGGTGTTCGGGCCTGGCGCGGTGGACCCGGGTGGGGTGCGGTGTGCCTAGGGGCGCGGCCCGTGCCCCGTCAGTGCCGGGGGTTGTGGCGGTGGGCGAGGGCTTCGTAGGAGGCGGACAGGGCGGGGGCGGCGGTTTCGTAGGTGCGCTGGGCGACGCCTATGAAGAGGCAGTCGACGACGAGGAGTTGACTGGTGCGGGAGGACATCGCCGCGGGGCGCAGCTCGCTCTCGCGGGCCGTGGAGGTCGTCAGGATGTGGTCGGCGTAGGCGCCGATCTCGCCGTCCGGGCGGCCGGTGATCGCGATCGTCGTCGCGCCGTGGTCGAAGGCGACCCGCAGTGGCTCTATGACGTCCGTCGTGCGACCCGAATGGGTGATCGCGATGGCGACGTCCCGGCCGCGCATCTGTACGGCGTTGGTCACGGCGAGGTGCGGGTCGGAGTGGGCGTGGGCGATCAGGCCGATGCGCAGCAGTTTCTGCACCAGGTCCTGGGCGACGAGGTTGGAGGCGCCGATGCCGTAGACGTCGATGCGGCGGGCGGCGGCGAGGGCGGCGACGGCTGCTTCCAACTGGGTGACGTCCAGTGCGGCGGCGGTGTCGGCGAGGCACTGCTGCTCTTCCTGGGCGAGCTTGGTGACGACGTCGACCAGGGAGTCGTCGACCGCTATGTCGGCGGTGACGGCCGGGGCGCTGCCGGTGGCCTGCTGGGCGGCGAGGGCGGCGAGGGCGAGGCGCAGGTCGCGGTAGCCCGGATAGCCGAGCAGGCGGGAGGTGCGGACGACGGTGGCTTCGCTGGTGCCGGTGCGTTCGGCCAGGCCGGTGACGGTGAGGGCGGCGCAGCCCGCCGGGTCGCTCGCCACGGTCTCCGCGACCCGCTGCATGGAGCGGGTCATCGTCGGCGCGAGCGTGCGGACCTTGGCGGCCAGGGCCGCGGGCGCCGGTGGCGCCGGGGCCGGCCGGCTGAAAGTTTCCTTCACTCCGCTACTCATGTCTGAAAGGTATTTTCAGCGCGGTGGTGCGTCAATACCCTCCGTGAAGCCTGTGGACGGGCCGTGGACGGCGTCGCGGCTACCTGTGGATAACTTCGGCCGGTCGGCGGCTTCGCGCGAGAATGAGGTCATGGAGCTGGAACAGGCATTGCACGCCGCGCGGGCACTGGTGCTCGCCGACCTGATGGCGGACGACGTAGCGGACGCCGAAATCGTCTCGCTGGTCGAGGACGCGGTCACGCACCGTCGATGGTGGGTGGAGCAGTGGCCTGATGGAGCCGCGTTCGTCGCGGGGCTGATAGCGCAGGACGTGCAGGACGCGTTGCTGGAGCGGTACGGCCGCTGGCCGTTGTGCCCGGTGTGCACGGAGACCGGAGATCCGCACGCGCTCGACGTGGAGCCGGAGTTGGGGCCGGATCCGCACTGGGTGTGCCCGAAGACGGCGGTCGCCGTCGCCCCGGTCGGGCGGTTGCGCGGGCCGGCGGAGGGCTGAGGTGGCGATCTACATAGACCCGCCCAATTGGCCCGGGCATGGTCGGATGTGGTCGCACGTGGTCAGCGACCGGTCGTTCGAGGAACTGCACCGCTTCGCGGCCGCGTTGGGCGCGCCCAGCCGCGCCTTCGAGCGCGATCACTACGACTGGCCGGCCGAGCGGTATGACGATGCCGTGCGGGCCGGGGCGGTGGAGATCGGCTCCAAGGAACTGGTGCGTCGGCTCACGGAGGCGGGGCTGCGGCGGCCGAAGCACCGTAGGGGCGAGCGGCCCATGCCTTGAGGGCGGACCCTGTGGTCGGTGTGGGTGTCAGTGCCGGTGTCGGCGTGGGTGCCGGTGCCGGTGCCGGAGTCCGTTGACGTGGCGTCCGGCTACGGGGTGCGGCCCCGGGGGAGGCCGAGGCCGGCGCGAGCCGACCCCGCCCCCCAAGGCGGGGCGGGGCGGAATGGACCGGGCGCAGGGCCGGAACGGGTTCGGGTGCGCCGGTAGGGGCGGGGCGTGGCGGTCAGTGGCGGTCCGCGGATTCCGGGGTGTGGAGGGCGGATGCCGTGTCGGCCGGGGAGTCGGCTGCGGGGGCCGAGGAGGCGACCACGCGGGAATGGGCCGAGGCGCGGTGGAGGCGGAAGGCGAGGGCGGTGGTGAGGACGGCGACGGCGGCGAGGGCCGCGCCGGTCCAGGCGACGGACGGGTAGCCCCAGCCGGCGCTGATGGCCAGGCCGCCCAGCCAGGGGCCGAGGGTGTTGCCGATGTTGAAGGCGGCGGTGGTGGTGGCGCCGGCGAGGGTCGGTGCCGCGTTCGCCACGTTGAACATCCGGGCGTTGAGGGCCGGGGCGGTGGTGAAGGCCGTGACGCCGAGCATGAGGGAGAGGGCCACGGCGGCGACCGGGCTGTGTGCGGTCAGCGCCAGGAGGGTGAGGACGGCGGTGGAGGCGGCGATGCCGCCGAAGAGGGTGCCGAAGAGGTGGGCGTCGGCGATCCGGCCGCCGATGAACGTACCGATCAGCGCGCCGACGCCGAACAGCGCCAGCACCGTCGGGACCCAGCTCTCGGCGAGTCCGGCGGTGTCGGTCAGCAGCGGCGAGAGGTACGAGAAGAGGGCGAAGACCGCGGCGCCGTTCATGGCGGTGGCGATCAGTGCCAGCCAGACCTGCTTGTCCTTGTAGATGGTCAGCTCGCGGCGGAGCTGGGGGCGGTCGTCGCCGGTCGGCACCTTCGTGCGCGGTACGAGGGCGACGACGCCGACGAGGCCGACCACGGAGAGCCCCGCCACGGCCCAGAAGGCGGAGCGCCAGCCGGCGTGCTGGCCGAGCAGCGCACCGGCCGGCACGCCGGCGATGTTGGCGATGCTCAGCCCGCCGACCATGACGGCCATGGCGCGGGCCCGGGCGTTGACCGGGACGAGGGAGATGGCCACGGCCGCGCCCACCGCCCAGAAGCCGGCGCAGGCCAGTGCGCTGATGACGCGGGAGGCGAAGAGGACGGCGTAGGAGGGGGCCAGGGCGCCCGCGACCTGGCCGAGGCCGAAGATCGCGAGCAGCGCGATGAGGGTGGTGCGGCGGGGGAGGCGGAGCGTTGCGGCGGCCAGTACGGGAGCGCCGACCACCATGCCGATGGCGAACGCGGAGATCAGCAGTCCGGCCTGCGGGATGGACACCCCGAGGTCGCGGGCGAGCGGCTGGAGGATGCCGGACAGCATGAACTCGCTGGTGCCCAGGGCGAATACGGACAGGCCGAGGACGTAGACGGCGAGGGGGAGACGGGCACGGGCAGGGGAGGCGGCTGGTGCTGGCATGACAGATGACAACGGGGGAGCGGGGGGCGGCATTCCCGTGCGGAGGGTGGTGTTCGCCACGCGGGAGCGGCGTCGGCGGTGCCGTCCGGGGCGGGGCGCCCGGTCGTCGCGGGCTCGGGCCGGGCGCGGCGGGTGGGTCGGTGGTGCGGCCGCCGGTGCCCGGTCGGGGTCAGTCGGTGGTGTCGTCGTCGTGCGCGCCGTCGGCGTTGCCGGCGCCGCTCTCCAGGAGGGCCAGTTCGGTCGACAGGTTGTGGCGGGCCGGGCGCTCCCAGTGGTCGTGGCCGTGGGGGGTCCTGAACAGGTGGGGGAGGGCGAGGAGTTGGCGCAGGACCGCGGCGCGGCCGGTTCGGAAGTCCGGGTCGGGGACGAAGGCGTACTCGGCGCGGACCGCGGCGGCGTAGGCGGCGTAGGCGTCGGGGGAGCCGGCCAGGACGGCCAGGTCGGCGTCGCACAGGACGGCGCCGTTGCGGTCGTCGGGGGCCGGGTCGTGGGTGACGGTCAGGCGGACGAGCCGGGCGACCTCGGAGGTGCGGGCCGGGGCGATGCCGAGTTCGGGCAGGGCGCGCTCGGCGAGGGCGGCGCTGCGTTCCTCGTTCTCGGAGCGGTCCGGTCGGTACACGGCGTCGTGGAACCAGGCCGCCAACTGGACGGCGGGCACGTCGTCGGCGTGCGGGGCGAGTTCGTCGATCCGGTCGAGGACCGCGGTGAGGTGGTCGGTGGTGTGGTAGCGGCGCTGCGGTTCGGCCCAGCGGCGCAGCAGGTTGGCTGCGTACGGGGCGGGGTCGGGGGCTTTCGCGGGTGCGGGGTGGGGTGTGTGGGGGCCGCGGGCCTGGGCCACGGTGGCGGCCCAGCGGGCGGCCAGGTCGGGGCGGGGGTCGGTCATGGCGGTCATTGTGCCCGCTTCAGAAGCTGGGCTTGTCGCGGCAGGAGAGGGCGTCGATGTTCGTGGGGCGGGGCTTGTAGTTCCCCTCCCAGTCGGGGTCCGCGGCGGGGATGGCCGGGAGGGAATTGGCGAAGTCCTGGCTCCAGTCGCTGCTGGTGACGTACTCCTTCAGCGCGTCGCGGATCTTCAGGCAGTCGGCGCGGTGGCCCTTGGCCATGGCGATGCCGTACTGGTTGACGGGGCCGTAGGTGATGTTGGGGACGACCTTCAGGTCGGGGTACTTCTTGGCGAAGCCGTAGAGGATCATCTGGTCGGTGGAGACGGCGTCGGCGTCGCCGCGCCGCAGGTCCGCGATGCAGCCCTGGGCGGTCTGTGACTGGTAGACGCGGATGCCTTGGCCCTCCGGGCCGTTGAAGGAGTTGTACGAGGTGGTGCCGGGCCAGGTGCAGACGCGCTTGCCGATGACGTCGGAGGGCTTGGCGATGCGGTGGTCGGCCTTGCGGACCAGGACGCCTTGGAAGGTGTTGGCGTAGGGGCCCGCGAAGTCGAGTTTCGCCATGCGGTCCGGGGTGATGGAGAAGGTCGCGACGATGAGGTCTTTCTTCTTCTCGGTGAGCACGGTCATCCGGTCCTCGGAGGGGACGGCTCCGAAGTCCGGTTCCACGTGGAGGGAGGCGAGCACGTGGCGGGCGAGGGTGATGTCGAAGCCGGAGGGGTTGTAGCCGTCGAGGGTGTAGCCGGTGCCGGGCTGGTCGCTCTTCACGCCCACCAGGACCTTCCCGGAGGCGAGCAGGGACGGTGGTTCGGCGGTGCCGCAGGCGGTGGCGGTGAGCCCGGCGAGCGCGAGCAGGGCCGCGAGTGAGGTGGCGCGAGCGGTCATGGGTCCCCGTTTCGTGTGCGGTGGCTCACTGGTCGTACAGCGTGGCCCGCGTGGGTCGGACGGCCATCCGGCAGCCGCGGCCCGTGGTCAGCGTGACGTCGATCCGCACGGTGCTGGCCTGCGCGCCCAGGGAGAAGTCGGCGGTGCCGCCCGGGTTGACGCGCTGTGCCTGGGTGGGAACGCCGGAGGTGAGCAGTGAGGCGGTGACGTAGGAGTCCGGGACGCATGTCGGGCCGGCCGGGTCGTGGTCGTCGACGGCCAGGGTGAGGCGGAGGGCGTTGCGGCTCTCCCGGAGGGCCGGGGCGTCCAGGCTGAGGGTGATGCTGCGGTGGGTGGTGGCGTCGAGTGGCTGCCCGCCGCGGGTGGTGACCTTCCCCGTCACGTCGACCTCGCCGTGGGTGACGACGTTGCGGAAGGCCAGGTAGCCGCCGACGGTGGTCAGGACGGAGACCAGGGACAGCGCGGCGACGATGCGGGCGTCGGCGGGGCGCTGGACGAGGACGCGGCCGGCCGCGGTGGCGAGGGAGACGGTGATCAGGGCGCCCCACAGGGCGTACTGGGAGGCCGGGCCGTCGGGCCAGGTCGTGCCGGCGATGATCAGGGCGGCGCAGGCCAGGAGCAGGGGCAGCCAGCGGGCGCTGGGGTGTTGGAGGGCCCAGCGGATGAAGACGTTGCGGATGTTGCCGGCGGCGATGGCGTGGTTGCCGTGTGCGGTGGCCTCGTTGTGGAGGTGCCCCGGGTCCGGAGGGGAGGGTCTTGGGGGCGTCATGCGTCGTCCCGGGACTGGGGGCTGCCTCCCATGGTGATGTTGCCGTGGATCTCGCCGGCGGCGATGGAGCCCTGACCGGTCGCGGTGGGGTTGTTGTGGACGATCCGCGGGCCGGTGGGCGCGGTGAGCCGGTCGACGTGGTGCCGGAAGCCGGCGGCGTCGCGGTCGCCGGCGGGGGAGCGGAGCCAGGCGGTGAGGGCGTCGGCGAGCAGTTGGCGGTCGTGGTCGTCGAGGGTGGCCAGCAGTTGGTCGAGGGCGTCGGCGCGGTCGGTGTCGAGGTGCGGGCGGTCGGCGGCCCCGTCGCCCAGGGAGTCGTCGCGGCGGTGCAGCAGGCGGCGGAAGAAGCCCTCGCCGGCGGTCACGGTGCGGTCGGCGAGTCGGTCCTGGGCGGCGGTGAGGACGGAGGTGCCCAGACTGTTGGCTGCTAAGGCGAGATAGGGGGCTATTTCTGCGGATACGGTGGCAAGGTCGGACATTCGGTTCTCCGTGCTCGTGGCCGGGGCGAGCAAGGTGCTGGCGCAACGCCCTTATGAGAAAGGCGTGTTACCCATGTGAGGGCTGATCCACACTCGCGTCATTGGGTGGTTTCGGGGTGGCGGTACGGCAGGGGCCACGGGTGGATTTCGGCCGCGTCGCGGAACGGATGACGGCGCCGCGGTCGACGAGCGCTTAGGCTGGGTATTGGACTAGACCTGTAGGGAGGCGGGGGCGGGGCGACGGGCCGCGGCAAGCGCGTGCGGCGTCGCCCCGGCCGCCCGCCCCGCACGCTCTGGCCACGTCGTTCGCCATCGGAAGGTTGGGTCGTATGAATCAGCGCGCGCTCCTGGAGGTGATCGCGCTCGGTCCCGAGGACGCGGTGGCCGCGCAGGCCGGCGGTGCCGACCGCCTGGAACTCGTCGCGGACATGGCCGCGGACGGGCTGACGCCGCCGCGCGCCACCTTCGCCGCGATCCGGGCGGCCGTCGACATCCCGCTACGGGTGATGCTGCGCGCCGCCGACGGCTTCGCGGCGGGCGACGTGGACGCGCTGTGCGCCACGGCCGCGGCACTGCGGGCGGAGGGCGCCGACGAGTTCGTCCTGGGGTTCCTGACGCCGGCGGGCCGGCCGGACCTGGCGGCCGTGCAGGCGCTGGTCGAGGTGATCGGCGGCTGTCGGTGGACGTTCCACCGGGCCCTCGACCGGGCCGCCGACCGGGCCGCGCTCCGCAGGGAACTGGCGGACCTCGCCGGCGCGGACGGCCTCGACACGTACCTGACCGCCGGCGCCGCGGAGGGCGTGGACGCGGGGCTGGCGACGCTCGTCGCCGAACAGGCGCACAGGGCGGCGTACGAGCCCGGCTACGCGCCGCGGATCCTGGTGGGCGGCGGACTCCGCCTGGACCACCTGGCGGAGCTGCGGGCGGCCGGGCTCGACGCGTTCCACATCGGCGGCGCCGCCCGGCCCGGAGGGTGGGCCGCACCGGTCGACGCGACGGCCGTGCGGGAATGGCGGGCCGCCCTGGACGCGCCGGTGGTGTCGCGGGTCTGAAGGGGCATCAAGCGATAGGCGGTGCAGGGCTGTTACCGGGCGTCGCCAGGTCGGCCGGCCTGGCGACGCCCGGTGGCCGGCGCCCTCGCCCAACCGGTCGAAACCGGTCAGACCTGCCCTTGTTAGGATTTGCGTGAATGGGCAAGAGGGAGTGAATTCCATCGGCTTGGGGGGATTCGCTTCCTCTCGGCACCCTCCGGCCCACACGACCCATTGCCTGGAGGGCAGATGACCCGCTCCGTCATATCCCGGCCGCCGCGGACGCCGGGCCGCTCCGCCCGTTCGCGACGACTGCTGACCGGAGCCGTCGCACTGACCCTCGCGGTCACCGCCGGCCCGCTCGTCGCGCCCGCCGTCGCCGCCACCCCGTTCGCCGCCGGGGCCACCGCCGCCCCCGCGCAGAAGCTGAAGATCGCTCCCGGCTCCGAGATCGTGAGCGCGGGACGCACCGGCTTCCTCTCCGTCACCGCGGACAAGACCGTGTCGTGGACGCGTTACGCGGACGGCGCGACGACCCGCATCGCCCAGGACGACGGCACGTCCGCGGACTCCACGGTGCACGGCACCGCGTCCGACGTCGTGGCGCTCGGCGACGCGCCGTACATGGCCAGCTCCAAGAAGATCACGCTGCGCGACATGGCCACGGGGTCGTCCACGGTCGTCGACCTCACGCCGTACGGCTACGCGTACGCGGGCGCCGTCGGCACGTCGGTGATCGCGCTGAAGGACACCGGAAAGTCCCGGGAAGCCCACATCCTGGAGAACGTGGGCGGAAAGGTGACCGACCGGACCGTCACCGGCCTGCGCTTCGCGGCCCGGGACATGAAGGCGGTGGCGGGCGAACCAGGCGCGGTCGTGCTGCGGTACGAGCCCGACGACGTCATCGGCTCACTGTTCAGCGAGTACGTCGTGGTCGACCTGGCCTCGGCCAAGGTCACGCACCACACCCTGGGTGCCGACTTCTCGCGCGTCGCACTGTCCGGCACCCACGTGGCCGTCATGGGACACGAGAACAACAACCGCGACGACATGAAGCTGGAAGTGGAGAAGCGCGGCGACAACCAGCAGCGGACGACCCACTCGCCCGGCCGCATGTACGACCCGATGGTGGGTCTGGTCGGCAACTGGGTGCTGTACGGCACCAAGCGCACGGTCCACGAGGGCTGGGCCGGCTTTCCCCAGGGGCTCTACGCGATGCCGGCCGACGGGTACGTCGCCCACCAGGTCATGGACCACGCCACCTCCGTCACCCCCACCCCCGACGGCGACCTGCTGGTGATGGGCGGCACGACCGAGCACGGCGAAGGTCTCTACCGGGTCTCCATCGGGGCTTTCGCCGAGCCGGTCGCCAAGCTGATCGCCAGTACCGGCGAACCCACCAAGGTCACCGTGCTCGACTCCGAGGTCCCGGCCGTCGCCGAGTTGGACAAGGGCCGCTGGAAGTCGCGTTGGCGGCTCTCCCGCCCCAACGTCCAGGAGGTGGCCGTCACCCTGCGCCACACCGCCTCCGGCGCCGAGCGCGAGATCGAGATCCCGATCGACTCCGAGGTGTCGACGTCCGGAAAGCCCACCTGGATCGAGCTGGACTGGGACGGCCTGCTCGGCCCCTCCTACGGCCCCGACCGCGCCGCCCCCAACGGCGACTACACCTGGAGGCTCACCGCCAAGCCCACCAACGGCATCGGCCCGGACCTGGCCGAGAGCGGCACCTTCCAGGTCGCGCGCAAGCCCGCGCCGCACGACTACACCGACAACGGCTCGCCGGACCTGCTCATCAAGGACGGCGGCGACCTGACGCGCACCGACACCTACCGCGACCCGGGGAACGGGCGGCTGAAGACCCGCGACGCGGAGAAGATCGGCTGGGGCTGGGGCATCTACAACCAGGTCACGGCCGTCGGCGACGTGGCCGGAGGGCCCGCGGGCGACGTGGTCGCGCGGGACAAGGACGGGGTGCTGTGGCTGTACCTGGGCAAGGGGGACGGCACCTTCGACCGCCGGGTGCGGATCGGCGCCGGCTGGGGCGACTACACCCAGCTCACCGGCGGCGGCGACGTCACCGGCGACGGCCGTGGCGACCTGCTGGCCCGTGATTCCGCCGGGGTGCTCTGGCTCTACAAGGGTACGGGCAGTTGGAAGGCGCCGTTCGCCCCCCGGGTGCGGATCGGCGCAGGCTGGAACGCCTACGACCGGATCACCTCGGTCGGCGACGTGGCCGGAGGGCCCGCGGGCGACGTGGTCGCGCGGGACAAGGACGGGGTGCTCTGGTCGTACCTGGGCAAGGGGGACGGCACCTTCGACCGCCCGGTGAAGATCGGCGCCGGCTGGGGTGCGTACTCCCAGATGATCGGCATCGGTGACGCGAACACCGACGGCAAGGCCGACCTCCTGGTCACGTCGCCGGACGGCGCCTCGTACGTCTACCACGGCACCGGCAGCTGGAAGGCGCCGTTCGCCCCGCGCGAGAAGACGGAGTTCTCGGTCTACTCGGGCCAGACGCTGTCCTGAGCAAGGGAGTTGGGGGCGGGCGACCGGGGCGCCGGCCGACCGGGGCGCCGGCCGGCGCGGGCGCTCCCCGCCCGCGCACCGTCAGGCGGCCCCGAGCTGCTCCGGCAGCCCCGCCGCGTGGACGATCGTCAGGCCGGAGACCGGCCGGGTCAGGCACACGTACAGGCGGCGCAGGCCGGTCCGCTCGTCCGGTTCGCCGTCCACCACCGCCGCCGGCTCGTCCAGCACCACGTAGTCGTACTCCAGACCCTTGGCCAGGGTCGCCGGCACCAGTGTCAGGCGGGCGTCGGCCGAGGTCTCCGCACCCGGGGACAGACAGCTGATGCCGGCCTCCTCAAGGGCCGCGCGCAGCACCGGAATACGGGCGTCCGCGGCGATCAGGCCGATCGACCCCTCCTTGGCGAGCGCGTCGTGGCAGGCCGCCAGCACGGTCGCGTCCAGATCCGCGGGCTCCACCGCACGGACCTCGAAGTCGCCCGCCGACTCGCGGATGGAGGTGGCCTCCTTCAGGTCGGGCGCGATCGACGGCAGCAGACGGGACGCGTAGGCGATGACCTCGCGCGGCACGCGGAAGCCCTGCGTCAGCTCCTCGACGATGGAACCGGGCTTGCCCAGGTGGGCCAGCGCCTGCTGCCAGGTGTCGGTCGCCCACGGGGTGGTGCCCTGGGCGATGTCGCCCAGCACCGTCGCCGACCCGGTGGTGCAGCGCCGGCCCACCGCCCGGTACTGCATGGGCGAGAGGTCCTGCGCCTCGTCCAGCACCACGTGGCCGAGCGAGTGCGTCCGGGCCACCAGGTCCATCGCCTCGTCGATCAGCACCGCGTCCGCCGACGACCACGCGGCGCTCTTCGCGCCGCGCGGCGGCTTCGCCCACAGGATCGTCTTCTGCTCCTCCTCGCTGAGCAGCCCGTCCGCGTGCGCCGCGAGGAACTCGGCGTCGCCCAGCAGCCGCAGCACCAGCTTCGCCGGGTCGACCGGCGGCCAGATCGCCTTGACCGCGGCCTTCACCGCCGCGTTGCGGGCCACCGCGTCCTGCACCCGGTCGTCGGGCGCCTCGCCCGCCTGCTCCATCCGCACCAGCACCGCGTGCGCGATCCGCTGCGGCAGCGCCTCCCGGGCCGCGCCGTAGCGGATGTCGCGGTCCTGCAGCTCCTGCACGATCTCTTCGAGCTCGTACGCCGGGATGCGCCAGCGCCGGGAGCCGCGGACCACCACGCAGGGCTCCTGCGGCATCGTCACGTGCGAGCGCACCGCCCTGCGCAGCACCTCCGCCATCCGCGCATCGCCCTTGACCATGGCCGCGGCCGCCTCGTCCGCGCCGCGCACCTCCACGTGGCCGACCAGGTCGTCGATCGTCGCCTGCTTGACCTCCAACTCCCCCAGGGCGGGCAGCACCTGCTCGATGTACTGGAGGAAGGAGCGGTTCGGACCGATGACCAGGGTGCCGGAACGGGCCAGCCGCTCCCGGTGGGCGTACAGCAGGTACGCGACCCGGTGCAGGCCCACCGCCGTCTTGCCCGTACCGGGCGCCCCCTGGACGCAGACCGTCCCGCCGATGCCGGCCCGGACGATCTCGTCCTGTTCGGGCTGGATGGTGGCGACGATGTCCCGCATCGGGCCGACGCGCGGGCGCTCGATCTCCGCCTGGAGCAGGGCGCTGGTGGTCTCGGCCTCGGCCGGGTCGGTGAGGTGCTCGTCCTCGTAGGCGGTCAGCTCGCCGCCGGTGTAGCCGAAGCGGCGGCGCAGCTTCAGGTCCATCGGGTCCTTCTTGGAGGCCCGGTAGAACGGCTGGGAGACCGGCGCGCGCCAGTCGATGACCATGGGATCGCCGTCGGCGTCGTGGACGTGCCGGCGGCCGACGTAGAAGTTCTCGCCGGTGGCGCCCTCGGCGAGGTCCATGCCGGGGGCGTGGAGGTAGTCGAGGCGGCCGAAGAAGAGCGGGGTGTGGGCGAGGTCGGCGAGGGCCTTGATGCGGGCGTCGATCTCGCCCTGGAGGACCTCGGCGTTGACCCAGTTCGCGGTGACGTTCGCGATGTTGAGGTTCTCGGCGTCCTCGCGCATGGCGCGGAGGGCGGAACGGGACGCGGCGAGGTGCGCGCGCTCCCGTTGGAGCGGGTCGGCGTGCGACGCCGGCGGTGCGGTGTGCTGGTCGGGTGTCGGGTGGGCGTGCGAGGGCACGGCTTGCCTCCGGTGACGGTCAATCCTCGGTCTGCGGCGCGACGGCGTGCGACGGCATGATGCGAAGGGCCGGCCGGTTTCCGACCGGTCGGCGGCGCTCCCCTGACGGGAGGCAGGCAACCGCGCGATTGTAGTCAGCACGTATCAGGGGCGCCAACGGAATTTCCGGTGCCGGCGCCGCGCGGGGCCGGCGCGGCGTCGCCCGGTACCGCGTCCGGGCCGGCGGCGACGCCGTCCTTTGGAGGGACGCCCCCGAGAACCGTAGGTCTCTCGTAGGGGTCGGCATGGGCCCACAGGCCGATGCCGCGACGCGCAGAGATGGAACTGTGGGGCGATGTGCGCCATTCGCGTGAAAACGATGATGGAGGCATGAGCAGCGCATCGATCCACACCACCTCCGTCCACGCCCTTCCCCGTCGCTCGGCCAACGGCGCCACGGCCCTCGGCACCGACCCGACCACCGGCTCACCGCCCACCGACGACCACCGCCACCTGCTGGGCAACGCCGTCCGCGCGGTGAAGGTCTTCGCCGCGGCCGCGTTCAGCGTGGTCGTGATGGGCGAGTACGCCGAGGGCTGAGGCCGGGCGCGCGGCGAGCGCGCACCGGGCACTGCCGGACCGCGCCCGAGCACGGTCCCCGGTTCCAGCAACTTTGCACAAGTACAACCAACTCTGAGTGGGTCCGAGCAGGTCCGCGCAGCGTCATTCCGCAGCACCGCAGGCGCGGCGCTCGTCGGCGCTGGTGCGTGGTTCGGCCGGATCGCGCACCTTTCGTGCGTGTGAGAGTCGTTTCCGCATGGACATCCGGTTGACCGGAAAGCGTTACGGACGGTCGGTCTCGATCCACTAGCGTCGCCGCAAGGAGCGCGCTCAGGGCGACGAGGAGGGGTCAACGGGTGTCTGCCGCCGACGGGACGGGGACGTGGACGTGGAGACGCACTTGGGCGCAGAGCATCGCCAGCCCGGGCCGACTGGCGATAGGCGCGGCGCTGCTCGTCCTGTCCTGCGCCGGGCTGTACGCGCTCTCCCTGGCCGTGCAGCTGCCGATGTCCGACATAGAGGTCTACCGCGCCGAGGGCCAGGCCGCCGCGACCGGCGGTGACCTCTACGGCTTCACGGTCACCAAGTGGGCGCTGCCGGCGACGTACCCGCCGTTCGCCGCCCTGCTGTTCATCCCCACCACCTGGATCTCGCTGACCACCCTCAAGATCACCTGCGTCATGGCCAACGCCGCCCTCCTGGCGTTGTTGATCCACCTCTCCTGCAAGGCCGCCGGCCTGCGCCGGTACGCCTACTCCGCGCCGCTGCTCCTCGGCACCACCGCCCTCGGCCTCTGGCTCGAACCGGTCTTCCAGACCCTGGTCTTCGGACAGGTCAACCTCGCCCTGACCTGCCTGGTCCTGTGGGACCTCTCGCGTCCGGACGGCGCCCGCTTCAAGGGCTTCGCCACCGGCCTCGCCGCGGGCATCAAGCTGACCCCGGCGATCTTCGCGGTCTACCTGCTGATCACCGGGCGGGTGAAGGCCGCCTTCACCGCCCTCGCCGGATTCGTGGTGTCGGTGCTGCTCGGCGCGCTGGTGCTGCCGGGCGCGAGCGTGGACTTCTGGACCCGGCGGATGTTCGAGACCCAGCGGGTCGGCAAGGTGTGGATCGTCGACAACCAGTCACTCCAAGGGCTCGTCGCGCGCCTGCTGCGCACCACCGAACCGGGCCTGTGGTGGCTGGCGGCGGCCGTGGTCACCGCCGCGGCCGGGCTCTGGATCGCCCGCCGCTGCCACCGCAACCGCGGCCTCGACCTCTGGGGCGTCCTGGCCACGGCCGTCACCGCGCTGCTGGTGTCGCCGATCAGCTGGTCGCACCACTGGGTCTGGTGCGTGCCCCTGCTCGTCGCGCTGATCGCGCACGCCCGGCGGGACCGCTGGCGCTGGGCGCTGGTGGCCGCGATCACCCTCGTCTTCGCCGCCCGCTCGATGTGGGCGCTCAACCACCGGGGCACCCTGGCCCTGCACTTCCCCTGGTGGCAGCAGCCGCTGGCCTCCCCCTACCCGATGCTGGGCCTGGCGCTGCTGGCCGCACTGGCCTGGTGGACGCTGCGGCCCGCGGGCCGCCCCGGCGCCCCCGGCGGCCTGCTGGCCGCCCGCCGGGTCCCCGCACCGCGCACCGACGTCCGCCGGCCCACCGAGGCCCCGACGGGCTGACCGCCGCCACCGGAGCCCGGCGGTGGCGACGGCCCCGCCGCCACCGCCCGCGCTCACGCCGGGGTGGGATCGTCCTCGCCGGCCGCGACGTCGTCGCCCGCCGCCAGCAGCTCGTGCGCGTCCACGATCCGGTACGCGTAGCCCTGTTCGGCCAGGAAGCGCTGACGGTGCGCGGCGAAGTCCTGGTCGACGGTGTCCCGGGCGACCACCGAGTAGAACCGGGCCTCGTGACCGTCCGCCTTCGGGCGCAGCACCCGGCCCAGCCGCTGGGCCTCCTCCTGGCGGGAGCCGAAGGTGCCGGACACCTGGATGGCGACCGTGGCCTCCGGCAGGTCGATGGAGAAGTTCGCAACCTTCGACACCACCAGCACCGAGATCTCGCCCTGCCGGAACGCGTCGAAGAGCCTCTCGCGCTGTGCGTTGGACGTCTCGCCCTTGATCACCGGGGCGTCGAGGTGCTCGCCCAACTCGTCCAGCTGGTCGATGTACTGCCCGATGACCAGCGTCTGCTCGCCGGCGTGCCGCCGCACCAGCGCCTCGGTCACCCGCTGCTTGCTGCCGGTGGTCGCGCAGAAGCGGTACTTCTCCTCCGTCTCGGCGGTGGCGTACGCCAACCGCTCCGACTCGGTCAGGTCCACCCGCACCTCGACGCAGTCGGCCGGCGCGATGTACCCCTGCGCCTCGATCTCCTTCCACGGCGCGTCGAACCGCTTGGGGCCGATCAGCGAGAAGACGTCCGATTCCCGCCCGTCCTCGCGCACCAGGGTCGCGGTGAGCCCCAGCCGGCGGCGCGCCTGGAGGTCGGCGGTGAACTTGAAGACCGGCGCCGGCAGCAGGTGCACCTCGTCGTAGACGATCAGGCCCCAGTCCCGCGAGTCGAACAGCTCCAGGTGCGGGTAGACGCCCTTCCGCTTCGTCGTCAGCACCTGGTACGTGGCGATGGTGACCGGGCGGATCTCCTTCTTCGTCCCGCTGTACTCGCCGATCTCGTCCTCGGTCAGCGAGGTGCGCTTGACCAGCTCGTGCTTCCACTGCCGGGCCGAGACGGTGTTGGTGACGAGGATCAGCGTGGTCGCCTTGGCCTGCGCCATCGCCCCCGCGCCCACCAGCGTCTTGCCCGCGCCGCAGGGCAGCACCACGACGCCGGAACCGCCGTGCCAGAAGCCCTCCACGGCCTGCGCCTGGTACGGGCGCAGCGACCAGCCGTCCTCGGCCAGCTCGATCGGATGCGCCTCGCCGTCCACGTAGCCGGCCAGGTCCTCGGCCGGCCAGCCCAGCTTGAGCAGGGTCTGCTTGATCTGCCCGCGCTCGGAGGGGTGCACCACGACGCTGTCCGGGTCGATCCGCGCGCCGACCAGCGGCTGCACCTTCTTCGAGCGGAGGATCTCCTCCAGCACGGGACGGTCGGTGGTGGACAGCACCAGGCCGTGCGCGGGGTGCTTGGTGAGCGTCAGCCGGCCGTAGCGCGACATGGTCTCGGCGACGTCGACGAGCAGCGCGTGCGGCACCGGGTACCGCGAGTACTGCACCAGCGCGTCCACGACCTGCTCGGCGTCGTGGCCGGCGGCCCGCGCGTTCCACAGCCCCAGCGGGGTCACCCGGTAGGTGTGGATGTGCTCCGGCGCCCGCTCCAGCTCGGCGAACGGCGCGATGGCCCGCCGACAGGCGTCCGCCAGCTCGTGGTCCACCTCCAGCAGCAGCGTCTTGTCGCTCTGGACGATGAGAGGTCCGTTCACGCGCCTCGCCTTTCGCATTCCGGGGCTGAACCGCCGGCCGGGGCCGTCGGCGGCCCGACGTGCCAAACGTCCAGTGTGCCGCATCGCACCGACGAGGCCGCCCGGTCCGTTCGGCGGGTGGTTCCCGGGTGGGTCAGACCGCGTCGTCGGCCAGTTCCGAGACGCCGGTGATGCGGTGCAGGGGGTAGGTGCGGACCTCGTCGGAGGTGTGGTCGTAGGCCGTGACGTAGCCGCCCTCGACGCGGACGGGGGCGATCACGCGTTGGCTGGCGGCGCCGTCCGCGTTGACGTAGCCGATCCAGACGGGCGAGCTGGTGAGGACCGCGGCCTGCATGGTGGCCAGGGTCTCGGCGGAGGTGGTGCGGGGCAGCGCGCCCGGTGCCGGGGTGCCGGTGGGGGCGGCGGCGGGCTTGCGTTCGGCGGTGGCGGCCAGGTCGCCGGCGCGGATGGCGCGGACGGCCGCCTCCAGCAGGGTGCGGTCGGGCGGCGGCGGGCCGTCCGGGACCGGGGCCGGGGCCGTCCGGGGCGGGGTGCGGTAGGAGTCGGCGCGGGCCACCAGGACGTCGCCGGCGGCGGATTCGGCGGCCGGGGCGTAGCCCATCGCCCGCAGGCCGTCGAGGAGGTGTTCGGGGGCGCACTGGGCGGCGAGCACGGTCGGGGCGAGCCGACGCAGCCGCAGTGCGGCGGCGCGGCGGTCGGCGAGGATCTCGGCGAGCAGCGCGTCGTCGTCGCAGCGGACGTAGGCGGTGGCCGCGCCGACCCGCAACTGGCCGTGTTTGCGGGCCACGTCGTCGACGAGGTAGGCGAGCGGCTGCGGGACCGGGGTGCGGGAGTGGGTGGTCAGGAACTCCTGGAGCTCGGCGGCGGACCGGCCGCTGTCCAGGGCCCGGCGCACCGACGCCGGGGTGAAGCGGTAGACGGTGGCGCCGCCCTTGGACTCGACGTCGGCCAGTATGCCGAGCGCCTCGGCGAGCGGGCGGTGCAGCGGGCCGGGGGCGACCGCGGTCAGGTCGGCCTGGAGCAGGACGTGGTCGAGCGGTTCGGGCAGCAGCGGGGCGAGCAGGACGGCGGCGCGGGCCGCGGTGGTGGTCGCCTCGGCGGGGGTGAGGGGCGTCGCGGCGGCGCCCGCCTCCGGGGCCGGTGCCGCTTCGGCGGCGGCCGGGGCGGTGCCGAGCAGGGTGCGGCCGTGGGTGGCGAGGGCGCCGCGCCCCGTCACGCCCAGCAACTCGGCCTCGGCGAGCGCCCCTTGGGCGAGCCGGGAGCGCAGGTCCTCGGCGGGGGCGGGGCCGGCCGGGCCGTCCGGTGCGGCGGGCGTGGGGGACGCCGGGGGCTGGGCGGCCGGTGCGGCGGCGCGCAGCGGACGTTCCCAGCGCAGGCGGGACAGCAGCGTCGGCCCCGGGACGGACGTGCCGGGCGCCAAGGTGGCCAGCAGGGTCAGCACGCGGTGGCGGACCTCGGGCGCCGGGGAGCGGTCGAGGTGCGGGCCGAGGGCGGCCAGGGCGCGGCCCTTGGCGTCGGCGGTGCCGACCACGCCCGGGGTGCGGGTGGCGGGCAGCCAGGCGGCGACCAGGACCGCCCAGCGCTCGTGGTCGGGCAGCTGGAGCCACTCTTCGGCGGCCGGGGTGGCGGCGTAGCGTTCGTCGGCCTCGCCGTCGGAGGCGATCAACCCGGCCGCGTAGGCGAGTTCGAGCCAGAACGCGGCGAGCTGTTCGGTGGTGTCCAGGGCGGTCGCGGTCCGTTTGAGGTCGCGGACGCTCAGGCCGCCGGCGCGCAGCACGGGCGGGCCGCCGAGGTCCCACTCCTTGAGGAGTTCCTCGACGGTGGCCAGTGCGGTGAACGCCTGGCCCGCGGCGGCGTTGTCCACAAGCTGTGGATCGCGTGCGGTGGTCGGGGCGAGGGCGGGCGGGGCCGGCTCGGGGAGGCGGTGCGCCCGCCCGGCGCGCAGGTGCAGCGCGGCCTCCCGGGGCAGGGCGACGTTGCGGGCGCCGGCCGGCAGCAGCAGCCCGCGGTCCAGCAGCCATTGCAGGTGGGCGGCCGGCCGGTCGGTGACCGCGCCGTAGGGCGGGCCCCACAGCAGCTTGTCCAGGACGGCGACGGCCTCGGCGGGCGCGGTGTCCAGGAGGGCGGCCATCCTGGCCCGGTCGCTGAAGAGGGCGGTGAGGGCGGCGACCGCGGACACCGGGTCGTGGGTGGTGGGCAGGTCGACCGCGGCGAGGACCTCCTGGAGCCGGCCCGGTGACATGCCGGCGGTGGCCTCGGCGACGGTGGGGCCCAGACCGGTCGGCGAGGGGCGGGTGGGGCTCGGGGCGAGGAGTTCCCGGGCGGTGCGCACCAGGCGCAGCCGGTCGTCCGGGCCCCACACCAGGGCCTGGGCGCGCAGGGCCGCCAGGGCCCCCGGCAGGGCGGCGGTGACCGCCTCGTCCCCGGCGTCCCCGGCCATCAGCGCCGCCAGCGTCCCGTACGGGCAGGGGTCCGGGGCGACCGCCAGCGCCTCGGCGGTCTGGAGGGCGAAGGTGTCCAGTCGCTCCACCGCGCGGACCACCGACGCCCGGGTCCCGGCCCGGGTGGCGAGCTGGGTCAGATCGCCCGGCACCGGGTTGAGCAGGTCGGGCCGGGCCCGCAGCAGGCCGGCGAGCCCGCGGTCCGAGCGGGTCCTGAGCTCCTCGGCGAGGGTGCGGGGGGTAGCGGTGGTCATTCGTCCTACGTTAGCCGGGCGGGGGAGACGACGGGAGCAGGCGGCGGGCGCGGATCGGCGGGGGCGGGGCCGGGGGCCGGTGCGCGGTGCACGGGGCCGCGCGCCGTACTGCGGGGCGGCGTGGTGCGCGGGTGCCGCGCGCCCGGCCGTGGTGCCGCGCGCCGTCGTCGGTGCCGTGCGGCGGGCGGCCGGCGGTGCCGGGCCGGGGCCACGGGGTACCGTCGGGGCAGCAACCAGCGCACGCCGCAGGGGTTTTCGTGGGGATCGAGAGCGAGCAGCTCGTCTTTGACTATCTGAGCCGGGTGGGCGACCTGGCCCAGCAGCACGGGCTGCCGTCCGGCACCCGGATGCGGCTGGTGGCCTCGCTGCGGGCCGAGATCGACGCGCAGAAGGCCGACCAGAAGGCCGATTCGGTGCCCGGGGTGAAGCGGCTGCTGGCCCGGCTGGGCACGCCGGAGGCCGTGGTGAAGGCCGCGGCCGACGGGGCCGGCGGGCCCGGTGCGCAGGGCGCCGGCGGGGCCGGGACGAGGGCGGCGCCGCCCCCGGTGGCCGGGCCCGCGGAGCCGGTCCGGCCCACCCAGTGGGCCGGTGCGCGGGAGAAGCTCGGCGGGTTGATCGGCAAGGTGCCCGCGCCGCGCGACGGGGACGGGGCGGACGACGGCGGCCGGCGGCCGAACTTCCTCAAGAAGCGCCCCGCGCCGTCCGGCCCCCAGGCCCCGCCGGCCGCCGCGCCGCCCCACCTGGCCGGCGCCGACGAACTGGGCGACGCGGAGGACCCGCCCGACTGGTGGCGGGTGGACGGCGCGCCCGCCGACGCGGAGGCCGCGGCGGACTTCGTGCCCGGTTTCGTCGGCGGCATCGAACTCTCGGAGGTCTGGGAGCGGCCCGAGGAGGACGAGGACGCTGACGGTAAGGGCGGTAAGGGCGGTAAGGGCGGTAAGGGGGCGGGGCAGGGCGACGGCGGGCGGCGCGGGCGGGCCCTGCCGGCCCTGCTGCGGAAGACGTTGGGGCGGCCGCCCGCCCAGGAGCCGGTGGCCGGGGCGGAGCCCGCGGGCCCGGCGGACGCCGCGGAGGGTGCCGAGGAGCCGGCGCGGTTGCCGCTGCGGGCCTGGCTCAGCCCGGTGTTGACGCTGGCCGTGCTGCTGCTGGTGGCCGGTGCGGTGGTCGGCTCCTGGTTGGCGCTGGCCGGTGGTTGGGGGCTGGCGTACGTGTCGCGCCGGCTGAGCCGTACGGAGACGAAGTTCGCGGCGCTGGGCGTGCCCGGGATCGTCGTCGGCGGTCTGCTGGTGTGGATCTGGGGCCGCAGCCAAGGCCGTTGGGGCGCGCCGATCGCCCCCGGGCAGCTGGGCCAGGAGCTCCTCGCGGGGCTGCCCGGCGTGGTGCGGGTGGCCGCGGTCGTCTCGGCGCTGTTCCTGCTCTGGCGGATGCGCCGGGCGGCGCCGTGAGGCGCGGGCGCGGCAGAGGGGCGGGCGGCGGAGCGTCGCCCGCGCCGCCGCGCTCCTTCGCGGGCCGTTACTTCTTGGCGAGCCGCTGCTGGATCTCGTCGAGGATCTTGTCGGCCGCGGTGTAGCCGATGCCCTGGATCCACAGTTGGTCGTCGACGCGGAGGGACTTGCCGTTCTTGACGGCCCGGAGGTTCTTCCACAGGGGGCCGGTGGTGATCTGGGCCTCCTTGGACTTCTCGGGGCTGCCGTAGGTGGCGTAGAAGACCGCGTCGGCGTCGGCCTGGGTGATCTGCTCGGGGCTGACCTCGACCATCAGGCCGTTCCGGGCGCCGTCGACGACCGCGGTGGGGCCGGTGCCGAGGTCGTCGAGGACGGTGCCGATGTAGCTCTGGCAGCCGTAGATGCGGGTGTCGGCGCCCTCGACGAAGCGGACGACGTTGGTGCGCAGGGCGCGGGCCTTGGCCGGGCCGCCGAGGGCCGTGGTGACGCGTTCGGCGTGCGCGCGGTAGGCGGCGACGGTGCGTTTGGCTTCGGGGATCTTGTTGAGCGCGGCGGCGTGGACGGCGAAGTTCTGCTTCCACGGGTAGCCGGTGGAGTCGGTCATGACGGTCGGTGCGATCTTGCTGAGGTCGGCGTAGCGCTGGCCGTCGCGGACCTTGTTGGTGAGGATCAGGTCGGGCTTGAGGGCGGCGATCGCCTCCAGGTTGGGGGCGCCGATCTTGCCGACGTCCTTGATGCCGGCGAGCTTGTCCTGGGGCAGGTAGTCGAGGAAGCCGGAGGCGACGTCGGAGCGGGTGGCGCCGACCGGGGTGACGCCGAGGGTGAGCGCGGAGTCGAGTTCGGCGGTGTCCAGCACCACGACGCGGTGCGGGGTATCGGGGACGGTCACCTCGCCCGTCGCGGTGCGGACCGGGTGGCTGCCGCCGCCCGCGGGGGCCGGCGCGGGCCAGTTGGTGGTGGGCTGCGCGGGGCATTCCGCGGCCTTGAAGGTGCCGTTGGGGCCGGCGGCGGAGGCGCCGGAGTCCTGGCCGCTGCCGCAGCCGGTGAGCAGCAGTGCGCCGGCGGCGACGGCGGTCGCGGCGACCCGGGCGGTGGCGGGACGGCGGTGCGGGGGCGGGGGCGGGGCGGGGGCGGCCGGGTGGGTTGGGTGGGTCATCGCAGCCCTTTCGGCTCGGCGGCGGGGAGGTCGCCGGGGCGGGTGCCCCGGCGAGGAGACGTCACTGCCGGGTGTCCCCTTCCCAGGGACGGCCCGGCACCACCAACGGCGAGCCGGTCACCGGGTCCGGGACGACCACCGAGTCCAGGCCGAACACCTCGCGGACGAGGTCGGCGGTGACCACGTCCCCGGGCCGGCCCTGGGCGACGATCCGGCCCGCCTTCATGGCCACCAGGTGGTCGGCGTAGCGGGCGGCCTGGTTGAGGTCGTGCAGGACGGCGACGACGGTCCGGTCGCGCTCGTGGTTGAGCTGGCGCACCAGGTCGAGGACCTCCACCTGGTGGGCGATGTCCAGGTAGGTGGTGGGTTCGTCCAGGAGCAGCAGGTCGGTTTCCTGGGCCAGTGCCATGGCGATCCAGACCCGTTGGCGCTGGCCGCCGGAGAGCTCGTCGACGGGGCGGTCCGCCAGCGTGGCCACGTCGGTGCGGGCCATGGCCTCCATGACCGCCCGTTCGTCCTCGGCCGACCACTGCTGCCACCAGCGCTGGTGCGGCTGCCGGCCGCGGGCGACGAGGTCGCCGACGGTGATCGCCTCCGGGGCGACGGGGGTCTGCGGCAGCAGTCCGAGGGACTGGGCGATGTTCCGGGTGGGGATCTTGGCGAGGTCCGTCCCGTCCAGCAGGACCGCGCCGCGGCGCGGTCGCAGCAGCCGTCCCAGGGCGCGCAGCAGCGTCGACTTGCCGCACGCGTTGGGGCCGACGACGACGGTGACGGCGCCGTCCGGCACGTCCAGGTCGAGGCCCTCGACGACGGTGCGTTCCTCGTAGGAGAGGGTCAGGCCGCGGGCCGTCAGACGGGCGGCGGGTTCGTGGGCGGCGGGCTCCTGGGCCGCGGTGTCCGCCCCGGCCGCCGGCCGCGGGGTGCCGGTACCGGTCACGCTTGTCCTCCTGAGGCCCGGCCACGGGCCCGGTGGCCCCTGACGATCAGCCAGATCAGATACGGGGCGCCGACCGCGGCGGTCAGCACGCCCACCGGCAGCTCGGTGGGGGCGAGCAGCTTGCGGGCGAGCAGGTCGCCGAGGACGACGATGACGGAGCCCAGCAGCGCCGAGCAGAGCAGTGGGATCTGCGCGGTCCGGGTCAGCCGGCGGGCGATCTGCGGGGCGAGCAGCGCCACGAAGTCGACCGGCCCGGCCGCTCCGGTCGCCATCGACGCCAGCACCACGCCGACCGTCACCAGGCCCAGCCGGGTGCGGTTGAGCCGGATGCCCAGCGCGGTGGCGGTGTCGTCGTCGAGGGAGACGGTCCGCTGGGCGCGCGCCGCCCACAGGACGGCGGGCAGCGCCACCAGCAGCGCCCAGCCCAGCGGGGCGGCCTCCGCCCAGCCGCGTCCGTTGAGCGAGCCGGTCATCCACACCTGGGCCTGCTGGGCGACGAGGTAGTCGCCCTTGGTGAGGAACAGTTGGGTGACCGAGCGCAGCGCGACCGCGAAGCCGATGCCGATCAGCACGAAGCGGGTGGCGTGCAGTCCGCCGCGCCACGCGAAGACGTACACCAGCAGCGCCGCCAGCAGCCCGCCGGCCACCGAGACGTAGGGCAGCACCGCGAACGAGGTGACGCCGAAGGTCATCGCCCCGACGGTCACCGCCCCGGCGCCCTGGGTCACGCCGATGATGTCGGGGCTGGCGAGCGGATTGCGGGCCACCGTCTGGATCAGCCCGCCGGCCACTCCGAAGGCCGCGCCGACCAGCAGCCCGACCACCATCCGCGGCAGCCGCAGTGTGCCGACGACCAGTTCCTGCGGGGACGGTTCGCCGGCCAGGACCTTGAGCACGTCGGTGGGCGCCACCCAGCTCTCGCCGGCGCACAGGTACGCCACGCACACCACGGCCAGCGCGGCGGCCAGTGCGGCGGCGACCACGGCGGCGCGGCGGTGCAGCAGGAAGGAGCCGCGGCCGGCCCGGACCAGCGCGTACCCGGCGGGGCGGACCGCGCTGGGGCGGGCGGCGGGGGAGGTGTCGGTGGCCGTCATGCCGCCACCGCCCGTCGCCGGACCAGGGTGACCAGGAACGGCACGCCGATGAGGGCGGTCATCACGCCGGCCGGGACCTCCGACGGCGGGAACAGCACCCGCCCGACGGTGTCCGAGACCAGCACCACGACCGGGCCGAGCAGCGCGGCCATCGGCAGCGTCCAGCGGTGTTCGCCGCCCACCAGGGCGCGGGCCAGGTGCGGCACGGCGAGGCCGACGAAGGCGATCGGGCCGGCGGCCGCCACGCCCGCGCCGGTCAGCACGGTCGCGCCGAGCCCGCCCACGATCCGCACCGTGGCGACCTTCTGGCCCAGCCCCCGGGCGACGTCCTCGCCGAGCGCCAGGGCGTCCAGTCCGCGCGCCACCGACAGCACCAGTACCGTGCCGACCAGCAGGAACGGCCAGATCTGGGCGGCCACCGCGGCGTCCCGGCCGGTGAGTGAACCCACCTGCCAGAAGCGGAACTCGTCCAGTGCCGCGGCCTTGGTGGTCAAGATCGCCATCGACGCCGACACCAGCAGCGCGTTGATCGCGGCGCCGGAGAGCGCCAGTTTGACAGGGGTGGCGCCGCCCCGGCCGCGGGCGGCGATGCCGTAGACGACCACGGCGGCGATCCCCGCTCCGGCGAACGCGAACCACACGTAGCCGGTCAGGGTGTGCACCCCGGCGAAGGCGATGGCGGCCACCACGGCGGCCGCGGCGCCCTGGCTGATGCCGAGGATGCCGGGGTCGGCGATCGGGTTGCGGGTGATGCCCTGCATGACCGTGCCGGCCATCGCCAGCGCGGCGCCGACCATCAGGCCGATCAGGGTGCGCGGCAGCCGCAGGTACCGCACGACCTGCGCGGCGTCGTCGGAGCCGCCGTGGACGAGGGCGTCGAGGACCGCCGACGGGGCGAACGCGCGGCTGCCGACGGCGAGCGAGAACACCACGGCCAGCAACAGCGCCAGCACGGCCAGCGCGGTCAGGCCGAGCCGGCGGCTCCGCTTCCGGTGCGTCACGGGCATGGCATCACGGGCGTCGGGTCCATTCGCGCGGTCTGGAGCTGTCGGTGCGGACCCGCGGTCACCGAACGGCAGCCGCGGGTTAGGTAAGGCAAGGCTAACGGTACGTCCTGGCCGGTTTGCTCCGCAGGGGCACAGGCACAATGGCAGGCATGGCTGCGCATCCCCTGACCGTCGGGTTCGACCTCGACATGACGCTGATCGACTCCCGCCCCGGCATCAAGGCCGCCTACGAGGCGCTGGCCGAGCGCACCGGGACGCACATCGACGCCGCCGCCGCGGTCACCCGGCTCGGGCCGCCGCTGGAGCAGGAGATCCGCCGCTGGTTCCCGGCGGAGCGGGTGGCGGAGATCTGCGACCTCTACCGCGAGCTGTACCCGACGCACGCGATCACCGGCACCCTGGCGATGCCGGGCGCCCGGGAGGCGGTCGACGCGGTGCGCGCGGCCGGCGGCCGGGCCGTCGTCGTCACCGCCAAGTACGAGCCCAACGCCAAGCTGCACCTAACCCACCTGGGCATCGCCGCGGACGCGGTCATCGGCTCACTGTGGGCCGAGGCCAAGGCGACGGCGCTGCGCGAGCACGGCGCGCGGCTCTACGTCGGCGACCACACCGGCGACGTGCGCGGCGCACGGACCGCCGGTGCCCTGTCGGTCGCGGTCGCCACCGGGCCGTGCGCCGCCGACGAACTGCGCGCGGCCGGCGCCCACGTGGTGCTCGACGACCTGACGGCCTTCCCGGCGTGGCTGGATCGTTACGCGGCGGATCCCGCGCGCTACCCGGCGGGCGGCGCCGACGGCGACGGGGCGGCCACCGCCTCCGACTGACGGCGCTGGGCGAGCACGGAGCGCACCACTCCGCTGCCCGCGATCAGGAAACCGGCGCCCATCAGCATGGACATCCAGTAGAACTCCCACGGCAGCGGGTGCGTTCCGAGGAACAGTGGGAGCACCGTGGCGAGAGTGGCCAGTGCGCCAACTAGGAACACGATCGCGCCGATTCGGACCAGTAGATCCCCGGCCTGGGGCGTTTCATCAGACACCTGACCAGGGTAAGTCCGGGCCGGGGGCGCCGAGGATCCCCCTGGCGACGTCTTGTCACCGGGCCCCGGACCATTAGCCTTGGGGGAGGCGGGCTTCGGTGGCCCGCTGCACTGTTATCCAGACCATTTTTCCCACGCCGCGGCACTCCACGTGCCCGCGGCGAAGAGTCCGCATTTTCCGACGAGTACGAGGACGAGGACAGACGTGCCTACCGGCAAGGTCAAGTGGTTCAACAGCGAGAAGGGCTTCGGCTTTCTCTCCCGCGACGACGGCGGTGACGTCTTCGTGCATTCGTCGGTGCTGCCCGACGGCGTGGACATGCTCAAGCCCGGCCAGCGCGTCGAATTCGGTGTCGTCGCGGGCCAGCGCGGTGACCAGGCACTGAGCGTCGTGCTCCTCGACCCGACCCCTTCGGTCGCCGCGGCCCAGCGCCGCAAGCCCGACGAACTCGCCTCGATCGTCCAGGACCTCACCACCCTGCTGGAGAACGTCACCCAGCAACTGGAGCGCGGGCGCTACCCCGACAAGGTGCACGGCGCCAAGATCGCCGGGATGTTGCGCGCGGTCGCCGACCAGCTCGACGTCTGAGCCGCACCGCTCAGACGAACGTCAGCGCGGCGGGGCCGAGGGGCGGCACGAGCCCCTCGGCCGCGGCGCGGGTGAGCAGCCCGCGCACCGCGGCGTAGCCGTCCTCGCCGAGGTCGGCGGTGAATTCGTTGACGTACAGCCCGATGTGCTGGTCCGTCACCTTCGGATCCATCTCCTGCGCGTGCTCCAGGACGTACGGCCGGGACGCCTCCGGGTCGTCCCAGGCCATCCGGACCGACGTGCGGATCGCCTCCGCCAACTGGCGAAGCACCGGCTCGCCCAGCGACCGCTTGGCGATGATCGCCCCCAGCGGGATCGGCAGACCGGTGGTCAGCTCCCAGTGCTCGCCCATGTCCGCCAGGCAGTGCAGCCCGTAGTCCTGGTACGTGAAGCGGGCCTCGTGGATCACCAGGCCGGCGTCGACCTTGCCGTCCCGCACAGCCGGCATGATCTCGTGGAACGGCAGCACCACGACCTCGCCGACACCGCCCGGCACCTCGGCCGCCACCCACAGCCGGAACAGCAGGTACGCGGTCGACCGCTCGCTGGGCACCGCCACCGTCTTGCCCGCCAGGTCCGCCGCGCCGCCCGGCTCCCGGGTCAGCACCAGCGGGCCGCAGCCGCGCCCCAGCGCCCCGCCGCAGGGCAGCAGCGCGTACTCCTCCAACACCCACGGCAGCACCGCGTACGACACCTTCAGCACGTCCAGTTCGCCACGCTCGGCCAGGCCGTTGGTGACGTCGATGTCGGCGAAGGTGACCGCCAGTTCCGGTCCGCCCGGGACCCGGCCGTGCGCCAGGGCGTCGAAGACGAAGGTGTCGTTCGGGCACGGGGAGTAGGCGATGGACAGCGGCCGGGTCACGAGGTCCTCCGGGGGGTGGGGGGCGGGGGCGCCGGAGCCGCCGCGGGAACGCCCGCCAGGGCTCCGGGGAACGTGCGGAAGGCGCCCGTCAGCGCGGCGAGGGCGGGGCCGATCCGCCAGGCGGCGCGGTCCCGGGGACCGACCGCGTTGGAGACCGTGCGCACTTCCAGCACCGGCAGGCCGTGCGCGGCGGCCGCCTCGGCGACGCCGAACCCCTCCATCGCCTCGACCAGCACACCCGGGTGACGGGCCGCCAGCTCGGCGGCGCGGGCGGCGCTGCCGGTGACGGTGGAGACCGTGACCACCGGGCCGGCCGTCCCGCCGGTCGCCGCCGCGACGGCCGCGACCAGCGCCGGGTCGGGCCGGTGCACCGCGGTCCCGAAGCCGAGTTCGGTGACCGGGACGAAGCCGTCGGGCGTCTCGGCGCCCAGGTCGGCGGCGACGATCGCGTCCGCGACGACCACCGCGCCCAGCGGCGCGGCGGGGGCGAAACCGCCGCCGATGCCGGCCGAGACCACCAGGTCGTAGGGGGTCCCGGCCAGGGCGGCCGCGGTCAGCGCGGTGGCGGTGCCGGCGGCCGCCGCGGCCGGGCCGACACCGGCGGCCAGCACGTCCGGGGCAACGGGCACCCCGTCCGGTCCGGAGGGCGCGCGGTGCAGCGCGTAGCCGCCGGGCAGCGCCGCGGGCCGGTGGCCGCCGGTGGCGTCCTCGGCATCCTCAGCGTCCTCGGCGTCCAGCGCGGCGCACACCGCGTCGCGCTCCGCGGCCACCGCGGTGACGACCAGCGCCCGCATCAGACGCCGCCCGCCGCGTGCCGCCGGTCCCCGGCCCCCGCGCTCAGTGCGCTCAGTCCTTCAGCTTCAGGTTGAAGTGCCACAGCGCCATCGGGCCCGAGCCCTGGGCCTTGCCGGCCTCGGCGACCATCAGGGTCACCTCGCGCAGCGACTCGGACTGACCGGTCGCCGGGTTCATGGCCTTGAACAGCTCGTCGGTGCTGAAGGTGCGGTACGTGTCGGTGCTGGGCGCCGCCATCACCGGTCCGCCGCCGACGACGAACCAGCCGACCTTGGCGACCTTCGGGTCGACGCCCACGCGGACCCGCTCGCCCGGGCGCACGGTGATGGTCCCCTCGCCCTTCTTGGCGATGCAGCTCTGCACGGCCTGCTTGTCGAGGGACTTGCCGTCGCCGTCGCAGCCGGGGGTCACCTCCGCCGTCACCGTCTGCGTGCCGACGGTCACCGTCGCCAACGAGGTCGGCTGCTGGCAGGCGGAGAGAGTGAGCAGGCCCAGGGTCACGGCACCGAGGGCAGCGGCGGCGCGGCGGCCCTTGCCCCGGGAGATCAACGCAGCGGTCATACGGGGCAGGCTATCGGGCGTCCCGGCGCTCGCCACGCGCGGGTGCGGCGCGCCGCACCACGGGCCGCCGCACGGGGCGCCCCGGACCCCGCGTCACCCCACCCGGGCGGCCGGCCGGCCGCTGTGGCGCGCCGCGCCCAGCAGCCCCCGCACGGCCACCGCGGCGCCCGCCGCCACCAGGGCCGCGGCCACGGCCAGACCCAGCGGGCCGATGAGCGGCAGCGCGATCCCGAGGGCGCCGCCCACCACCCACGCCAGCTGGAGCACCGTCTCGGACCGGGCGAACGCCGAGGTCCGCACCGCCTCCGGCACGTCGCGCTGGATCATCGCGTCCAGGGACAGCTTCGCCAGTGCCTGGGACAGCCCCGCCGCGGCCGCCGCCACGGGCACCACCACGACCGCCAGCACCTCGTAGCAGAGCGCCGCCAGCACCGTGGCGGACAGTGCGAGCCCCAGCACCGCCGCGATGATCGGCTCCGGGCCGCGTGCCCTGAGCCAGGCGCCGACCGCCGTGCCCAGCGCGTTCCCCGCCCCGGCCGCCACCGCGACCAGGCCCAGCGACGCCGCCGCGCCCAACCCGCCCAGGGGGTGCTCGCGCAGCAGGAAGGCGAGGAAGAAGGTGAGGAATCCGGAGAGCGCCCGCAGCGACGCGTTCGCGCGCAGGCCGTGCAGCACGGCCGGGCCGACGGTCCGCAGCCCCGGCCGCCGGCCCTGCGCCCCCGCGGGTGCCGCGCCGTCGCCGGCCGCCAGCCGGGCCCGGGCCTCGCCCTTGCCCGAATCGACCGCGTGCGGCAGCGAGAACGACAGGAACGTCCCGGCCAGGAACACCACGCATGCGCCGTACAGCGGCCAGGCCGGCCCGATCAGGTGCAGTCCGGCGCCGACCGGCGCCGCGGCCCCGGTCGCCAGCAGCCCCGCCAGCGTCACCCGGGAATTGGCCTTCACCAGGGAGATCCGCGGCGGCAGGAGCCGCGGCACCACCGCGCTGCGCACCACCCCGTACGCCTTCGACGCCACCAGCACCCCCAGCGCCGCCGGATACAGGGCCAGCCCGCCGTCGGCCACCGCCCGGGACATCGACAGCGCCAGCAGCGCCCGGGCCAGCATCGCGCCGGCCATCGCGGCCCGCCGGCCGTGCGGCACCCGGTCCAGCAGGGGGCCCACCACCGGCGCCAGCAGCGCGAACGGCGCCATGGTGACCAGCAGGTACAGCGCCACCCGGCCCCGTGCCTCGTGGGTGGGCACCGAGAAGAACACGGTCGAGGCCAGCGCGATCGTGATCATCATGTCGCCGGCCGCGTTCACCGCGTGCAGCTCGATCAGCTGTGCCAGGCCCGATTCCCCGGCGCCCTGCGCATGGGTGGCGCGCCGTAGTTGCCGGGCCGCGCCGCGCAGCGGCCGGTGCAGTGCGCGTCCGATCGCGCGGCCCGCCCGGCGGGCCTTCGACCCCCTCGTCGCCCCGACGCCAGCCACCCGGTCATACTGCCCCAACTCGCCCCAGAGGGGGCGATTTATCCCCCCCGCTCCGGCGGGGCGCACCGGCCGACCGGCCGCACCCGTGGCCCGACTGGCCGGTTACGGTCGGAGATATTTGCTGCTCCCGCCGAGGGGTCGTGCAGCGTTGAAGGGGTAGCGTGTCCAGAGCGCCACCGGCGGTCCGTTCCGGCCGCGTACCTCATTTCCCTGCGATCCCGCAGAATAGGACGTAAGAGGTGCGCTCGACCGAACGATCCAACCGGGCGCGGACGTCGACGCGGTCCCCCGGTCCGCTCCGCCCGCCCCGGTACCGCCGGTCGTCCGGACAGGACCAGGACAGCCCCGGCTGGCGCGCTCGTGAGACGGCGTGGAAGAGAGAATCGATTCTTGTGAGTGCTGCGATGCGAAGCCGTACCCCTGACCGGCTGTGCGCCGAGGCGGTCGACCTTGCCCGCAAGGCGGCCGAGGAGACCGCCACGCCCGGCACGGTCGGCGAGCACGTCGACGCCGTCGCCGAGGCGGACCGCGTCGTCACCCATCTCTTCGACTGCAAGCAGCCCGGCTACCGCGGCTGGCGCTGGGCCGTCACCGTCACCCGCGCCTCCCGCGCGAAGGCCGTCACCCTCGACGAGTCGGTCCTCCTGCCCGGCCCCGACGCGCTGCTGGCCCCCGAGTGGGTGCCCTGGAGCGAGCGGCTGCGGCCCGGCGACATGGGCCCCGGCGACCTGCTGCCCACCGAGTCCGACGACCTGCGCCTGGAGCCCGGCTTCAGCGGCGAGGACGCGCCGCCGCCGAACTCCCCGGTAGCCGAGGGCATGGCCGCCGACGTCGCCGACACCGAGGAAGCGGTCGTCGTCCCCGGCTCGCCCGCGATCCAGCCGGTGCCCGGCCGCGGCAGCGTCGGCGCGGTCGCCGAGGAACTGGGCATGGCCCGCGCCCGGGTCCTGTCGCGCTACGGCCTGCACGCCGCCGCCGACCGCTGGGAAGAAGCCTTCGGCCCCAAGACCCCGATGGCCCAGGCGGCCCCCGCCACCTGCATGAGCTGCGGCTTCCTGACCCCGATCGCCGGCTCCCTGCGGCAGGCGTTCGGTGTCTGCGCCAACGAGTTCTCGCCGGCCGACGGCCGCGTCGTCTCGCTGTCCTACGGGTGCGGGGCGCACTCGGAAGCCGCCGTCATGCCGAAGCCGCCGCGGCCGGCGGAGCCGGTGCTGGACGAGACCGTGGTCGAGCCGGTGGCCATCCGGCCGGCGGTCGACGGCGGGTCCGTCGAGGACGGTGGGCCGGCGGAGGAGCTCGGTCACAGCTGAGCCCTTGCCGGTGGGTGGGCGGCCCACGTTGCCGGCTGTCCCGCCGTGGGGGTGCCGGTGGTCTTTGCCCGCCTTCGGCGGGAGCGGTGGGGTGTGCTGGGCGGGTGCGTCGCCTTCTCTCCGTGGTGGGTGTCGGGGGTGGGCCGGGGGGGGGGGGGGGGGGGGGGGGGGGGGGGGGGGGGGGCGACAACCCCCCCCCCCCCCCCCCCCCCCCCACCCCCCCCCCCCCCCCCCCCCCCGGGGGGGGGGGGGGGGGGGGGGGGGGGGGGTCGCGGACGTAAAGCGCAGCAGTCCTGCACACCACCCCCTCCGGCCCGCCACCGGCCCCAACAGCCCCGCGCAGCGGACACCGCCCGCGCCGCAGGCGCAACGGCAAAACCCCCACGGCGGGACGGCCGACAACGCCCCGCGCCGCAGGCGCAAAAACGGCAACCCCCACGGCGGGAACGCCGACAACGTGGGACGAAGCCCGCCGCAGGCTCGCCGTAGAGCGCGTCGGCGCGGATGTGGTGCAGCCGGTCCCGGAGGGGTGCCGGGTCGTGTGTGGGGGCTGGGGCCCGTGGGCCGGCCGGGCGTCAACCGATCGCCACATGCTCCCATCGCAGTACCGACCGCGATTCCGGTCCCGCCTGGCCCTCCGCCACCACCGGCCACGGCATGAGCAGCGGCGAGAGCCGCCCCGGGGCGATGGTGCGCCGGGTCGAGCCGCCGGGGCCGGGGCCGGCGGCGGGTGCGGAGGTGCAGCCGGCCGCGGCGAGGGACGCGGCGGCCAGCGCGGTGGCGAGGAGAGGAGAGATGCGGCGCACGGTCTCACGGTGCGGGAGGCGCGCCCGGTGGCCAAGCGACGCGCCGGGACGTCACGCGGACGAACGACAGTGGCGGACCCTCCTGCACGTCCGTGCCGGGCGGCCCGGCCGGGCTGCGGTTAGCGTCGGGGGCGGGGTCGGCCGAGGGAGAGGTGGGCGCGTGACGGTGTGGGTGCCCGTCGTCTTCGCGGTGCTCGCGGCGGCGTGCAACGCGCTGTCCACGGTGCTTCAGCGCCGTGCGGCACGCACCGTGCCGGTCTCCGCCCGGCTCCGGCTCGGCCTCTTCGCCGACCTGTTGCATCGGGCGGCGTGGCTGGGCGGGATGTTGATGGTGTTGCCGGCCGCCTGTTTCCAGGCGTTGGCGCTGTCGTTGGGCGCGCTGTCGGTGGTGCAGCCGCTCTTCGTGCTGGAGCTGCCGTTGGCCCTGCTCATCGGCCGGGTGTTGCTCGGGGGGCCGGTGCCGGTGCGGATCTCGGGGCGTGGTTGGGCCGGGGTGGGCCTGCTGGTCGTGGGGTTGGGCACCGCGTTGGCGGCTGCTGCGCCGACCGTGGGCCGGGACCACGCCCCGTTGAGCCGCTGGGTGCCGGCCCTGGTCGTGTGTGTGTCGGTGATCGCCGTGACGGTCGGGGCGGGGTTGCGCCGCGGGGCCGGCAGTGTGCGCGCGGCCTGCTTCGGTGCGGCGACCGCGGTGGGGTACGCGCTCACCGCCGCGCTGCTCAAGGACGCCACGCATGCGTGGGAGCGCGGCGGTCCGGCGGAGTTCTTCGTGTCGTGGCAGACCTACGGTTTCGCGCTGACGGGTGTGCTGGCGTTGTTCATGATGGAGAACGCGATGCAGTCCGGTCCGTTGACCGCCTCCCAGCCGGTGCTCACCCTGGGGGACGCGCTGATCAGCCTGTCGCTGGGGGTGACGCTGTTCGACGAGCGGGTCCGCATCGGCTGGTGGCTGGTGCCGGAGGCGCTGGGCGTCGGCCTGATCCTGTGGGGGGCGGTGTTGTTGTCCCAGGTGTCGCTCGCCCGTGACCTGGCGACCGGTCAGACGGGGGAGCGGTTGGACCGGTCGCCAGGTCACGGGCGGAAGCGGGGGTGTGGGTGAGCCTCGATTCACCGGTCTGTCCCTGAAGTGATCTTTTGAGGAGGCGGGTGTCTCGGCGATTTTCGGCGTCCGAGACGAGTTCTCCGGTTTCCCGGGTGGGCACCGCGGGCGGGTACGTGTTCTGCTGCCGTGCCTGGTCCGGGATGCTGAGGACGGCTCGTTTGGCGGAGGGGTGCATAGCGGTGGTGATCGAGGTTTAGTCTCACGGGAGTTGATGTTCCTCGGCTTCGGGAGGATGACCTATGGCAGCCGTGCACGTGACCGTGTGGGATGACCGCGATCGGGTCGCGGGAAGCCGGGCCCCGACAGCTTCGGGGGCCCCGGCGGCGGCTGCCCCGGCCCTCTTCGTCCACAACATCTTCACCTGGGGCAGCGACTCCATGTACGGGTTTGCGGGGCAGCGGCCCCTCGCGGACAGTAGGCGGCTCCTCCTGTTAGATCGTCGGGGCTATGGCGACAGCCCGGACACCGCGCGCAGCGACTTCGACGTCGATGCCGAGGACGTCGTGGAGGTTCTCGGCGACGGGGCCTCCGCCGTGGGGCTCGGCGGCGCCCACCTCGTGGGGCACGGGAACGGCGCCGTGGCCGCGCTCATCGCCGCCGCGCGCCGACCCGACCTCGTCCGCTCCCTTGCCCTGATCCAGCCGTCCGCCTTCACCGCCGCCGCGCACCATCCAGTCGTCGCCGATCTCCTCGACCGGGTGCGCGACGGTGCCCCGGGCGTCCCGGACGGTGTCACGCCGGAGCAGTATCTCCGTGCGTCCACCGAGGGGTTGGGGATGGCCATGCCCGAGCCCACGTCGCGCCGGCTCCGTGCCGTTGCCACCTCCATGAGGGAGCGGCCGGTCTGGGAGGCGGAGATCCCGCTGGAGGTGGTCCGGGGCGCGGCCCTGCCGGTTCTGGTGATCTGCGGAACCTGGGAGCGCGCGCCGGCCGCCTACCGCGAGCACGTGGGGCTTCCCCTCGTGGCCGTGGCCGAGTCCCTCACGGGCTCCCTCGGGGGTCGTCTCCTGCGGGTGCCCGGTTACTACCCGCACACCCAGGAGCCCGCCGCCGTCAACGCGGCCCTGCGGGAGTTCTGGGGTTGACCCGGTTCGGCATCGGCTGCCGGTCCCGCGCGGCCCACGCCTGCCCGGCGGCCCGTCTCATCCGGTGCACACCGCACGTGGAGCGCCGCCTCATCCGAGGTAGGCGGGGGCGACCGCGGACGTCATCATCCGCCGGGCGGTGCCCGAGCCGTCGGCCGGGACCGTCCACAGGTCCGAGCCGTAGTCGCCGGGGAGCGCGTAGACCAGGGTGGCGTTGCCGGACCAGAGCGCCTGGTCGTCGATGTTGCGGTGTTCGGCGGTGGCGGTCTCCTTCATGGTGGCGAGGTCCAGGACGTAGAGCCGCCAGGGGGCGTCGGGGGAGGCGCCGGGCACGCGCTTCTTGTACGCGATCCGGGTGCCGTCGGGGGAGAGCGAGGGGCACTCGACGTTGTCGTGCAGCGTGGTGAGGGTGCGGGCGGTGCGGTCGCCGCGGACGAGGTAGGTGCGGCCGCCGGTGGCGAGGGTCGCGTAGAAGCGGGTGTCGTCGGCGAAGGTGACGCCCCAGACGTTGATGTCGGAGGCGTGGTAGGGCCGGTCGTCCTTGCGGACGGCGTACTCCTCCAGGTTGTCGTCCAGCGCCCAGGTGCGGGTGTCGGCGATCGCGGTGCGGGTGGAGAAGGCGGTGCCCGCGTACGAGTCGCCGCTGACGAAGACCGTCCAGGCGACGGTCCGGCCGGAGGGGGAGACCCGGGCGCGGGTGGGGATGCCGGGGGCGGCGAAGCTGTGCCGCACCCGCAGGTGGGAGTCGAGGACCACCGCCCGGTAGCTGTCCTGGAGGGTGCCGCGTTCGGCTTGGAGGCAGATGCCGGTGCCGGCGGCGGCGTGGAAGCGCAGGCATTTCACGCCGGAGGCGGTGCGGGGCCCCTGCGGGTGGTCGGCCGGCACCGTGGCGATCTCGTCGCGGTGCGGGCCCCAGGCCAGGTTGCGCACCAGCAACTGCCGCTGTCCGTCGGGGGCGAGCCGGACGTCGCCGGTGCGGACCTCCGGGCCGTCGGCCTGCTGCCGGTCGCGGACGGCGGACCGGTCGGCGGCCCGCAGCACCGCGGCGGTGCCGACCGTGCCCAGCAGCACCACCGCGAACAGCAGCACGGCCAGGCGGGTCTTGCGGTTCATCGGGGTGCTCCCTCGGGGGTGGGGCGGTCGCCGTCGGCGGTGCCGCCGGGGCTTCGGTCCGGTGCGTCGGGGGTCCGCAGCAGTCGGGCGGCGCCGACCGTGGCGGCGGCGAGGGCGACGGCGGTGACCGCCAGCGCGGACCGTCCGTCCCACAGGCTCCAGGCCGCGCCGAACGCCAGTGAGCAGACGAACCGGGCCAGCGCCTGGCCGGTTCCCACCAGGGCTTGTCCGGCGCCCAGGTGTGCGGCCGGGACGGCGCTCGCGGTGGCGGCGGCCAGCACCCCGTCGGTGGCCGCGTAGAACGCGCCGTGCAGGACCAGCACCGCGACCACCGTGGCCGGTCCGTGCAGCGGTGCGAGGACCAGTGCGTACGCCAGGAGGAGCGCGGCGTGGCCGGCGAGGAAGAGCCGGCGGCGGCCGGCCCGGTCGGCGAGTGCGCCCAGCGGCACGGCGAGCAGCAGGAAGACCGCGGCGGTGCCCAGCGGCAGCAGCGGGAACAGTTCGGTGGGCACGCCCAGTTCGCGTTGGAGGAGGAGGTAGAGGAACGCGTCGCTGACGGTGGTGAGCCCCAGCAGTGCGGCGCACAGCGTCAGTCGGCGCAGTGCGGGGCGGCGGAGCAGCGCCAGCGAGTCACGCAGTGCGGGGCGGGCGGGTGTCGGGGCGGTGGCGGCGGGCCGGGGCGTGCGGGGTTCGCCGCCGGGCCGGGCGGGGACGAAGAGCACCAGCACCAGTACGCCCAGCGCCGCCACGCAGGCGCTCACCGTGAACACCGCGTCGTAGCCGTCGACCGCGATCCGCAGTACCGCGAACGCCGCCAGCGGGCCCAGCAGCGCGCCGGCGGTGTCCATCGCGCGGTGCACGCCGAACGCCCGGCCGCGGTGTTCGGGGCGGGTGGACAGCGAGATCATCGCGTCCCGGGGCGCGGTGCGCAGTCCCTTGCCGGCGCGGTCCACGGCCAGGACGGCGCTGATCGCCGGCAGTCCTTGGGCGATCAGCAGCAGGGGTTTGCAGAGCGCGGACAGGCCGTAGCCGAGGCCGGCCACCACCTTGTGCCGGCGTCCGCCGCCGTCGGCGAGGTGGCCGCCGGCGAGCCGGACCAGTGCCCCCACCCCGTTGTTGATGCCGTCCAGCAGGCCGAAGCCGAGCGGCGACAGTCCGAGGGCGGTGACCACGTACAGCGGCAGCACCGCGGTGATCATCTCGGCGGAGACGTCGGTGATCAGGCTGACCGCGCCGAGGGCGAGCACCGTGCCGGGGACCGCGGGCCGCCGCCCCGGGCGGGTGGTGCCGGGGGCGGCGGCGGGACCGGGGGTGCCGGCGGTGCTGTTGCGGGAGTCCGCGAGGTACACGGGCCTCAGTTCCAGATGCCGGTGACGTCGGACGCGGCGGCGGCGTTGCCGGCGTGGGTGCTCAGACCGGCCAGGTCCTCCAGGGTGCGGAGCACGTTGTAGTGGTTGTAGGTGGTGCCGCTGGAGCTGCCGGGCGCGACGTGCGCGCCGTAGAACAGCGTCGGGATGCGGTTGCCGGAGAGGCGGTTGTCCTCGTCGAAGGTGACGACCAGCATGCTGTTGTGGGTCTTGGCCCACTCGGCGTAGCCGCTGAGCTTGTCCTTGACCCAGGTGTCGCCGGTGCCCACCGAGCAGTCGTGCATGTCGTTGCAGAGGTCCGGGATGACGAACGAGACCTTCGGCAGGGTGCTGTAGTCGGACGGGAACTGGGCCATGGTCTTGGCGGTGTTCGTCGGCACGTTGGAGAAGCCGAACCACGGGTTGTGCTTCTGCGCGTACTTCCCGCTGCTGCAGGTCGTGGAGCCCTGGCTCGGCAGTCCCTCGTTGTAGCTCGCCCAGGTCTGGCCGGCGGCGAGCAGCTCGGAGGCGAGGTTGGGGGCGGACATCGACCCGACCGGGACGCAACTGTCGTCCGTGCGGCCCTGGTTGGAGCCGGAGAACAGCATGTAGTAGTTCGGCTCGCTGGGGTGGGTGAGGCCGAACGACTGGGTGAGGTCGGCGCCGCCGGCCTTGAGGGAGTTCAGGTAGGGCGCGCTGGAGCTGCCGACGACCTGGCTGTAGGCGTGGTTCTCCAGCATCACCACGACCACGTGGTCGGGGGCGGGGAGTGCGGCGGCCTGCGCGCTGGCGGTGGCGCCGGACGCGGCCCACAGCCCGAGCGAGGCGGCGGCGAGGGCCGCCGCGCCGGCCACTGCGGTGAGGGAACGCCGGGTGCGCTTGCGCGCCGTGACTGCGGTCATGACTGTCCTCCGGACAGGAGTGACGGGCGTAGGGGGTGGGGGAGCGCGGCAACCCTAGAAGCACCCGGCCGGACCCGGCCGTCCACCGGGTGAAGAACAAACGAACGAATGCCCTACGCCCGACCGTGCGTCAGGCCGGGGTGCGGGGTGCCGCCGGGGTGTCGCCCCGTACGGCGTGCAGGTACAGCAGCGCGATGTCGACGGTGAAGTACGAGCTGTAGGAGATGTCCGGGGTGTCCCCGCCGGTGTGGTAGCCGCCGATCACGCCGATCAGGGCGTAGCCCGCGAAGTCCCGTACCAGGAAGGGCCCGCCGGAGGTGCCGCCGACGTAGCCGGCGCAGGGGATCTCCAGGAAGTCGCCCGGGGCGGCGGGGTCGGTGCTGGTGTAGCGGTGGGTGGCCGAGGAGCAGTCCAGCGGCTGCGGGTAGCGGGCGTCGCTGTTGCCGGGGTAGCCGATGAGCCGGACGTCGCGGTGGTCGTATCCGGGGTAGGGGAGCAGGTCGAAGCCGCCGGTGACCTGTTGGACCCGGGCGCCGTCCGCGCGCGGCCCGACCCGGACCACCGCGTAGTCCCAGCGGGCGCCGCCGTCCGTGCCCAGGTCGTAGTAGCGCTGGTCGAGGTAGACCCGCTCGACGGGGTAGATGCCGTGCGGCTTCTGGCCGTCGTGGTACTGCGGTACGAACGACAGGTACTTCTTCGGGTCGGCGGAGCGCAGGCAGTGTCCGGCGGTGACCACGAGGTCGCGGTGCGGGCTGCGGACCACCGTCCCGCCGCAGAACCGGCCGGTGTTGCTGCCGTCGGTCCAGAAGAAGGTGCCCACCTGCGGCAGTCCCGCGAAGGGGTGGCTGGGCGGTACCGGCGCGGCGGTCGGCCGGGCCGGTACGGTTCCCTTCGCCGCCACGGGTTCGGCGGCCTCCATGCGCCCCGCGGTCCAGTACGCGTCGACGGAGGAGGCCGGATCGCCGGGGGCGGCGGCGTGCGCGGGCGGTGCGGGCAGCGCGAGCAGGGCCAGGACGAGCACCAGCAGGGCGGCGAGCGGCGCGGGAACGGAGCGGTCGCGGGCGGCGAGGGGTCTGCCCATGGACGGATTCCTTTCGAAGGAGGGCGGCCCGGCCGTCCGACTCCCGCCGCCGGCCGGGTCCGCGTCGACATCGTCGTACGCCACCGGGCCGCTGGCCAGAGGGGCGTCACCGGTTGCCGGGCGTTTGCCCTGACGTGCCGTCGAGTTCCGCCAGAATGCGCTCGCGGTCCTCGTCCAGGGCCGGGATCCGGTCCATCCGGGGCTCCCGGCCGGGGACGGTGACCGGCGGCAGCAGCGCGTGCAGCGGGCCGACCGGGGAGTCCACGGTGCGCCAGCGGTCCCGGGCGGCGAGCTGGGGGTGCTCGGTGAACCCCGTGACGTCCCGCAGCCGGGCGTGGGCGATCCGGGCGTCGGCCAACCGCCCCTCGATCTCGCGCGCCGACAGCCGCCCGAACCGTTCCTCGATCCGTTCCCGCAGTGCCGCCCGGTGGGCGACCCGGCCGGAGTTCTTGTCGAACCGTGGATCGGTCGCCAGCTCCGGGAGTTGCAGCACCTGTGCGCAGAACGCCGCCCACTCCCGTTCGTTCTGCACGCCGAGGAAGACCTGTGCGCCGTCCGCCGCGCGGTACGGCCCGTACGGGGCGATCGCGGCGTGTTCGGCGCCGGAGCGGGGCGGGGTGGTGCCGCCGTAGCGGGTGAAGTAGGCGGGGTAGCCCATCCATTCGCCGAGCGCCTCCAGCATCGACACCTCGAAGGCGCCGCCCCGGCCGGTGCGCTCGCGTTCGTAGAGGGCGGTCAGGATCCCGCTGTAGGCGTACATCCCGGCGGCGATGTCGGCCACCGGCAGCCCGATCTTGGCCGGTTCGTGCTCCGTGCCGGTCAGCGACATCGCCCCGGTCTCGCACTGCACCAGCAGGTCGTACGCCTTGGCGTGCGCGTACGGGCCGCCGGTGCCGTAGCCGGAGATGCCGCAGACGACCAGCCGCGGGTGCGCCGCCAGCAGCGCCGCCGCGTCCAGGCCCAGCCGTTCGGCGGCGCCCGGTGCGAGGTTCTGCACGAAGACGTCGGCGCGGGCGAGCAGTCGCCGCAGCACCGCGGCGTCCTCGGGGCGCTTCACGTCGAGCGCGATCGACTCCTTGTTGCGGTTGAGCCAGACGAAGTGGCTGGACATTCCGCGCACCGTCTCGTCGTACCCGCGGGCGAAGTCGCCCGTCCCGGGGCGTTCCACCTTGATGACCCGGGCGCCGAGGTCGGCGAGTTGGCGGGTGGCGAAGGGCGCGGCGACCGCCTGTTCGAGCGCGATGATCGTGATGCCGTCCAGAGGGAGCATGAGGGGACCTTTCCTGCGGAGACGGGGCGGAGCCGGGCGAGGGGGGTACCTATCTGCCCGTGGATCCGGACCGAAGGATCCACGGATCCGACGGGATCCGGCGGCACCCCCACTCACCCCGCAGGAGCCACCATGACAGTCGACCGGCACGGGCACGCCCTGACCGACACCGGTCCCGAAGCCCTCGACCTCTACGAACGGGCCCTGGACGACCTGCTGTTCTTCCGTCCCCGCATCGAGGAGAGGGCACGGGCGCTGCTGTCCGCCGCGCCCCGCGCGCCGATGGCGCACGCCCTCGCCGGCTACCTGGGCGTGCTGGGCACCGAGGAGAAGGGCGCGGCGGCCGCCCGCGACGCCTTCACCGCCTTCCGTGCCACCCTCGACGTCGACCGCACCACCGCGCGCGAGCGGATGCACCTGGCCGCGGCGGGCGCCTGGTTGGACGGCGACTACGGCACCGCCGGCCGGATCCTCGGCGAGATCGCCGTCGCCCACCCCCGCGACCTGCTGGCCCTCTTCGCCGGCCATCACCACGACTTCCTCACCGGCGACGCGCTGCGGCTGCGCGACCGGGTCGGCGGGGCGCTGGACGCCTGGGACGAGGACGATCCGCACTATGGCCCGCTACTCGGCATGTACGCCTTCGGCCTGGAGGAGAACGGCCACTACGAGCACGCCGAACAGACCGGCCTGGCCGCCCTGGCGCGGAGTCCGCTGGACGTCTGGGGCATCCACGCGGTGGCGCACACCTACGAGATGCGCGGCCGGTTCACCGACGGCGCGCGCTTCCTGGACGCCCGCACCGACGCCTGGTCGGACGGCACCCTGCTCACCGTCCACAACTGGTGGCACCACGCCCTGTTCGTCCTGGAAGCCGGCGACACCCGACGGGTCCTGGACATCTACGACGCCGCGGTGCACCACGCCGACTCCGCGGACGTGGCGATGGAACTCATCGACGCCGCCGCCCTGCTGTGGCGCCTGTACCTCGACGGGGACGACCAGGGCGCCCGCTGGGCCGCGGTCGCCGACGCCTGGGAGCGCCGCGACGACGGCCCGCACTACGCCTTCAACGACGCCCACGCGGTGATGGCGTACGTCGGCGCGGGACGTCCGGACCGGGCCGAGCGGCTGGTCCGGGACCGCGAGCGCTGGCTGGCCGGGGTCCCCGCCGGCCCGTCGCCCACCAACCGCGCGATGACCGCCGACGTCGGCCTGCCCGTCTGCCGGGCGCTGCTCGCCTACGGCCGCGGGGACTTCGCCGGCGCCACCGACCTGCTGCTGCCGGTCCGCCACCGGCTGCACGTCTTCGGCGGCAGCCACGCCCAGCGCGACGCGGTCCAGCGCACCCTGGTCGAGGCCGCGCTCCGGGCCGGTCGCCACGACCTGGCCGGCACCCTGCTGAGCGAACGCAGCCGGCTGCGGCCGGTCTGCCCGTACAACTGGTCGGCCAAGGCCCGTCTGGCGGAGCAGTTGGGGGCACCGGAGCGGGCGGCCGCGGCGCGGGAACGGGCGGCGGCGCAGGCGGCGGGCGGCGTGCCGGCCGGGTGAGCCGGGCCGGTCAGGTCAGGTCAGCAGCTGCTCCGCCCAGATCACCTTGCCGTCGGTGGTGTAGCGGGTGCCCCACCGGTGGGTGAACTGGGAGATGAGGAACAGCCCGCGCCCGCCCTCGTCGGTGGTCCGCGGATGCCGCAGGTACGGGGAGGTGCTGGAGCCGTCGCACACCTCGCAGATCAGCGTGTGCTCCAGGATCAGCCGCAGCCGGATCGGCCCCGACCCGTACCGGATCGCGTTGGTGACCAGTTCGCTGACCACCAGCTCGGTGGTGAACGTCAGCGCGGGCAGGTCCCATTCGGTCAGCTGCTGCGCGGCCATCTCCCGGGCCCGGCCCACCAGGGCCGGGTCGGCGGTCAGCTCCCAGGAGGCGAACCGGTCCGGGGCGAGGCCGCGGGTCCGGGCCAGCAGCAGCGTGACGTCGTCGTGCTGCCGGCGCGGCACCAGGGCGCCGAGGACCGCTTCGCCGAGCGCGTCGAGGGAGTCGTCCGGGGCGGCGAGGGCGTGCAGCAGCCGGTCCTTGGCCGGTTCGCCGGTCGCGGGGCCCGCGCCGGCCAGCAGCCCGTCGGTGTAGAGGGCCAGCACGCTGTCCTCCTTGACGGTCACCTCGACGGCCTCGAACGGCAGTCCGCTGACGCCCAGTTGGGGGCCGACCGGCAGTTCGGCGAACGCGGCGGTGCCGTCGGGGGCGACGATGACCGGCGGCGGGTGGCCGGCGCTGGCCATGGTGAAGCAGCGGCCGACCGGGTCGTAGACCGCGTAGAGGCAACTGGTGCCCACCGCGCCGGCGTCCGCGCCCTGGCCGCCCTCCTCCGACACCCGGCTGACGAGGTCGTCGAGGCGGGCGAGGAGTTCCTCCGGCCGCAGGTCGAGGGCGGCGAGGGTCTGCACCGCGGTGCGCAGCCGCCCCATCGTGGCGATCGCGCCGATGCCGTGCCCGCGGACCTCGCCCACCACCAGCGCCAGCCGCGCCCCGGACAGCGGGATCACGTCGTACCAGTCGCCGCCCACCCCGGCCAGCTCGTCCGCGGGCCGGTAGGACGTGGCCAGGGTCAGCGCGCTGTGCTCCAGGACGCCCTGCGGCAGCAGACTGCGCTGGAGGGTGAGGGCCGCGGCGCGCTCCCGGGTGTAGCGGCGGGCGTTGTCCAGGCAGACCGCGGCCCGGGCCACGAACTCCTCGGCCAGCCGCAGGTCGTCGGGGCTGAACGGTTCGCTGCGGGCCCGCCGGAAGAAGCTGGTGACGCCCATCGTCGTGCCGCGCGCCCGGATCGGCACCACCATCGCGGTGTGCAGTCCCTGTTCCCGCAGCAGCCGGCGTCGGCCGCCGGGGATGTCGGCGGCCCACTCCGGGCCCTGCGGGTCCAGCCACTCCACCCGCCACGACTTGCCGTCGACCAGGGCCCGGATGGGCGGGGACCAGGAGTGGTACGACGCCAGGTCCCCGACCTCGACGACCGCTTCGGGGACGCCCGGTCGGGCCGACTGCTGGCCGCCGCGGCGCAGGGCGACTCGGTCGGTGTCGCCGGGCGGTCCGGTGAGCGGGTCGCCGCCCCGGATCACTGAGTCGAGCAGGTCCACGGTGACGAAGTCGGCGAGGTCGGGCACCGCGACGTCGGCGAGTTCCTGGGCGGTGCGCAGCACGTCGAGGGACTGGCCGATGGCGGTGCCGGCCCGGTCCAGCAGGGTCAGCCGCTGCCGGTTGCGGTACCGCTCGGTGATGTCGAGGACGGTGTAACACACGCCGATGGGGCGGCCGTTGACGCCGTCGAGGCGGACGAACGACATCGCGTGGGCGCGTTCGTAGCGCGGTTCGGACTGCGGGCGCCCGATGTGTTCGTAGCCGAGGACCGGCTCGCCGCTCTCCAGGACGCGCTGCATCTGGGCCTCCAGCGCCTCCGCGTCGAGGCCCGGCTGGACCTCGGCCAGCCGCCGCCCGATCCGTTCGTGCGCGGAGCCGCCGCCGAACCGTTCCAGGGCGAGGTTCGACCACACGAACCGCAGGTCGGTGTCGACCACGGCCATCCCGACGGGCGTCTGCATCAGGAGCTTCTCCAGTACCGCCCGGCTGATCTCCCAGCCGGGGAACGACGACGCCTCGGCGGACACCACCAGCCAGTGCGGGGTGCCGTCGCCGTCGGTCACCCGGGCCAGCTGCACCGTGACGTCGACCAGGGAGCCGTCCTTGCGCCGGGCGGTGAGCGTGCCGCTCCAGCCGCCGTGCGCCCGGCACTCGGTGGCGAGCTCGGACAGCCGGGCGGCGTCGTCCGGGGCGAGCAGGGACGCCGCGGCCCGTCCCACCACGTCCGCGGCCGCGTGGCCGAAGAGTCGCTCGGCGCCGTCCGGCCAGCTCTCCACGCGTCCGCGGGCGTCGCACAGCACCAGGGCGGCGTCGGCGATGTCCAGCGGCGCCTGCCGCCCGTCGTGGCCGTGCTCCTCGAAGTCCACCATCAGAGCCGTTCCGTCTCTGCCGGATGACCGGGCGAATGCGTTATATGGGGTATTTACCCCATCTGAGGGTACTGGCCCCGGGACGTTCGGTCCGTCTCACAGCCCGGCGAGTTCACGGGCCCGGGCGAGCAGGGTGACCAGCATGTCCGGGGTGAGCCGGCGGGTTAAGGTGTTCCGCTGGCTGGGGTGGTAGCAGCCGAGCACCCGCAGCTCGCCGCGCCGCGCGCCCGCCGCCAGGGCCACCTCCGCGCCGTGGCCGAACGCCGGCCGGGGCCGCGGCACCGGCCAGCCCGCCGCGCCGAGCGCCGGCCACAGCGCGTCCCAGCCGAACCCGCCCAGCGCCACCACCACCCGCAGCCCGGGCGCCAGCAGGCAGAGCTCCCGCACCAACCAGGGACGGCAGGTCGCCCGCTCGGCCCCGGTCGGCCGGTTCTGCGGCGGCGCGCAGCGCACCGGCGCGGTGATCCGCACCCCGTGGAGCGCCAGCCCGTCGTCCCGGTGCGTGGCGGTCGGCTGCGAGGCCAGGCCCACCGCGTGCAACGCCGCGAACAGGAAGTCGCCGGAGGCGTCGCCGGTGAACATCCGGCCGGTGCGGTTGCCGCCGTGCGCGGCCGGGGCCAGGCCCACCACGGCCAGCGCCGCGTCCGGCGGGCCGAACCCCGGCACCGGCCGCGCCCAGTACTCCCAGTCGTGGAACGCCGCCCGGCGCTCCACGGCCACCCGCTCCCGCCAGGCCACCAGCCGCGGACAGGCCCGGCACCCGACCACCGCGGCGTCCAGCGCCGACAGACCCGCGCACCGCGCCGCCTGCTCGGCCGGGTAGCCGCGCTCCTCCGGGCCGGGCGGCTCCCCGCTCGGCTCCCCGTTCATCGACGGCCCTCCTCTCCGCGTCCCGTCGCGCGCCGCCGCTGCGGGTACGGCCCGTTCACGCGCCGTCGCCCGGACCGCCGCCGGTCGGGGCGAGCAGCAGCAGCGCCACGTCGTCCAGCCGCTCGCGCCGGGCCCCGCGCCGGGCCAGGACGGCGTCGGCGAGGGTGCCGGGGTCCACCTCCACGTCCGCCTCGGAAAGCTCGGTGGCCAGGTCCGCCACCCCCTCGTCCAGGTCCCGGCCGGGCCGCTCGACCAGCCCGTCGGTGTAGAGCGCGAGCACCGCCCCGGGCGGCACGGCGACGGTGGTGGCGGAGTACCGGGTGCCGGGCGCCACGCCCAGCAGCATCCCGGGCGGCACCCGCAGTACCTCGGTGCGCCCGTCGGGGTGGCGCAGCACCGGCGGCGGATGGCCGGCGCTGGCCAGGCACGCCTGGTGCGTGCGCAGGTCGAGGTGGACGTAGAGGCAGCTGGTGAACAGGTCCGGGTCCAGGTCGCAGAGCAGCCGGTTGGTGCGGTCCAGCACCTCGTCCGGTGCCGCGCCGGCCGAGGCGTGGGCGTGCACCGCGGTGCGGGCCTGGCCCATCAGCGCGGCGGCCGCCGCGTTGTGGCCCTGCACGTCGCCGATCACGGCGGCCACCTGGTGCTCGTCGAGCCTGATCAGGTCGTAGAAGTCGCCGCCGATGTCCATGCCGCGGGTCGACGGCAGGTAGCGGGCGGCGACCGCCAGTCCGGGGACCGGTGGCAGGCGGTGCGGCAGCAGCCCGGCCTGGAGGTCGTGCGCGAGCTGCTGCTTGGTGTCGTAGAGGAACGCCCGGTCCAGCGCCTGGGCCATCAGGCCGGCCAGTGAGGTCAGCACCTGCCGCTCGGACGGGGTGAAGGTCCGCGGGCGGCGGTACGCCAGGACGCAGCAGCCGACCGGACGGCCGGAGACGATCAGCGGCAGCACCGCCCGGGCCGCCATCCCGGTCAGTTCCGGCAGCCCGGGGAAGAACCGCTCGGTCTCCTCGACGGTGCTGAAGAAGCTGGGCTCGCCGGTGGCCAGGGCGCGCACGGTGGGGCTGTTCGCGGTGCTGAGCGGGATCCCCTCGAACGCCTCCACGGCGGCCTGCGGATAGCCGCGATGGCCGACGGTGCGCAGCCGGCCCGAGTCCGCGACGTACATCATCATCCCCTGGGCGCCGAAGGCCGGCACGATCTGCTCGGCGAACAGTTCGGTGACGTCCTGGACGCCCACCGCCTCGGTGAGCGCCGCCGCGAGGTGCAGCACGTGGTACATCTGCCCGGCCCGCAGCGGCATGACCTCGGCGGGCCAGCGGGCCTCCGGATCGGGTTGGTCGTCCGCGGCGCTGATCCACACGCTCACCCCGCGGCCGTCGGGGAACAGCCGGAACGTCAGCCACTGCGCCGGGGGACGGCGGGCGGTGAACGACGCCGGGCGACGGCTGATCACCGCGGCCCGGCACCGGTCCTCGAAAACCGGCCCGGCCAACCAGGGCAGCGCCTCCCAGGGCCGGGACCCGAGCAGCCGGGCCGCGCCGGCGCCCAGCAGCCGGGCGGCGCTCCCGCTCAGCATGGTGACCCGCCCCTCCATGTCCAGCGCGCAGCCGCCGCCGGGCAGCCGTTCCACGTAGTCGACCGCGGCCAGCGCCTGCTCGGGCTCGACGGTGCGGGCCGGGGGCACCGGGACCACCAGCGGCCCGTCGGGGCCGGGGCCCGCGGGCAGCAGCTCGGCCAGCCGCGGGCAGGCGGCGGCGAACGCGATCCGTTCGGCGTCCGACAGCTCCGGTGCGTGGCCGGCCGGCCACAGCAGCACCACCGCGCCCCGGCAGTCGGCGCCGTCGTTCAGCGGGGCCGCGCCCAGCGCGAAGTCGTACGGCAGCGTCACCGCGGTCCGGGGGAAGTCCCGGGCCAGCTGCTGGTGGCCGGCCGCCCACACCAGGCGCTGCCCGCGCGCCGCGACCGCGACCGGCAGGGGCGCGGCCAGCGCGATCCGCCGCCAGGGGTCCAGCACCGGCGGCGGGATGCCGCTCAGTGCGGTCAGCCGCAGCACCGGGGCGTCCGGCGCCAGCTCGTAGACCATGGCCGACGAGGCCCCGGTCTCGGTCATCGTCCGCAGCAGCTCCCGACCCAGTGGGGCGTCCGCGGCCCCACCGGTCGTCATGGTCCACCTACCCACGGCCGCGGCACAGTGTTGACGTTACGCCGCCGGGCGATCGGTGGCAGTGCTACCGGCGGCGCGCTACCAGCGGGTGGCCAGCTCCACGGGGACGGCGGCCAGCGCCGCGTCGGCCGCCGCGTTGGCCTCGGCGGGTGTGGTGGCGCGCACGATGAGGTGGCCGATCCGGGACAGGTTGTCGTCCGGGCCGCCGACGGCGTCGCCGGGCATCTTGGTCAGTGCGGTGGCCACGACGTGGTCGCCGTGCGGGAGCCGCCCGACCCAGCGCAGCGTCCCGGCCTCGGGGGCGGTCAGGAAGCGGATCGCGGCGGCGGCGTGCCGGCGCGGGGTGACGTCGGGGCGTTCGCCCAGGACGGCCTGGAGGTGGGCGCGGGCCATGTCGATGCCGAGGGCTTCGTGCACCAGCCGCATGATGAGGTCGCCGGGCGGGCGCGCCCCCACCTCGATGACCTTCGGCCGGCCGGTCGGTGCCACCTTCACCTCGGTGTGCGCCAGGCCGTGCCGCAGGCCGAGGGCGGTCACCGCACCGGTGGCCGCGGCGCACACCGCGGCCCTGACCTGCGGGGGCAGCGCCGCGGGCACGGTGTGGCCGAGTTCGGCGCGGTGGGTGCCGACGGTGGTGAACTTCTCGGTGACCGCGAGGTGGTGGGCGGTGCCGTCGGCGAGGACCGTCTCCACGCTGAACTCCGGTCCTTCGACGTGCTCCTGGGCGAGCAGGGTGGTGTCCAGGGCGATGCCGTGCGGCAGTTTGTGGCTCTGGGACTGTGCCCGTCGGGCCGCGGCGGGCAGTTCGGCGGCCGAGTGGACCACCGAGACGCCGATCGACGCGGCGTTCTCGGCCGGTTTGACGACCAGTGGGTAGGTCAGGCCGGCGGCCGCGATCCGTCGGGCGAGGGCGTCCGGATCGGGGGCGGTCACGGTCTGCGGGGCCGGGACGCCGTGGGCGGTGAACGCCTCGGCCATCAGCCGCTTGTTGCGGCCGGCCGGCGCCGGCCCGGGGCGGTGGCCGGGCAGGTCGAGCGCGGCGGCCAGCTGGGCGGCGAGCGGGGTGAGGAACTCCCAGCAGGGCACGATCCCGTCGATGCCGGTGGCGCGGCAGAAGCCGGTCAGGTCGTCGAGGGCACGGGCCGGGTCGGCGAAGTCGGTGAAGGCGGTGCCGGTGATCCGGTCCGTCAACTCCGGCCGGTAGTGCGCGTAGAGCTCCTTGTGGGTGGCCACGTAGGTGTCCAGGCCGAGGCCGGCGGCGGCCGCGAGCAGATCCCCGCCGGCGGCGACGTCGGCTTCGAGGAGCAGCACTTTCCTGCGGGGCTTCGTGGGCACGTCCTTCCTTCCTTGTGGGGTGGGTGGCGAGTGGCTCACCGGCGTGCGCGGCGGCGCAGTGCGGGCGCCAGGGCCAGTTGGCCGAAGGCGGCGAGCAGGCTGAGCGCGGCGCAGCTGAGCCACAGGACGGTGGGGCCGACGACGAGCAGGCGGGTGCCGACGACCGGGGCGATCAGGAAGCCGGTGCCCCAGGCCATGCCGATCAGGCCGTTGTAGCGGCCGCGCAGCGCGGGCGGCGCGAGGTCGGCGACGACGGCCGCGGTGACCGCGAAGACCAGGATCTCGCCGAGCGTCGCGATCGCGACCGCGAGCCCGTAGTGGACGGCGGAGGTGGCGGTGGCGGTGACCGCGTTGCCGGCCGCGGCGACGGCGAAGCCCAGGGCCAGCAACCGGCTCTTGTCCCGGCCGTCCAGCCGGTGGCCGATCAGTGGTTGGGCGGCGAGGACGACGATGCCGTTGACCGCCATCACCGTGCCGTAGGCGCCGCTCGACATGCCGGTGGCCGTCATCGCCAACGGCAGTGTGGCGAAAGCCTGTTGGAAGACCACGGCGTAGAGCACGATGATGCCGGCGAAGGCCACCATCACCCGGTCCCGCAGCACGGTGCCGAAGCCGCCGGCGGACCCTTCGCGGGTGGCCGGTCGGGTCTCGGGGACGGCCAGCCACACCAGCACTCCGAACACCGCGCAGGCTCCGGCGTCGAGCCAGAACAGCAGGCCGAAGCCGTGCGCGGCGAGGTAGCCGCCGAGGACCATGGCGATCGAGAAGCCCAGGTTGACGGCCCACAGCAGCAGGCCGTAGGCGCGGGTCCGGTCGGCGGCCGGCACCGCGTCGGCGACCAGTGCCTGGGCGGCCGGCCGGAACAGGTCGAGGGTGATGCCCAGCACGAAGCAGGCCGCGATCAGCACCGGGAGGCTGCGCGCGCTGCCGAGGACGAGCAGGGTCGCGCCGTTCGCCAGCATCCCGCCGGTGAGCGCCGCCCGCCGTCCGAACCGGTCGGCGAGGTAGCCGCCGAGCGGCTGGGAGATCACCGCGCCGGCGCCCCCGACGGCCAGCACCCAGCCGACGGTGGCGACCGGGACGTTCCGGGCGCCGGTGAGGTAGAGGCTCAGGAACGGATTGACCATCGCGCCCAGCCGGTTGACCAGCGAGCCGCCCCACAGGACCCAGAACGCGCCGGGCAGTCCACCGGCCCGCACCCGCACGAAGCTTCGCAGCCGGCCCTCGGTGGCGATGCCGGCGGTGGTGGGCGCGGGTTCGCCGAGTCCGGTCACCGGGCGCTCCCGACGGGCGCGGCGCCGGAGTCCTCGGTGGTCGCCGTGGCCTGCGCGACCAGCGCGGCGCGATCGACCTTGCCGTGGGCGGTCGTGGGCAGCCGGTCCAGCACCCGGATCTCCTGGGGGACCATGTACGGGGGCAGCGTCTCGGCGCAGAAGGTCCACAGGTCGCCGGTGTCGGCGGGGGAGTGGCCGGCGGCGAGGGTGACGAAGGCGGCCAGTTGGGTGCCGCCACCGGGCAGTGGCAACGGCAGGGCGGTGGCCGCGGTGACGCCGGGGTGTTCGGTCAACCGCCGCTCCACCTCGCCGAGTTCGACGCGGTTGCCGTTGATCTGCACCTGGGAGTCGATCCGGCCGGCGAAGCGGTAGCCGCCGTCCGGGCCGCGCAGCGCCAGGTCCCCGGAGCGCAGCACGTACTGGCCGGATTCCGGGCACAGCGGGTCGGGGACCAGCGTGGCGCGGGTGGCCTCCGGGTCGCCCCAGTAGCCGGAGAAGAGGGCGGGGCTGCGCAGGTGGATCTCGCCGACCACGTCGGGTTCGTCCACGACCCGGCCGTCGGGGTCGACCAGCAGGATTTCGGCGCCGGGGTGGGCGGTGCCGATGGAGAGCCGTTCGACCTGCTCCGGGAGCGGGTTGGGGACGTCCTCGAAGGAGCAGGCCATGGACTCGGTGGCGCCGTAGCAGTTGACGATCCGGGCGGTCGGCAACAGTTCCTGGAGGCGCCGGAGTTCGGGCAGCGGGAACTCCTCGCCGCAGAAGAGGACCCCGCGCAGTCCGGTCAGCGCGGCCAGCCGCTTGGGTTCGTGGCGCAGCACCTGGCGCCAGATGGAGGGGACGCCGTTGACCTGGGTGGCGCCGGTCTCCCGCAGGATGCGCAGCAAGTGCCGTGGCCAGCGCACCAGTTGGGGTGGGACGGGGACGACGGCGGCGCCGCTGCCCAGGGCCAGTCCGATGTTGAGCAGCGAGAAGTCGAACTGGAGCGGTGAGGTGCTGGCGATGCGGTCGTCGGGGCCGGCGATCCGGTGCGCCAGCATGCCGCGGTAGAACGCGACCACCGCGCGGTGGCTCATCACCACGCCCTTGGGGCGTCCTGTGGTGCCGGAGGTGAAGATGATGTACGCGGGGTCGGTTGGGCAGGGCGTGTGGCGGCGGGGCGGGCGGTGCGCGGGGGCCCGTTCGACGGTGAGGCCGTCGCGGTCGAAGCGTGCGGTCCCGACCGGCTGCGGCACGTCCGTCCGGCTGCCGTTCGCCGCCTGGAGGTGCAGGGCGGGGCGCACGGTGTCGATGAGGCTCTCCAGGCGCTGCTGCGGGGTCTGCGGGCTCACCGGGACGAAGGTGAGGCCCGCTTGCGAGCAGGCGAGGAGCATCGCGAGGGCCGGGGCGCTGGTGTCCGCCTCCAGGATGACCCGGGCGCCGGGTTCGAGCTCCAGCGCTCCCAGGGCCGCTGCCAACGCGTCGGTGTGGGCGCGGAGTTCGGCGTAGCTGGTGACGGTGGTCCGGCCGGCTTCGGGCGATTCGACGACGGCGGGGGCGTCGGGGGAGTGCCGCGCCGGGTCGAGCAGGAAGGAGTGCAGGAAGTCCGGGCGGAGGTCGGCGGCGGTCGGGTGCGGCTGCTGACTCACGTTACTGAATCCCCCTGTGGCGTTCACACACGATGGTTCGGAGCAAAGGCGGGGCAGATCACGGGATATGGGTCGAAAAACTGCCACCGTGTTCCGACATTTGGAAAGATGATTCCGGGAAGTGGCATTCAGGCTCTCATGGCTTTCCGGGCGCCGGCGTGTGAGGTGGATCACTCCGCGAGTTGGATCACTTCTTGCCACGTTCGGCGGATTGTGGCAGCGTCGTGCTCTGCATGGAACTCATCTTCCGCATCACGGAAATGCGACATGGGGGATCTGTATGTCCGAGGCAGGGCCACTGTCGCTGGGTCAGCTCTCGGTGTGGCACGACATCCGAGACCTCCCGGCGGCCCGGTGGCACGAACCGAACAGCGCCGCCGCCTGGCCCCTGCCACCCGGCACCACCGCCGCGCGGGCCCGCACCGCGCTGCGCACCGTCGTCGCCAGGCACCCGTCCCTGCGTACCCGCTACGACGTCCACGACCCGGCAGCGCCACGGCAGTTGACGCCCGATGCGGACTTCGACGACGCGCTGCCGACGCTCGACGCCGCACCGGCCGACCACCGAGAGGCGGCAGGACCCGACGAACTCGCCGCCCGCCTGGCCGGCGAACCCTTCGACCTGAGGCGTCATCACGGTTGGCGCGCCCGCCTGTTGACGCACCGCGGGGACCCGTCCCACCTGCTGTTCGTCAAGCACCACATCGCCGCCGACGCCTGGGCCCAGGAGCTCCTGCGCCGCGAGTTCCGCCAGGCCCTCGCCGACCCCGACGGGCTCGGCCCCACCCCGCCCGGACCCGCCGACCTGGCCGCCGCCCAGCACGACCCCGCCGGACTCCGCCGACAGGCCGCGGCGCTCGACCACTGGGCCCAACTCCTGCACGGCGCACCGTCGGTGGCCCTGCCCCGCACGCCGGGCGCCGAGGGCGACACCGTCCAGGCCACCCTGCGCTCCGCCGCCGCCCGCCCGGCCGCACACGCGGTCGCCGAACGCGCCCGGGTCTCCGTCGCCAGCGTCGTCCTGGCCGCCTACGTCCACACCGTGGCCACCCTGTGCGACGCCGACACGCTGTTGGTGCAGCTGATGAGCGCCAACCGCTTCGGCGGCCGCTGGAAGGACCTGGTCACCTCCATGAACCAGTGGGTGCCGGCACTGGTCGAACGGGCCCGCACCGCCGACCTGGTCGCCCTTGCCGACGCCGTCCACTGGAGCTCCCTCGCCGCCTTCCGGCACGGCATGCACGACGTCACCGCCGTCGCCGCACTGCGCGAGCGGACGCCGCACGCCGCCGAACCGGCCTGCGCCTTCAACTACGTCGCGCTGCCCGACAGTTCGCCGCTCGACCCGCTCCCGATTCCGGCCTCCGTCGAGGAACCGGTGCTGACCTGGGAAGAGCCCTTCACCACCATCGGCCCGCGATGTTACGCCCGCGCCCTGGAGAGCGATCGCGACCTGACCGTCCGGCTCACCGTCAAGGACCTCGGCCGAGACCGCTGCGCCGCCCTGCTCACCGGCATGCACACCACCCTGCTGGCCGCCGCCGCGGCCTGACCGGCCGCCCGCCCACACCGACGGGGCACCCGGCCCGACGCCGGCCCCGACACCTCACCCGTGCGCAGAGGGAGCCGTCTCCCCTGCCGCCACCGGTGTCCGGCCTGCCCGCCGCCGCCCCGAACCGCGCCCCCCTCGCCCCAGGAGCCCCCGGTGCACCACGTGCTCGTCATCCACCGCTGGACCGACCGCTACGCCGACTACGCCGCCTACCTCGACCACGCCACGCACCGCGTCAGCTACGTCACCACCGAGCGGGCCGCCCGACACCTCCCCGTCGAACACGCCGCCGGCGTACGGCTGGTGGACAGCACCGAGGACGTCAAGGCGGTCCGCGAGGCGATCGACGCCCTGGTCGAGAACGCCGGCCCGGTGACCCGGATCGTCGCGCTCCAGGAGACCGACCTCGACCTGGCCGCCGACCTCCGCGACGCCCTCGACCTGCCCGGCCAACGCGGTGCCGACCTCGAACCGCTCCGCGACAAACTCCTGATGGCCGAGCGACTGGCCGCCGCCGACGTCCCCGTACCGCCGACCGCCGACGCCCCCGACCACGCCGCGGTCACCGACTTCGCCGCCCGCCACGGCTGGCCGGTACTGGTCAAACCGCGCCGCGGCACCGCCAGCGCCGGCATCACCCGCCTGGACTCCCCGGCCGACCTGGCCGACTACGCCTTCCCCCGGGACGGTGCGATGCTGGTCCAACCCTGGCTCCCCGACGAAGTCCTGCACGTGGACGGCGTGTTCACCGGCGACGGCCTCGGCCCCTGGCGGGCCGCCCGGTACCTGACGACCTGCCTGGAATTCACCACCGGCACCGCCCTGGCCTCCGTCGAGATCGACGACCCCGACCTCCTCGACCGCATCGCCGAGATCACCACCGCCACCACCCGCGCCCTCTTCTCCGGGCCCGCCGTCTTCCACCTGGAGCTCTTCCGCGGCGACCACGGCGCACTGACCGTCCTGGAGATCGGCTCCCGGCCCGGCGGCGCCGAAGTCCCCTTCGTCTGGCGGGAGGTGCACGGCATCGACCTGATGGCGGTGGCCTGCGCCCACCAGGTCGGCACCGAGCCGCCGCCGCTGCCGACCGCTCACCCGACCGAGGTCGCGGGCTGGCTGCTCGTCCCGCCGTCGGCACCGCTGCCCTGCCGGGTCCGCACCCCGCCGGCCGCCCAGCAGGACGGGCCGTACGCACAGGTCGCCCCGGCGGCCGGGGCGCTGCTCACCGGCGGCGGGTACGAGCACGCCGGGGCCCGGTTCCGCTACCGCGGCGCCAGCAGCGCGGAGGTGGCCGCCGCGGTCCGCCGCACCATGCGCGACGCCGTCCTGGACTGCACCCCCCTGGACCCCGCCGCCCCGCCCCGGCTCGTCGTCATCGGCTGCGGCAACCCGCCCTACCGCGAATACGCCCTGCACACCCTCGCCGGGCACCTGAGCACCGCACTGGTCCAACCCGCCGAGATCGACTGGCAACGGCGCCACGTCGCCGACCGCTTCGTGGCCGCCGACACCACCGACACCACCGACCCCACCGCCACCACCCGTGCCGCCGCCGCGCTGCTCGCCGACCACCCCGGCCCCGGTGCCGTCCTCACCTGGGACGAGGCGCTGCTGGAAACCACCGCCGAAGTCGCCCGCCGACTCCACCTGCCGCACATGAGCCCCGAGGCCGTCCGCCGCTGCCGCGACAAGCTGACCACCCGGCGGCTGCTGGAGCGCGCCGGCGTGCCCTCCGCCCGCTTCCGGCACGTCCACACCGCGGACCAGGCACGCGCCGCCGCCGACGAACTGGGCCCGCAGGTCGTGGTCAAACCCCGCGACCTGGCCGGCAGCATCGGCGTCAGCCTCGCGGACGGCCCCACCGAGGCCGCCCGCGCCTACGCCCGGGCGGTCGGCGCCGCCTTCCCCGGACTGGGCGCACTGGACGGGGCGATCGTGGAGGAGTACCTGTCCGGACCGGAGATCAGCGTGGACTGCGCGGTCGCCGGCGACACCGTCCACGTGGTCAACGTCGCCCGCAAACGGCTCGGCTTCGCCCCGCACTTCGAGGAGACCGGCCACCTGGTCGCCCCCTGGCGCCACGAACCCTGGGCCGACGAGGTCCGCGCGGTGGTCACCGACGCCCACACCGTCCTCGGCATCCGCACCGGCCTCACCCACACCGAACTCCGCCTCACCCCCACCGGCCCCCGCATCGTGGAGGTCAACGGCCGCCTCGGCGGCGACTTCATCCCGCTGCTCGGCACCCTCGCCACCGGCCTGGACCCGGTCGTCACCGCCGCCGACCTCGCCCTCGGCCGGACCCCCGACCTCCACCCCACCCACGACCGCTGCGCCGAAGTCCGCTTCCTCTACCCCGAACGGGACGGCACCGTCGCCTCGTTGGACGTCACCGCCGCCGCTGCCGAGCCCGGCATCGAACGCGCCGTCCCGCTCGCCGCGCCCGGCACCCGCCTCCTGCTGCCGCCGCGCGGCATCGTCCCCCGCCTGGCCGCCCTGCTGGCCACCGGTGAGACGCCCGACGAGTGCGCGGCCGCCCTCGACCGCGCCCAGCGCGCCGTGCGGCACTCCCTCACCCCCCTCCGGTGACCCGGGCCCACCCGGACACCGACCGACGAAGAGAGACACCCGACATGTGGATCCTTGGCGTCAACGCCCCGCCGACCGGCTGGCACGACAGCGCCGCCTGCCTCATCGACGAACACGGCCAGATCGTCGCCTTCTCCGAGGAGGAGCGCCTCAACCGCCACCGCCACTCCCTCTACCGCAAGCCCTTCAGCGCCGCCCGCTTCGTCCTCCACCAGGCCGGCCTGACCCCCGCCGACATCGACGTGGTCGCCCTCGGCTGGGACAGCGAACAGCTCTACCCGCGGCGGTTCGCCACCGACGCCGACTTCCTCGCCTACGCCGTCGGCCTCGACTTCGGCCCCCACACCCCCGAGGTGGTCCGCGTCCCGCACCACCAGGCGCACGCCGCCTCCTCGTTCTACGCCTCGCCGTTCCGCAAGGCCGGCGTCCTGGTCGTCGACGGCCACGGCGAGAACGAGTCCTCCACCATCTGGACCTACGAGGACGGCGCCGCACCCCGCCTGGAGCGCACCTGGCAGCGCACCGCCTCCCTCGGCTACGCCTACGACGCCGCCTCCACCTGGCTCGGCTTCTCCTTCCTCAACGCCGGCAAGACCATGGGCCTGGCCGCCTACGGCCGCGCCGCCGGCCTGGAGACCGAACCCCTCGTCGAGATCGCCGCCGACGACTTCCGCCTGGCCGTCGCCCCGCTCCACGAGAACCACGGCACCGCCACCGCCGACGAGATCAAGGAGCAGTACGACACCGTCGTCGGCCGGTGGCGGGAGCACTACGCCCGCATCGCCGGCACCGACGGCCCCGACGCCCCCGAGGACCGCCTCGCCGACGACCCCAAGGCCGTCCTCGTCGCGTACACCGCCCAGCGCATCATCGAGGAGTCCGTCCGTCACCTCGCCGCGCTCACCCGCAAGGCCGCCGGCGTCGACGAGCTCTGCCTCAGCGGCGGCGTCGCCCTCAACTGCAGTACCAACGGCACCCTGCCCGGCCCGCTCTACGTCCCGCCGGTACCGCACGACGCCGGCGTGGCGCTCGGCGCCGCCTGGACCGTCCGCCCGCCCCGCCGGCACACCACCGCGCTCAGCCCCTACCAGGGCACCGACGTGCACGGCCCCGACTACGCCGGCCGCGAGGCGGCGCTGGACACCTCCGACCTCCTCCGCACCGACCTCGACACCGACGCCCTCACCGCCCTGCTCCTCGACGGGCAGATCGGCGCGGTCGCACAGGGCCGCGCCGAGGTCGGGCCGCGCGCCCTGTGCCGCCGCTCGATCATCGCGGTGCCGAACACCGCCGACGTCAACACCCGGGTCAACACCGTCAAGAACCGCGAACAGTGGCGCCCCTTCGCCGGCGTCACCCGACGCGACTACGGCGAGCGGCTCTGGGAACAGCAGGAGCACCTGAGCCGGTACATGCTCGGCGCCGCCAAGGCCACCGAACTCGGCCGGCAGGTCGCCCCCGGCGTCGTCCACGTCGACGGCACGACCCGCCCGCAGGTGCTGCACGGCGACGAAGCGCCGGCCGTCGGCGCCGTCCTCGACGCCCTCGACCGACACGGCGCCCCGCCGGTGCTGCTCAACACCTCCTTCAACGACAAGGGCGAACCCATCGTCAACACCGCCGCCGACGCGCTGACCGCCTTCCGCGCCATGGACCTCGACTTCCTGGTGCTCGGCGACGACCTCTACCGCAAGCAGGGCCGGACCGGGGGTGCCCGCCGATGACGGCCGGTGCCCCGGAAACCACCCGCTTTCGCGCGTACGGGCCCCGCCACATCGACACCATCGCCGACCGCCACGGGCTGCCCGACGAGGTGCGGGAGACCGTCCGCCGGATCTCCCTGGTCCTGCCGTTCCGCGTCAACTCCTACGTCCTGGAGCAGCTGATCGACTGGGACGACGTGCCCGGCGACCCGATGTTCCAGCTCACCTTCCCGCAGCGCGGCATGCTCACCGGCGACGACGAGGACCGGCTCGGCAAGCTCTCCGCCGACCCGGCCGACCGACTGCTGCTGCGCGAGGCCGTCCAGGAGATCCGCGGCCGGCTCAACCCGCACCCCTCGGGCCAACAGCAACTCAACGTCCCCGTCCAGGACGGCGACCCGATCCCCGGCCTCCAGCACAAGTACCGCGAGACCGTGCTGTACTTCCCCGGCCAGGGACAGACCTGCCACGCGTACTGCACCTACTGCTTCCGCTGGGCGCAGTTCATCGGCGACGCCGACCTGCGGTTCGCCGCGCCCGACCCGAGCGGTCTGCTCGACCACCTCCGCACGCACCCCGAGGTCCACGACGTGCTGGTCACCGGCGGCGACCCGATGGTGATGTCCACCGACCGGCTGCGCACCCACCTGGAGCCGCTGCTGGACGTGGAGACGGTCCGCACCGTCCGGATCGGCACCAAGTCCGTCGCCTACTGGCCCCAGCGCTTCGTCACCGACGCCGACGCCGACGACGCGCTCCGCCTCTTCGAGCAGGTGGTGGACTCCGGTCGACAGCTCGCGGTGATGGCCCACTTCAGCCACCCGCGGGAACTGGCGACGGACCTGTCCCAACAGGCCATCCGCCGCATCCGCGCCACCGGCGCCGTCGTGTACTGCCAGGCCCCGCTGATCGCCCACGTCAACGACGACGCCGACACGTGGAGCCGGCTGTGGCGCGCCGAACTCGCGGCCGGCGCCGTCCCCTACTACCAGTTCGTCGAGCGGGACACCGGTCCGCACGAGTACTTCAAGGTGCCGTTGGCCCGCGCCGCGGAGATCTTCGCCGACGCCTACCGCACTCTGCCCGGCCTCGCCCGCACGGTCCGCGGTCCGGTCATGTCGGCCACCCCGGGCAAGGTCGTGGTGGACGGCGTGGAGGAGACCCCCGAGGGGGCGTTCTTCCGACTGCGGATGCTCCAGGCGCGGCAACCGTCCCTGGTCGGCCGGCCGTTCCGGGCCCGCTACTCGGCCACCGCCGCCTGGCTCGACGAACTGGAGCTGGACCCCGCCACCCCCGCCGACCTCGCGGCGGCCGTCCGCGGCGGGACCACGTCCCGCACCGAAGGGAGCCCGGCATGACCCCCGCCCACCCCAGCGCCCCCGCGCCCTCGCCGAACCTCGCGCTGAACCAACTGGTCGACCGGCGCCGGGCCCGCGGCGAGTCCCTGGTCCACCTGGCGTTCGGCGAGGCCCGCCTGCCGGTCCTGCCGCAGCTCGCGGCACGGTTGGCGGCCGGTGCGAGCCGCGCCGCCTACGGGCCGGTGGCCGGCGCCGAGGACGTCCGCACCGAGGTGGCCGGCTACTTCACCCGCCGCCGGCAGCCCACCACCGCCGACCAGGTGGTGGTCGCCCCCGGCAGCAAGCCGCTGCTGATGGCCCTGCAACTGACCGTGCCCGGGGACGTGTTGCTGCCCAGTCCGGCCTGGAACACCTACGCGCCCCAAGCCCGCTACGCCGGCAAACGGGTCTACGGCGTGCCGGTCCCCGCGGAGTGCGGCGGAGTCCCGGCGCCCGACGCGCTGCGCACCGTCCTGCGCGAGGCCCGCGCCGCCGGCGGTGATCCGCGCCTGCTGATCCTCACCCTCCCCGACAACCCCACCGGCACCCTCGCCCCGCCCGCGCTGGTCCGCGAACTCGGGGCACTGGCACGGGAGGAGGACCTGGTGGTCGTCGCCGACGAGATCTACCGCGACATCGTCCACGACCCCGACCGCACCCCCTTCCTCAGCCCGGCCGAGGTGGCCCCCGAACGCACCGTGGTCACCAGCGGCCTGTCCAAGACCCTCGGCCTGGGCGGCTGGCGGATCGGCGTGGCGCGGTTCCCGGCCGGCGACACCGGGGAGCGGCTGCGCGACGGCGTGATCACCGTCGCCAGCGAACTGTGGTCCACGCTCGCCGGCCCGATGCAGCACGTCGCCGCGTACGCCTACGCCGAGCCGCCGGAGATCACCGACCGGGTGCGGGCCGCGGCCCGGCTGCACGGTGCGGTGGCCCGGGCCGTGCACCGGATCGCGGTCGACGCCGGCGCCGTGTGCCGCCCGCCCACCGCCGGCTTCTACGTCTACCCGGACTTCGAGCCGCTGCGCGCCCGCCTGGCGGCCCGCGGCATCACCGACTCGGCGTCCCTGGCCGGCGCCCTCCTCGACGGGTCCGGCCTCGTCGTCCTCGGTGGCCACCTGCTCGGCGACGACCCGCAGGCGCTCCGCTTCAAGGCCGCCACCAGCCTCCTCTACGGCGACGAGGAGCAGCAGGCGGCGGCGCTGGCGGCCGACGACCCCACCCGACTGCCGCACATCGCCGGCGAACTCGACCGGATCGCGAAGGGGTTCGCCCGACTCGTCAACTAGCCCCGCCCCGCCCCGTCGCAGACCCGGCCGACCGGACCCGGCACCGGCCGGACCGCCGGGCCGGGCGCACCACCGAAAGGGAACCGCACCATGAAGGAAATACCCCCCACCCCGGAGTCCTTCCGGGAACTCGCGGCCGCCGCCGACCGGCTGCTGACCGGCCTGGCCGACCTCACCGACGCGGACGTCCCGGCCCCGTCCACGCTCACCGGCTGGACCCGCGGCCACGTCCTGAGCCACCTGGCCCGCCAGGCACCGGCCCTGGAGCGCCTCTTGTCCTGGGCCCGCACCGGAGTGGAGACCCTCCAGTACCCCGACCGCGCCACCCGCGACGCGGAGATCGAGGCCGGCGCCCACCGCTCCGCCGCCGCGCTGGTCGCGGACGTGCGGGAGACCGCGGCGCACTTCCAGCGCAGCGTCGAAGAACTTCCGGAACCCGCCTGGCAGGCCACCGTCCGGCCGTTCACCGGCGAACTCTGCACCCCGCAGCGGGTGTTGGTGATCCGCCTGCGGGAACTCGAACTCCACCACGTGGACCTGGACCTCGGCTACCGCGTCGCCGACATCCCCACCGGCGCCCGCGACATTATCCTCGCCGACGTCCTCGGCTACTACGCCCAGGCGGCGGACGTCCCGCCGTTCACCCTGCGCGACGACGGGGGAGCGGAGCTGGCCCGCTACGGCACCGGCGGCCCGGTCGTCTCCGGCAGCCCCGCCGACGCCCTCGCCTGGCTGTCCGGCCGGTCCACCGGCACCGGGCTGCACACCACCACCGCCACGCTGCCCGTACTGCCGCGGTGGCTGTGACCGAAGGAAGGGGAACGGACATGGCACACCTGGACTTCGGCCCGGTCCACACCGGCCTGCTGGACTGCATCCAAGTCAACTTCGCGGTGCTCGCCGACCACCACCACGGTCCCGGCGCCCACCTTCGGCTCGGCGCCCCCCTCGGCCTGCGTTCCTGGGAGCGCGCCGAGGACGGTCTGCCCACCGTCGACCCGCCGCTGGCCGAGCAACTGGCCACCCTCCCGGCCCTGGTCGGCCTGCGGGTCGTCGACCACGCCCGGTCGACCGGTGCGGGGCTGCTGGCCGCGCTGACCCCCGACGACGGCGTCCGCTACGTCGTCGCGGACGCCCACGAACTGCCCTGGCTGCCCTACCACGGGCGGGCCCACATGCCGCACAGCTTCCTGCTGGCCGCGGGCCCGGACGGCTGGCACGTCACCGACGCATACCGCAACGAGACCGAGTGGGGACCGGCCACGCCCGGCCGCTGGGTGCTGCCCGCGGCCGACCTCGCCGGACTCACCACGGCCGACGTCGTCGAACTGGCGCCGACGGACCTCCCGCCGCTGCCCGCCCTGCGGCCCGCCCCGGACTGCGACGCGACCGCCGCCGACGCCTACCTGGACACCTACGAGAAGTGGCCGGACCGGGCCCGGGCGATCGAACAACTCACCGTCGAAACCTGGTTGTTGGCACGCACCCGCAAACTGCACGCCACCTACCGCGCGCTGTTCGCCGGCCGCGTCGACGGGCCGCAGCCCGGTCCCGAGGCCGACCACCTGCGCGCCTGGGACAAGGTCGTGGAACAGACCTACCTCGCCCACCGCCGGGTCGCCCGCGGTCGCGCCGAACCGCCGGGTGTCGTCGACCGTCTGCGCGCCGTCCTCACCGCCGACCGCACGGTCTTCGGGACGGTCCCCGACCCCGCGGCGCCGCCCGCGGCCGACGGCGAACTGCGCCGCCGGGTGGCCGCGGTGGCCGCCGACGTGCTGGGCGTTCCGGTCGCCGACCTGCTCGGCGGGGCCCCGTTCGACTCCTTCCCGGCGTTCAGCTCGTTCCGCCTGGTCGAGATCATCGAACGGCTGGAGAGCGCCCTGGACCGCGAACTCGACGCGGACGAACTCATCCCCGAAAACCTCCGCCGGGTCGACGACCTCTGTCGCATCGCCCGCTGACCACCCACCTTCCTGGAAGAGGCCCCATGGACGCCCGCTTCACCGACATGCTCCGCCCGTTCCTCAAGCACTCCGGCGCCGAACCGCTCGACCTCGCCCCGGACACCGACCTGCGCCGGCTCGGCGTCGACTCCATGCAGGCCATCGAACTGCTCTTCACCATCGAGGACACCTTCGGGATCTCCCTGCCGGACGAGGACCTCAACGACACCACCTTCGCCACCGCCGGCAGCCTCTGGCAGGCGATCGCCGCACAGTTGTCCGGCGAGGTCACCGCATGACCGGCAACGACCTCGCGGCCCGGCTGGCCGAGGCGGCGGAGGTCGCCGCCCGGCACGCGACCCGCACCGACCGGGCCGCGGAGTTCCCCACCGAGGCCCTGGACGCGCTCCGCAGCACCGGCCTGCTCGGCCTCCTGGTCCCGTCCGAGCACGGCGGACTCGGCGGCACCGCACGGGAGTTGGTGACGGCCGCGGAGGCGCTGGGGCGCGTCGACATGTCCGTCGGCATGATCTTCGCGATGCACTGCCAGCAGGTCCAGGCGGTCGTCCGGTTCGCCGGCGAACGGCTGCGCAAGGAACTCCTCCCGCGGATCGCGGCCGGCGAGTGCTACCTGGCCTCCGTCACCACCGAGGCCGGCAAGGGCGGCCACCTGCTCACCGCCGAGGCGCAACTCAGCGACGCCGACGGTCAGTTGACGATCGACCGGTTCGCGCCCATCGTCACCGGCGGCAGCCACGCCGACGGCTACCTGATCACCATGCGCAGCCCCGGCGCGGACGCCACCGCGAGCGAGGTGTCACTGGTCTACGCCCACCGCGACCAGCTCACCCGCACCCCGTCGGGCGACTGGCAGCCGATGGGGATGCGGGCCAGTCACAGCGTCGCCCTGCGGCTGACCGGCCGGGTCCCCGACCACCACGTCATCGGCGAACAGGGCGGGTTCCACCACATCGCCGCCCAGGTCTTCGGCCCGCTGGCGCACCTCGGCTGGTCGGCGGCCTGGCTCGGCACGGCCGCCGGCGCGCTCTCCCGCGTCCTGCGGCTGCTGCGCAGCCCGGCCGGCCGCGAGCGCTTCGACCTCGGCTCGGAACTGCTGCTCACCCGGATCTCCCGCGCCCGGCAGCGCCTGGACACCGTCCACGCCCTGCTCCAACAGAGCCTGCGCACCCTGGAGTCCGGCGCCGACCTCGCCGTCCCGGCCCGGCAGCTCCAGCTCAACGCGCTCAAGATCACCGCAGCGGAGGAGTGCCACTCCGCGGTCGACGACCTGGTCACCGCCCTCGGCCTGCGCCACGGCTACCTCCAGGACTCGCCCACCGGCCTGGAACGGGCCCTGCGGGATCTGCGCTCGGCCGCCCTCAACTACAGCAACGACCGGCTGCACCTCGCCGACGGCCGCCTGGCCCTGCGCGACCAGGGAGTCACCTTTGCCTGACAGCCCGCCCTTGCCGGCGAGCCCGCCGACACCCGACCAGGTGACCCCACCGGCACCACCGGCCGCCCGCTACGCCGCCCTCGACGCGCTGCCGGCGACCGCGACCGGCGCCGAGGTGTGGGCCGCGCTCGGCCGCGCCGGCCTGCTCACCCGCGCCTACCGCGACGGCACCGTCACCGCGGGCACCGACCCCGACGGCCTGGCCGACCTGCTCACCGCCGTCGACGCCCGCTTCAGCATCCCCGCCACCCTCTCCGCCAGCGTCCAACTCGCCACCGCCCTACCGGTCCTGGCGGCCGGCCGGACGCCACTCGCCCGGCAGGCCCTGGACGAGGTGCTGTCCGGTCGGGCCACCGTCACCCTCGCGGCCACCGACGCCACCACCGGCACCGACCTCGCAGCCCTGCGCACCGAGGTCCGGATCGCCGACGACGGCCTGACCCTCACCGGCACCAAACGGTGGATCGCCAACACCACCACCGCGGCCTGGCACCTCGTCCTGGCCCGGCACCGGCCCGGCCGCCACTTCACCCACTTCACCTGGGTCCTGGTCCCCGCCGACGCACCCGGCGTCACCGCCCGGGCCGCCGACTCGGCCCTGTTCGCCCCCTCCGGCACCGGGCACCTCACCCTCGACGACGTCCGGCTCGACCGCGACCACCTGGTCGGCCGCACCGGCTTCGGACTGCCCCTCTTCGCCCGCCACATCACCACCGAGCGCCTGGCCGGCGCGCAGTGGGGCGTCGCCCTGTGCCGGCGTGTCCTGGCCGACACCCACCGCCACCTGACCCGGCGCCCGCACGGCGACGGCACACTGTGGGACCTGGACCCGGTGCGGCAGCGCTTCGCGGCCTGCCTGGTCCGGGTGCGGGAACTGCACGCCCTGGCCGCGGACTGCGCGGACGCGGTGGCCCTCCGCCACGACGCAACGGCCGCCGCCGCCCTCAAGGCCGCCGCGGGCTCGACCGTCAACCACGTCCTCGCCGCCTGCGGCCAACTGTGGGGCGCGGAGGGCTTCACCACCGGCGGCATCCAGGAGGTCCGGGCCCAGGCGGCGCTGTTCGACATCGGTGGTGGCGCCGGTGAGGTCGTCCTCGGCGCCGTCGCGGACACCGCCGAGGTCGCCCTCGACGGCCTGGTCCGGCCGGGCACCCTGCCGTGACCCGCCCCCTCCGCATCGCCGACCGGGTCTGGTTGAGCACCACCAGCGACCCGCGGGGACGCCCCGGCCCGGCCCCGGCCAGTCGCCACCCGGACGACCTGCGCCGGGCCGCCGCCCTGCCCGAATGGCGGGCCCGTGAATTCCTCGCCGGGCGCGGCCTGTTGCGGCAGCTGCTCACCGCGGTCCGCCCGGACCTCGCCGACGCCGAGATCACCGCCGATCCACGGGGCAAACCCGCCCTGCACGGCCACCCCGGCATCGGCATCAGCGTCTCGCACACCGAGGGCGGGATGGCCGCCGGAGTCGCCGTCGGCCGGGCCCTCGGCGTGGACCTGCAACGCCCCGCCACGCACGTCAGCCCCGCCCTGACCCGTCGGCTGCTGCCCGACCACGCCCGGCAGCTCGCCGCGCTCCCCCCGGAACGCGCCGCGGAGGAGGTCGCCTGGATCTGGACCGCCCAGGAAGCCTGCGTCAAGGCCAGCGGCGCGGGCCTGGCCGGTCGCCCCTGGACCATCCCGGTCCCGCCGGGCGCCCGCCGAGGGCACTGGGGCGGATACCGCTGGACCACCCTCCGCGACCGCTCCACATACCCGCTGAGCTGCGCCTACACCGACCGCGACGCCCCCGTCGAGAAAGCCGGACCGCCCGCATGACCACGCCCGCCGCCAGCCACCGCACCCTGTACGACTGGTTCGCCGCCGCCGTCGACCGGCACGGCGAACGCCCCGCCCTGGAAGTCGCCGGCACCACCCTCGACTACGCCCAACTCGCCGCCCGCGTCGACGCGTTGGCCGCCCGCCTCCGGCAACACGTCGGCGCGCGCCCGCCCCGCCGCATCGGTCTGCTGGCCGCCCGCACCGCCGTGGCCTACGCGGGCTACCTCGCCGTCCAGCGGCTGGGCGCCACCGTCGTCCCGCTCGGCCCGACCTTCCCCGCCGGACGCAACGCGGCCATCGCCCGGGCCGCCGACCTGGACGCGGTGCTCGCCGACACCACCGCCGACCACCCCGAGCCCCTCGGCGTGCCGACCCTCGCCCTCACCGACGACGACCTGGCGGCCCTGCCCGCGACCACCGTCCCGGACGCCCGCACCGCCCACCCCGACGACCTGGCCTACCTCCTGTTCACCTCCGGCTCGACCGGCGTCCCCAAAGGCGTCCCGGTCCGCCACCGGAACGTCTGCGCCTACCTCGCGCACGTCGTCGCGCGCACCGCCGCCGGCCCCGGCGACCGCTTCTCGCAGACCTTCGACCTGACCTTCGACCCCTCGGTCCACGACATGTTCACCGCCTGGGGGAGCGGCGCCACCCTCGTCGTGCCGACCCGCGGCGAACTCCTCGCACCGGTCCGGTTCGTCAACCGGCGGGCCCTCACCCACTGGAACTCCGTCCCCTCGCTCGTCTCCCTCGCCCAACGCCTGCGCGCCCTGAAGCCCGACAGCATGCCGACCCTGCGGCAGAGCATGTTCTGCGGCGAACCGCTCACCCTCCAGCAGGCCGCCGCCTGGCACCGGGCCGCCCCCGCCAGCACGCTGGAGAACGCCTACGGCCCCACCGAGCTCACCGTCACCTGCGTCACCTACCGCCTCCCCGCCGACCCCGCCGACTGGCCCGCCACCCGCAACGCCACCGTCCCGATCGGCACCCCCCACCCCGGCCTCGAACTCCGCCTCGACGACGGCGAACTGTGCATGCGCGGCCCGCAGCGCTTCCCCGGCTACCTCGACCCGACCGAGAACGCCGGCCGCTTCCTGGCCCCCGACGGCTCGCCCCACGACCCGGCCACCGCCCTCACCGACGCGCACTGGTACCGCACCGGCGACCGCGTCGAGCCCCTGCCCGGCCCGGCCGGCGCGCAGCCGCCCCTGGTCCACCTCGGCCGCGGCGACCAGCAGGTCCAGGTGCACGGCTACCGCGTCGAACTCGGCGAAGTGGAAGCCGCGCTGCGGGCCCTGCCCGGCATCCGCGACGCGGCCGTGCTGCCCCTCACCACACCCGGCGGCACCGAACTCACCGCCGCCTACACCACCGACGACCCGACCACCACCCCCGACGGCCTGCGCACCGCCCTGCGCGCCCGCCTCCCCGCCTACATGGTCCCCGCCTCCCTCACCGCCCTCGATGCGCTGCCGCTCAACCGCAACGGCAAGCTCGACCGGACGGCGCTCGGCGCGGCCCTCGCCCCCACCCCGTGACCCCCTCCCACGACGCGCCGCGCGGCGACCGCCGGGGGCGCCCCGCCGCCCCCGGAAGGAACCCCGCGACGCCACGGCCCGCCGTACCCTGGCGGTGCCCGCCCGACCCTGCACCGCCACCTGCCGAAAGGGCCCGGCCATGCCCGCACTCCCGCTGATCATCGACACCGACACCGGTTCCGACGACGCCGTCGCCCTCCTGCTGGCCGCCGCCAGCGGACTCGGGGACGTCCGGGCGGTGACGACCGTCGCCGGCAACGTGCCGGTCACCGTCGCCGCCCGCAACGCCCTGATCTCCCTGGAGACCGCCGGCCGCACCGACGTCCCCGTCCACCTGGGCTGCGGCGGGCCGATGCTGCGCGCGGCGTCCGGCGCGACGGAGGTGCACGGCGAGGACGGGATGGGGGACAACGACCTGCCCGACCCCAGCGCCACCCCCCGCGACGGGCACGCGGTCGAGGCGCTGCTCTCCCATCCCCGCCGGCATCCCGGGGAGTTGACGCTGGTCACCCTCGCCCCGCTGACCAACATCGCCGCCGCCCTGCTGATCGACCCGGAGCTGTTCACCCGCTACCGGCACGTGTACTGCATGGCCGGCGCCCCCGACCTGGCGGGCAACGTCTCGCCGACCGCCGAGTTCAACGTCTGGGCCGACCCCGAAGCCGCCCGGATCGTCACCCGCGCCGCCACCGCCGACAAGGTCACCTGGATCGGCTGGGACGTCTCCCGCAAGGACGCCGTCATGAGCCCCGCCGACCAGCAGCGGCTGGCCGAACTCGGCACCCCCATGGCGACGTTCGCCCACCGCATCAACCGCACCGTCGCGGAGTTCGCCCGCACCGTGACCGGACTCGCCGGCTACGACCTGCCCGACCCCGTCGCCATGGCCGTCGCCCTCGACCCCGGCCTGGTCACCGAGCAGGAACGGGCCCACGTCGAGGTCTCGCTCGCCGACGAGACCCGCGGGCAGATGGTCATCGACCGACGGCTGGTCGCCCCGCCCGCCAACCTCACCCTGGTGCGCCGCGTCGACGAGGCCGGCTTCAAGAAGCTGCTCTTCGACACCGTCGCCGCCCCGACCCCCGGTGAACCCGGCCGGCGGACGGGGACCGCCGGCGCGCCGGGACGCCTCGACCGCGCCGACGCGGGCCGCCTGCGGCAAACCTGCCGGGCCCACAGATCGCCCGGACGGGTGGTCCCGCGCCGGAAACCCCGTCGGGGAACGGGCGACGGAGGCTACTCCTACGGCTGAGCGGGCACCTTACCTGCCCGTCGAACTGCCGCCGTGCCCCCGCCCGTTGGGAGAAGCCCGTGACCACCGTCCTGCCCGGATCCGACCGCCCGCTGCGCCGCACCCTCGGCGAGCGTCGGATCGCCCTGGTCGCCTGGCGCCTGCTCGTGCTCCAGAACGCCGATCCGACGGTCGCCGCCGGCCTCGCGGAGTTCTCCACCTACCGCGCGCATCCCTGGCGGCGGGTGGAGCACACCATGGACAGCGGCAAGCGGCTGTTCTTCGCCGACCGGGAGGGACTGCACCGGGAGATCGGCCGCCTGGAGCGGACCCACCGCCGCATCCAGGGCACCGACGCCGACGGCCGCAGCTTCACCGCACTGGAGCCCGCGGTCCGGGTGTGGGTGCTGGTCACCCTGTACGAGTCGATGACCGCGATGGGGGAACTGTCCGGAGCACCGCTGGACCCGGCCCAACGCGAAGAGCTGTACGCCGAGTTCCGCTCCGTCTGCGACGCGTTCGCGCTGCCCGCGGAACTCTTCCCGGCGACCGCCGCGGACGTGCCCGCCTACGTGGAACGCACCATCCGCGAACGCCTGGAGTACACCGGGGCCGCGCACGACCTGCTCTTCGACATGCTGCGCCAGGCCCCGGCCCCGCGCCGCCTGGGGCGGCTGCGCCCCGCCTGGCCGCTGCTGCGCCCGGTGATCGCCCGCCTGCTGACCGCCCTGACCCTCGCGGACCTGCCGCCGGCCTTCCGCGAGCGCTTCGGCCTGCGCCGCAGCCGTGGCGCCGCCGCCCTGTCCTGGACGCTGCACCACGGCGCGCGGCACATCGTGACGCGGCTGCCCGACCGCCTGCGCTACCGCTCGGGGGTGGGCGGTGGCGGCACGGCGGAGCGGGCCACCGCCGAGGAGCCCGGTGCCGGGGGCGCCGTGCCGGTCGGGCGGCCGCCGCGGCCCCGCCGCTCCGGCCGCGGCACCACGCGCCGGGCCCGCGTCGAGACCTTCTTCCGGCAGGTGCTCGACCAGACCGGCGACGGGTACCTGACCGCCGCCGACCTCCAGGCGATGGCGCACAACGTCTGCTGGCAGCTGGAACCGTCCGAGGACCGGGAGGCCGAGGTGTACGCGGGCTTCGACGCCTGGTGGCAGCAGATCCGCACCTCCATGGACACCGACGGCGACGACCGGGTGTCGCTGGCGGAGTTCAGCACGGCCGTGCTCGCCGGCGTCGACCAGGACCCCGCGTACCTCGACAAGGGCCTGCACCCCGCACTGCGGGCCCTCTTCCGCGCCGCGGACACCGACGGCAGCGGCCGCCTGGGCGCCGACGAGTACCGGGTGCTGTTCGGCAGCTCCCGCATCCATCCGGCCGAGCTCAACCACGGTTTCCGCCAACTCGACGCCGACGGCGACGGGGAGATCACCGAGGAGGAGTTCCTCGCGGCGTTCACCGCCTACTTCACCGCCCGCGGCGACTCCGCGGCCGGCGCCCAGCTGCTGGGACGGCCCTGACGCCGGACACCGGGGCCGGACCCGGTCGGGCCGCCGCCCGCCGGCGCCGGCCCCTCAGCCGGTGGGCTGCGGCCGCCAGGTCGCGGTGATCGTCAGCGACGCCCGCCCGCTCCCGGCGACGACGCCGAGCTTGAGGTCCTGGCCCACCTGCACGCCGAACTGCACCGACACCTCGTCGGGGGGCCGCTCGGCGGCGGTGACCGCGTCGTGCACCTCCTGGAGCAGCGGGCCCAGGGGGCGCAGGACGGTGCGCAGCGCCGCCACCGCCTCCGCCGCGGCCCGTCCGCCGCCGTGGGCCGCGCCCGCCTCCGGTGCCGTTCCGCCCAGGAAGCCCTCCGCCGCGGCCGCGCCGGGCAGGTCGTCCGGCCGGGTCGGGTCCGGCGCCGGCGCGAGTTCCAGGCGGATGGACGTCCCGTCGGCGAGGGCGAGTTCAGCGTCGTGCGGCACGTCCCTCATTGTGCCGATCACCGGCGGCGGCGACAGCGGAACGGCCGGATCGGCGACGGCCGGCGCGCTCGGCTGCCGCCCGCGGGACCGGTGCCGTCGCCGCCGGTTTGGCGTGGTCGCTGGCCGCTGGCGTAAAGTTCCGCCGAAGCTCGAACAGGCAATCCCGAGGTCCCACGGCCGGCCTGGAGAGACCGAACGATCCCAGGAAAGCGGCAGCGGCGATGACGGTGACCGAAGAAGGCCGGGCCGAGCGCACCGGAATCGACGCGGAGCGGATGGCGATCTGCTTGAGCGTCCTGGAGGAGCTGGACGCCCTGCCGGTGGACCACCCCGACGCGATCACCATACGGCGGGCCACTGCCGGGATCTTCCGCGAGGTCAAGCGCCGCCGCCGGCAGGAACGCCGCTTCGCCAAGACCGCCCACGACAAGGCGGTCACCGAGGCCACCGCCACCGGGGCCGCCGACCGGATCGACGACGAGACCATGGGCCGTGCCCTGGCCAGCTCGGTGAGCACGGACGTCGCCGGCATCCTGCAGCGGCCCCGCTCCTGCTACGTCTGCAAGTCCCGCTACGTCGAGGTCGACGCCTTCTACCACCAGCTGTGCCCCTCCTGCGCCCAGGAGAACCGGGCCCGCCGGGACGCCCGCACGGACCTCACGGGGCGGCGCGCGCTGCTCACCGGTGGCCGCGCCAAGATCGGCATGTACATCGCGCTCCGGCTGCTGCGGGACGGCGCCCACACCACGATCACCACCCGCTTCCCGAACGACGCGATCCGGCGCTTCACGGCGATGCCGGACAGCGCGGAGTGGCTGCACCGACTGAAGATCGTCGGGATCGACCTGCGCGACCCGTCCCAGGTCCTCTCGCTCGCCGAGACGGTGCGCGCCGAGGGCCCGCTCGACATCCTGATCAACAACGCCGCGCAGACCGTGCGCCGCTCGCCCGAGGCGTACCGCAAGCTGGTCGAGGCCGAGTCCGCGCCGCTGCCCGCCGGCGAGCTGCCCGCGGCCGTCGTCCTCGGCCACTTCGGCAGCGGTGCGCCCGCCCTGCCCGCGGCGCCCGACGGCACGTCCGGGCTGTCCGCAACGGACCTCACCGCCCTCGCCCTGACCAGCGGCTCCGCCTCGCCGGCCCGGATCGAGGCCGGCACCGCGATCGACGCCGGCGGTCTGGTGCCCGACCTGCACGCGTCCAACAGCTGGATCCACACGGTGGACGAGGTCGACCCGGTGGAGCTCCTGGAGGTCCAGCTCTGCAACATGACCGCACCGTTCCTGCTGGTCAGCAAGTTGCGTCCGGCGCTCGCCGGGTCCCCGGCCCGCCGCAAGTACGTGGTGAACGTCTCGGCGATGGAAGGCCAGTTCAGCCGCGGGTACAAGGGCGCGGGACACCCGCACACCAACATGGCCAAGGCCGCGCTCAACATGCTCACCCGCACCAGCGCCCGCGAGATGCTGGAGACCGACGGCATCCTGATGACCGCCGTCGACACCGGCTGGATCACGGACGAGCGTCCGCATCCGGACAAGATGCGGCTGGCCGACGAGGGCTTCCACGCCCCGCTGGACCTGGTGGACGGCGCGGCCCGGGTCTACGACCCGATCGTCCGCGGCGAACAGGGCGAGGACCTGCACGGCTGCTTCCTCAAGGACTACGCCCCGTCCCCCTGGTGAGCCGATGGCGGCGGGCCCCGCGCCGTACCCTGGTGACGTGACCACGACCACCTCCGGATCCGCTGCCGCGCCGGACTCCGACGACGTCCGCCGCCTCGCGCTCGCCCTCCCGCAGACCGCGGAGAAGCAGGCGTGGGGCATGCCCACCTTCCGGGTCGCCGGGAAGATGTTCGTCACCGTGCCCGACGACGAGTCCTCGTTCGCCGTGCGGTGCCCGATGCACGAGCGCGGCGAGCTGATCGCGGCGGAGCCGGAGAAGTTCTGGGTGCCGCCGCACGAGGCCGGCTCGAACTGGGTCCGGGTGCGCCTCGCCGCCCTCGACGACCTGGACGAACTCCGCGACATCCTGCTCGACTCGTGGCGGCAGGCGGCCCCGGCCGAACTCGTCGCGGCCTACCTCACGACCCGCTGAACTCCCGGTCGGGCACCAGCACCGCCGCCCCCTGGACGCGGTCGCCGGCCAGGTCGGCGAGGGCCTCGGGCGCCCGGCCGAGCGGGTACGGGCTGGTGGTGACCCGGATCCCGATCCGTGCCGCGGTCCTGAGGAACTCCTGCCCGTCGTCCCGGGTGTTGGCCGTCACGCTGCACAGGTTCCGCTCGTAGAAGAGGTGTTCCTGGTAGGTGAGCGGCGGAATGTCGGTGAGGTGGATGCCGGCGACGGCGAGCGTGCCCGACCGGTCCAGCGCCGCCAGCGCCACCGGCACCAGATCGCCGACCGGCGCGAACAGGATCGCCGAGTCCAGCGGTTCGGGCGGCCGGTCGTAGGCGCCGCCGGTGGACACCGCGCCCAGCGAGCGCGCCAGCTCGCGGGCGCGCGCGGACCGGGTCAGCACGTGCAGCCGGGCCCCCTCGGCCACCGCGACCTGTGCCGCGAGGTGCGCCGAGCCGCCGAAGCCGTAGAGGCCCAGCCGTCCGCCCGGCGGCAGGGCGCAGCGCCGCAGCGCCCGGTAGCCGATGATCCCGGCGCACAGCAGGGGTGCCAGCGTCGTCGCGGGCGTGGACTCCGGCAGCGGGTAGGCGTAGTCGGCGGGGAGCAGGGTGAGGTCGGCGAAGCCGCCGTCGGCGTCCCAGCCGGTGTACCGGGAGGCGGGGCAGAGGTTCTCGGCGCCGGCCCGGCAGTACCGGCACTCCCCGCAGGTGGCCCGCAGCCAGGCCCCGCCGACCCGGTCGCCGGTGCGGAAGCGCGTCACCGCCGCACCCGCGGCAGCCACCCGGCCCACGATCTCGTGTCCCGGTACGGTCGCCGGCCGGTGCGCTGGAAGATCACCCTCAGCGAGATGCAGATCCGTACGACAGACACCGCAAGCCTCCACCGTCACCAGGAGTTCCCCGGGGCCGGGCTCGGGGACGGGGCGGCGCACCTGTGTCAGCGGCCCGGAGGCGATCGGCCCCGGTCGCTCGACGGCCCACCCGGTCAGCGTCTCGGGGGGTGCGGCGCACGCCATGTCCCCAGCGTCCCGCCGGCCCGCCGTCCCGGCAAACGCTGCGCCGGCCGCCCCGGCCGGTTCCGGCGCGGACAACTTCTACAGTGATGTAGATTTTCGGACCGCACCTACCCAACGACCAAGGAGAGGATGTCCCGTGGGCATCATCAGCTGGATCGTGCTCGGGCTCCTGGCCGGGGCGATAGCCAAGTTCCTTCTTCCCGGGCGCGATCCGGGCGGGCTGGTGGGCACCACGCTCATCGGCATCGCCGGTTCGTTCATCGGCGGCTGGCTGTCGGCGAAGCTCCTGCACCGGCCGATCGCGCACAACTTCTTCGACCTCGCGACCTGGATCGCGGCCATCGCCGGCGCCCTGGTCCTGCTCGTGGTCTACCGGTTGCTGTTCGGCAATTCCCGGAACTGAAGCGGGCCCGCACCGGCGGCCATATCGATTTCCGTCCCGGAATGTCGGCTTCTACTGTGAGGTGGATCGTGGATTCGTCGGTGGAAGCCGGAACTGCCGTGCCGGCGCGTCCGTTTCCAGTTGAGACCGACACATGGGGAATCAGATGAGTGTGAATTTGAGCAAGGGCCAGAAGGTCAGCCTGAGCAAGTCGGACGGCGGCGCGCTCAGCGTGGTCCGGATGGGGCTGGGCTGGCAGGCGGCGCGCCGCAAGGGCTTCCTGGCCCGGCTGACCGCCCGCGAGATCGACCTCGACGCGTCGGCCGTGCTCTTCGCCGGCCAGCAGCCCGTGGACGTCGTCTTCTTCAACCACCTGGTCAGCGACGACGGCTCGGTGCGGCACACCGGCGACAACCTCGTCGGCGGCGCCGGCCAGGGCGGTGACGACGAGTCGATCCAGGTCGACCTGGCACGGGTGCCGGTCCACATCGACCAGATCGTCTTCACCGTCAACTCCTTCACCGGGCAGACCTTCGAGGAGGTGGAGAACGCCTTCTGCCGGCTGCTCGACGACGCCACCGGCCAGGAGCTGGCCCGTTACTCCCTCTCCGGCGGCGGTTCGCACACCGCCCAGATCATGGCCAAGGTCTTCCGGTCGGGCGGCGGTTGGGAGATGGCCGCGATCGGCACGCCCGCCCAGGGCCGCACGTTCGAGGACCTGATGCCCGCCATCGCCGCGCATCTGTGACTCCCGGCCCGCGCGTCCCCGGTTCCGTTCCCGGCCTGCCGGCGGGCCGGGGCGCGCGGGTGCACCGCCGGTCGCCGCGGGTGCCGCCGGTAGGCCCGGCGGCACGGGTCAGGGCGACCCGGGTGCGGTCGGCCCGGAGAAGCCCGGACGGCCGAAGTCCGGGCTGCTGAAGTCGGGGCCGGCGAAGTCCGGTGAGCTGTAGCCGGGGCCGTCGGACGGCGCCGGACGGGGCTCGCCGCCGCCGGACACCCCGGCCGTGGCCGGGCGGGGGAGCGCCGGCCGGCCACCGGGTCTCCCGTCGCCCGTCGCCCGGTCGATCCGACCGAGCAGGAAGGGCGTGATCGCCCGCTCCAGCAGCGCCAGTTGCCAGGCTTCGTGCGCCCGCACGACCGCCGGATCGGTCTCGTCCGGCGTCCGGGCCTCGGCCGCCGCCCGGTTGCGGGAGGCCGCCACCAGCATCCAGACCAGCCCGGTCAGCGTCGCCACGACGGCGACCCCGGCGGACGTCCAGCCGGCCGCGATCAGTTCGTCGGCGAGCCGGGACGGTGCCGCCACGGTGTGCAGGCCGAAGCCGAACAGCAGGAAGACGGCCGCGGCGGTGGCGGCCAGTCCGGGCACCAGCACGCCCAGCGCGGGGAGCACCCCACCGCTGCGGGATGTCGTCCCGACGGCCGGCGGGGGCGGTACCGTCCGGGTGCCGTCGGCCGCGGCGCCGCGCAGGCGGACGAGTTCGCGATGTTCGGCGGCCGCCGCGGCGGCCAGTGCGTCGCGTGCGTCGAACGCCGCGCTGCGCAACTGCTCGGCGTTGAGGGCACCGACCGTGCGCGACAGTGCCGACCTGACCTCCGGGGAGTTCAGGGCCTGGTCCACGGTGCGCTCGAATGCGGTGGTGTCCGGTGCCTGTAAGCGGTCGTTCTGGTGCACGTGTATTCCCCGATGGATAGAGGGCCGAGATTGCCCGACGGTCCGGCCCGGTGCCGGGCGGCGCCCCGCGGACGGTGGCGTGTTGCGGCCACTGTCCGGACAACGCGGCGCACCCCTTGATGGTTCCCTGATTGCGCAATCCCTAAAGTGTTGCTCATGGACGAAAAGGACGCGGTATCGGTCGCGGTGACGGGCGTGGGTGTCGAGGTGGAACGGTGGGAGGTCGCGGTGCTGACCGGTGGCCCCGCCGACGGGGTGCGACTGCGGGTGACCGGCCGGCCGGGCGTGCTCCAAGTGAGCCGTCCCTGCCGGGTGGAGAGCGCCCCGGACGGCCTCCAGGTCGCGGCACTGCACATCTACCGCCGCGACCTGAAGGTCAAGAGCGAGCCGCTGCGGTACGGCTTCGACGGCGTGAGTCCGTGAGGTACGCGGCGGGTCGGGCCCCGGAAGCGGGGTAGGCCCTCGGTGGGCGGTCCTCGACGGGTCGCCCGCGAGGAGCGGTCCCACGGTGGGCGGCGGTCCTCGGTGGACGGGGTGCGGTGCGTTGCGCCGGTCGGCCGACGTCAGTGTGCGGGGTTCGGGCCGGCTTCCCGCTCCGCGTGGGCGGCGGCCGGTCGCTCGGTGCCCATGCCGCCGGGTGCCGCGCCGCCGGTGGCGGCTGCGCCGGGCGCCGGGTGGATGGTGCGCGCGGACTCCGTGGGCTCCGCCGGGCCGGGGGCGTAGGCGGTGGTCGGCGGCGTGCCGTCGTCCTCCTTCATCGCCTTGGTCTCGCTCTTGAGGATGCGCAGCGACTTACCCAGTGCCCGGGCGGTGTCCGGCAACTTCTTGGAGCCGAAGAGGAGAATCACCACGAGCGCCACGATCAGCAGGTGCCAGGGTTCCAGTCCATTGCGCAGCATCGCTGCCACCCTTCTCTCGTTGTCACCACGGTCGGTCTTCGCGGCCGTCGTCGCGCGGACCCGGCCGGAATTTCACTTGCTACATTGCGCAACTGTATAACCCTGGGCAGGGGGGATCCGTCTGCCGGCAGGAAAAAGCACGGACGAGGGTGTACACGTGACACGCAGCCACGCGGCAGGGGCCGCACACGGAGGCGGCAAGGGGGGCGGGGAGGGACTCGTCCGGGGGCCGCGGCGCGGGGTGCGCATGACCGCCGCGACGACCTTGGCGCTCCTGGTCCTGCTGGTCGCCGGCGCCGGCTGGCTCTACCTCCAGCTCAACGGGGACATCACCACCTTCGGCGCGGACGGCCTCAGCCGGGACCGCCCCGCCGCCGGCGCCGGCAGCAACGTCCTGGTCATCGGCTCCGACTCGCGGGCCGGCGGGAACCGCCGCCTCGGCGGCGGGGAGGGCGACGTGGGGCGCTCCGACACCGCGTTCCTGCTGCACGTCCACGGCGACGGCCGGCACGCGCTCGCGGTCTCCTTCCCCCGCGACACCCTCGTGGAGATCCCGCCGTGCCGGCTGCCCGACGGGCGGTGGACGCCACCACGCTCCGCCGCGATGTTCAACTCCGCGTTCACCGTGGGCGGCACCGCCAAGGGGAACCCCGCCTGCACCCAGAACACCGTCGAAGCCCTCACCGGGCTGCGGGTGGACCACACCGTCGTCGTCGACTTCGCCGGCTTCGCCGCGCTGACCACCGCGGTCGGCGGGGTGCCGGTCTGCCTGCCCCAGGACGTCCACGAGGGCGACCTCAACCCGCACTTGGGAGCGCCCGGCAAGCTGGTCTTCCCCCGCGGCCCGCAGACCGTCTCCGGCCAGCGGGCACTGGACTACGTCCGGCTCCGGCACGGACTGGGGGACGGCTCCGACATCGGCCGGATCAAACGCCAGCAGGCGTTCACCGCCGCACTCGTCAAGAAGGTCAGGGCCCGCGGCATGAACCCCTCCGCGCTGCTCCCGCTGGCCCGGGCGGCCACCGCGGCCCTGACCGTAGACCCCGGGCTGGGCACGGCGGACCGGCTGCTGGCCTTCGCCCTGTCGATGAAGGACGTCGACCTGCACGACACCAAGTTCCGCACCCTGCCCTGGCGGTACCAGGGCGCCCGGGTCGCGGTCGTCCACCCCGCCGCCGACGAACTCTGGGCCGCCCTGCGCGCCGACCGCACCGTGGACGACCTGGGCACCGGCGGCACCGGACGGTCCGGCACGCCGGACGACGGCAAGGCCGCCACCCCGCCGCCCCCCGCCCCACCCGGCACCGGCATCGCCGTCACGGTCCACAACGGCACCACCGTGCCCGGGCTGGCCGCGCACGCCGCCGCCGAACTACGGGCCGCCGGGTTCACCGTCCTCGCCACCGGCACCGCCGGCTCCCAGCAGCACGCCACCACCCTCGTCGCCTACGGCCCCGGCCAGCAGGACCGGGCGCGGACCGTCGTCCAGCACTTCCCCGGCGCGCTCCTGCAACCCACCGCAGCCCCCGGCATCGCCCTCACCCTCGGCCGGGACTACGCCGACCGGCCCGCCACCGGCGCCGGCGGCCCGCCCGCACCGCCGGCGCCGGCCGGGGCCGGGCGGTCCGCCGCCGACGACCCGTGCGCCGATCTCTCGTACGGTTAGCCGGAGCGCCTCGCGGCGATCACCGGCACCGGTACGTCACCTTCCGCCCATGTCCCCCCTGTCGTCCTGACGTTGAGGAGAAGATCAGTCCCATGACAGCCCTCCGCCGGCCCTCGCCCGGCGTTCTGACCAGAGTCCTGCCCAGGGTCCTCGCCGCATTCCTGCTGACGGCCCTGGCGCTGCTCGCCGGGACGGCCGTCCTGCCGCAGCCGGCGCACGCCACCGGCACCGGCCTGGACGCGGTGGCCGACGCCCTCAAGAAGAGCCCGGTCTACGTCGATCCGCGCGTCCGCGACCAGCTCCCGGACGCCGACCGCAACGCGCTCGCGCAGAAGATACGGGACGCCGACAAGCCGGTCTTCGTGGCCGTCCTGCCGGCCGCCCCGGAGTTCCCCCCGGCCACGCTGCTGCGGGACCTGCGCACCAAGGTCGGCATCACCGGCGTCTACGCCGTCCACCTCGGCCCCAACGGCTTCAACGCCGGCGCCGACCCGCAGGTGCTGTCCCACAACGCGGCCTTCAACCTCACCGGTGCCGTGCGGCGCTCCCACAAGGGCGACGCCAAGGGCATGGTCACCGACTTCGCCCAGCAGGCCGTCGGACAGGCCCGCGGCGAGGCACCGTCCTCCTGGAACGCGGGCGACGGCGGCTCCGCCACCGGGCTGCTCGTCGGCGGGGCCGTGGTGGTGGTCGGCGGCGTCGGCGGCTACGCCCTCTTCCGCCGGGCCAAGAAGCAGCGCGAGGAGCGGGAACGCGCCGAACTGGAGGCGCTGCGGGTGGTCGTCGACGAGGACATCACCGCCTTCGGCGAGGAACTGGACCGCCTCGACTTCAACCCCTCCGAGCCCGGCGCCACCGACGCCATGCGCACGGACTACACCGGCGCCCTGGACGCCTACGACCTCGCCAAGTCCAAGATGGCCGAGGCCCGCCGCCCCGAGGACGTCCGGCCGGTGACCGAGGCCCTGGAGGACGGCCGGTTCGCGCTGGCCACCCTGGCCGCCCGCCGCACCGGCGCCCCGCTGCCCGAGCGCCGGCTGCCCTGCTTCTTCGACCCGCGGCACGGACCCTCCACCGCCGACGTCCAGTGGGCCCCGACCGGCGGCACGCCGCGCCAGGTCCCGGCGTGCGCCGCCGACGCGACCCGGATCGCCGACGGCCTGGAGCCGATGGCCCGCACCGTCCAGACTCCGGGCGGCCCGCAACCCTACTGGGACGCCGGACCGGCCTACTCCCCGTGGGCCGGCGGCTACTTCGGCGGCGGCAGCGTGCTCACCGCGATGGTCGCCGGCACCCTGCTCGGCTCGGTGCTCAGCGCCCCGTCCGCCTACGCCGACTCGTCGTTCGCCAATGGCCCCGAGGGCGGTACCGCATCGGGCGCCGACTTCAACCCCGCGGACTTCGGGGGCGGCTTCGGCGACGGCGGCGGATTCGACGGCGGGGGCCTCGACGGCGGCGGTTTCGGCGGCGGCGACTGGTGAGCCGCCCGCCCCGCTGACCTCCCGGCGCCGGCGCGGGCCCGGCGGATCAGTCCGTTGATCCGCCGGGCCCGCCCGCACCGTTCTCCCGGCGCGCGTACCGCATCCGCGCGAACGCCAGCGCCGCCCCGTAGAGCATCAGGACCACCGAGAGCAGCAGGTAGTACAGCGGCGGCGGGGCCGACATGGCCAGCACCGGCGCCAGCGGCGAGACCGGCAGCAGCAGACCGACCACCGCCAGTGCGGTCACGGCCAAGTGGACCGGGCCCACCGTCCGCCGCTCCGCCGCCCGCCGCCCGGTACGCAGCAGCAACATCACCATGCCCTGGGTGAGCAGGTTCTCGGTGAACCACCCGGCGTGGAACATCGTCGGGCTGTCCGTCCCGGCGGTGACCTTCGCGGTGAACGCCAGCACGGCGAAGGTCGCCAGGTCCGCCGTGGCGTTGATCAGGCCGAACGCGGTGATGAAGCGCAGGAAGACCCGCGGCCGCAGCACCGCCGGCCGGCGCGCCGCGCCCACCGCCGGCTGATCGAAGGCGAGCGAGAGCTGCGCCGCGTCGAAGCACAGGTTCTGCACCAGGACCTGCGCCGGGAGCATCGGCAGGAACGGCAGCAGCAGCCCCGCCGCCAGCATCGCGATCACGTTGCCGAGGTTGGACGACAGGGTGATCCGCAGGTAGGCGCCGATGTTGCCGCTGGCGTTCCGGCCGGCGGTGATCGCCCGGTCGATGGCGGTCAGGTCCTTCTCCGCCAGCACCACGTCGGCGCCCTCGCGCGCCACCGGCACCGCCCCGCGCGGGCAGATCCCCACGTCGGCCGCGTGCAGCGCCGGCAGGTCGTTGACCCCGTCGCCCAGGAACCCGGTGGTGTGCCCGGCACCCCGCAGCGCCGTCACGATCCGGGCCTTGTCCTGGGCCGTGCAGCGCGCCACGACGGCGGCCCCCTCGACCGCCTCCGCCAGCGCCGGGCCCGTCAGCCCGGCGAGCCGGCCGGCGGTGAGCACCTCGCCCGGGGCCAGCCCCAGGTCCCGGCAGGCGCGGGCGGCGGTCCCCGGGTGGTCGCCGGTGAGCACCTTCACGGCCACCCCGCGCTCGGCCAGTACCCGCAGGGCGTCCTCGGCGGACGGCGCCAGCGCGTCGCTCAGCGCCACGAAACCGACGAAGGTCAGCCCCCGCACGTCCCCGTCCGCGTACCCGCCGAGCCGGGGCCGGCGCTCGCCGCGGGCCACCGCCAGCAGCCGCAGGCCGTCGGCCGCCTCCTGGGCGGCCCACCCCAGCAGCCGCTCGCGCGCCGCGTCGTCGAGCTCGGTCTCCGCCCCGTCGGCGCGCACCCGCCCGCACCGGGCGAGGACGTCCTCCACGGCGCCCTTGACCACCAGGGTGTGCACACCGTGCCGCCCCGGCTGCCGGATCACCGCCGTGGACATCCGCACCACGGGGTCGAAGGGCAGCGCCGCGATCCCGTCGTACTCCAGCGGATCCGTGTCCTGTTCGTCCGCGGCGGCCAGGATCGCCTCGTCCAGTGCGTCCGGCACCGGCAGTTCGGCCAGCTCGATGGTCCAGAAGCTGTTCACCGCCGCCCAGTGCAGGACCTCCGGGTCGGGTGCGCCGTCCGGGCCGGCCGACCGCACCACGACCGGCCGGTCCTGGGTGAGGGTGCCGGTCTTGTCCAGGCACAGCACGTCGATCGCGCCGAGGTCGTGGAGGGCGGGCAGCCGCTTGACGATCACCCCGCTGGTCCGGGCGAGCAGGGCGGCGCCGCGGGCCAGCGCCGTGGTCACGATCACCGGCAGCATCTCCGGCGTCAGGCCCACCGCCACCGCCACCGCGAACGGCAGCGTCTCCAGCCCCCGCCCGCGCAGCGCGGCATTGGCCATCAGCACCAGCGGCGGGGTCAGCAGCATGAAGCGGATCAGCGTCCAGGCGATGCCGTGCACCGACCGGTCGAAGGCGGTCTCGCCGCGCCGCCGGGCCCGCCCGCGGTACGCGGCGGCGAACCGGGTGTCCGCCCCCGTCGCGACCACCAGGCCGGTCCCGCTGCCCGTCGCCACGCTGCTGCCCTGGAAGCACACGTGCGGGGGCTCGGACGCGTCCGGGTGGCCGTCGGGCGGGGCGTCCAGTGCCTGCTTCGGCACCGGCGCGGACTCCCCGGTCAACGCCGCCTGGTGCACCGTCAGCCCGCTGGCGCGCAGCAGTCGCAGGTCCGCCGGCACCAGGTCGCCCGGACCCAGCCGCACCAGGTCACCGACCACCAACTGGTCGACGGGCACCTCCCGCACCTGCGGCGCCGCGTCCCCGTCCGGCCGGCGCTGCACCGTCGCCGTGGTGGCGACCAGCTCCTGCAACGCCGCCATCGCCCGGCCGGCCTGGTGCTCGCCGCCGGACCGCAGCGCGCAGCTGACCACCACCAGCGTCATGATCACGCAGGCCGTGCCCCAGGACGCGACGGCCGCCGAGACCAGCCCCAGGCACAGCAGCACCGTGGTGAACGGGTCCCGCAGCGCGCCCAGGAAGCGCCGCGGCCAGGACACCGGCCGCCACGACGGGACGGTGTTCTCCCCGAACCGGGCCAACCGCTCCTCGGCCTGCGCCTCGGTCAGTCCGCGCGGCCCGCTGTCCAACCGCCGCATCAGCTGCAACGCCGTGAGCGCCGCCGGCTCCACCGGTCCCCCCACCGGCTCGGCCGCAGCCGTGCGCGCCGCATCGGCGTCCGGGGACAGCGGGTCGGTCCCCGGCGCCGCGGTGATCTCAGGCACCGAGCCGACGCGGGCGGGCCGGCGCGGCGCCCTCGCCGCGGGCGGCGAGTTGGACGACGAGCGTGCGCATCACCGCGACCGTCTCGGGATCGTCGACGAAGTACACCACCCGGCGGCCCTCGCGGCGGGAGCGGACGAGGCCGGCCAGTTTGAGCTTGGAGAGGTGTTGGCTGATGGCGGGCAGGGCGCCGCCCACGCGTTCGGCGAGGCCGCTGACGTCGCTCTCGCCCTGGGCGAGCGCCCAGACGAGGTGCAGGCGCGGGGGAGAGGCCAGCAGGCCGAACATCGCGGCCGCCTCGGCCAGCACGTCGGCGGGCGGATCGACCGGCGCGGCCGTCCCCTCGATGCTCCTCACCACTGCCGCTCTCCGTCCCGTTGGGAGCCCCTTGCCCCAGAGCGCCCAGTGTAGGCGGCGCGCCGGATGCGCCGGCAGGCCGAAGCCGGTGCCGAACAGGCGCGTGCGGGGTGCCGGGCCGGTCCGCGGCCCGCATGATGGCGCCAGGATCCGACCGGCTCCCGACGGGCGCCCACTCCACCCCGCGAGGTCTGCTCATGGAAGAGAGCCGGTCCGCCCCGGACGGCCCGGCGGTGCGCACGGCGCCGGCCCGCAGCCCGTCCGCCGCACCGCGGCCCACCGGGCACCCGCTGCCGTGGCTGGCGCTGACCGGCGCCGCGTTCACCCTCCTGCAACTGGTCCTGGTGGTGCCGGGTACCGGGCTCGGCTGGGACGAGACGGTCTACGCGAGCCAGGTCGCCCGGGACGTCCCGGCCGCCTTCTTCAGCGCGCCGCGGGCCCGCGGCATCACGTACCTCATCGCTCCGGTCGCCGCCCTGACCTCCGCCACCACGGCCCTGCGGCTCGCCCTCGCGGTCCTCTCGGGCGTCGGACTCTGGGCGGCGCTGCGGGTCTGGCGCCCCCTGCTCCCCACCCGGGTGCTGGTCCTCGCCGGCGCGCTCTTCGCCACCCTCTGGATCACCCTGTACTACGGCCCCCAGGTCATGCCCAACCTCTGGTCCGCCTACGGGGCGCTCGCCGCCACCGGCTGCTTCCTGCGGTCCGTACGGGACCGCACGGACCGCCGGGCGCTGGTCGGGCTCCCGCTGGCCGTCGCGGTGGTGGCGCTGATGCGCCCGCCGGACGCCGGCTGGCTGGTGCTCGTGCCGGCCGCGGCGGCCCTGGCGGTGCCCCGGTGGCGGCGCCCGGCCCTGGTCCTGCTGCTGGCGGCCGGGCTGCTGCTGGGCGCCGCGGACTGGATCGTCGAGGCGTACACCCACTACGGCGGGCTGCCGGCCCGGCTGCACCGTGCCGCCGAGATCCAGGGCGGCATCGGCTGGCACCCCGCCGTGGACGACCAGATCCGCAGCCTGGACGGGCGCGGGCTGTGCCGGCCCTGCGACGTGCCCTGGAGCCACCCCTACACCGCCGCGTGGTTCTTTGCGCTGCCGCTGCTCACCGCCGTCGGCATCCGGGTCGCGGTGCGGGCCCGGCGCCCGGCCACCGCCGTGCTGCCCGCCGCCGTCGCGGTGGCGCTGGCGGTCCCGTACCTCTTCCTCATCGACTACGCCGCGCCCCGCTTCCTGCTGCCCGCCTACGCGCTGCTGTCCCTGCCCGCGGCCGACGCCCTGTGGCGGGCGGTCGCTCCCGGGGGCCGGTTCCGGCCGCGGGCCACCGCCCTCCTCGCCGTGGTGCTCGCCGCCCACCTGGCCGTCCAGGGCGCCGTGCTGACCGGCAACACGGCCCGCAACCGCCACATGCGCGCGGACTTCACGGCCGCCGCCGACGCCCTGCACGCGCGGGGGGTGCGGCCGCCCTGCGTGCTCTCCGGCGACCACGCCGTGCAGCTCGCCTACTACGCCGGCTGCTCCTCCCGGCAGACCGCCGGGCCCGACGCCAGCACCACCCCGGGGGGACTGCGCGCCGCGGCGGCCCGCCGGCCCGTGGCGCTGCTCGTCCCGCCGGGCGACGCCGCGCCCGCCTTCGCCCGCGACTGGCGGCCCGTGCCCCTGACCGACAGCGGCCTCTTCCGCGGCTACCGTGCCTACCTCCCGCCCGCCCAACGGACCACCGCGGGCCGCGTGCCGGCCGCCCGGTGACGCCCCGGCGTACGCCCGGGGAACGAGCGTGCACCCAGAATTCATCCGCCCTCCGCCCACAGGGGCGGACCGGTGGCTTCCGCACCGTGTTTGATCGAAGGCGCGGGGGAGCCACCCCACCACCCGACCTCGACGGCTCTCCGCACCGGCGGTTCCGGAAGTGGGTCCATGAGCGCGAGCAGCACCGGCCATGCCGAACGGGCGCGGCTGCGCGCCGCCGAGGAAGCCGCCGAGCGGATCGGCACCACGCTGGACGCCCGCACCACCTGCACGGAACTGGCCCGGTTCGTCTGCCGCTCGCTGTGTGACGCCGCCGCCGTGGAGCTGCTCCCCGACGACGCGGTTCCCGACGACGCCGTTCCCGACGATGCGGTGCCCGACGACGCCGTTCCCGACGATGCGGTGCCCGACGACGCCGAGCACACCGCTGCGGACCCGGCCGCCACCGTGGCCCGGGCGACGCTCCACCGGGTGGCGGCCGAGGGCCGCGCCCACCTCCTGGAAGCCGACCGCGGCGGCGCGCCGGCCCCGGTGTCCGTTCCGCTCCTCGCCCACGGGCACCTGCACGGCGTGCTGCGCGCCGCCAGGGCCGACGGCGACTTCACCGCGGACGAGACCGCCACCCTCCACCACGCGGCGCGCCTCGCGGCCGTCCACCTCGCGCACGCCCGCCGGCACGCCGCGGCCCGGCGCACCGCCCTGGACCTTCAGCGGGCCCTGCTCGCCGAGCCCGGCCGACCGCACCCCAACGTGGAGCTGGCCACCCGCTACCTGCCGGCCGAGCGCGGGGCCCTGGTCGGCGGCGACTGGTGCGAGACCATACGGCTGCACTACGGACGGACCCTGCTGGTCATGGGCGACGTCATGGGGCACGGGCTGGAGGCCGCCGTCGAGATGAGCGCCTACCGCTCCGCCCTGCGCTACGTCGCCTCGGCCGAGCTGCCACCGCACCGGGTGCTGCGTCAGCTCGACGCCGTGGTGTCCCGGGACGACCGCCGGCGCCCGGCGACCTGTCTGCTGGCCCAGCTCGACCCGGCCCGCTCGATCGCCTCCTTCGCCAGCGCCGGCCACCTTCCGCCGGTCGTCTTCGGCGCCGACGGCTCAGCCCGGCTGCTGGCCGTGCCGGCCGGACCGCCGCTGGGCACCGGCGCCGGCGGCTACGAACTCGTCACCAGCGGCCTCACCCCCGCGGACACCCTGCTGATGTTCACCGACGGCCTGGTCGAGCGGCGCGGTGAGGACATCGACGCCTCGCTGTCCCGGCTCGCCGGGCTGCGGCTGCCCGCCGGGGCCGCCCCGTCGGACCTCCTCGACGAGGCGTTGCGTCGCCTCGGCGGCCGGCACGTCGAGGACGACGTGGCGGTGCTGGCCGCCCGGATCCGCGGGCGGTGACCGGGCCCGTCACCGTGGGCCGGGACCGGGCGGCCGGGTGAGCGCGACCATCGCGACGTCGTCGTTGAGCGTGCCGCCCGCGTACCGCAGCAGATCGTCGTGCAGGCGCCGGACCAGCGCGGCCGGATCGGTCTCGTGCCACGAGGCGAGCCGGTCGGTCAGCGGATAGAACGTTCCCGCCCGGTCCCGGGTCTCGATCACGCCGTCGGTGTAGAGCAGCAGCACCTCACCGGGCGCGAACGTGAAGCTCTCGACTTTGTAGTCGCTCTCCACCGGGGCGGTGAGCCCCAGCGGCACCGCCGGCTCGGCGGCATCCAGCGACCTGATCCGACCGCCGCCCAGCAGCAGTGGCGGCGGATGCCCGCAGTTGACGATCTCGATGGTCGGGTCGTCGTCGTGGACGTCCAGGACCAGGGCGGTGACGAAGGACTCCAGGTCCTCTTCCGGGGCGTTCGCGGTGTTCCAGTGGACGGAGTTGCCCAGGTGCGCCACCGCCGCGGTCAGCGGCAGGTGCTGGTAGGCCGAGCTGCGGAACGCCCCGACCAGGGCCGCGGCCTCCCCGATCGCGGCCAGGCCCTTGCCGCGGACGTCCCCGATCACCAGCCGGGTCCCGCCGGGCAGCGGTACCGCCCCGTAGAGGTCGCCGCCGATCTCCGCCTCGGCCTCCGCCGAGATGTACGCCGACTCGATCCGCAGCCGCCCGATGCGTCGCGGCAGTGGCCACAGCAGCACCTGCTGGGCGGCGACCGCCACCGAGCGGACCCGGCTCAGTTGCCGTTGGTGCCGGTCTCGGGCGTAGCGGTAGAGGGTGAGCAGCACCGAGATCACGAAGAGGCCGGCGATCTGCGCCTCGTGGTTCGGGGTGGTGAGCCCGCCGTGCAGGTGGCCGATGAGGACCTGGGCGGCCACCGCCAGGAAGCCGACGGCGCCGGTCAGCCCGGCGCCGGCGAACGACGCGGTGAGCGCCGGGGCCACCACCAGGAACGGTCCCAGGTGGATGGTGGTGGGCATGTTGACGTCCAGCAGGGTGATCGCCACGATCAGCGCGAGCGGGACGGCCGGCAGCCCGTGGCGCAGCCGCCAGGGCCGGCCGTTGCCGGGAAGACCGCGCGGGACACGCATACCTCTTCTTTACACCTGCGGCGATCCCCGCGCGCGCAGGGCCGCCCCCGCACGAGGCGGGGGCGGAGCCGCTCCGGCGGCCGGGTGGCCCCGGCGGGGCGGGGAGCCCCGCCGCGACCGCCCGGCTCGACCGTCGGCCCGGTCAGACGCCCGGCGGCAGGTGCGCGGGGCGGCCCGAGCCGCGCGTCAGCCGGTAGCCGCCGATGCCCGCCAGGGCCGCCAGCACACCGCCCACCGCGGTCCACACCCAGCGGTCCGACCACCAGCCGGCGGACCAGCCGCCGTCCGGCGCGCCGTCCGCGGCCTGCTGCTCCGCGGAGGCGCTCGGCTGCGGTGCGGGCGTGGGCGACCCGGCGCCCGGCACCAGCGGGGCGGACAGCTTGCCGTCCACCGCCTGGGCGCCGCCGGCGTCGTTCGCGGACGCCTGGACCTCCGCCTGGACCGGCTGGCCCAGGTCCTCCGCCGGCACGCCGACGGCGGTCAGCCGGACGTAGTAGTCGCCCGGCAGCGGATCGTTCGACCACTGCTCCGCCCAGCCGCGCACGGTGCGCAGCGCGCAGGACAGTTCGACCGTCGCGGCGTCCTGGGCCGCGGCCTTCGTCTGCGCGCCGTACCGGCACGCCTGCCGGCGGCGCAGCCCGTCGTAGACGTCCAACTGCCAGGTGGCCGCGCCGTGTCGGGCGGACGCCGGCAGGGTGACCTTGGCCTTGACCGTGACCTGCTGCCCGGCGTCGACCGGCAGCACCCAGTACAGGTAGTCCCCGGTGGAGGCGCTGGCGGTGGCGCGCTGGTCCAGTGCGAACGGGGTCGCCGTGCGGAAGGAGGTGCCCGCCTCGGTGGGGCCCTTGGCGGCGTCCCCGCCGTCGCTCGGGCTGGCACTCGGGCTCGGGCTGTCGGCGACGGCCGCGCCCGCGCCGGCCACGCCACCGGCGAGGGCCAGGGCCGCGGCGCCGGCCAGCAGTCCGGCCGTCCGCAGCGCACGGCCCGTCACCTTACGTACGCTCCACATCAGTTGGTCCTCCAGACGGTGATGCGCCAACGGGAGATCCAGCCCCACACGACACCGCCGACGAATCCGGCGAGCAGGAGGGCGCCGAGCAGCCACCAGCCTCGGCCGAGGCCGAAGGAGGCCACGTCGGAGGCGTCGTGCGGCCCGTCGACGAGGTCCACGGCCAGTTCCACCGGCAGGCCCGGTTCGGTCTTGACCGAGGGGCCCGCCGAGAAGGAGTTGCTGACCTGGAGGCAGACCGTCTCGGCGGCGTCCTTGGTGGCGTCGTCCGAGGCGTCGACCTCGGACTTGGCGTAGCGCAGTCCGGTGGAGATGACGTCGGTCCGGCCGTCACCGGCCTCCGCACCGCGGACGATCTCCCGGCCGTGCACGGTCGAGGCCCGCAGCAGCACGCCGTAGTCGTCGTTGACCGCGCGGTCCGCGCCGATGCTCACCGAAGCGCGCAGCTCCTGGCCCGGCTTGACGTCCACCCGGTACCAGCGGTGCTCGGCGAACTTCTCACGGTCGCTGTAGAGGCCCGGCTTCAGCTCGGGGGCGGTGGCGCACTGGGCGGCGCCCTGGGTCGCCACCGGGGTGGTCACCCGGCGGGCCGTTCGGTCCACCAACTGGTGCACACGGTCCCGAAGTTGGTCGGTGTGCTGGATCGAGGTGTAGGTGCCGCCGGTGGCCTCGGCGATGCAGCTCAGCTGGCTGCGGGTCTTGGCGTCCGGCAGCAGCCCGAGGGTGTCGACGGTGAGGTGGATGCCCTGGGCGGCGATGTCCCGGGCCACCTGGCAGGGGTCGAGCGGCTGGCAGGTGTCCTCGCCGTCGGTGATCAGGACGATCCGGCGCTGCCCGTCACCGCCCTTGAGGTCCTTGGCCGCGGCCTGCAGGGCCGGGCCGATCGGCGTCCAACCGGTGGGCACGAGCGTGGCCACCGCGGTCTTGGCCTCGTTCCGGTCGAGCGGTCCGACGGGGTAGAGCAGTTTGGTGTCCTTGCAGCCGACCTGCCGGTCGTTGCCGGGGTAGGTGGCGCCGAGCGTGCGTATGCCGAGCTGGACGTCCTTCGGCACGGCGTCCAGCACCTCGTTGAACGCCTGCTTCGCCGCGGCCATCCGGCTCTGCCCGTCGATGTCCCGGGCCCGCATCGAGCCGCTGACGTCGAGGGTCAGCTCGACCTTGGGGGCGGCCCCCGGGGCCGTTCCCGGGGTGGGTTCGCCGGCGGCGGCCGGTGTGGGCGACAGCGTCACCGCCATCGCGGCGAGCAGCCCGCACACCCCGGCCGCCAGCCTTCTCCTGGAGATCCGTTTGGTGATCGTTCTGGTGATCATCGCCGGATCGTATGGAGAAATCGGCCCGACTCCAAAACGACACCGGCCCGGGCCGCGGACACCTGGGAGGCGGAGCGCTGGTGGGCAACTCCGCGCCCCCGCGCGCCGCCCCGCGCCGGGCGCGCGATCCGCGGGGCATCCGCCCGGACCGGTGCGGCATGATGTGTCGCCGAACGGCCGGCGGGCGGACGCCGACCGGGCCCGTACCCGTGCTCACAGGGCCCAGACGTCCGGTCCGCCGCCGCGCCATTCGAGCGCCGTCGGGTCGTCGAACCACACGGCGTCCGGATCGATCCCGGCGCGGGAGAGGAAGTCGACGACGTCACCGGGCTTGTACGCCGTCCCGAGAGGTTCGGCGTCCACCGTCACCCGTCGACCACCGGTCGCCGACGGCGGGTGTACCACTACGCGCGGGCGCTCGTCCACACCACCAGAGTGCGCCCGCCCGACGCGCACGTCAACGATCGTTGACGCAGACGCTGCGCAGATCGCGGTCCCACTCCAACATCGGGACCAGGGTGTCGTCACCGGGGCGCTGGGCGGACGGGGCGCGGCCGGCCCGCGGCGGGGTCCGGGTGCCGCGCGACAGCTCCCCGCTGACGGTGATGTTGTACTCCACCCGCGGGCGGCGGCACGCCTCGTAGCGGGCGAACGCCTCGTCCGGACCGGGCAGGTCGCGCAGCGCCTTGGCGAGCACAACGGCGTCCTCCAGCGCCATCGAGGCGCCCTGGCCCGTCGCCGGTGACGCCGCGTGCGCGGCGTCACCGATGATCAGCGTCCGTCCGGAGCGCCAGGGGGTGCCGGCCGGGATTTCGGTGGCGTTGGTGGCCAGGATGCCGTCCGTGGAGGCCGCGACGATGTCCGCGGCGGAGGTGGTGTCCTCGCGCAGCGACGCCACGAGGCGTTCGCGCCAGCGGGCGGGGGCGGGGTGCGCGAGTTCCTCGGCGGGCACGGCCGGACCGGAGACCCGGGCGAACCAGTACGTCTCGCCGTCCGGCGAGACCGCGGAGCCGAAGGCGGAGGTGGTGCCGCGGACCATGGTGATGTGGCCGGTGTCCTCCGTGACCGGGGTGCGGCGGGTGTAGCCGTAGTAGACGGACTGGCCCGCGTAGACGGGCTGCACGCCGGGCGCGATCGTGCGCCGCACGAGCGAGTTCAGGCCGTCCGCACCGATGAGCAGGTCGCCGGTGGCGACCCGGCCGTCGGCGAAGCGCGCCGTGACCCGGTCCGGACCGTCCTCCACGGCCACCAGCCGCGCCCCGTGCGCGAACCCGATGCCGCGGCGGACGGCCTCCGCCTGGAGCGCGGCGTTCACCTCGCCGCGGCGCAGGCACCGGTACCGCAGGACCGCGTCGTCGGCCTCGCCCAGCGGCACGCGGGCCAGTTCGCCCCCGGTGGCGTCCAGGACCCGCATCGCGCGCAGCGGGAAGCCCAGCGCGGTCACCACGTGCGAGGCGTCGAGCTGCGCCAGGGCGCGCATGCCGTTGCTCGCCAGGGTCAGGAACGCCCCGATGTCCTCGGCCGTGTCGTGGTGCGCCTCGTGCACCGTCACGTCGAACCCCGCCTTGTGCAGGGCCAGCGCGGTCGCCGTGCCGGCGATCCCGCCGCCGATGACCAGTATCCGCGTCACGCCGTACTCCGCTCTGCCGTCCTCCACCCGGGTCCCGTCGGGCGTCCGACCCCATCATGTACCCGGTCGGTCCGGGCGGGTCGGGAATCCGCCGCGGCGGGATCACTCGGGGTTCCCCGCGGGCTCCGGCGGCCGTCCGCGGCGGCCCGTTCGCCGCGGACGGCCGGCGCTTCGGGCCAAGTCCGGGCGGCCGGTGACGGGCGGGCGTAAAGGCCGTCGGGAGCGGGAAGTGGTTAACGGCGAACCGTGCGGGTCGAGTTCGCGCCCCCTTCGAAGGAGGTCTCTTGGCGGCTGCTGTGCCTCCGTCTGTGGAGCCGCTGTCTCTGGAACCACGCCTGGAGCCGCAACTGGCGGCGCTGCTGGGCGCGGGAGACCTCCTCCCCTCGCTCGTCGACGCGTTGGGCTCGCCGTTGGCCGTGGTGCTGCCCGACCAGATCGCCGAGAACGCCGCGCGGTTCCATGCCGCGTACGGCACCCACCGACTGGGCGGTCGGGTCTTCTACGCACACAAGGCCAACCGCTCCAGCGCGCTGCTGCGCCGGCTGGCGGCGACCGACACGGCGGTGGACGTCGCCTCGCTCGGCGAGCTGCAGCACGCCCTCGGCGCCGGCTTCGCCCCGGACCGGATCATGGCGACCGGGCCGAAGAACCGCGAGTTCCTGTGGCTTGCCGCCCGGGTCGGAGCCACCGTCAACGCCGACTCGACCGCGGAGCTGGACGAACTGGCGGCCCTGGTGCGCGCGCATCAACTGGCCCGGATGCGGGTGCTGGTGCGACTGTCCGCCTTCGACGGGCCCGGTGTGCGGGTGCTGACCCGGCCCAGCCGGTTCGGCATCCCGGCGGGGGAGTTGGACGCCCTGCTGAAGACCGTCGAGCGGCACGCCGACGTGCTCGACCTGATAGGCGTCGGCTACCACCTCGACACCACCAGTACAGAGGAGAAGGCCCGCGCCCTCGAAGGCTGCGTGCGGGCCCTGGACGCCTGCCGGAACCGCGGACTGCGCCCGCGGGCGGTGGACATCGGCGGCGGCTTCGGCGTCAACTACCTCGCGCACGCGGCACAGTGGGAGCGCTACACCTCCGAGCTGACCGCCGCCGTGCTCGGCCACCGCCCGCCGCTCACCTGGCGCGGCCACGGCTACGGGCTCCGCAACGACGCGGGCACGCTGCGCGGCGCGCTGGGCCTCTACCCGGCCCACCGCCCGGTCGCCGGCGCCCGCTACCTCGACGACCTGCTGGCGCTGCCCGCCGCCTCGTTCGGCGGCCGGAGCCTGGCCACCCTCCTGCTGGAGAACCTCTACGACCTCTACACCGAGCCGGGGCGGGCGCTGGTGGACCAGTGCGGCCTGGTGGCGGCCCGGGTGCTGGAGGTGCGTCGCACGGACAGCGGCGAGCCGTTGGTGCGCCTGGCGATGAAGGCCGACGACGCCGCCTTGGAGGAGCACGGGGTGCTGATGGACCCGGTGCTGCTCGGGCGGGACGGCGCCCGCGCGGTGGCCGGCGACGGTCCGGCGGCCGGCGTCTACCTCGCCGGCAGCCTGTGCCTGGAGGCCGACCTGATCACCCGTCGGATGGTGTTCCTGCCCCGGCTGCCCCGCCCCGGCGAGCTGTTGGTCTTCGCCAACACCGCCGGCTACTGCATGGACTTCCAGACCAGCCGCGCGCAGCACCAGCCCGTCGCGCGCAAGGTCGCCGCCTGGCAGGAGGAGGGTTCCTGGCGCTGGTGCCTCGACGAGCAGTACTGGCCGATCACACGTCCAGGGGGAGAGCCATGAGGTACGAGAGCATCACCGAGGCCATCGGGAACACCCCGCTGGTACGGATCGATCCGGCCGTCCACGGTCTGCACCACATCGACCTGTACGCCAAGCTGGAACTGCTCAACCCCTTCGGGTCGGTGAAGGACCGGGCCGCCTGGAACATGGCGCGGCCGGGCCTGACGGCCGCCGCGGAGCACGGCAGCCAGGTCGTGGAGCTCTCCAGCGGCAACACCGCCAAGGCACTGGCGGTGATCGCGGGCATGCACGGGCTCGGGTTCAAGAGCGTCACCAACCGGATGCGCATACCGGAGATAAAGGACCTGCTGCTGTTACTCGGCGCCGACATCGAGGAACTGCCCGGGCAGAGCGAATGCCTGGACCCGACCAACACCGACGACCCGCTGACCCTCTTCCACCGGGAGCTGTCCGAACCCGGCAGCAGCTACCTCCACACCGACCAGTACTTCAACCCCCGCAACACCGAGGCGCACGCCACCGGCACCGGCCCGGAGATCGTCAAGGACCTGGACGGGCGGGCCCCCGACTGGTTCGTCGCCTGCGTCGGCACCGCCGGTTCGTCCACCGGGGTGGCCCGGGTGCTGCGCGAGCACGACCCCCGGGTGCAGGTCGTCGGCCTGGTCGCGGCGAAGTCCGACTTCATCCCCGGCATCCGCACCCTGGACGAGGTCCACGAGGTCGGCCTCTTCGACCCAGCGACGTACGACACGGTCGCGGCGGTCACCTCCGACGAGGCCATCGAGGGCATGCTGACGCTGGCCCGCCGCTGCGGGATCCTGGCCGGCCCCACCGGCGGCGCCGCGTACTACGGGACGGTCCGTCACCTCCGGTCCCTGGACGCCGAGTTGGCGGAACAGCAAGGAGCCGGTTCGGAGGTCCGCAGATCGGCCGTGTTCATCGTCTGCGACCGGATCGAGAGCTACCTCAGCTACACCAAGCGCCGCCGCCCCGACCTGTTCCGTCAACCGCCCCGTCGCAACGACCCGGCCGACCTGACCGACGCCGAGATCGCCGCGGCCCCGGCCGTCGAGACGCCGGACGCGCAGAAGTGGATCGAGCGGGACCGCCCGCTCGTCGTCGACCTGCGCAGTCCGTTCGCGTACGCCGCACTGCACATCGAGGGAGCGATCAACATCGTGGACGAGCTCTTCGACGAACTGGTGCGGGGCGGGCTGCCGTTCAGCACCCGGCAGCCGGTGCTGCTGGTTTGCCCCGTCGGCGAGCAGTCCGCCCGCTACGCCGCCCTGCTGACCCGGATGGGCCATCCCGACGTCCGCAGCCTCACCGGGGGCGTCATCGCCTGGCGGGACGCCGGCGCGCCGCTGGTCCGGGACTGACCGCGATGGCCCCGATCGCCGCGCACGGGCAGGGTGCCGCGCTCCTCGCGGAGCTGAGGCCGTGGCAGCGCGCCCTGCGCGCCCAGTTCCCCATCATCGCCGCCAACCCGGAGCTGGCCTACCTGGACAGCGCCGCCACCGGCCAGAAGCCGCAGGCCGTGCTGGACGCCGTCCAGGACCATTTGACCGCCGCGCACGCCAACGCCGGTCGTGGCTCCTACCCGTGGGCCAACGCCTCCACCGCGCTGGTGGCCGACGTCCGGGAACGGATCAAGGGCTTCCTCGGCGACCCGGATCCGGCGCGGTCGGCGGTCCACTTCACCAGCGGCACCACCGAGGGGCTGCGCCTGGTCGCCCGGGACTGGTTGCCCGGGCTCCTCGCGGACGGCGACGAGATCGTGGTCCCGTTCGCCGACCACGAGGCCAACCTGGAGCCCTGGCTGGAGGCGCAGCGCCTGCTGGAGCGGCAGGGCGTGCGGATCGGGGTGCGGGAGCTGCCGTACCAGTCCTCCTCCGGGGACTACGACCCGGCGGCGCTGGCCCGACTCGTCGGCCCCCGCACCCGCTTCGTGGCCGCCACCCACGTCCACCACGTCTACGGCGGCAACATGAACGTGCACCTCATCCGCCGCGCGGTCGGGCCGGACGTGCCGATCTGCCTGGACGCCGCGCAGAGCGTCGGCCACCTGCCGGTCTCGGTCGCCGACCTCGACGTGGACTTCGTGGCGTTCTCCGGGCACAAGGCGCTGGCACTGCCCGGCTCCGGGGCGCTCTGGGCGCGGCAGACCCGGGGCCCGGAGCTGCGTCCGGGCGGCTGGCGCGGCAGCCCCAACACCACCGGCATCGCGAGCCTGGCGGCGGCGCTGGACTGGCTGACCGCCGCGGGCACCGACCGGATCGCGCACTGGACGGTCGCGCTGGCCGCCCGGCTGTCCGAGGGGCTGCGCCACCTCGACGCGTACGACGTGCTGGGCTGCCAGCGCAGTCTGGCCGCCGACGCACCGGTCCAGCAGCGCTGCGGGATCGTCACCTTCCGCCACCGCGACATCGGCGCGCGCGACCTCGGCTTCATCCTCTTCAGCCACGGGTTCATGGTGCGCACGGACGGCCACTGCCAGGCGGGTGCGGACGAGCGGACCAGCTCCGTACGGGTCAGCCTGCACGTCTACAACACCCCCGACGAGATCGACCGCTTGCTCGCGGTGCTCGCTTCCCTGAGATGAGTGCCGGTCCGTGCCCCGCGTCGCCTCGGTGCCCGTGCTCCGTGGTGGGGTGCCACTCCGGAGTGAAAGCGAGCCCCTATGGCTAATGGAAACCGTTTCCACCTGTAGCCTCGTGATCGCTCGTAGGGCGCGGGTGGGAACGGATGGGGTGGTGCGACCAGATGGGGCTGAGCATGGCCGTCGCGGAGTGGTGGGTGGAGCGCTGGGAGCGGCAGCAACGGCGGTACGCCATCGACCGCGAGGAGCGGTTCACGGTGATCGCGGACGTCGTCGAGTACGTGACGCTGGGCCAGCGCCGGCCGCTGGTCGTCGACCTCGGCTGCGGCCCGGGCTCGCTCGCCGCCCGGCTCGCCGAGCGGCTGCCGCGCGCCGAGGTCGTCGGGGTCGACATGGACCCGCTGCTGCTGGAACTGGCCCGCACCCATCACGCGTCGGCCGCCCGCTACGTGGACGCGGAGATCGGCGCGGACGGCTGGACGGACGCGCTGGCGCTGGGCCGCCCGCTCGACGCCGCCGTGTCGACGACCGCGCTGCACTACCTTCCCGAGCCCGTGCTGCGCCGGACCTACGTCCAACTCGCCGCGCTGCTGCGACCCGGCGGTGCGCTGGTCAACGGTGACCACCTGCCGCAGTCCGGGGCCGTGCCCGGGGCGCTCGCCGCGCACGTCGGGCGCCGGCGCGCGGAGCGGCTGCGGGACGGCGACCACGAGGACTGGGAATCCTGGTGGGCGGCGGTGGCGGCGGAGCCGGAGCTGGCCGAACCGCTCGCCGAACGCCGCCGCCGGCTGAGCGGGCCGGCCGGCGCGGAGGGCGGCGGGGCGGACAACGGTCTGTCGGTGTCCGACCACGCCGCCCTGCTGCGCGCGGCCGGCTTCGGCCACGTCGTCCCGGTGTGGCAGTTCGGCGACAGCTGCGTGCTGGTCGCGATCCGCTAGGGACGCGCGCAGAGTCGATACACCCGGCTAGGCGCCGCCGGCCGCTTCCCGCGGTGTGTCCTTCCTGCTCACCGCGAGGTAGCCGACGAGCAGCACGATAGGCACGGTGAGGGCCAGGGTGACCGGTCCGGTGCCCCAGCCGAGGCCGCCGCGGGCGGTCGAGACGCCCATCCAGTCGGCGAACGAGGCGCCCAGCGGGCGGGTCAGGACGTAGGCGCCCCAGAACGCGGCGACCGCGTTCAGCCCGAGGAACCGTCCGGAGAGCGCCGGCACCAGGATGAGGGCGCCGAAGACGAGGCCCGAGGGCAGGTACCCGAGGTCCAGGGTGCCGGCGGTGAGGTCGCCGACGGCGGTGCCCAGGGCGAAGGTGGCGAGCACCGTCGCCCAGTAGAAGACCTCGCGGCGACGGGTGCGGATGCTGTGGATGGCGAGCGTGCCCTCGGTGGCGTGCCAGGCGAAGAGGATCACCGCGAGTGCCACCGCGAAGGCGAGGGTGGAGACCAGGTAGGGGACGCCGGCGACGACGTGGACGACGTCGGCGGCCATCGTGCCGAAGACGCTCACCATGACGATCGCCGTCCAGTAGGTCCCGGCCCGGTAGCGGGTCGAACGGAACTGCGCCACCAGCGCGACGACGAACGCCGCGAAGCCCAGGGCGCCGGCGGGTATCGGCCCGAGCGTGCGTCCCAGGTAGTCCGAGGCGGTCTCGCCCATGCCGGTGGTGAGGATCTTCACCACCCAGAACAGGACCGCGACCTCGGGGACCTTGCTCCGGCCCGCCGGGACGCCGAGGCGTCGGCCGGGCGCCGTAGTGTGCGCGGGCGCCCCGGCGGGCCCGGGGGGTGCCACCGCCGTGCCGTCCGGCTGTCCGATCGTCATGTTCCGCCCTTCCGGCGCACGGTGGCGCGCGTTCCCTGCTCGCTAAATGTCTACAGGACTGTAGACGGTTAAGTGGAGCGGTAGGTTCATCCCCCTGGTCCGTGGAATTCCCGCGACCGGCCGGGGCCCGGCCACCCACGCACGCTGCCCGGCCGCCCGCCCGAGCTGCCCGGCCGCCCACGCGCGGCCCGGCCGGGAAGTGAAACCAGGGGAAACTCTTGGTGTCCAGCACGTCGGAAGGATGTTCGGCGGCGCCGCGGCTGCCTAGCATGTGCGGCGGAGCGACCGCGAATCCCTCCCGCCCCCGATCCGTCCCGTACGCCCCCAGGAGGCCCCGTGCCACGAGCCGGCCTGCGGCGACTGCGGTCACCGCGCGTCTGGGGCCCGGGCGGCGCCGTGGTCGTGGCCGGTGTGATCACCGCGGCCGCGCTGACCGTCGGCGCCGGCCCGGACGCCCCGGCCACCGCCGACGGCCTGCCGCACACCACCGTCGAGATCTCCCCGGGCGACTGCGGCCGCGGCTGGCGACACCCCCGTCCCGGCACCCAGGTCTTCGACCTCCGCAACACCTCCAGCCGCGCCGCCGAGGTCTACCTCCGCGGCGCCGACGGCGGCCCGGTCTACGGCGAGGTGGAGGGCATCGGCCCCGGCACCACCCGCCAACTCCGGGTCCGGCTCGGCCCGGGCGCGTACGCCTTCACCTGCCTGCCCGACGATGCCAACGCGACCACCGGCCCCACCGTCCGCGTCGCCGGCGGCGGCGCCGCCGGGCCCGCCGCCGCACCGATCACCCAACACGACCTCATCGCCCCGGCGATCGACTACCAGAAGTGGGTCGCCGGCGGCCTCGACGACCTCGTCCACCGGACCGACGCCCTGCGCGCCGCGCTCACCGGTGGCGACCTGCCGGCCGCCCGCGCCGCCTGGCTGCCCGCCCGCCTCGCCTACGAGCGACTGGGCGCCGCCTACGGTGCGTTCGGCGACGCGGACAAGAAGATCAACGGGACTACGGCCGGACTGCCGGGCGGCGTCCACGACCCCGGATTCAGCGGGTTCCACCGCGTCGAGTACGGCCTGTGGCACGGCGAGTCGGCCGCCGGACTGCGCGCCCCGGCCGGCGCGCTCGCCGACGCCGTCCGGGCCCTGCGCGACGACTGGTCCCAGGCCCGGATGGACCCGGCGGCACTGGGCCTGCGGGCCCACGAAATCCTGGAGAACACCGCACAGTTCGAGCTGACCGGGCGCACCGACTACGGCAGCGGCAGCAACCTCGCCACCGCCCGCGCCAACCTCGACGGCACCCGCGCCGTGCTCGCCCGACTCCACCCGCTGCTCACCACCCGCTATCCGGAACTCCCCTCCTTGGAGCGGGAGTTGACGCGGACCGAACGACTCCTGGACGGCTTCCACAAGGGCGGTGGCTGGCAGCCGCCGGGCGACCTGAAGCGTTCCGACCGGGAGCGGACCAACGCGGCGGTGGGCGATCTGGTGGAGCGGCTGGCCTCGGTGGCCACCCTGTGCGATCCGCGGAGGACGGTGTGAACGACGCCCGGCACGGCGGCGACGGTACGACGGACGACGGCGCCAAGGACGCCCACCGCTTCGCGCGGCGCGGGTTCCTGCGCGGCGCGGCACTGGCCGGCGCCGGACTCGCGGCCGGCGCCGCCGCCGCGCCCGCCCGCGCCCCCTCCGGCTCCGGCGGCCCCGCCCCGCGGCTCCCGCTGCCCGGCACCGCACCCCTCGGCGGCGCCGCGCCCGCCGTCCCCTTCCACGGGCCGCACCAGGCCGCCGTCCTCACCCCGCCCCGCCGGGTCACCGCGTTCGTCGCCTTCGACGTCACCGCCGAGGGCCGCCGGGACCTGGCCGACCTGCTGCGCACCCTCACCGAACGGACCCGCTTCCTCACCGGCGGCGGTGTCCCGGACCCGCTCGGCATCACCGGACCGCCCGCCGACTCCGGCCTCCTCGGCCCCCAGCTCCCGGCCGGTGCGCTGTCGGTCACCGTCGGGGTCGGCGCCGCGCTCTTCGACGACCGGTTCGGTCTGCACGCCCGCGCCCCCCGCCGCCTCACCACCATGCCGGCGTTCCCCGACGACGACCTCCAGCCGGACTGGTGCCACGGCGACCTGAGCCTCCAACTGTGCGCGGACGACACCGACACCGTGTTGCACGCCCTGCGCGACGTCGCCCGGCACACCCGCGGCGGCCTCCAGGTCCGTTGGCGGCTGGACGGCTTCGCCAGCCCGCCCCGCCCCACCGGAACCCCCCGCAACCTCTTCGGCTTCAAGGACGGCACCGCCAACCCCGACGCCCGCTCGGACCGCGAGATGACGAACCTGGTCTGGGTCGGCCCGGGCACGGGCGAACCGGACTGGGCGGTCGGCGGCAGCTACCAGGTCGTCCGCCTGATCCGGATGCTGGTGGAGTTCTGGGACCGGGTCTCGCTGACCGAGCAGGAGCGGATGTTCGGCCGGGCCCGGGAGACCGGAGCCCCGCTCGACGGCAACGACGAGTACGACGCCCCCGACTACCCCGGCGACCCCAAGGGCGACGTCATCCCCTTGGACAGCCACATCCGCAAGGCCAATCCGCGCACCGCCGACACCACCGACCAGCGGCTGCTGCGCCGCGCCTACAACTACGACCGCGGGATGGACGGCAACGGCAACCTCGACATGGGCCTGCTCTTCTGCTGCTACCAGCAGGACCTGGCCCGCCAGTTCGAGACCGTCCAGCGGCGCCTGGCGGGGGAGCCGCTGGTCGACTACGTCACGCCCTTCGGCGGCGGCTACTTCTTCGCACTGCCGGGCGTACGGGACCGCGCCGACTGGTACGGGCGGGCCCTCTTGGCGTAGCGGCCCCGGCCCGGTCGCCCGGCACCCCGCCCCCGCTCGCGTACAACGGAGGCACGAGCCGCCCGAGGCCCCGAGGGTCAACAGCCGGTCAAGCTTTGCCCCTGGATACCTGACCCGGTGTTCACCCACCCGCCATCATGGCTCTGCCCCGCCGCCGTCCGTCCGGCAGAGCATCCGGCCGTACGGAGCAACCGGAAACCGCCCGGAGGATGAGAAGCAGATGGCCATCAGGGGAAAGAGCCAAGCGATACGGATCGTGGGGGCCGTGACCAGCGCGGTGGCGCTCGCCGCGCTGGGTGGGGGAGCCCCCGCCCTGGCCGCCGGCGGCCCGCGCCCGGGTCCCTCCGGCACCGCCACCCCCATCAAGCACGTGGTCGTCCTCTTCGACGAGAACATCTCGTTCGACCACTACTTCGCCACCTACCCCCAGGCGGCCAACACCGACGGGACGAAGTTCACCCCGTCGCCGAAGACCCCCCGGGACGTCGACAACCTGCGCACCGCCGGGCTGCTCAAGCACAACCCGAACCAGTACCTCCCCAAGCGGCTCACCCCGCAGCAGGCCATGACCTGCGACCAGAACCACGAGTACGGACCCGAGCAGTACGCCTACAACGGCGGCAAGGCCGACGCGTTCGTGCAGAACACCGACTCCGGGAAGTGCTCCGGCGGCCTCTTCGGCGAGCCCGGCCTGGTGATGGACTACTACGACGGCAACACCGTCACCGGCCTGTGGAACTACGCCCAGCACTACGCCCTCAACGACCGCTCCTTCGGCTCGGTCTACGGCCCCTCCACCCCGGGCGCCATCAACCTGGTCTCCGGCCAGACGCACGGCGTGATCTCCACCGACCCGGCCTCAGGCACCGAGAACCCCCGGCAGACCGCCAAGCCGGACGGTTACGCCGTCCAGTCGCCCGACGCCAAGGGCGTCGGCACGATGATCAACGACCCGGACCCGGCCTACGACGACTGCGCGAACAAGGACCACACCGGCAAGAGCGCACTCGCCGCCATGCAGGGCCGCACCATCGGTGACCTGCTCAACGCCCGCAACGTCAGCTGGGGCTGGTTCCAGGGCGGCTTCCGGCCCAGCACGGCGTGGGACGGACAGCAGGGCCACTACGCCAAGTGCGGCGGCACCACCCACGCCAACGTCGGGGGAGCGGCCGTCGTCGACTACAGCCCGCACCACGCCCCGTTCCAGTACTACAAGTCCACGGCCAACCCGCACCACCTGCCGCCCAAGAGCGTCGACGAGATCGGGCACGCCGGCCAGGCCAACCACAACTACGACCTGACCGACTTCGACGCGGCCCTGCGTGCCGGCAAGCTCCCGGCCGTCAGCTTCCTGAAGGCGCCCGCCTATCAGGACGGCCACGCCGGCAACTCCGACCCGATCGACGAACAGCACTTCCTCGTCGACCAGATCAACCGCATCCAGCAGGCGCCCCAGTGGAAGGACACCGCCGTCGTCGTCGCCTACGACGACTCGGACGGTTGGTACGACCACGCCTTCGCCAAGCCGCGCAACGGTTCCAAGGACACCGCCGCCGGCTCCAACGGCAAGTCCACCGACAGCCCGGCCTGCCAGTCCGGACCGGCGGCCGCCGGCGGCTACCAGGACCGCTGCGGCCCGGGAACCCGGCAGCCGCTACTGGTCATCTCCCCCTACAGCAAGACCAACCACATCGACCACACGGCCACCGAGCAAACCTCGATCATCAAGTTCATCGAGGACAACTGGCACACCGGGCGCCTGGGTGACGCCTCGTTCGACGCCCGTGCCGGCGCACTGACCTCGATGTTCGACTTCCGGCACCCCAACGGCAAGCAGGTGCTGCTGAACGCCGACGGTTCGGTGAAGAGCGTCGGCCCGATCCGCCCGGTCAAGCCGGTCCGGACCAGCATCACCGCGGGCCCCGCGATGCAGAACGCCGCGGCCGTCGACGAGCAGTCCGGTTTCCCCGTCGGGCCCGTGGGCATCGCCGCCGCCGCGGTCGCGGCCGGCGCCACCGGCACCTTCTTCGCCCTCCGGCGCCGCAAGGAGCAGGGCGCGGCCTGAGCCGGACGGCCCCGCTAGGCCCGTTCCGCGAGCAGCAGGTTGGCGGCGAACCCCAGGAAGGCGACGCCGCTGACCTGCTCCATCCGCCGTCGGAACGACGGGCGGCGGACCCGCTCGCCCAGGGCGGCGGCGGTCGTGGTGACGATCCAGTACCACAGCGCCAGTTCGAGCACGTCGACCGCGGTGAGCAGCAGCGTCGTGCGGAACACCGGGGCGCCGTGCGGCACGAACTGCGGGATCAGGCTCATGTAGAAGATGCCCGCCTTGGGGTTGAGCAGATTGGTGCCGACGCCGGCTCGGAAGGCGGCCCACCGCGCCTGCCGGGCCGGGGTCGGCACCGCCGCGGCCGCCGGTGCCGCCGCGGCGGTGCCGGCGTCCGTCGCGACGTCGGCCGGGCGCCGTCGGGCCTGCCACAGGGCCGAACAGCCCAGCCACACCAGATAGCCGGCGCCACCGATCCGCAGTGCGTCGAAGGCCACCTGGGACGCGGTCAGCAGCGCCGTCAGACCGACGGCGGTGGCCGCGCCCCAGGCCAGGCACCCGGCCAGGATGCCGAGCGCGGCGGCGCGCCCGCCGGTCCGGCCGTGGGCGACGGAGGTGCGCAGGACGAGCATGGTGTCCAGGCCCGGTGTCACGTTGATGAGCGCGGCGACACCGGCGAACCACAGGAGTGCAGTGAACATGTCATGGGACAACATGCCGCGAGCTTAGGGGAACGCCACCGCAGCGCGCCCCTCGATTGCCCTGGTGCCGGCGGCCCCGGGTAGGGTCGCGCGACCGGGGTGGAGGCGGGCGGAGGGAAGACGTAGTGATCTGGGTGGGTTTGGTGGGCCTGGTGGTGGCGGTCTGCTGCGCGTTCCTGGCGCGCCTGGCGAACACCCGAGCCCGCGTCATGGAGCGCACCGAGACCCTCCCGGTCGAGGAGGTCCGGGCCCTGCACGAGGCGGCCGCCGGGGCCGCCGGCGCCGGGCACTTCCGCTACCGCTGCGAAGTCGTCGGCCAGGCCCGCCCGCACAAGAACGGCGCACTTCGCTCCGAGTTGGAGAACGAGGAGTGCGTCTGGCACCGGCACAAGATCACCCGCAAGTACGAGGAGCGGTACCGCGACGGCAACGGCAACCGCCGCCGCCGGACCAGCACCGAGGTGGTCTCCGCGCACTCCAGCTCCACCGCCTTCTTCGTCGAGGACGCCACCGGCCGGCTGGTGATCCGACCCGGTGACGAGGAGTTCATCGGCGCGGAGAAGGTCCTCGACCGCTTCGACCCGCACGCCGACGGCGGCAACCGCCTCAACATCGGGCCGCTCAGCCTCGACCTCGGCGGTGGCAACGGCACCCTCGGCTACCGGCGGGAGGAGTGGATCGTCCGCCCCGGCAGCCGCTGCTTCGTCCACGGCGAGGCCAGCGACGCCGGCGGCGGGCTGGCCCTGGGCGCGCCCGCCGAGGGCGGCGTGTTCGTCCTCTCGGTCAAGTCCGAGCAGGAACTGCTGCGCGCCGAGAACAACCGGGTGCTCGGCTACGGCATCGGCGCCGGTCTCGCCGCCCTGGCCGGCGCGGTCCTGGTCGTCCTCGGCATCCTCCACTGACGGCCCGCGGGCCGTCCGCCCGCGCACGGCTCCCAAACGCCACTCCCGGGTTCACAGCTCCTGGGCGGGCCAGTCCAGCAGCCGGGCGCCGATCACGGCCGTGTGCAGGGTGTACCGGTGCACCGGATCGGCGGGGTCGGCGCCGGTGAGCTGGTGCACCCGCGCCAGCCGGTAGGTCAGCGCCCGCACGCTCAGCGACAACCGTCGGGCCGCCTCCGCCGCTATGCACCCCGAGTCGAAGTACACCGCGAGGGTCTCCAACAACGGCCCGGCCCCGCCCCGGGCCTCCCGCAGCGGGCCCAGCGTGCTGTGCACCAGGTCCGCCATGGCCTGCCGGTCCCGGGTGAGGACCGGGTAGACCAGCAGGTCGGCGGCGTGCAGCACGGGGTCGTCGAGCCCCATCCGCTCGGCCAGCTCCAGCGCGTTGAGCGCCTCCTCGTAGGACTGGACGATGCCCCGGGCGCCGCCGTGCGTCCGGCCGACCGCCACCCGGCCGCCGGCGGTGGCCTCGCGCGCCTCATGCGCGAAGTGCGCCAGCGCCTGCGCCGGATCGCCCGGGGCGATGCAGATCAGCCGGCCCTCCTTCGTGGTCAGCAGCAGCTGCCGGTCCCCGAACCGCCCCACCAGGGCCCGGTCCACCCGCCGGGCCACCGGGTCGGCGTCCGTGTACGCCGCCGGGCCCTCGGCCACCGCGACGGCGTGGGCGTGCGAGAGCCGCAGCCCGAAACGTTCCGCCCGTTCCGCCAGCCGCCCCAGGTCGCTGCCCCCGTAGAGCAGGTCGTCGATGAACTCCCGCCGCGCGGCCTCCTCCTGGCGCACCGCGAGGTGCTGGGCGCGCTCGTAGCCGCCGGCCAGTGCGTCCACCGCCTGGCCGAGCGCGGCCAGCACGCTGTCGGCCGGTGCCGAGGCGGACCGCGGCCACGCCGCCCGGGCGACGGCGAGATGCGCATTGACCAGCACCCGCAGGCTGTGCCCCGCCTCCGCGGCCCGTTCGCCCGCGGCGCGACGGGCCTGAAGCTCCTCGCGATTCAGCCGCCGCCCGGTCCGTGCCACATCGGTGAGGACCCCCGCGTACCCGGCCAGGAATTCCTCGGGCAGCTCCCGCCCCGTCACGCGTTCCCCACTCCTCGCTGCGTTCTTCTTGAGTTTCCCTTGACGCTTTCTTAACACAGGGAGGGGGCGGGACGTCCAGGCGAGCGGCCTCAGCCGCCGAGGGTGGCGAGCGTGGCGTCGAGATCGACGGCGCGGGGCCGGTTGTGGGGGAGCTTGGCGAGCACGCGGGCCATACCGCAGGTGTCGGTGACGGCGGAGAAGACCAGGCCCCCGGCGACGCCCGCGGACAGCCAACGGGCGGCGGGCCGGCGCCGCCCGACGAGCAGGCCGGCCAGCACGAGCGAGCCGGCGGCGAGACGCACCTGCCGTTCCATCGCCCAGGCGGTGCGGGCTCGCGCGGGACGGTGCACGTCGTGCCCGAGCCGGGCCCAGTCGTCGACGCCGCCGGCGAGCGTGCGGGCCCGGACGCCGTGCTCGGCCAGCCGCCGGTGAGCGTGGGCGGAGCGGACCCCGGAGGCGCAGACGACGAGGAGCTCGCCGCGGTCCGCCGCGCTCTGCAATGCGCCCAGTGCCGCGTCGAGGCGGTCGAGGGGGACGTTGTGCGCGCCGGGTAGGTGGCCGGTGGCGTACTCGCCGGGCGTGCGCACGTCGATGACGATCAGTGAGCCCAGGCGGGCGCGGGCCTCGTCCGGGGTGAGTTCGGGGGCAGCGCTCATGGAGATCGTTCCCTTCTCATGGGTGGGTCCCCCCTCCCGCAGGATACCCGGAGGGGTATGCCAACGGGAGGTGGCCGGCCACCCGGCCGGCGCCGCCGGTGGGCAGGGGCCGCGCCGAGGCGCGGACGTGTCATCGGGCCCGTCAGAACGCGTGGGGCGGGGTGGTGGACGGCGGCAGGCCGGCGTTGAACCGGGTGTCGACGAAGGCGGCGAAACGGAACTGGTGGTGCAGCAACTTCAGGTCCGCGAACTCGTCGGCGATCTTCTGCTCCGAGGCGATGGCGGCCTTGTCCACGGCGACCCGCACCGTCGTGCCCGCCGTGCGCTGCACCGCGTCCAGCGCCACCTTGTACGGCACGCCGGTGTCCTTCGCCCACACCTTCGCCCACTGCTGCGGGTGCTGGTAGACCCACTCGCGGGCGCGCTGCAGCCGCTGCAGGTAGTCCTTCATGGCCGCCGACTTCCCCTTGTCCGCCAGCGCGGCGGGGGAGGCCACGTCGAAGGTGAGGCCGTTGACCAGGCCCTGGCCGCTCACCAGGACGCGGGCGTGGTCGCCGTCCAGTGCCTGGGTGGTGGTCGGGTCCGCCGCCGCCCAGGCGTCGACGTCTCCGCGCTTGAACGCGGTCTTCGCCTCGGCGGACTGCAGGTAGCTGACCTTGACGTCGTGGATCGACATGCCGGCCCGCTTGAGTGCGGCAAGCAGCAGGTCGTGCCCGGTGGTGCCCTGCATCACCGCGATCTTCTTGCCCTTGAGGTCCTGGACGCTCTTCAGCGGCGAGTCGTGCGGCACCAGGATGGCCGTGCCCGCCACCGAGCTGTGCATCGCGCCCACGATGGTGATCTTCGATCCGGACGAGGCGGCGAACACCGGTGGCGTGTTTCCGGTCCAGCCGAGGTCGATCGCCTTGGCGTTGAGGGCCTCCAGCAGCAGCGGCCCGGAGGTGAACGTCGACCAGTTGATCTTGTACGGCAGGTCCTTCAGCTCGCCCGAGGCTTCCAACATGGCCCGGTCGCCGCCCGTCTGGTCGCCGACGTCGAGCGTGGTGCTGGTGTGGGCATCTGCCGACTTCCCTCCGCAGGCCGTGGCCAGCAGGGCGAACGGGATGAGCAGGGCGCCGATAAAGCGTCGTTTCACGGGAGTCTCTCTTCGATTCGTAGGATGTGGCGGGGCGATCAGAGGGGGGACTGGGGCGCCGCCACGCCGAGTTCGGCCAGCAGCCCGGCACGCAGCACGGTGAACTCCGGCGCGCCCACGTCGCGCGGGCGCGGGAGGTCCACCGGTTGCTCATGGGCGATGACGCTGTCCCGCATCACCAGGACCCGGTCGGCCAGCAACAGCGCCTCCTCCACGTCATGGGTGACGAGCAGCACGGCGCAGCCCCTGCGCTGCCACACCTCGGCGACCTGCTGCTGCGCCTTGATCCGGGTGAGCGCGTCGAGTGCGCCGAACGGCTCGTCGAGCAGCAGCAGGTCCGGTGCGCGGACCAACGCCCGTGCCAGTGAGGCGCGTTGGGCCTCGCCCCCGGAGAGCGTCTTGGGCCAGGCATCCGCTCGGTGCTCCAGACCCACCTCGGCCAGTGCCCGTACCGCGGTCTCCCGCGCGGGGCGGCCCGGCAGGCCCAGCACGACGTTGCGCCAGACGCGTTTCCACGGCATCAGTCGGGGCGCCTGGAAGGCCACCGCCCGGCGACGAGGCACGAGTACGCTGCCGTCGATGTCCCGGTCGAGCCCGGCCAGCACTCGCAGCAGTGTGCTCTTGCCGCAGCCGCTGCGCCCCAGCAGCGCCACGAACTCGCCGGCCCGCACCGTGAGATCCAGCTCGTCGAGGACGGCCCGGCCGTCGAAGGACCGGGTCAGCCCGTTGATCTCGACGACCACCCGGTCGGCGGTCACTTCCCCGTGAACGTCGGTCGCCATTGCAACAACAGCCTTTCCAGCGTGCGGACGACGACATCGGCGGCTAGGCCCAGGAAGGCGTAGACGATCAGGCAGACCACGATGACGTCGGTGCGGTAGAACTCACGGGCCTGATCCATCAGGAAGCCGATGCCGTCGCTGGCGTTGACCGTCTCGCCGAAGACGAGGGCCAGCCACGCCGAGGCCAACGCGAAACGCAGCCCGGTCAGGGCGCCGGGCAGCGCCCCGGGCAGCACGACGTGGCGGATCAGCCCCCAGCGGCCCAGGCCCAGCGTGACCCCGGCCTCGATCAGCTGGTCGTCCACCCCGCGGATCCCGGCATAGGTGTTGAGGTACAGCGGGAAGGCCGCGGCGAGGGCGATCAGCGCCACCTTCACCGTCTCGCCGATGCCCAGCCAGACGATCAGCAGTGGGACGAGGCCGGCGAACGGCACCGCGCGCAGCATCTGCACCACGGCGTCGATCAGGTCCTCGCCCGTCCGCATCAGCCCGGACAGCAGCCCCAAGCCGACCCCGACCACCACACCCGACACCAGCCCGACGGCCACGCGTTGCACCGAAACCGCCATCGCGGACGGCAGCGTGCCGTCCGCGAACAGTCCGCCCGCGGTACGGGCGATGGTGCCGGGGGAGGCGAGGACGTCCGACGGGAGCACGCCGGTGGCGCTGAGCACCTGCCACAGCACCAGTAGGAGCACGGGCCCGGTGGCGCGTCGGAGCCAGCGCGGCACCCTGCGCCGCCGGGACGACGCGGAGACGAGGCGCTCCAGCTCAACGGCCGCACCGAGTGCGACCGCACCTTCAGGGCCGTTACCTGAAACAACCGCTATGTGCGCTTCAGGCGGCGTGTCGTGAGTGCTCATGAAGGGCGTGCTCATGAAGGGCTCCACGTCGAGGGCGGGAGCACGCGGACGCGGGGCGTGCGCGGCTGTCGGCGGCATCGACGGCGAAGACCGTCACGGCGCCGGCCGCGAGACGCGGAGCAGTGGGAAGTGGGAAAGCATCGCCAGCCGCGACAGCGTGCGGAGGGGGTCCCGCTTAGCAGGTCAAGAGAACCGTTCGCAGGAATCGCCTGGTAAATATGATGTGAACACGCGGCAGAAGCTAGCAGGTACGACCCTCGGCCGGTCAACGGCGTCTCGTCCCTCGGACGCCGTCCCGTGCGCGTCGAACGGTGTCCACCGCCAGTCCGGTCCGCCGACCGCCGAGGCCGCCGCGTGATCAGACGGCGGGGCGCATGCGCTCGTGGCACAGAGGGGATGCAGGCGCGTGCCGACTCGTGGGGGACGCGTGTCGGCCGGTGGGGTCGGGTCGGGTCAGTGGGTGCGTTCGTAGTGGCGGCGTGCCTTTGCACGGTTGCCGCAGACGGCCATGGAGCACCAGCGGGCGCGGTTGGCGCGGCTGCGGTCGAGGAGGAACAGCCGGCACTCGTCGTTGGCGCAGGGGCGTAGCCGGCCGGGCAGTTGCTTCTCGACGGCGTCCCAGGCGAGGACCATGTCGACGGCCAGTCGCGCGTGCGGGGGAGCCTCGACCGTCCATCGCAGGCCATCCGCAGTGGTCTCCGGGAACTGGTGGACCCCTTCGAGCAGCGGACGCAACGCGGCGGGTGAACTGTCCCCGCGCACCACGTCCCGCAGGGCGTCCCGTGCCTGGCGCAGCAGCGCCAGTTCCGCGAGGCTGCCTTCGCCGCCGTGCTCCCGTGCCCAGCGCCTGCCGCCGGCCGGGTCGCCGAGCGCGTCCCGCTCCTCGCCGTTGATCAGTGGTCTGCTGTTGAGCAGGTCCAGTAGCGCGTCCATCGGGCGCCACCCCCTCTAACCGGATTGAATTGTTTGACAGGTTAGCCCCTCCCGTGCTGCCATGGTGAGAACCTAACCGGTTCAATGGCTTGAAGGGGTTAGAAATGAGCTCGGTGCACCACCGGACCGCCATCGTCGGCGGCCACGAGATCTTCTACCGTGAGGCCGGCCCCGCCGACGCGCCCGCGATCGTCCTGCTGCACGGCTACCCGACCAGCTCGTTCATGTTCCGCGAACTCATCCCGCTGCTGGCCGACGACTACCACGTCATCGCGCCGGACCACCTCGGCTTCGGCCACTCCGCCGCCCCCCGTGCACGGGAGTTCACCTACACCTTCGACGCCCTCGCCGAACTCACCTCCCAACTGCTCGACCACCTGGGCCTGGACCGCTACGCCCTCTACGTCCAGGACTACGGCGCCCCCATCGGATGGCGCCTCGCGCTCAGGCACCCCGAGCGGATCACCGCCCTCGTCACCCAGAACGGCAACGGCTACGAGGACGGTTTCGTCGAGTCGTTCTGGACGGACGTCTGGGCCTACGGGGCGGACCCCGGGCCCGCCACCGAACCCGCCGTCCGCGCCGCACTGGGCCTCGACGCCATCCGCTGGCAGTACCTGCACGGCGTGCCCGACCCGAGCCTGGTCAGCCCGGACACCTGGGAGCACGACTTCGCCCTCGTCTCCCGCGAGGGGAACGACGAGGTCCAGCTCGCGCTGTTCCGCGACTACCCGAACAACCGCCCGCTCTACCCGCTGCTGCACGAGTTCCTGCGCACCAGCGAGGTCCCGGTGCTCGCCGTCTGGGGCCGCAACGACGAAATCTTCGGCCCGGCCGGCGCGCGGGCCTTCGCCCGCGACGCCAAGGACGCCGAGGTGCACCTGATCAACGGCGGTCACTTCCTGCTGGAGAGCCATCTGGACGTCGTCGCGGGTTATCTGCGCGGCTTCCTCGGGCGGGTGCTGGGCTGAAGCACGGTGTGCGGGTGCCGCGCACCGACGCCCGAGGAGGAACGGGCGACGAAGCGGCAAGGCGCCGGCCGAACCAGCTGGCGCCCCTCGGCCCGGCAAGCGGCTGTCCACCCCAACGGCCTCACCCGGCCCGGCCGTCGGGCGCTTGCCCTGCCGAGCGGTCCGCAACGGGCAGCGTGCCGGTCGAAGCCGAGGAGGTTCACATGGGCGAGCGCTCGGAGCGGGGGCGGGCTTCGTCTCGGCCCCGGTGCTCAGTCGACGAACAGGGTGCGGCAATTGGGCCCGCCGGGGTCAGTCCGAACTGCGGTCGGTGGCGGCGAGGGTGAGGGTGACCAGTGCGAGCTGGCCGTCGACGTCGAGGGTGTCGGCGTCCCCCTCGGCGAGCAGTGCGGCGTCCAGGCGGTCGAGGCGGACGGACCCCTGATTGAGGGTGGCCGATCCATCCAGGACGACTGCGAGCACGCACGTTCCGGCTTCCGGTCGTATCGCGACGCGGTCGCGCACGACCCGGACCTGCGCCGTCGCATCGGCGCGCCGCACCATGACGTTGAAGTCGACGATCGGGCCGTCGAGCAGCTCGCACTGCGTGTCGGAGTCACCGGGGAAGGCGAACGGCTCGTAGGGGGCGGCCAGCACGTGCAGGGTGCCGTCGACCGTCAGGGCCATGCCGGGGCCGTCGACGACGGTGATGGTCCGGTCCACGCCCTCGAAGACGGAGAACGGCCCGCTCTGCGCGACGTCGGCGATGCTGACGCGCCAGAGGAAATCGCCGGTCCCCGCTCCCTCGGGACGGGCGGCCACCTCGGTGGTGACACCTCCACCGTTCTTCCACGGCGCGGGTGTTCTCTCCTGCGCCCGCAGAACCTCTAGTGCCATGGGTCTTCCTTCCGGATCGGACGGCCGCCGAGCCGTTCCGCACGGCACGGCGGCCCGAACAAGAGGAGAGGACCCCGCGGGTCGGGCTGCGAACCCGGACCTTGAGGCCCTCGCCACCGCACCCTACGCGACGACCTCGTCGAGGTCCGACTGACAACGGTCGGCAACGGGCAGCGGGTGGCCCTTCGTCAACCGCCGCCGTCGGTACCGGGGGCGGGGCCGAAACGGTCCGGGCAGCGGTCACCGGTGGCACCGCTCACGAAGCACATTTGGCCGAGGGTGCACCTGCGAGGTGGCCGAGATGCTCGGCGCCCGGCGCGCCCGGTGCGCGAGGCGGACGCCGCCGAGAGGTGAACCGCCGGGCACCGGCGCGGCGGGCGAGCGGTCCGTGGATGCTGGGCTCCCGTACTACCGGGCCCCGCGGTCGAGGGCCGGGGTGCGCGGTCGTAGGCGCTCTCCCTGAGGCCCGAACATGATCAGGTACTCGACCGGTCCGCCGGGTCCGGCGTTCGCGACTCCGTGGGCGGTGCGGGCGTCGAACTCGGCCATGTCCCCGGCGCCCAGGACGAGATCCTGCTCGCCGAGTGCCAGCCACAGCCGCCCGTACAGGACGCACAGCCATGCGTGGCCGTCGTGGGCGACCTGCCGCGGCCGCGCCGGCGGCGCGTCGACGGCGGGCAGGACGTGCTTGTGGGCGTGCAGGCCCCCCACGTACCGGGTCAGGGGCAGCACCGCCTTGTCGTCGCCGGAACGTTGCGGCACCGGGGCGCGCGGCCGGGGCGCGGCGCCGGCCAGCTCGTCCAGGGACATGTCGTACGCCTTGGCGAGCCGCAGCAGCACCTCCAGGGTCGGCTTGCGGCGGCCGGTCTCGATCCGCGACAGCGTGCTCAATGCGATGCCGGTCGCGCGGCTGACGCCGCTGAGTGTGGCGCCGCGCTGCTCGCGCGCGGCCCGCAGCCGGGGGCCCATGGCCGCCAGCGTGTCGGCCGTGCCGTCGTCCGTCATCGTCACCGTCGCCCCGCTCCCTCGCCGGCCGTGCCGCCTCCACCGTCCTGTCCTGCCAGTTTGCCAGGATGGCAAGGATGCTCGCGTCGGTCGGCCGCCCCGCCGCATGATCGGTGGGTACCCGCGTCCGCCCGTGAACCGAGGAGAAGCGATGCATCAGCCCGCACCGTCCGCCGACCTGCGCCACCGCACCATCGAGGCACCCGCCGGGCGCCTCCACCTGGTCGAGCAGGGCACCGGACCGCTGGTCCTGCTCGTCCACGGCTTCCCCGAGTCCTGGTACTCCTGGCGTCGCCAGCTCCCGGCCCTCGCGGCCGCGGGGTACCGTGCCGTGGCGCTCGACGTGCGCGGCTACGGCCGCTCCTCCAAACCGGCCGCGGCGGACGCCTACCGCATGCTCGACCTGGTGGAGGACAACGTCGCTCTGGTGCGCGCCCTGGGCGAGGAGAGGGCGGTCGTCGTCGGGCACGACTGGGGCTCCAGCATCGCGGCGGCCTCCGCCCTGCTCCGCCCCGAGGTCTTCCGCGCCGTCGGGCTGCTGAGCGTCCCCTACGCGCCGCCCGGCGGACCCCGCCCCACCGACGTCTTCGCGCAACTGGGCGGCGACCAGGAGTTCTACGTCTCCTACTTCCAGCAACCCGGCCGGGCCGAAGCGGAGATGGAGCCCGACGTCCGGGGCTGGCTCGCGGGCTTCTACGCGGCCCTGTCCGGCGACACCATGCCCGCCCCGGACGAGCCGGACCCGCACTTCGTGGCCCGCGCCGGCGGCCGGCTGCGCGACCGCTTCCCCGGCGGCACGCTGCCCGCCTGGCTGACCGAGGACGACCTCGACGTGTACGCCGGGGAGTTCGAGCGCGCCGGCATGACCGGAGCCCTCAACCGCTACCGCAACATGGACCGTGACTGGGAGGACCTCGCCCCGTACGGCGGTGCCCCGATCAAGCAGCCGTCCCTGTTCATCGGCGGCGCCCTGGACGCGTCCACGACCTGGATGGCCGACGCGATCGACGCCTACCCAGCCACCCTCCCCGGTCTGGCCTCCAGCCACATCCTGGACGGCTGCGGGCACTGGATCCAACAGGAGCGTCCCGAAGAGGTCAACCGCCTGCTGACCGCCTGGCTCGCCACCCTCAACGGCTGAATCGCCGGGCGTGCCGGCCGCGGGCTCCGTCGCGGGACCGCCCGTTCCCGTCCCGCGCCGTCGGAACGGTGTGCTGACGAGACGTCAGTTGTCGTCGCCGGCTGGTGGGGACACCGGGCCGGCGACGCGGGTGAGGTGGAAGTAGAAGTCCGCCGGGTCGTCCTTCTTGTCCATCACGCACAGCAGGACGTCGTCGGTGAGCCGGCGGAAGTGGTCGACGATGGGGAGTTGGTCGTAGACCATCGCGGCGGACTGCTTGCCGCGGAAGACCACCTCGCGCAGCGTCGCGAGGCCCATGCCCTCGAAGGAGAAGACCGCCCCGTGCTCGTCGCGGCACAGCAGCGGCTCCACGTGCTCGGCGTCGACGAACCGCTTGCCGTACCAGCGCATGTGCGCCAGCTGCGCGGCGTTCTCGCTCGTCCGCTCGAACCCGCCGCCCTCCCAGGTGCCGACGAGGAGGTCGACGTCGACCGGTTCGAGCCGGTCGAAGAGTTCGGCCAACGTCGCGTCGTCGTACTCCCCTCCGGAGGCGATGACGTCGAGGACTTCCTGCTCGGAGCTCATGGGCGGGGTCTCCTTCGGCCGGCGGGCGGACGGGGTGGGTGGGGCGTGCGGGGTGGCGCCCGGCTCGCCAGGCAGGGGAGCGGAGTCCGCCCGGCCGGGCCGAACGGGGTCGAAGCGGTGGTACATGCGCGCATGCCAGAGCGCCACCCGCTCCAGCGCCACCGCGGAACCATACCCGGCCGCGGTGAGCGGAGCCAGGGACCGCCGGCAGTCGTCGAGCGCCGTCTCGGCCCGCTGGTACGCCTCGTGTTGACCGAGACCGATGGCCAGGGCGTCGGTCTTCCCCTCGTGCCGTTCCCGCTGGTGGCCGCGCAGGTCGTTGAGCAGTCGGATCGCGATCGCCGCCTGGCGCAGCGCCCCGCGCAGCACCGGCAGGCGCCTGGGCAGATCCGGCTCGTCCATGAGGGCCCACAGGGCGGTGACCTGCTGTTCCACGCCGACGGCGCGGCGCCTGCCGCGCCGCAGCCAGGCACCCAGCCAGGCACCGTGACCGTTTCGCAGGCGGGTCCGTGGCCCGGCCCGCGGTCCGGGCGGCTTCAGGACCGGGTCGCCCTGGTGATCGGTGGCGCCTCCGGGATCGGTGCGGCCTGTGCGGTGCGCCTGGCCGGGGAGGGGGCCGTGGTGGTGGTCGCGGACCTCGACGAGGACGGTGCGGAGCGGGTGGCCGAACGGATCGGCGCGGCCGGTGGTACGGCACTGGCGCGCCGGGTCGACGTCACCGCCCCGGACAGCGTCGCCCGGGTCGTCACGGATGCCGCCACCGTGCGCAACGGCCTGCGGATCGCGGTGAACAGCGCCGGGGTCAACGGCCCGCTCAGCCCGCTGGCCGAGCTGTCGCCCGCCGACTTCGACGCCGTGCTGAAGGTGAACCTGCACGGTGTCTTCCACGCCCTGCACCACCAACTGCCCGCGATGGCGCCCACCGGCGGCGTCATCGTCAACCTCGCCTCCATCGCCGCGCATGCGGGCTTCCGCAACCACGCCGCCTACGCCGCGGCCAAACAGGGCGTCCTCGCGCTGACCCGGACCGCGGCCCGGGAACACGCCGACCAGGGCATCCGGGTGCTGTCGGTGTCGCCGGGCATCGTCGAGACGCCCATGGTCACCGCGTTGCCGCCCGGTGCCACCGACGGGCTGCTCGCCGCCGTCCCGCTGGGGCGCGCGGCCCGCCCGGCCGAGGTGGCCGGACTCGTCGCGTACCTGGTGTCCGACGACGCCTCGTACCTGACGGGCAGCGACCACGTGGTCGACGGCGGATACCTGGCCAAGTGACGGCCGGACCGTCCCGCTTCCGGCGGCCCGTCCGCGTCGGCCCCGGAAGCGGAAGCGGTGCCGATGACTTGTACCGGCGCTCTGGTGCCCACTCGTCGGCGGGGGATACGTTCTGCTGCGAGGTGCCCCATAACGGGGCATCAAGAGATTGGGGGGAAAAATGCGCAAGATTGCTGTATCGGTCGCTGGTCTGACACTGGCCGTGGGGGTCCTCGGGCTCACCGTGGCTCCCAGTGCCGCGGCGGCGACGCCCTGTCCGTCCGGAGCGGTCTGTATCCGGGAGACCAACGGCAGCATCCTGAGCAAGAACATCTTCTACAGCTACGGCGTCCACAACCTGTCGAACGTCACCGGTGACCGGGTGATCGTGAACAACCAGACGGGCGGCGCCGGATTCCAGTTCTGCTACGGGTACAACGGCGGTGGCGGCTGCTCCGTCGTGATGCGTGGCGTGGGTGAGTCCGCGCCCTACAACATGACGCCGATCAACTCCGTGGTGCTCGTGCCGTAAGCGCCGCCGCGGCGCGACCGGCCGGGGCGACCCGGCCGGCACGCCATGACCGGGCGGCCGGCCGGGGACCTTGGGGGAGGACCTTCGGCCGGTCGCCCGATCGTCGGGGCCGGACGGCGGCCGGGAGGCGGCGGCCCACCCGGTCCCACCCGGTCCTGCCCGGAACCGCGGGCCCGGCGCCGCTGGCCCGCTAGACGGCGGAGCGGAAGCGGTTCCGGTATTCCGTCGGGGTGGTGTCGAGTTTGCGGCGGAAGGCACGGACGAGGGTGTCGATGGTGTGGAACCCGCAGGCGGAGGCGACGCGTTCGAGGGTGTCGTCGGTCGATTCCAGTCGGTTGCGGGCCGCTTCCACCCGGGCCGCCTCGACGTAGGCCGCGGGCGTCATGCCCAGTTCGGTCTTGAAGACGCGGGTGAGCTGCCGCTCACTGACCTTGGCGTGCGCGGCGAGGTCGGCGACGGTGAGGCTGCCGGCGAGGGTGCGCGTGATGTGGTGGCGGAGCCCGTCCATCCGCCGGGTCGTCGAGACGGGCTCCAGTGGAACGCTGAACTGGCTCTGTCCGCTGGGGCGTTTGAGGTACATCACCAGCTGTCGGGCGACGCGCAGCGCCGCGGCCTCGCCGAAGTCGTCCGCCACCAGGGCCAACGACAGGTCCAGGCAGGCGCTGATGCCTGCGCCGGTCCACACGTCGCGGTCGCGGATGAAGATCGGGTCGGCGTCCACCTCGATCGACGGGTGTTCGGCGGCGAGTTGCCGGGCGGTCGACCAGTGGGTCGTGGCGCGCCTGCCGTCGAGCAGACCGGCGGCGGCGAGGAGGTGCGCGCCGACGCAGACGGAGGCGACGCGCCGGGTGCGGCCGGCGAGCGTCCTGACCCAGGCGACCACCGCCGGGTCGGTGACCGCGCGGACGCGGCCGTCGCCGTCCACCTCGACCGAGCCGGGGACCAGCAGGGTGTCGATGCTCCTGCCGGCGACCTCGCGGAAGGTGGTGTCGGGCAGGACGCGGACGCCGGCCGAGGTGGTGACGGGGTCCATGGTCTCGGCGGCCAGCGCGACGCGGTAGCCCGTTTCGCCGGCCAACTCCCTTCGCAGGAGCGCGAACACCTCCGGAGGTCCCGTCACGTCCAGCAGGTCGACGCCGTCGAAGAGGACGACGACGATGAACCGTTCGATGCTGCTCACGAGGGTCTCCGTCCGGCTGGCGAGCCTCCGGGGATGTCCGGATCTGCAGGTTACATGTCATTGCCGACATGCGCGGCGGCTCCTAGCGTGGGAGGCGGCCACCACGTGCTGGCCCTGACCATCCGATCCGCACCCCGAGGGGACACCGCCATGCCTACGACGACCCTGCGCGAACTCACCGGCCTCGACCAGACGCCCGCGTCACTGGCCGACGCGACCCTGATCCTGGTCGACTACCAGAACACCTACACCCGCGGTGTGCTGGAGCTGACCGGGTGGCAGCCGGCCCTGGACGCCGCGGCGGCGCTGTTGGCCGACGCGCGGAAGGCCGGCGCGAAGGTCCTGCACGTCATTCACGACGGTGGGGAAGGCAGTGCCTACGACATCCGGACCGACATCGGTCAGATCCACTCCAGCGTGGCGCCCGTGGACGGCGAGGACGTCGTCGTCAAGGCGGCCCCCGATGCGTTCGTCGGCACCGACCTGGGGGAGCGCGTCGACGCCGCCGGCAACAAGGACGTCATCGTCATCGGATTCATGACGCACATGTGCGTGACCTTCACGGCCCAGGGCGCCTTCCTGCGCGGCAACCGGCCCACCGTGGTGGCCGACGCCTGCGCGACCCGGTCGCTGCGGACGGCCGTCGCGGAACAGCCCGCCGACCAGATCCACCACGGCGCGCTCGCCACGATCGCCGACCTCTACGGCGTGGTCGTGCCGTCCGCCGCCTCGCTGGGCTGAGCGTCGGCTCCCTTGCCGCCGTACCGGCGGGCCGACCACGGGGGAGTGGGCGTGCGGTCCGGCGCGGCGGTTCCGGGGCGGTTCAGTGCGCGCCGTCCGCCCGCCAGCGGAGGGTCAGGTCGGGCAGCCCCTCCATGTTGCGGCTGCCGTCGTCGGTGTCGACCACGGTGAATCCGTGCCGGGTGTAGAACGCCCGGGCGCCGGTGTTCTGTTGGAAGACGTGCAGCGAGACGTCGCCGGTGCTGTGCCGTTTGACCTCGTCGAGCAGGAGCGTCCCGATGCCCTGGCGCAGGACGTCCGGACGCAGGTAGAGGTCGTGCAGCACCGCCCCCTCGACGGTGGCGTAGCCGACGACCTCGGTGTCGCGCAGGGCGACCCACGTCCGGTACGAGGGCAGCACGATGTCCCGGATCCACTGGGTCACGTGGTCGTGGGTGCGTCGCTGCGGCGGGAGGTACGGCATGGTCGCGGCCCGGGAGGCCATGTGGACGTGGGCGATCGAGGCCGCGTCGGTCGGCTCCCCGGGGCGGATCACGGTCTGTGCGTCGACGGTCATCGCAGCAAGGTAGCGCGGTGGTGCGGGGGACACAGGTGAGATTCGGGGGGAGGTGGGGTGAGGGGAGGGGTGTGGGGTCTCTGGGGGTGGAACGGGGGCGCGCCGACTGGCCGGGTTCGTTCGGGTGCCGGCCCACGAGGTGTAAGTTAGGTTAGGCAAACCTAAGTAGCCCCTCCCTGGTTGCCCCTGGAGAACCCGGATGCGTCTTTTCAGTGCTCGCGCTCACACCCCGACCGCCGCCGAGCGTGTCCGCTCGATCCTGGCCGCCGCCCATTCCATGACGGTGGTGAGCGACGGGCTGCACACCGAAGTGCGGCGCCTCGACGGCACCGACGCGATGGGCCACTTCCACCTGCACGCCCCGTGCGAGGGCGACGCCGCCCACCTGGTCGGACGCGTTCCGGTCCGGTTGGAACTCACCGACATCGCGCCCACCCCGGTGCGCGACCGCCTGCGGGCCCGCGTCACCGTGGCCGGGCTGCTGGCCGCCCCGTACGGCCCCGACGCAACCAAGAGCACCTGTATGGAATTCGGCCAGGCCGTCCTCGAAGACGCCGACGGCCGCGCCTACGTGACCCTCGAAGCCCTGGAGGCGGCCGAACCGGACCCCGTGGCGACGAGCGAGGCGGGCATGCTGACCCACCTCGTCGACCACCACGCCGAACTCGTCCCCCTGCTGCTGCGCCTCGTCCGGCCGGTGCCGGAAGCCGGCGTGCTGCGCGTGCTGCCGGTGCGGATGGACCGCCACGGGCTGGTCCTGCGCCTCGAATACCCGAACGGCCACCGGGACGTCCGACTGCCGTTCAGCGCACCGCTGGCCCATGTCGACCAGGCGGGCCCCCGGATCCACGCCCTCGCGGCCACGGCACGGCGCCTCTCCCACACCGGCCACCTGCTCACCTGAGCCGCGCCCGCCTGCGTCAGCAGAACGGCCCGCCCCGAAGGGCGGGCCGTTCGACGTTCACGGACTCCGTCACGGCTGGGCGGTGATTGCCGGGCTATGACGCCCTGTTGGTGGGGCGGCGACGGCGCTCGCGCCGGCGGCCACGGTCAGCGCCGTTGCTGCTGCTGGACGAGCCGACCGCCGCCCTCGACCTGCGCCACCAGGAACTCGTGCTGCGCCTGTGCCGCGGCCGGGCCGCCGCCGGCGCCGCGGTGGTGGTCGTCCTGCACGACCTCGGCCTGGCCGCCGCGCACGCCGACCGCACGGCGGTCCTGCACGAGGGCCGGATCGCCGCGGTGGGGCCACCGTCCGACGTCCTGCGACCCGCACTGCTCAGCCGGGTCTACGGCACCCCGTCGAGGTCCTGCCGCACCCGCGCACCGGCGCGCCCCTGATCCTGCCGCACCGGCCGTGACGTGCCCGGCGGCCGGCTCAGAGGCGTTCGTCGGGCAGCTCCCGATAGCGCTGCCGCAGCACGTCGAGGAGCGGGTGGTCGGTGTCCAGCGGCACGTCGTCGACGGCCGCGAGGGGGCGGACGCCGATCGCGGCGTTGGTCGCGAACGCGGCGTGCAGCTGAGGGAGTTCGGTGCGCGGCACCGGGCGCCGCTGCCACGTGTGCACGGCCTGGAGCAGCCGCATGGTCACCCCCGGCAGCACTCGTGCCGCCGGCCAGACGACGTGTCCTTGCGCGTCGACGAAGCCGACGTTCCACGTCGCGCCCTCGGACAGCGCGTCGGTCCCCGGCTCGACGAACAGCGCGTCGTCGGCACCGGCCCGCTGCGCGGCCCGCCGGATGGCCAACTGCCCGAAGAGCCCGACGTGCTTCACCTCGGGCATCTCCCGCTGGTACGCGACGGTGGTGACCCGCAACGGCGCCAGCGGGCCGCCGACCGGGCGGCAGGTGACCAGGAGGTGCGGCTCGGCGTCGGCCCCGGGCCGGGCCAGCCCCAGGCCGGGGTCGAACACCGTCACCCGCACGGCCAGCGAACCCGTCCGCCCGGCCACGGCCTGGCCGAGGAGGGCGCGGACCCGCGCGCGGTCCAGCGCGGCGTCGAACACGGTCCGGCAGTCGGCCGCCAGGCGGTCGAGGTGCAACGACAGTCCCTTGACGCGCCCGTCGTCGACGCGCAGCGTGGTGAAGTGGCCGAAGTTGGTGAGCGCCAGTGCCTTGAGCGCGTCGACACCGACCGGTTCGCCGTTGAGGTAGTCCATCGGCTCAGTCTGACAGCGCCGCAGGCCACCCCCGCGCCGGCGGTCGCGGACCGCACCGGCGCGGGGGGAGGCCCCGGGCGGCACCCGCCGCCCGGGGCGCGCACCGTGCTCCGCACCGCTCGGGCGGCCCGACGCGGCCGGATCCCGGAGCCGTCACGCCGAGCGGACCGCGTCGGCGAGCCGGGCCACCCGGGCCAGCGTCGGCTCCGCGAGGAATTCGGGCGCCCGGCGGGTGAACACCTCGGCCCCCGCCGCGCCGACGAGCTCGCTCGCCACCTCCGCGACCATGGCGATCATCGCCAGCGAATCGCCGCCCAGTTGGTGGAAGTCGGTCCCGGACCCCATCCCGTCCTGGTCGGTGCCCAGCACCCGCGCCCAGATCTTCGCGACGGCCGCCTCGGTGTCGTCCAACGGCGTCGCGTCGGCGGGCGCCTGCGCGTCGGCGAACGGATCGGGCAGCGCCGACGCCGCGACCTTTCCGTTCACGGTGCGCGGGATCTCCGCGACCACCAACATCGCGGCGGGCACCATGTACGACGGCAGGCGTTCGAGGAGGTGCGCCGTCAGCTCCGCCACCTCGACCGGGGGGACGTCGGGCCGCAGCACGACGTAGCCGCACAGCGCCCGGTCGGTCCGGCCGGGCGGTGTCCGGGGCACGACGACCGCCGCCGCGACCGCCGGATGCGACTCCAGCGTGAACGCGATCTCCGACGGTTCGATGCGGTGCCCCCGCACCTTGACCTGGTCGTCGACGCGCCCGCAGCACTCCACCTCGCCCGACGGCAGCCGGCGCGCCAGGTCCCCGGTCCGGTAGGCGCGGGTGCCGTCGGCCAGCCGCACGAACCGCTGCCGGGTCAGGTCCGGCCGGCCCCGGTAGCCGCGGGCGAGCTGCACGCCGCCGATGTAGAGCTCGCCGGTCTCGCCCGGGGCGACGAACCGGCGCTCCGCGTCGAGCAGGAACAGCGAGACGCCGTCCCGCGGCAGCCCGATGGGCACGTTCGCACCGGTGTCCCGTTCGGCGTCGAAGACGTGGTCGCTGACCCCGATGGTGGCCTCGGCCGGCCCGTAGAGGTTGATGATGCGGCAGGCGGGGCCGAACACCTCCCGGGCCCGCAGGGCGAGGGCCCGGGTGAACTGCTCCCCGATCACCATCAGCGTGCCGACCGCGCCGGGCCGAAGCCCCAGCCGGGTGATCAGGTCGAGGTGCGACGGGGTCAGCGCGAGCGCGGTCGCCCCGGCCTCCAACACCTCCTGCAAGGACAGGTGGTCGAGCTCGTCGCGCATGAGCAGCAGCGTGCCGCCGACCAGGAACGGCAGCACGAGGGAGATCTGCGCGACGTCGAAGGAGAGCGAACACAGCAGGGGGAGCCGGGTGTCCGGGCCGATGCCGTGTTCCCGCAACGCCCAGTGCGCGTAGTTGGTCAGGCTGCGGTGCTCGATGTCGACGCCCTTGGGCCGGCCGGTCGAGCCGGAGGTGTACACCACGTACGCCAGGTCGGACGGCGCGGGCGGCGCCGGCGGCTCGGCCGGGTCGGCCGCGTACGACAGCTCGTCCAGGACCAGCCGGTCGCAGCCCTCGGGCAGGAAGTCACGTCCGTCGTGCGGGTGTTGGGTCAGGCACAGCGGTGCCCGGGCGTCCTGGAGCAGGTCGCGGATCCGCCCGTCCGGGTGTTTGGTGTCCATCGGTAGGTAGGCCGCGCCGGCCAGCAGCGCCCCCCAGGCCCCGGTGACCGCGGCCACCGTCCGGTCCGTGCACAACCCGACGACGGTGTCCCGGCCGATGCCGCGGGCGCGCAGCTCCGCGGCGACCACCCGCGCCCGGCGGTCGAGTTCGGCGTAGGTCACCTCGCCTTCGGGGCCGCTGATCGCCACCGCGTCGGGCCGCGAGCGGACCTGTTCGCGGAACAGGTCGACCACCGTCCGGTCCCCGGGCGCGGCGGCCCCGTCGGCCGGGACCGGCGGCAGCAGCGTGGCCCGCTCCCGGTGGGCGGCCGGCGACAGGGACTCGCAGAGCGCGTCGAGCAGTCGTTCCGCCCCGGCCTCCGCCTCCTCGCCGGGCCACCAGGACAGGGTCAGTTCGGTGCGGCCGTCGGATTCCACGACGTTCAGGCCCAACGGGCTCGCCGGCTCGCGCGGGGCGAGCAGGTAGCTCGCGACCGGCTCGAAGGCGTCGGTGGCGAACGCCTCGGCGGATGTCCTGCCGAGGCTGTTCACGCCGGCCAGTGAGGAGAAACGGTCCGTCCGGCGCGCCTTGCGGTCCACCCCGCGCACGACCATGCGCAGCAGCCCGAGCGGCACCTTCAGCACCTCGGGCCCCGGGGCGCGCACGGTGCCCCGGCGTTCGGACAGCACCGTCAGCAGTTGCTGCTGGGTGGCCTGCCACCCGTCCGCCGGGGTGACCTGGAGCGAGACGGTGACCGCGAAGTTGGAGGTGGAGCGCACCCCCGGGTGGTACGGCCGCAGGTCCACCGGGATGCTCACCGGCACCGTCTCCTGCCCCGAAAGCCGCGCCAGTTCGGTGGCCAGCCGGGCGGCCACCGAGGGGAAGGTGCCGTCGAGCGAACGCCGCCACCAGCGGTGGCCGCCGAACCGCGCGTCCGCCGGCACGCCCAGCAGCGACGGGAGGACGAAGTCCTGGTTCTTGGCGTCCGCCTGGGCGAGCAGCGGGTCGTCCAGTTCGGCCACGGTCGTCACCGACTGCGCGCCCTCCGGTTCCTCACCGCGCAGCGCCCGGAAGACGTCCAGCGCCCACAGGCGCAGCCCGCGGGCGTCCATCACCGCGTGCGAGGCGCGGAAGACGACGGCCGGGAACTCCCCGTCGCACAGCACGACCTCGCAGTACGCGCCGTGCACCGGCAGGGGCCGCCGCAGCTCCGCGACGTCGTTGAGGGTGGTGCGGTCCAACACCGTGCCGGTCGCGCAGCGGACCGGCGGTGGCCGGCGGCTGTCCGACCAGCGGTTGCCCCGCCGGGCCAACCGGGCGCCGGGACAGGACTCCGCGGCCGTGGCGACCGCCCGGCGGAGTTCCGCGGCGTCGATCCGGCCGGCGCCCTCGACGACGAGGTTCAGCACCGGCGACAGCGCGGTGGGGAATCCCAAGTACCAGTGCTCGAAGGGGACCACGGTCCTGGCGAAACGGTGAGTGTCCGCCATGGTGGCTGGTTCTGGCTTCATCCCCGCATCGAACTGCACCCGACACTATGCAATTCCTTAGAGGGTTCGATGCACCTCGATCGCGGATCGCGGTTCTCGGCACCGCGATCGACGCGCCTCGTGCACCGGTACCGGTCGCGGGCCTCCGGCGGGCGGTCCTCAGGCCCCGGGCGCCCGCGGCACCACGAGGGGGGCGGCGTCGCCGGGGCGGTGAGGATGTCGGCGTGCACGGCGTAGAGCTCCTTCACCAGCGGGCCGTCGACGGTGTCGCGGGGGGCGCCCTGCGCGACGTCACCACCGGCGCGAACCCCTGCCGCTCCGCCACCAGGGCGGCAGGCGCGCCGCACCCTGCCGACGGCCCCTTCCTTCACCAAAAACATGCATTCTGCACGGCCTCCCCATGACAGTCATGACTGTCTCACCGTTCGCCGGCGTGACAGCGTGGCTGTTGCCACCGCCCGAGGGGAGTGCGATGAACAAGGGGTACGCGGCCTTCTGCGACGCCGACCGGAAGTTCTACGACGCTCCGCACCGCGTCGCCGGCGATCCCGCCGGACGCACCGCGCCGTACGCGGTGTTGAGCCGGGAACTGCCGGACGGCTGGCAGCGCCACCGCGCGGGCGACTGGCTGGCGTTCCGGCCGCTGGACCGCGAACTGCCCGCCCAGGGCTGGAAGATCCACGTCTCGGCCTGCCTGGACAACGCGGAACGGGTGCTGGCGAAGGTCTGGGACCACTGCGTCCCGCGCTCGGTGGCCTTCAAGTGCATACCGAGCCGCTACCTCCTCCACATGCGCAACGCCAAGTACGCGGACCGCGGGGCCAGCGGCAAGTTCCTGACCGTCTACCCCGCCGACACCGACCAGTGCGGAGTGCTCGCCGAGGAACTGTCCGCCCTCCTCGCCGGCGAGCCGGGACCGTACGTCCTGAGCGACCTGCGCTGGGGCGCCGGACCGGTCCACGTGCGCTACGGCGCCTTCACCGAACGGTACTGCCACGACGAGCACGGCGACCGGCGGCCGGCGATCGAGGACGACCGCGGAACACTCGTCCCCGACCTCCGCGAACCCGCCTTCCGCCCCCCGACGTGGGTGCCGCTCCCGGACTTCCTCGCGCCGCACCTGGCCGCCCGCGACGCCACCACCGTCGCCGACCTGCCGTACACCATCGAACGGGCCCTGCACTTCTCCAACGGCGGCGGCGTCTACGTCGCCCTCGACCGGCGCACCCAGCGGCGCGTGGTCCTCAAGGAAGCTCGCCCGCACGCCGGCCTGGCCGCGGACGAGGCGGACGCGGTCGCCCGCCTGGCGCGCGAACGCGACGCGCTGCAACGGCTGTCCGGCCTGGCCTGCGCGCCCGAAGTCCTCGACTGGTTCACGCTCGGCGAGCACACCTTCCTGGCGCTGGAGTTCGTCGAGGGCCGCCCCCTCAACACCTTCTTCGCCCGCCGCCACCCCCTGATCGAGAACGACCCCGGCCCCGAGCGACTGGCCGACTACACCGCCTGGGCCCTGCGGGTGCACCGCATGGTGACGGAGGCGGTCGAGGCGATCCACGCCCGCGGGGTCGTCTTCAACGACCTCCACCTCTTCAACGTCATGCTCTCCGAGGACGAGTCGTCCGTGGTGCTGCTGGACTTCGAGGCGGCCTCGATCGACGATCCGGACAGCCGGCAGACCGTCGCCAACCCCGGCTTCGTGGCACCCGCCGACCGCCGCGGCCCGGACGTCGACCGCTACGCCCTGGCCTGTCTGCGGCTGGCCCTCTTCCTGCCGCTGACCAGCCTGTGCGCCCTCGACCCGGGGAAGGCCGCACACCTGGCCCGGATCGCCGCCGAACAGTTCCCGGTGCCGGCCGAGTTCCTGGCGCCGGCGGTCGCGGAGATCACCCGCGGTCGACCGACGCCGGTGACGGACGGCCGGGCCGCGCCGGACGCCGCACCACCGGGCGCGCCGGAGGGCTACCTCCCGGTCCGCCTCGGCGACTGGCCGCACAGCCGGGACTCCATGGTCCGCGCCCTCCTGGCCTCGGCCACCCCGGAGCGCGAGGACCGGCTCTTCCCCGGCGACGTCGCCCAGTTCTCCGTCGCGGGCGGCGGGACCTGCGTCGCGCACGGCGCGGCCGGCGTGCTGTACGCCCTGCACGCGACCGGGGCCCGGCCCTTCCCGGCCGGGGAGGAGTGGCTGCTGCGGCGCACGAAGAGCCCGGTGTCGGGCAGCCCCCTCGGCTTCTACGACGGGCTGTCCGGCGTGGCGTGGGTGCTCGACCGGCTCGGCCACCGCGAACCGGCCCTGGACCTGCTCGACCTCATCGCCGCACAACCGTGGCAGGCGCTCGCCCCGGACCTGCACGGCGGACTCGCCGGCCTGGGCCTGGCACTCGACGAACTGGCCGCGTCCACCGGCGAACGCGCCCTGCACGAGAAGGCGTTGCGCTGCACGGAACTCGCCGTCCACCGCCTCGGGGCCGCCCACGCGGCCGCGACCGGCACCGCCCCGGCGGCCCGCGCCGGACTGCTGCACGGTGCCACCGGCGTCGCGCTGCTGTGCCTGCGGATGGCCGAACGCACCGGCGACGCGGGCCTGCTGGACCTGGCCGCCGACGCGCTGCGCCGCGACCTCGCCCACTGCGTGCGCAGCGCCGGCGGCACCCTCCAGGTCAACGAGGGCTGGCGCACCATGCCGTACCTCGGCGCCGGCAGCGTCGGCATCGGGATCGTCCTCGACGACTACCTCGCGCACCGCCCGGACGAGGAGTTCGCCCGCGCCCGAAGCGAGATCGTCCGCGCCGCACAGGCCAAGTTCTACGCCCAACCGGGCCTGTTCCGCGGCGCGGCGGGGATGGTGCTGTACCTCAGCCGCACCACCGCCACCGGGCCCGGCACCGAACGGGCCGACCTCGACCGGCAGATCGACTCGCTCTCCTGGGGCGCCGTCCCCTACCGAGGCCACCTGGCCTTCGCCGGGGAGCAGATGATGCGCCTCTCCATGGACCTGGGCACCGGTACCGCCGGATGCCTGCTCGCCCTGGGCAGCGCCCTGCACGACGCACCCGTGCACCTGCCCTTCCTCCCGCCGCTGCGGCGGCCCTGAAGCCGGTCCCGGTCACCCGGGACCGTTCCTGAAGAACACTCCCGTCCCACGACGAAAGGAAGTCCGATGTCCCTTCTCGACCTCCAGACCCTCCAGACCCCCGAGCCCGAGGGCAACGACGACCTGCACACCGGCAGCCGCGCGAGCCTGCTGCTCTGCGGCGACAGCAGCCTGAGCGTGACCACCTGTAAGTGACCTCCGGTCACCCCGGGGCGACACCGAACGCCCCGGGGTGACCGTCCGCACGACGGAGGTGACGTTCTCGCCATGCCCGCAGCCCCCCGGCCGCCGACCGGGACCGCGCCGGCCGCGCGACCCCGTGGCCACGGTGACGCCGCGGCGGTGCTCCGCGGCGCGCTCCGGCACGGCGCGGCCGGATCCGCGGCCCTCGGCCTGTGCGCCCTGGCCGTCGCCGCGACCGCCCTCGCCCTGCCCGCCCAACTCGGCCGCACCCTCGACCTGGTGCTGGCGGGCGCCCCCGCCGCGCCCGGCGCCCTCGCCCTGAGCGGCGCCCTGCTGGCCGCGGAGGTCGTCCTGGAAGCAGTCGCCGCCCACCTCGGCGGCAGCACCACCGCCCGCAGCACCGCCTGGCTGCGCCGCCGCGGCCTGGACCACCTGCTGTCCCTCGCCCCGCACCGGGCCGCCGACCGCTTCGCCCCCGGCGACCTGGTGACCCGCCTGACCGGCAACGCGGCGGAGGCCGGCACCGCGCCCAGCACCCTGGCCGGGGGAGTGGCGGCGCTGCTCACCCCCGCCGGCGCCCTGCTCGCACTGGCCCTCACCGATCCCTGGCTGGCCGTCGTGTTCGTCGCCGGACTCCCCGTGCTGGCACTGCTGTTGCGGTCCTTCACCCGGGACTCCTCCAGCGCCGTGCGCCGCTACCAGCAGGCCCAGGCCGAGCTCGCCGCCCGCCTCGTCGAGGCGCTCGGCGGGGCCCGGACCATCGCCGCCGCCGGCACCCTGGACGCCGAACGCCGCCGGGTCCTCGCCCCGCTGCCACGACTCGGCGCACAGGGACACCGGATGTGGCGGGTCTACGGGAACGCCGTGGCCGGCAGCGCCGTCGTGGTGCCCCTGCTGACCACCGCGGTACTGGCCGTCGGCGGCATCCGCCTGTCCCACGGGGCCCTCACCGTCGGCGCACTCCTGGCCGCCGCCCGCTACGCCACCCTGGCCGCCGGGCTCGGCGGCGTGACCGGCCAGCTCAACGCCCTGGTGCGCAGCCGCTCCGCGGCCCGCAGGCTGGGCGCACTCCTCGCCCTGCCCCCGCTCACCACCGGCTCCCGCCCGCTGCCCACGGGCGGCCCCGGCCGGCTCGAACTGCGCGCGGTCACCGTCGTGCGCGACGGCGCACCCGCGCTGCGCGACGTGGACCTGGTGGTGCCGGGCGGCACCACCCTGGCGGTGGTCGGTGCCTCCGGCTCCGGCAAGTCGCTGCTGGCGGCCGTCGCCGGACGGCTCGTCGAACCCGACGCCGGGCGCGTCCTGTTGGACGGCGTCCCCCTCGACGCGGTCGATCCGCGCGCACTGCGCCGGGAGGTCGGCTACGCCTTCGAGCGGCCGGTGCTGTTCGGCGACACCCTCGGCGAGGCCATCGGCTGCGGGCCCGACCGGCCGGCCGCCGAGCGGGACCTGGTGGCCGCGGCCCGCGCCGCCGGCGCCGACGCCTTCGTCCGGCTGCTTCCCGACGGGTACCGCACCCCACCGCACCGGGCGCCGCTCTCCGGCGGTGAGCACCAACGCGTCGGACTGGCCCGGGCGTTCGCCCACGCCGGCCGGCTGCTGATCCTCGACGACGCCACCTCCGGCCTGGACACCGTCACCGAACACCAGGTCACCCGAGCCCTGCTGCACGACGTGCGGCCGGGCACCCGGCTGCTGATCACCCACCGGGTCGGCTCCGCGGCCCGCGCCGACCTGGTCGCCTGGCTCGCGGACGGGCGCCTTCGCGCGCTCGCCCCGCACGCCGAGCTCTGGCAGGACGCCGCGTACCGGGCGGTCTTCGCCCCCGGCGCCCCGGACACGCCGACCCCCGCCGAACCGGAGACCGCCCCGTGACGGCCCCCGCCTTCCGGCTGCTGCCGCGCGCCGTGCGCTTCCTGCGGGCCCGGCCCCGGGCGCTCCTGGCGATGGCGGCCTGGTCCGTGCTGGAGTCCGGGCACACCTTCGTCGGCGGCTACGCCGTCGCCCACGCCCTCGACGCCGGGTTCCTGGCCGGGCGCACCGGCACCGGTCTGGCCTGGTTGGCGGTGGCCGCGGTGACCGTCGTCCTCGGCGGAATCGCGGGCCGCGGCGTCTTCCGGGGACTGGCCGCACTCGTCGAGCCGCTGCGCGACCGGCTGGTGCGCCAGGTGGTCACCGCCGCGCTGGGCCGGGCGGTGGCGGACCCCTCCAGAGCGGCGGACAGCGCCGTGGTCTCCCGCCTGACCAACCAGACGGAACTGGCCCGGGACAGCTTCGCCGGCCTGGTGCTGGTGGCCCGCTCCTTCGTCTTCACCGCCGCCGGGGCCCTGGTCGGGCTGCTCTCGCTCGCCCCGGAACTGCTGCTCGTCGTCGTCCCGCCGCTGCTGGCCGGACTGGTCCTCTTCCTGGCCACCCTCGTCCCGATGGCCCGCCACCAACGGGCCTTCCTCCAGGCCGACGAGGCGCTGGCGGCGGAGCTCGGCGCGGTGGCGACCGGCCTGCGCGACGTGGTCGCCTGCGGGGCCCAACGCCGCACGGCGGCCCGCACCCACGCCCTGATCGAGGCCGAGGCCCGGACCGCCCGCCGCCTGGCACGCTGGACGGCCGCCCGCAGTCTCGCACTCGGCATCGCCGGCCAACTGCCGGTGCTCCTGCTGCTGCTCGCCGCCCCCTGGCTGCTGCGCCGGCACCTCACCACCGGGGACGTCCTGGGCGCCCTCACCTATCTGACCCAGGCGCTGCAACCCGCCCTCCAGAGCGTGATGCAGGCCCTCGGCACCGCCGGCACCCGACTCCTGGTGGTGCTCGAACGACTCACCGGCGAGACCCCGCCCGACCCGAAACCGGCGCCCCCGGCCGCGCCGACGGCACCGCCCGCCGACGGCCCCCGGGTGGAATTCCGCGCCACCACCTTCTCCTACGGCACCGGCGCCCGACCGGTCGTCCGCGACCTGCACCTCACCGTCGAACCGGGCGAACACCTCGTGGTCGTCGGCCCCAGCGGAACCGGCAAGTCCACCCTCACCGGGCTCGCCGCGGGGCTGCTCACGCCCACCGCCGGCGAGGTCCGCGTCGCCGGCCGGGCACCGTCCGCACCCACCACCGGCCCCGACCCGCACCGCGTCCTCATCCCGCAGCAGGCATACGTGTTCACCGGCACGGTGCGCGAGAACCTGCTGTACCTCTGCCCCGACGGTGCGCCGCCCCACGCACTGGAGGCGTCCCTGGACGCCGTCGGCCTGGGCCCGCTCGTGGACCGGCTGGGCGGGCTGGACGCCCCGCTCGACCCGACCGCGCTGTCCCAGGGGGAACGCCAACTGCTCGCCCTGGGCCGGGCCCACCTCTCCCCGGCACCCCTGGTGCTCCTCGACGAAGCCACCTGCCACCTCGACCCGGCCGCCGAGGAACGCGCCGAACGCGCCTTCCGCGACCGCCCCGGCACCCTCGTGGTCGTCGCTCACCGGATCAGCTCCGCCCGGCGGGCCGACCGCATCCTGGTCCTGGACGGCACCCGCACCGACCTCGGCACGCACGCCGACCTCCTGCGCCGCTCGCCGCTCTACCGCGACCTGGCGGGCGGCTGGGACCCGCAGTGCCCGGAGCGCCCCCCGACCGGGGCGCACCTCGCGTGACGGCGCGGTCGCCCGGTCACCGCTCTACACCCAGCCCGCCGCCTGGGAGATGCGCAGCGCGTCGACGCGGTTCCGGGCGCCGGTCTTGCGGTTGATGGCCGCCATGTAATTGCGCACCGTGCCCTTGCTCAGATAGAGCTCGCCCGCTATCTCCGGCACGCCGGCCCCCTTGGCGACCAGCCGCAGCACCGCCAACTCGCGGGCGGTCAGCGGAATGTCGGCGGCGTTCAGCAGGTCGCGGGCCAGGGAGTGGTCGAGGTAGCGCTCGCCCGCCGCGACCTGGCGCACCGCGTGCCGCAGGCGGTCCGGCGGCGCATCCTTGTTCACGAACCCGCGGGCCTTGGCCGCCAGGGCCCGTTGCAGCACGCCCGGCCGGCAGGCGCTGGCGAGGACGAGCAGGGCGCAGTCCGGCCCGCCGGGCGGCCCGGCCGTCGGGATCGGGTCGACGCCGTCACCGTCCACCACGCACACCTGCGGACGGAAGGACCGGGCGGTGCCGGACGCGCTGCTCCAGCAGGCGGCCACCGCCTCGATGTCCTTCTCGTCCCGCAGCAGCGAGGCGAGCGCCGAGCGCAACAGCCGCGTCTCATGAACCACCAAGACCCGGATCACCTGTGTCCCTTCGGACCGTTCGACTCTGGATGCACGGCTGAGATTCTCACCGGCCGCGCCCGACGGCGGGCGGTTTCCGGCCCGTCTGACCGGAAAAGGCACTTCGCGACCGTATTGACGCGCTGCCCAATACATGCCGGACATAGCGGGATCGCACAACGTCCCCCGTCCGCCGCCCTTGATCCGTCCCGTCCGCCGTGGACACCGCGCACGACCCCCGACCGCCACCGGCCCACGACGGTTCCGCATCCGGCCGCCGCCCGCTCCGTAGGAACCGCACAGTGCCCCTGGTGCCCCGGACGCGGCCCGGGCCATCGACCGACGGCGTATTCCTGCCACTTCCTGCCACCGCGCACCCGCTCCGGCGGACCGGCCGGACGGTCGCTGACGACGCCCCGTCACCGCGACGGAGCAATGCCGCGTGATCTTCGGGCCGCTGGTTCGTTCTCGCGGTGACCCCGGCATCGGGCCGGGAACTGTAGAGGAAGGAAGTTCCGTCGTGGGCAAGGCATTGCATGTGGTCGCGGGCACCCTGGGAGCCGGTGCGTTGCTGCTGTCGGTGGCTGGCACGGCCAGCGCCTCGGGCGGTGGTGACCGGTTCATCGAGAACGTCCACTGCACCCCGTCGTTCAGCCTCAGCCTGCTGTTCCCGCCGACGGACGGCTGCCGCTCGGACGTCGCCATCGACAACCACAAGAGGATCACGAAGGTCGTCCAGCGCGCCGGGGCCAACATCAACGGCACCGACGTGGACGGCCGCAGACGCGGTCGCTGACACCACCCCGAACGACACCACCCCGAACGACACCGACCCGAACGACGCCGACCCGAACGGCACCGCACCCCGAACGGCACCGCACCCCGGAGCACGCGCGCTCCGGGGTGCGGTGCCGTTCGGGGAGGCCGGCCGCCCGGGAACGCCGTTCGCCACTGCGCACGGAAGGGGCCGGTAGTCGCCCCCTGGACACCGCCCCTGTGGGCATCGTCCCAGTTCCCCCGCCCGCCGGGGCACCCGCTGCGCATTCCGGCCAGCCGCACGTTTCGCGACAACCCTTTGCAACTGCGCTACAGGACACCCCGGTTCGCGCTACACAGGACAGGCCGGAGGGGGCCCGCTGCCGGGCGGGGCGACGGCGGTCGACGGGGAGGTTCGGACGGTTGCTGACGATCAACATCGTGGTGCTGCTCGCGGTGATCGTGTTCCTGCGGTTGCGCCGTCGTACGGAGGCCCGGAGCCGGTTCGACGAGAAGGTGACGGTCGTCATCGTGCTGGCGTTGGGCGTCCTGCTCGCGCCGACGCCGGTAGGGCAGGGGATCGTGCAGTTCCTCAGCCAACTCGTGCACGGCATCTCGCAGTCCGGGCAGTGAGCACCGGACCGACTCGGTACCCGGCCGGCCAGGGGAGGAACGTGCATGACCCAGCGCGCCCGACGACGCGTCACCACCCGACGTCCTGACCGGCGCCCCGCGCGTCGGCCCGTCCGCGGGCCCGCCCGGCGCCCCGTCCGCCGGCCGCGCGGCCGAGCGGCCCGGCGCAGGGCACGCGAACGGGCCCTCACCCGTCTCGCCGTCGCCGCGCTGCCGCTCGCCGCGCTCGTCGCCCTGGCCCGGGCGCACCCCGTCGCCACCGTCACCGTCGGCGTCCTCGCCGCCGCGGCGGCGACGCTGGTCCTCCTCGTCCGGACCGGCCGCCTCGACCTCCCCGGCGTCACCGGCCCCCGCCGGGACGTCACCCACACCCTCGCCGCCCTGCACCACATGACCGGTACCCAGTTCGAGCACGCGGTCGCCGACCTCGCGCGCCAGGATCCGGCCGTGCGCTCCGCCACCGTCTCCGGCGGGGCGAACGACCGCGGACTGGACGTCCTCGTCGTCCTGCGCGACGGCCGCCGCATCGCCGTCCAGTGCAAGCGCTACGCCGAGGGCAACCGGGTCGGTGCGCCGGCGATCTACACCGCGAACGGCACGTACCGTGCCTATCACCAGTGCGACCAGGCCGTCATCGTCACCACCTCGCGGTTCACCCGGGACGCCGAGGTCGCCAACGCCTCGCTCCCCGAACCCCTGCGGCTGATCGACGGGCGCAGGCTGGCCCGTTGGCTCGGCGGCGGCGCACCGCCCTGGACCTAGGTGTATTGCCCTGTGAGGTCGTGCACGGCGACGACGTTCGGATGGTCGCGCAACTGGGCGGCGTGGTGCGCCTCCCGCTCGGCGCGCACCCGTCGCTCGGCCGCCTCGGTGTCGCTCGACAACTCCGGCAGCCATACCTCCTTGACGGCGACGTCGACGCCCAGCACCCCGTCCCGCGCGCGCCACACGCGGCCGAAGCCGCCGCTGCCGACCACCTCCTGGAGCCGGTAGCGTCCCGCGATCACACGCCCCGGCTCGGCCCGCCCCACCACTGAAGCCCCCTCCACCCGTCGAGTGCAGCGGCACAGTACGCCACCGCGTCGTGCCCGGCGAGGATCTTGGCGCAGCCTTCACCAACACCTCCCGACCGACCCGCGTGCCGGTCCGTCCGCCGCCCGGCAACGGACCCGCGTTCCCTTTTCCGCCAGGCCGTATATAGGCTCACGGCCGTAACACGTCTGACGGGGGAGCAACACCGGAGTGCAGCAGTTGCGGCAGGACGATCCGCCACGGATCGGGGACTTTGTGACGTTGGCGCGCCTCGACGTCGACGGGAGCCGGGGCGTGCCCGAACGCCGCTACCTGGCGCGCGGCGCGGACGGCGGGCGCACCGTCGTGGCGTGCCTGCCGGCCCCCGGCAGCGACCCGGCGCAGTGGGCGGCGGAGGCACAACAGGCGGCCCGGCTGACCCAGCCCGGGTTCTGGCCGGTCGCCCAACTCGGGGGGACACCGGCCTTCCCCTGGTACGCCAGCCCCTACCGGCCCGCCCTGCCGCTGCCGGCCGCGCTGGCCGCCCACGGCGGCCCGCTGCCCGAACCCCTGGTCCGCACGCTCGGCGGCGCGTTGGCCGAGGCCCTGGCCTCCGCCCACGTCCTGGGCATCGTGCACGGCGGCGTGTGTCCGGCGGGCGTGCTGCTGACCGCCTGCGGGCCGCTGCTGGGCTGCTTCGGCGCGACCCGCGCCCACCCCCTCGCCGCGACCGCGCCCCCGCGGACCGGCGTCCTGGAGACCGGCTGCCTGGCTCCCGAACGCGCGGCGGGCGGCCCCGCGGACCGGGCGGGCGACGTCTACGCGCTGGGCGCCGTGCTGGCGTACGCGGCGACCGGCCACACCGTGCCGGAACGCGACGAGGTCCCCACCGGCCTGCGCGACCTCATCTCCGCCTGCCGCTCGCGCGACCCGCAGGGCCGACCCGAACCGGTCGCCGTGCTGGGCGCGTTGCTGCCGGGCGCGGCGTACGGCGGACTGGCCGGCGCCACCGAGCCGATGTCCCTGCCCGGCCGCGTCGTCGAGGCGCTGTCCCGCCAGTCGGCGGGGGTCCTCGCCACCGCACTGCCCACCCAGGAGCGCTGAGGCGTGATCTCCCCCCTTCTGCACGACGACCCGCACACCGTCGGCCCGTTCCGCCTTCTCGCCCGCCTCGGGGGCGGCGGCATGGGCACCGTCTACCTGGCCCGATCGGCGGGCGGCCGCACCGTCGCGGTGAAGACGCTGCACAGCCGGCTCGTCTCGGACACCACACTGCGGAGCCGATTCCGGCTGGAGGCGGACGCGGCGCGCGTCATCGGCTCCGGGCACGGCGCGGCGGTCGTCGACGCCGACCCCCAGGCCCCCACCCCGTGGCTGGCGACGGAGTACGTCCTCGGCCCGCCGCTCGACACCGCCGTCGAGGCGGGCGGGCCCCTGGCGGAGCCGGCCGTGCGGGCCTTGGGCGCCGCCCTCGCCGCCGGGCTGGAACAGCTGCACCGCTCCGAGGTGGTGCACCGCGACCTGAAGCCGTCCAACGTCCTGGTGACGGCACAGGGCCCACGCATCATCGACTTCGGCATCGCCCGGGCCTTCGGCGACGAGCACCTCACCAGCGTCGGCAACGCCGTGGGCACACCGGCGTTCATGTCGCCCGAACAGGCGGCGGGCCTGGAACACGCCGCGGCCGGCGACGTGTTCGCGCTCGCCGGCGTGCTGGTCTTCGCGGCCACCGGCGTCGGCCCGTTCGGCGGCGGCGCCCCCACCGACCTGCTGTACCGCGTCCGATTCGGCGAGCCGGAACTCGGCCGGGTCCCCGAGACGCTGCGCCCCCTGCTCGCCCGCTGCCTGGCCAAGGACCCCGCACACCGTCCGTCCACCACCGAGCTGCGCACCGCACTGGACGCCGCGGGCCGGGCCCCGGCCGACCACGGCGCCTTCGCGGAACTGCTGCCCGACGCGGTGCTGAAGGAGATCGCCCGGCGCAGCGACGAGGTGTGGCGCGAGCCGCCGCACCGCCTGCCGCCGCCGGTGCCCGCGGACGCCCCGCACGCCGAGCCGGCCGCCGGACCGGGGGTCTCCCGGCGGCGGCTGCTGACCGTGGCCGGGGGTGCCCTCCTCGGGGGCGGACTCCTCGGCGGCGGGGGCTGGGCCCTGTTCGGGGGCGGTGGCGGGGGCGACACTCCGAAGAAGGACGCCGTCGAGCAGCCGAAGCCGCCGACCGCGCTGTGGAGCGCCGGCCTGTGGTGCCCGGACTCCGGCGGCGAGGTGATGCGGGTGGGCCGCAACCTGGCCATGCGCGCGGGCATCGTGCTGTGCGGCATCAACGCCGAGTCGGGCAACGCGACGTGGCAGTCGAACATCGAGGAGAGCTACCGGTCGGCCACCGACGGAACCCGGATCTACGCCCTGCGGGAGGCCGAGAAGGGCGCGTCGCTCGCGGTGTGCGAGGTCGCGCAGACCGACGGCGAGTTGGGCAAGCCCCTGGTGGAACTGTCCGCGTTCGCGGGCAAGGAGAAGTTCAACCAGCTGTTGTGCGTGGTCGAGGGGGTCGCGTACCTGGTCGCCAAGGCCGCCGCCGGCGGACGCTGGTACCTGGTCGCCGCCGACCTGGGCACGGCCAAGGAGCGCTGGCGCACCCCGGTGGACGGCCCGCAGGCCGAGAACAGCCCGCCCGCGCTGTGCGGCGCCGTGTCCGGGGCCCGGGTGGTGCTGTGCGGGAGCCCGTCGGAGGGCTCGAAGTTCCTCCACCTGTCCGTGCACGACAAGGCCAGCGGCCGCCAACTGTGGCAACTCGCCGAGACGTTCGACGGCGCACCCCCGTCCCATCTGGTCCTCGACGACCGCACCATGTACCTGGGCGCGCAGGCCCTCACCGCCCGACGACTGTCCGACGGGGAACTGGCGTGGGTCTTCGGCACCCGGCGCGACGTCGGCGACAGCGCGGGGGAGGAACGGCGGTACGGCACGCCCGTCGTCCAGGACGGCGTCGTCTACTGCACCGAGGCGGACCGCGGGCTGGTCGCCGTGGACGCCCTCTCCGGCACCCTGAACTGGCAGGAGAAGGGGCTGTCCGGCAGGAAGAGCCTGCGGGACGTGGGCGTGGCGGTCGGCAAGCGGTACGCCTACTGCGCCGACGACAAGGGCGTGCGCGCCGTCGACCTCAAAACCCGCGAGGCCGTCTGGACCTACGAGGCGACGCCCGTCGTCCTGACCGCCGACGCCGAGGCCGGCCACCTGTACGTCCGCCAGGAGAAGCGGACCCTCGCCCTTCCACTGGCCTGACCCGCCCCTCCCGCACGACCCAGGAGACGACCACCGTGAAACCCCTCGGCCAGGGAGACCCGCTGCGCCTGGGCCCCTACCGCCTCCACGGCGTCCTCGGCGAGGGCGGCATGGGCAAGGTGTACTTCGGCGTGGACGCGTCCGCGCGTCCCGCCGCGGTGAAGGTCCTGCTGCCGGAACTCGCCCACGACGGGCACCTGGCCGAGCGTTTCCTGCGCGAGGCGCGCACCGCGCAGGCGGTGACCAGTGAGGGCGTGGCGCGCGTCCTGGCCGCCGAGTTGGCGGGCGGCCGACCGTGGATCGCCACCGAGTTCCTGGCCGGCCCGACGCTGGACGACGCCGTCACCCGCTTCGGAGCGCTCGACGACGCGGGCGTACGGGAGTTGGCCCGGTCACTGGCCCGCACGCTCCAGGACGTGCACGCCACGGGGCTCGTCCACCGGGACGTGAAGCCCCCCAACGTCGTGCTGACCTCCCGCGGCCCCCGGCTCATCGACTTCGGCATCGCCCGCCCCGAACACGGCCTGACCCTCACCCGCACCGGACAGATCCCGGTCACCCCCGGCTACGGCGCCCCGGAACAGGTCCTCGGCCAGCGCGTCGGACCGGCGGCCGACGTCTTCTCGCTCGGCGCCGTCCTCGCCTACGCCGCGGCCGGCCGCCCCGCGTACACCGGCGCCGAGATCACCGCGGTCCTGTACGAGGTCGTGCACGGCGAACCGGACCTGGAGGCCGTGCCCGAGTCCCTGCGGTACCTCCTCACGCCGTGCTTCGCCAAGGGCCCGAAGGCCCGCCCGCTGCCGAGCCAGGTCGCCGACGCCGCGGCCGCCCCGCGACAGCCCGAGAAGCTGTGGAAGTCCGGCCGGTTGGGGGACGAGATCCGCAGGCGGGAGGCGGCGGCGCGGCGCGTGACGTCCCAGCCGGCCGGCCCGGCGCCCACCGCCGGTCCCGGCGCGGTCGGCGGCGGCCCCGGCGTCTCCCGCCGGCGCCTGCTGCTCGCGGCCGCCGGCGGCCGCGCGCTGCTGGCCGCGGCGGGCGGCGGAACGGCCTGGTGGCTCAGCCGCGGTGACGCCCCGTCCGACCCGTTCGACGTCCCGCCCGCCGTGCAGGTCCAGGCCGCGCCGCTGGGTTCCGCCGACGGCACCCCGACGCTGCTGTGGGGCCCCCTCCAGGACGTGGCCGACGCCGGCTCGCCGGCTCCGTTGCCGGTGCGCGACGTGGTGGTGTTCGGGGCCTCCGGCGGCGGCATCGCGGCGCGCCGGGTCACCGACGGCCGGGAACGGTGGCGGGTCGGCGACGCCACGGCGGACGCCGGCTACCTCTCGATCGGGGACCGCCTGGTGGCCACCGCCGACGCCGAGGGGACCCTGCGCACCTGGGTCGCCGCCACCGGATCGCCGCGGTGGACGGTGGACGCGCAGGTGGGCGCACTGCTCGCCGCCGACTCCCGCGCCGTCTACCTGCTCACCACCGACGGCCGGCTGCGCTGCGTCGGCACCGACGGGAAGGTGCGCTGGACGCAGCGGCCACCGCTGTCGCTGGCCGGCGGGCACCCCGTCGCGGCCCTCGGCGCCGGCCACTTGGTGCTGTGCACGCAGACCGGCGACGTGGCCGCCGTCCGTGCCGGCGACGGTGCCCGCGCCTGGGTCCGCAAGGGCCAGGCCGACGGAGCGCTCCGGCCCGCCATCGACGGCGGCACCGTCTATCTCGGCGGCCGGAGCCTGGCGGCGGTGGAGGTCGCCGGCGGTCGCCGACTGTGGTCCCTGGACCCGTTGCGACCGCCGCGGCGCGGCACCGGCGGCTGGGGCCCGCCCGCCGTGACCGGCGGTGTGGTCCACGCGTTGGACTGCGACGCACTGCGCTCGCTGCACGCCGACGGCAGCCAGGCCGCCGACCCGATGATGGTCGCCGGCGTCGTCCCGCCGTGGCTGCCACCGGTCGTCCAGGGCAACGGCGTCTGGATCGTGGAGAGCCAGGAGACCGGCGTGACCGGCCTGCCGCGCTCGGGCCAGGGCCGGCCCCAGACGTACGCCCTCGCCGGCGGCCCGCCCCGCACCATCGCCGCCAGCGGCAACCGCCTCTTCGTCCTCAACCACGCGACATTGCTGGCACTTCCCGTGTACTAGGCGGTTTCGTTTGGATCGGCGTGCGGACCGGAGGAAGACGCCCGCGACGTGGAGTCCGCCCGGGTAGAGGGGCGAGGTCTTCCCGTAGCGGGTAGCGGGTGGCGATTCCGCGCCGCTGTTTCAAGCGGTTGATGCACCGACCGACGGTGTTGCGCTGCTTGTGTGCCTCCCGGTCGAAGGCCGGCAGGGACGCCCGGTCAGGGGTGGAGGGCCTCGCGCAGGGTGCGTATCTGGTCGGTGAGGTTGTGTTCGCTGATGCGGGCCTGGGGGAAGAGGATGTCGAAGCCGTGGACGGCGCCGGGGACTTGGACGAGTTCGGTGGTGACGCCGGCGGCGGACAGGCGTGCGGCGTAGTCGCGGCCCTCGTCGCGCAGCGGGTCGATCTCGGCCACGGCGATGTAGGTGGGCGGCAGGCCGCTGAGGTCGGTGGCGCGGATGGGGAAGGCGTACGGGTCGGCGTGACTGTCCTTCGCGTAGTACTGCACGGCCAGTTCCATCGCGCCCCGGTTGAGGACCGGGGTGTCGGTGAACTCCCGTGCCGAGGCGCTGGTGAGGCTGCCGTCCACACTGGGGTAGGTCAGGGACTGGAGGAGAAGGTGCGGGCCGGCCTGGTCGCGGGCGCGGAGCACGGTGGAGGCGGCGATGTTCCCGCCGGCGCTGCCGCCGGCCACCGCGATGCGGGTGCGGTCTCCGCCGAGTTCGGCCGGGTGGTCGGCGATCCAGGTCAGCGCGGCGTAGGCGTCGTCGGCCGCGGCCGGGTAGGGGTGTTCGGGGGCGAGGCGGTAGTCGACGGAGACGACGACGGCGTGGGTGTCGCGGGCGTAGCGCAGGGAGCGTCCCTCTTCGGCCTCCGGGGATCCGTAGGTGTAGGCGCCGCCGTGCACGTAGAGGATCATCGGCAGGTCTTCGGTGGTGTCGGGGCGGTAGACGCGCAGTCGCAGTTGTCCTGCGGGGCCGGGGATGTACAGGTCTCGCACCTTGACCTGGTCGTCGACGGGGGTGTCGGGGTGTGTGCGCAGCAGTGCGTAGCGCTGGGGGTCGGCGAGGACGGCGTCCAGGCCGTGGACGGGGAAGACGCCGGTGTCGGCGGTGTCGAGCAGGGTCTGGATCTCGGGATCGACGGTGGGGACGGTCATGGCTGGATGGCTACCTTCCGGGTGTTCGACCGGGTGTTGTCCGGTCCGTGGTGCGGAACTGATCTCAGTCTCTGCCGATCACGAGCGGCACAGAAGTGGCCCGAGGGCCGCTATGTGCAACTATTGGGCCATGGTTGTTGCGACACCGCATCATGTGGCCGTCCTCGCCCTCGCACCGGTGGTGGCCTTCGACTTGAGCATCCCGGCCCAGATGCTGGCCGCGGTCGAAACCCGCGCGGGCACCGCGGCCTACGAGGTGCGCACCCTCACCCCGGACGGCTCCCCCGTACCGACGGTGAACGGGTACGGCGTCACGCCCCAGGGCGACCTGTCCCTGCTGGAGGACGCCGACACGGTGATCGTCGCTGGCACCCGCTGCCCGGAGGTACTGGACGCCGGCGCGGTGGACGCCTCCGTCGCCGAGACGCTGCGCCGTGCGACCCGGCGCCGCGCCCGGGTGGTGTCCCTGTGCACCGGCTCGTTCGTCCTCGCCGCCGCCGGCCTGCTGGAAAGCCGCCGGGCCACGACCCACTGGCGCTACGCGCAGCAGTTCCGGCGGCTCTTCCCCGCAGTCGACCTCGACACCGACCCGCTGTACATCGCCGATCGCGGGATCCTGACGTCGGCCGGCGGCGCGGCCGCCATCGACCTGTGCCTGCACCTGGTCCGGGAGGACCACGGCAGTTCCGTGGCGAACCGGGTGGCGCGGTACAACGTCGTCGCGCCCATGAGGGACGGAGGGCAGGCACAGTACATCGAGCACCCGGTGCGGGAGGACGCGGGCACCTCGACGGCCGGGGCGCGGACGCTGATGGCGGAACACCTGGCCCGGCGACTGTCCCTCAAGGACCTCGCGGCCCACTGCCACATGAGCGTACGGACCTTCACCAGGCGCTTTCGGCAGGAGACCGGGCTCTCCCCGGCCGAATGGCTCGCCGCGGCCCGCTTGGCACACGTACGCCATCTCCTGGAGTCGACCGAACTGCCTGTTGACGACATCGCCGCCAGGGCCGGCCTGGGCAGCGGCACCAACCTGCGGCAGCACATGCGCACCGCCCTGGACACCACCCCGTCCGCCTACCGCAGGACATTCCGCTCAGCCACCACTGCCTGCGCACCACCCCCCTCCGAGAACCAACGGGTCCGGTCCGCAGGCACCTGACGCCATTCGGCGCGGGTCGCCCCGGGAACACGACAGCCTGCACGGGGAGTCGGCCGCTCAGAGAGGCGGGCTCGCCTGGTACCTGGTGACGCCCCGCTACGAAGTCCGCGCCCCACCACACGCGTTGTCCACCGGCGGCGACGTCCAACGGGCGTTCGCCCCGAGCACCGCGAGGCCACGGATCGGATCGCTCGCCTGGGAGCGTCCTTCGTACCGGGCGCACTGCGGATGCGGGCGAATCGCCGGTAGCGGTGCCGGAGCGGTCGGTGAAGGACGGCGGGCCGGCGCCCGATCGGTGCGGACCTCAGTCGCCGTAGGCGGCGACCGCGATCCGGACGAACCCGCGGACCAACGGACGGGCGTCGCCTGCGCTCCACGCCACCACCACGCGGCTCGGGGCCATGTCGACCAGCGGCACCACGGTGAGCCCCGGCACCGGCTCGTGGTCCAGGAGGGTCATGCCGACCGTGCCGTTCCAGAGCACGGCCTGCTGGCACTCCTGAACGGTTCGCACCACCGGACCCTCGCGGGGCTCCCCGCCGTGCCAGTACGCCTGCCACCGCGGATCGGTGCCCTCCGGGAACCGGAACCAGCGGCGGTCGGCCAGATCGGCCAACTCCAACGCCTCGCGGCGGGCCAGGGGATCGTCGGTGCGCAGTACGGCGCCCACCGGGTCGGCGCGCAGCGCACGCACGGTCAGACCGGTCTCGTCGAACGGCCCGCGGGTCAGGGCGACGTCGACCGCTCCGGCGTGCAGCCCGCAGGTGGGGTCCGTCAGGTCCGCGGCGCGGATGCGCGTGTCGACGTGCGGGTGCTGCCGGTGGTGGTCGCGCGCCAGCCGTGCCGCGCGCCGGTCGTTGCCGTCCCCCAGGATGCCGACGGTGAGGGTGGCGTCGCCGGCCGCCGCGGCCACCCGGCCGCGCACCCGGTCGGCGTGGTCGAGCAGGTCGCGCGCCTCGTCGAGCAGCACCGCCCCCACCGGGGTGAGGGCGACACCGGTGGGTGACCGGTCGAAGAGCGGGGCGCCGACGTCGGCCTCCAGCCGCTTGATCGCCCGGCTCAGCGGCGGCTGGCTCATGTGCAGCCGGGTGGCGGCCCGGCCGAAGTGGAGTTCCTCGGCGACCGCCACGAAATAGCGCAGCGTTCGTAGCTCCATGCTGCGACGATACCCGTTCGGTATCGCCCCCGTGGAACGGGTCTTGGACGCGCGCGGCGGCCGGCTGTGGAATCGGAGCATGAACGATCGACCGAAGGCCAGCGCGCCCACCTCCCACCCCTCCGCATGCGTCGTCGGGCCGGACGACGGGGAGAAGCTCACCCTCGGCACCACGCGCATGCGCATCCTTGAGGACGGCAGCAACACCGGTCACCGTCTCGGACTCGCCGAGTCCGTCCTCGCCCCGCACACGCCCGGGCCGCCGCAACACCGTCACGCGCAGCACGACGAGGGTTTCTACGTCCTTTCCGGCACCGTGCGGTTCACCGTCGGGGACACGCAGCACGACGCGACCGCGGGCACGTTCGTGCTCGTCCCGCCGGGAGCCCCCCACACGTTCGCCAACGTCACCGACCAACCGGCCGTCATGCTCAGCACGTTCACACCGGACCTCTACGTCCAGTACTTCCGAGACCTGGAGAAGCAGTTCGCCGGCGGCCAGGCACCGACCCCGGAGGCCAACCTCCGCACGATGAGCCGTTACGCCACCGAACCCGCCGACGACCTCGCCTGATGCCGGGAACACCCACCACCACACCGTGGACGGAGTCATGAACGCCGCCTATTGGACCGTTGCCGGTCTCCTCGCCCTCTTCTACCTCCATGCCGGCCGCCTGAAGGCGCTCAGGAGCCGCGAGCGGCTCCGACCGATGATGGCGTGGGTGGACGACATCCCGATGCCTGCGGTCAGGGCCCTCGGCCTGCTCGAAGTGCTGGGCGCGGTAGGGCTGTTGCTGCCACCGCTGACGGGCACCGCGCCCTGGCTGTGCCTGGTCGCGGCCGCTGGTTTCGTCGTCCTGCAACTCGCCGCGACGCGTGTCCACCTCGTCCGCGGCGACCGCCGGATCGCCCTCAACCTCACACTGCTCCTGGCCGCGGCCACGACCGGTTGGCTGGCCACGACCTGGCTGTGATCCCCGGCCGGACCGGCACCACCCGGCCCCAGGCATCCGCCGCGTGGCGACCGTGCGACCCGTGGCGCACCGAGGCCAACGGCCCACGGGCGTACCGACCACCACGGTCTGGCGCGCCACCGACTGGTGCGTGCGCTACGTGAACGGCCAACCCTTCGACTTCTTCGTCCGGGGCGCACAGGTGACCGGCAACCGCGCGGAGATCCTGTACGACGGCCGCCCGCGGACCCCCATCGTCGGCTACGGGGGCAAGTGCCTCGACGTCCTGGGGTTCAACACCGCCAACGGCGCACGGCCGGGCCTGTGGGACTGCAACGGCGCCGAGAACCAGAAGTGGACCGTGACCCGCTGAGCACCTGAACGGGCCGCCGAGGCGGCGGAGTTCCGCCTCGGCAGCCCGTTCCGGTTCCTTCCGGCATGCCGCGTGGCCGACGGGTCCGATCAGCCGACCAGGCCGAGCGCGGCGAGGCGCGTCGGATCGGTGAGGATGTCGAGGCCGGTGATCCGGCCCTCGCGGATCGTGAACGACATGACCGACAGCGGACGCCCGTCGGCGAAGGACACCACACCGGGGGAGCCGTTGACGAGCACCAGGCGCGCATCGGCGGCGAACCGGGCGAAGGCGATCGCCTGGGAGGCGACGTCGTCCGCGCCGCGCCGCAGCAGGCTGGGCAGGAGTGCGCCGCCGTCCGAGCGGGCCACGACCTCGGGGTCGAGGACGGCGAGGAGCGCTTCGAAGTCGCCGCCGCGCGAAGCGGTCAGGAAGGCGTTCACGACCTCGCGCTTGCGTGCCTGGTCGGTGTCGGCTCCCAAGGTGACGCCCTGGACACGGCGGCGGGCGCGACTGGCGAGCTGCCGGGTGGCTGCCGAGGTGCGGTTGACGACGGGCGCGATCTCGTCGAAGGGCACGTCGAACAGGTCGTGCAGCACGAACGCCACCCGCTCCGCCGGCGCGAGGGCCTCCAGCACGACCATCAGCGCCATGCCCACCGAGTCGGCGACCAGGACCTCCCGCTCGGGGTCGAGCGTGGCCAGGCCGCTGACGACCGGGTCCGGCAGCCGCACCGAGCCGTCCTGCTCGGGCAACGGCTCCTCACGGTGCGCGGCGCGCGAGCGCAACTGGTCCAGGCAGCCGCGGCTGACGACGGTGGTCAGCCAGGCGCCCAGGTTCCGCACCTCGCCCACGTCCGTGCGGCTCAGCTTCAGCCAGGCGTCCTGGACGGCGTCCTCGGCCTCGGCCAGCGTGCCCAGCAAACGGTAGGCGACCGCGCGCAGTTGCCCGCGCTCCGCTTCGAAGCGCGCCGCCAACAGATCCTCTTCGCTCACCTGTCACATCCTCACACCGGTATCCGTCGGTCCCGTGACGGAACCTAATCGATCACGCCGCAAAGGCCCACGTCGCACCCCCGCGCCACCACCCCGCCGGCCCGAACGCGTCCTACCGCGGGAGCACCAGATCGCGCCGGTACCAGGCCCCCTCCCTGCCACCGAGATCAGCCGGGCCCGCCGGGCCGACCAGGACGAACCCGGCCTTGACCAACACCCTCCGGGACGCGGTGTTCGCGTGAGCGGCGGCCGCCCTGAGCGTCCGCAGCCCGTGCCGCTCGACAGCCAGTCGGCACAGCTCCCGCACGGTCGCGGTCGCCACACCACGGCCGGCGACGTGCTGCGCGACCCGGTAGCCGAGCTGCGCCGTGCCCTCCTCGATGTCGACCAGGTTGAACCTGCCGAGCACCGCGCCGTCCTCCGCGACGAGCACGTAGAAGGCGCAGACACCGGCCTCCTGCTCGGCCAACAGGGCGTCGTACCGACCGGTGAAGTCGGCGAAGTAGGCGTCGCCACGGTCGGAGATCGACGCGGCGAAGTACGCACGGTTCGCCCGCTCGAACGCCAGGACCGCGGGGGAGTGGCCGCCGTGCAGCCGGGTGAGTTCGGGCACCCCGCGACCCTAACCGGCCGCGGCGTCGAGCCCACCCACGTTTTCCGCCGGCGAGGGGACGGCCCGCCGGACGACGAGGGCGGCAGCCAGGCACCCGGCACCGGCGACGGCCATCCCGGCGGCTGGGCCGAGGGCTGCCATCGCCCCGGTCGCGGCGGCCAGGACCAACGTCTCCAGCGTCATCCGCGCCGTACTGAACAGCGCGGCGCCCGCTCCTCCGCGCCGGGCGGGCACGTACCGGAGCGCCTGTCCGTCCGGGACGCCTTCGGTCACGCCGAGGGCGAGCCCCACCACCCCCGCCGCGACGAGCAGGGCCGCCGGGCGGTCGGCGACCTGGAGGACGACCGCGGTCGCGGCGCAGGCCGACAGGGCCGTCGTCACCAACCACCGGGCCAGGCGGCTGGCGAGCCGAGCGGCCAGCAACGGCAGGACCGTCGACGGCACGGTCAGGAGACTGAGCATGACCCCTGCCTGGCCCGGCCCCATGCCGTACGCCGACCCGAGCTGCGGGAGCACCGTCAACCCCACCACGAGCATCCCCATCAACGCACCCGTCGCCACCGCATACGCGCGGTAGGCGGGGATCCGCAACAGGTCCGCGGGGATCGCGGGGGCGGGCGCGCGCCGTTCCACCCGGACGAGGCGGGCGACGCCGGCCGCCGCGAGGACGAGGAGCCCGGCCGGCCCCCACCACGGAACGCCCGCACCGAAGCCCAGCCCGAGTGCGGTCACCACGGCGGCGACGACCACCCCGAAGAGCACGGCCCCGGCGAGGTCGAACGCTGCGGACGGCTCCGGACCGCGCAGGGCGGGAAGCCCGCACGTCCCCAACGCCGCCAGCGCGGCCACGCCTCCCGGGGCCGCGAAGACAAGCGGCCATCCACCGACGGCCATGAGCGCCTGGGCGACAGCCGGCCCCAACGCCAGGCTGCTGCCCAGCACGGCCCCCGCGTACCCGTACACCCGACGCCGCTCCTCCGGCGGGTACACGGCCAGGACCATCGACGATCCACCGGCGGCACACATCGCCGCCCCCACACCGCCCACCGCCCGCAGCGCCACCAGCGACGGCACGTCCGGGGCGAGGGCGGACAGCATGCCGGTGACGGCGACGACGGCATTGCCCACAGCGAAGAAGCGGGTGCGGGCGCTGCGATCCGCGCCCGCCCCGGCCAGCAACAGGGCCGCCGCGAAGAGCCCGTTGTAGGCGAGGACGATCCACGGCCCCAGGGCATTCGCGCCGGGCACCTGCGCCGTCACTTCGGGGACGGCTGCCGTCGCGCCGGTGATGGCGAGCGGAAACACCGCATCGGAGAGGAGGGCGGCCACCAGGACGCGCCGACGTTGACGAACGGACAAGACGAACAAGGGTGCGCTCCGGAACAAGGAGGATCCGAGCACCACGAAGGCGCTCCTGGCCAGGGCTCAGGAGCGACGGCGAGAACCGGGGTTTTGCGCCGCCGCTCTCAGCGACGGCGCACCTTGTCTGTTTTCGGCACGGGCCCACGCTAGCAGGCCCTTCGGGCGGGGAACTTCGATGGCCCGATTCCGCGCCCTCACTCGAACTCCCCCTCAAAGCAGGGGTGTTGTGTGCGAAATGCGCCGCCTCCCACGCCTGCCTGCCTTCCCCCGAAAATTCGGACGGCAGGAGATGAATGCGTGTCGATGTCGAAACGGCGCCTGGCAGCAGCGAGCCCCGGTGCCGAGACGAGGGCTCGACACCGGGGCTGTTCGCCCTTGCTTACGTGCTTGGCTGCTTACTTCTGGAAGGCGCCGTTGTTGCACCCCATGTCGGAGCCCAGCTTGGTCTGCTGCGCGCCGGCCGAGCCCTCGCCGTTGAGTGCGTTCCCCAGCGCGCCGTCGAGGAGGCCGACCGCACCGAGGACGTCGATGTTCAGGTCGTGCGACCGGCACTGGGTGGCCTGGGAGACGCCGAAGATCCCTTCCCGCCCGCCCCTCTTGCCGCCGTCTTCCCGGTCGCTGGAGAAGGAGTTCGTCCCGCCCTGGCTCCCACCATGGGCGATTGCGGGGCCGGCGCCGAGGAAGCCGACGCTGCCCAGAACGGCGATCACCACGGCGGCCTTGCGAAGCTTGCGCATTTCATCTCCGGTAGGTTGAACGGAAGCGATCGGAAGGCGATCGACTTCGTACGGCTATGAAAGCTAGTGCGGAATGTGTCCCAACTCCTCGTTGACACGCGGAATTTCACGACTGCCGCAACGACGCTCTCTCGCGCTTATCGGATAACCCGCACCCTGTGCCGGTCACGGGAATATCGGCAGTTTTACATGAAGTGGGGTGAGGGGGCCGGCCAGTCGGGACCCTTTGGTGGTGACTGGCCTCCGTCGGTCGTGACGCGGCGGAGCCGGGCGTGGCCGAGCCGGGTTGATGGTTGGTCAGCCCGGCGGGGTGTGGCGTCGCTACGACCTGTTCCTGAGTCGGGCCCAGCGGCTCCAGCCGCCGTCCGTGGCGAAGGCCGCCACCCAGTCGGCGCCGCGGGCTGCCAGCAGGCGCCTGCGCTCCCAGCGTGAACGCGGCCGGAGGGCTACCCGGTTGCCCTGCGTGGGGTGCGTGCGGGCGGTGAGCCGCCGACCGGCTTCGGCGAGGTCGGCCAGGATGCGTTCCCGGTGGTGCTCGTCGCGCGCACCGCGCAGCGCGGTGTACAGGCCCTCGATCTCCGCGACGGCCGCTCCGACGTGCAGATTGGTGCTGCCGATCGACGGCATCCTGCCTCGCGCCACCTCATGCCTCCCAGAAAATGAGTCAATGCGTAAAACACTTTCCCAACTGCGCAAGTCTGCAACCCTCTGGGGTGGCACGAACCCGCGCGGGAGGCGTTCCGCTCCCACGGGCGGTGTGCTCGACGCCTTCGGGCAGGTGAGGGACGGCGCCGGGAGGGGGAGCGGCGTTCGCTGTGGCGCCTGGGTGGGGGAGGGGGACGGCTGTTGGACGGGCCCTGCTACGGACGTGGAAGCCCGGGGCCGACCTTGCCGTGCTCCTTCCGCTGGCCGGGCACGTTCGCCGTCACCCGGCCGTCCTCGGCGAGCACCACGACGGCGTCGTCCTCGCCCAGCACCAGCGGTTCGGCCTTCGCGGGGTTGAGGACCACGCCGTAGGTCGGGGGCGCGTCGCCGTGTCGGGCGAGCCGGTAGCCGATGGCGGTCTCGCCGCGTTGGCGGGCGGCCTCGATGACGGTGGTGAAGTTCGCCGTGGTGCCTGGGGTGAGGTAGCTGGCGGCCGGCTTGAGGTAGATCTCCGATCCCTCCGGGTCGAAGAGGTCGGTGAACACGGCGTGGAGGTCCCGGTCCTCGGTGAGTTGGGTCAGCAGGAGACTGATGATCTTGGTGCTGACGATGAAGTCGTCGGCCTTGGTGACCTGGGCGATCTCCCGGTTGGCGTCGCTGTTCATCTCGGTGACGATCGAATACGGATTGCCGGTCCGGATGGCGATGTCGCGCAGGTGCAGCAGGGTCACCAGGGCGCGGTCGTCGGAGCGTTCGGGATGGATGTCGTCGTCGGTGAGGACGATGATGTGGCTGTAGCGGTCCAGGCCCAGGGACTCCAGGGACGGCCGGAGGGTCGGTTCGCAGGGCTGGTAGCCGACCGTGAGGTGTGCCAACTGGTCCCCGAGGTCTTCGGCGGGGGGACGGGGGGCCGCGACGTCGAGCAGCGCACCGGCCTCCACCAGGCGGTCCAGCAGCCTGACGATTTTGACGCCGCGGGAGTTCCACCCGATCACGAGGGTGCGGTCGGGGACCGGCAGCCGGTCGGCGGGCGGAGCGATCGCCGACGCGACGACGCGGGGGCGGCTCTCCACCAGCCGGATGAGGATGTCGTCCTCGGCGATCACCAGCACCTGGTCCGCGCCGCCGATGACGGTGTCCATCGGGGGGTTGATCAGGGTCGTGCCGTCGGCCCTGCGCAGGCCGACCGGGACGCCGAGGTCGAACCGGTCGAGAGCCTCTCCGTAGCTGGTCCCGGCCAGGGCGGTGGCGGGGTACGGATAGAACTCGTTGCCGACGAAGCTGAGCAGTTCGTTGAAGACGGTGGACAGGCCGGACTGCCGGTGGGACTGGACGATCAGGCGCACGGCGATGTCCTCGGCGTCGATCACCAGCGCGTCCTCGCCGGCCGCCAGCCGGGCCGCCGCCAGGTTCGGCGAATTCTGCACCGCGGCCACGATGTTCGGCCGAGTGCCCTTCCAGCGGCGGCTGTTGAGGAGCAGCAGGACCTTGATGACGTCGGTGTCGCTGTCGTCCCCGACCGGCGGCAGCACCATGACGGACTTGGCCGCGTCCAGGCTCACCAACTCCAGGTCCGCCCGTTGCAGGGGGCTTCCGGAGCGGCAGACCACCCGCGTGCGGCCGGTCTCCGGGATCCGCCGACGGATCTCGTCCTCCATCGCGACCTTGTCGCGGTCGGCGAGGATCACCACGCAGGAACGTCGTTCGCTCTGGTTGGCCTCCACCAGTTCCCCGATGACCGTGAAGACCTGCTCCGACCAGCCCAACACGACGGTGTGCTCGTGCTCGATCAGCCGTGACTTGCCCTTGCGCAGCTCCTGGATCTTGGCTTCGAGGCCGGTGGTCAGCACACCGATCAGTGCGCTGACGATGAAGATCCCGCCGATCGTCACCGTCAGCATCAGGCCCAGGAACACCGGCCCGCCGGTGTCGCCGCCCATCGTGCCGGGATCGAGCGTGCGGAGCAGGCTCATCCAGGCCACGCCCAGCCAGCCGCCGTTCTTCTCGGTGTCGGAGTTGGTGAACACCACCACCAGCACCGTCACCACGGCGATCAACGCGACCGAGGCGAGGCCCAGCCAGCCGATCAGGGCCGGCGTCCCCCGGTCCATCGTGCCGTCGAACCAGTACCGCAACCGGTCCCGCAGTCTCGCACGTGCCACGGAAGACCTTCCCTTTCACCCGATGACGTCACTTGCGCTCTTGCGCATCCGTCAAACCTATCGTCAACGAGACGAGTTGACGGGACGTCATGACGCGGTGTGCGGGCGCAGCGGACCCAAGCAGCTACGCGGGGCGCTCGGGAGGAGAGGGTGCCGCCGCCGCTTTGGGGGAGGCGAGGAAGATCGTGGCGAGGGTGAGGGCGGCGGCCAGCCATGTGATGGTGTGGAAGGCGTCGGCGAACGCCCGGGCCGTCTGCGGGGAGGTGCCGGCGTCCAGTGGGGACGTCGACGTGCCCGGCGGGAGGAGCGCGCGGTAGGCCACCGCGGTCACCGTGCCGAAGAGGGCGATCCCCAGACCGGCCCCGGCCTCGTAGGAGACGGACTCGATGCCCGCCGCCGCGCCCGCCTGGGAGGAGGGCGCGGTGGACATGATGAGGTTCGAGGCGACCATCTGGACCAGGCCGTGACCGAACCCGATCAGGGCGAGTCCGAGCGGGACGACCGTGCCGGAGGCGACCAGGACGTACCCGGTCGCGGCGAGCAGCAGGCCGGCGGGGACGTCCGCCCGGGGGCGTCCCACGCGGGAGAGGACCATGCCGCCCACCGGGCCGGCCACCATCGCGGCCACCGGCATGGGGATCAGGTACAACGCGGCGTCCTCCGCCGACAGTCCGTTGACGAACTGCAGGTACTGCACCAGTTGGAGTTCGAAGCCGACCATCACCAGCACCGGCAGCACCGAGGCCACCACTCCGGCGCGCAGTCCCGGCAGCCGGAACAGGGACAGGTCCACCATCGGGTGCGGCGCGCGCTGCTGGCGCCGGACGAACAGCACCAGTGCGCCCAGGCCCAACACGGCCGGCAGGGCCAGTTCCAGCGGTCCGACGCCGTCGTGGGTGAAGGCGATGATGGTGTAGGCGCAGCCCAGGAACCCCACGATCGACAGCAGGGGCGAGGTGGCTTCCCAGGGCTGCCGCTCGGACTCGATCTCGTTGCGCAGCAGCAGCACCACGGCGGGCACGGCCAATGCCACGAGGGGCAGGTTGACGAGGAAGATCGAGCCCCACCAGAAGTGTTGGAGCAGGAGGCCGCCCACCACCGGTCCGAGGGCCGAGGCGCCGGCGGCGACCGCGCTCCAGGCCCCGATCGCCACCGCGTGGTCGCGGCCGTCGCCGAACGTCTGCCGGATGAGCGCCAGCGTGGCCGGGATGATCATCGACGCGCCGACCGCCAACAGTGCCCGGGCTCCGATCAGGGGCAGCGGTCCCGTTGCCGCCGCGCACAGCGCCGAGGCCGCGCTGAACACCGCCAACCCCGCCAGCAGCAGGCGCTTGTGTCCGATCCGGTCGCCCAACGGGCCACTCACCAGCACCAGTCCGACCATGAGCAGCGAGTACACGTCGACGGTCCACAGCAGTGCGGGCGGGGACGCGTGCAGGTCGTGGGCGATCGTGGGGACGGTGATGGTGAGGATGGTGACGTCCATGGCCGCGGGCAGGAAGCACAGCAGCACCACGGCCAGCACCAGCCAGCGCCGAGCCCCGACCACAGGCAGCGTGTCGATCAACGGTCGGGGCTCAGAGCCGCCTTGACCCTGACGATGAGGTCGTGCAACTCGGCCAGGTTCGGGGCGTAGAACATGCAGCTCAGTCTGCCAGTTCGCGGATCCGTCAGCTGGGCTGGCACGACACCGCGCTCGGCGTGCCGGGGCGAGGCCACGAGCCGGCCGACGAGCTCCGCGCGTTCTCCGGCGTCACGCTCACCCCCGGCCGGGGCCGATCCCGCTCTGGATGGGCGGCGGCACCCTGCGCACCGGAGGCAGACCAGGCGCCCTGCACCGGATCGCCACCCTCGCCGACGGGTTCACCATGTCCGGCCTGCTCGCCAACCGGACCCGCCGCGGCGCCGCACTCATCGCCGAACTGCGCACGGCGGTGACCGAGGCCGGCCGTGACTGGTCCGCCTTCGGCACCGAGGCCCGCCTCCGCCCCGCCCCCGGTCGGCCCGATGCCTGGCGCTCGCTCGCCGATGCCTGGCGGTCCGCCGGTGGCACCCACCTCACCGTCACCACCGACGACCGCTCCCTGTTGGGCCCCCTGCACGCGGCGTTGACGGGGTAGCGCGACCAGGACGGACGGGGTCCGTCGCCCGGTTCGCCGGCCGGTGTCAGGCGGTGTCGAGGGTGTCGGTGACGGTGGAGGTCGGGGTGTGGAGGACGGCGTCGAACGCCTCGACGACGGGGGTGTGGAGGTAGGCGCTCTGGAGCCGGATGCGGTCGGGGCCCGGGGGCAGGTCGGTGCGTCCGGGGGATTGGGGGCGTGCCTGGCGGAGGTCGGCGATGCCGAGCCCGAGTCCGGCGTCGGTGAAGGCGGCTTCGATGCTGCCCGGTTCGGCCGGCTCCAGCGGGGTGGCGTCGATGGTGAAGCCGAAGCGGGCGTTCTCGTCGCGGGGCATGTCCGCGGTGTGTCCGGTGGTGCTCGTCAGGCCGAGGGGGAGGTAGGCGGCACCGAGCGCGCGGTGCAGGTGCTGTCCCATGGGGAGTCCGGTGAGGTGGCCGTCGAAGGAGACCGGAGTCCGCTGGATGTGGGCGTTGTGCGCGGCCAGTACGACGCGGGTCCCGGGTTCGAGGCGCTCCAGGTGCCACAGGACCGAGTGGGCCATGTAGGCGTCACGGGCCGAGGTGTCGGCGGTCAGTCCCTTTCCGGCGAAGAGGTCGGCCATGGCGCGGAAGGCGTAGTCGGCGTGGCAGGCGCCTTCGAGCCGGCGCACGGCGATGTCGTAGCCCTGCTGGTCGCCGCGGGAGACGTACAGCGGTTCGAGGGCGCGGAAGCGGATGAGCAGGCGCGTCAGGAGTGCGCTGAGGGCGTCCTGTTCGGCGGTGGCCAGGCGGGTCCAGGCGGGTGCGGCGACGGCTCCGGAGCCGCCGGCGAAGGACGCGGCGATCCGCAGTGCCTCCTGGAGGGTGGGCAGGGTTTCGGGGTCGATCCGGCGCAGGTAGTCGGCGACCGGCGTCAGGGCGGGAAGCAGCGAGCCACCCGCCGCGGGGATGTCGACGCCCGCGAAGCGCACCGGCGTTGCGGCGGTGCGGTTGTGGTGACGCAGCCACCGCAGCGGTGCGTCGAGTCCCACGGGGATCGTCCCGGCGAGGTGCGCCGCGAGGGCGTCGTCAGTCCCCTCGCCCTGGGCCCACGCGTCGAGGGCGAAGCCTTCGCTGAAGCCGTACTCGAAGGCCAGGACGGTGAATCCGCAGCGCTCGACCAGGAACCGCAGGATGCGCTCGCGCATGACCGCGAACTCCTGGATGAAGTGGGAACTCTCGCCGATCGCGACGACCCGGGCGTCGCCGACGACGGCGCGCAGCGGCTCCAGGTCGTCGAGCGGCGCATCGGGGTCGAGGTGGGTGAGGGGAGTGGCGTGGGCGCGGAGCCAGTCGGCGAACGGGTTGGGACGGGGCGAGACAGGCATGGTGGCGACGGGCTTTCTCGGGAAGGAGGAGGGGCGGATCGTCGTGCGGGCGGTCGCTGCGAGGCCGGTCGCGTCGTGCCCGAACCGTTCAACGGGCCCTCATGCGAAGGGTGTTGATGGCTGCTGTGGCGTTCAGTCCTGCTCGGGTGCCGCGTTCTCCAAGTCGTCGATGCTGCCGGACATGACGGTGCGGATGTGCGCGGTGAGGTGCGGGAGGGGCCAGTCCCACCAGGCCAGTGCGAGGAGGCGGTCGACGTCGGCGTCGCTGTAGCGGCGCCGGATGAGCCGGGCGGGGTTGCCGCCGACGATTCCGTAGTCGGGGACGTCGTCGACGACCACGGATCCGGCGGCGATGATGGCTCCGTTGCCGATGCGGACGCCCGGCATCACCATGGACCGGTAGCCGAACCAGACGTCGTGGCCCACCACGGTGTCGCCCCGTCCGGTCAGGCCGCTGAGCAGGTCGAAGTGTGCGGACCACGACCCGCCCATGATGGGGAACGGGAACGTCGAGGGGCCGTCCATGCGGTGGTTGGCGCCGTTCATGAGGAACCGCACGCCTTCGCCCAGCGCGCAGAACCTCCCGATGACCAGCTTCTCCGGCCCGTAGTGGTACAGCACGTTGCGCGTCTCGAAGGCGGTCGGGTCGTCGGGATCGTCGTAGTAGGAGAACTCCCCGACCTCGATCAACGGCGAGGTGACGAGCGGCTTGAGCAGCACTACCCGCGGCTGCTCGGGCATCGGGTGCACCACGGTCGGGTCGGCGGGCACGGGCGGCGTCATGGCAACGCTTCCTTCCTGGGGAACGACGGTACGTGAGGGGCGGTGGGCTGAAGGAGCGGGGTGGGCAACGGACGTCGAGGGGTGCCCGGGCGCCGTCCGACGGGCGGCTGCGGGCCGGCTGCGGGCGGGCCGCGGGCCCGGGCCGGGCCTCAGCGGGCGACGGCGGACGGCGCGGTCGCCCGCAGGTCCAGGTGGGTGCCCCGCCAGCGCTGACGCAGCCGGCGATCGTGGCTGACGATGACGAGGGTGCCGGCGTACCCGAGCAGGGCGGATTCCAACTCCTCGACGAGCGCGGGCGACAGGTGGTTGGTGGGTTCGTCCAGCAACAGGACGTCGGACGGCGCGTCGAGCAGCCGCGCCAGGGCGAGCCGCTGTCGCTGTCCGGTGGACAACCGGCCGACCGGCACCGCCAGTTGGTCGCGGTCGAACAGGCCGAGGGACAGCAGCCGTTCCGCCTGCGCGTCGGCCGTCCCCACCCGCCCGCGGGCGAACGCGGCCAGCACGGTGTCGTCCGGGTTCCCGGGCCGCGGCTCCTGACGGAGGTAGCCGATCCGGCCGCGGCGGCTGACGTGCCCGGCGTCGGGGACCAGTTCACCGGCCAGGACCCGGAGCAGGGTGCTCTTGCCCGCTCCGTTCGCCCCCGTGATCAGCAGGCGGTCGCCGGCGGTGAGGGCGAGGCTGGTGCGGGCGAGTCGGTCCGTGACGGCGACGTCGGCGGCGTCGAGCACGACGCCTTCCAGGCGACGGGCCCGCAGGACCGGGGTGAAGCGCAGGGGTTCCGGCGGCGGCGGGACCGGGTCGGCGACCAGGCGGCGCAGTCGTTCCTCGGCGTTGCGCACCCGACTGGCCAGGGACTGCTGCACCCGGCCGCCCGCCCGGTCGTAGGCCATCTTGTTGCCGTCCTTCATGGCCCGGCCGGGGGCCACCTGGCGGGCGGTGGTCGCGGCGGCCTCCCGGAGCCGGTCGATGTCGGCCCGCCACTGGTCGTGTGCCTGGGCCCAGCGTTGCCTGGCGGCAGCCTTCTCGGCGAGGTAGCCGGAGTAGCCGTTGCCGTACCGGTCGACCCGGCGCCGATCGGCGTCCACCTCCAGCAGGGTGGTGGCGACCCGTTCGAGGAAGACCCGGTCGTGGGAGACCGCGACCGTGGTGCCGCGCCGGGCGCGCAGGTGCTCCTCCAACCAGCGCAGCGCGTCGTCGTCGAGGTGGTTGGTCGGCTCGTCCAGCAGCAGCACCTCCGGGGCGGCGGCCAGGACGGCCGCGAGCCGCAACCGGACCCGTTCGCCGCCCGACAGGCTGCCCGCGGTGCGCTCCCGGCCCACCAGTCCCAGGCCGAGACCGTGCAGCGCGCGTTCCACCCGGGCGTCGGCGTCGTAGCCGCCGCGCAACTCGAAGACCGTCATCAACTCCCCGTATTCGGCCATGCCGGACTCGTCGCCGGCGGCCATCGCAGCCTCCAGGCGGCGCATGCGCCGCTCGACGGCGCGCAGATCGCCGAGCGCCCGGTCGATGACCTCCTGGACGGTCGTCTCCGCCGCCAGGTGCTCGTCCTGGGCGAGATAGCCGACGCCGCCGGTGGCCTGGACGACGACCTCGCCCTGATCGGGCCGCTCGCGCCCGGCGAACAGGCGGAGCAGGGTGGACTTGCCGGAACCGTTCTCGCCGATGATCCCGGTGCGCTCGCCGACGGCGAGCGAGCAGGTCACGGCGTCAAGGACGAGCCGGCCACGGAAGGACTTGCTGACGGTGAGCGCACTGATCTGTGTGGGCATGCAGGGTCTCCAGAGCATTCGGGAACGAGGCGACGGTGCGGGGCCGCGCGGCCGGGCGAACGCTGGGGAAGAGCATGGTCACTCCACTAGTGCGACAACTGATGCTTTAAGATCGTGCCACAACACCGCCTCCCGAGCAAAGGAACTTTTCCCGTGACGACCCCCACGGACCCGGACCCGGACCCGGAAGACGGAGCCGCCCCGCAAGGCGACCAGGCCCCGCCCCGCCGCCGCCCCGGCGGCCGCACCGCCCGCATCCGCCAGCAGGTGCTCGACGCGGTCCTCGCGGAGCTCGGCGACCACGGTTACGACGGGCTCACCACCGACACCGTCGCCGCCCGGGCCGGCGTGCACCGCACCACGGTGTACCGGCGGTGGAGAGACGTCGGCGGCCTGCTCGCCGACGTCCTCGACGCGGCCGGCGACGACGACTGGCAGCCACCGGACACCGGCTCGTTGGAAGGCGACCTGACCGCACTGAACGAGGAGATCCACTCGGCGCTGACCGCACGACCGCCGATCGTGGCCGCACTGATCGCCGCCTCGTTCCGCTCCGAGCAGGCCGCCGCCGCCCAACAGCGGCTCTGGGACGACCGCTACGCCCGCTGCGAGGTCGTCGTCAACCGGGCCGTCGGACGCGGCGAACTCCCCCCGCACAGCGACGCCCGGCGACTGCTCATCGCCGCCACCGCACCGCTGTACCACCAACTGGTGCTGCTGCGCACGCCCCCCGACCCGCAACTGCCGGGCCACGCCGCCAGAACCGTGGCCCTCGCCGCGGCCGCCGGCGCCTTCGTCGAGCCCCCGCCGGCGGCCGACGACTGAGCGGGGCCCGCAGGCCGCCCGAGCCGAACGCCGGCGCGCACGCCCTACCGGGGCTGCTCCGCCGCGGAGAAGAAGTCGAGCAGGCCCTGCGGAGTGGTGCCGCCGAACAGCAGCTCGTAGTGGCGGAGCCCTTCGGCGGCGGCTTCGGCGCTGCGGGGGAACATGGCCTGCTCGTACGCGGCGAGGGCCGCCTCGATGTCGTCGGGGTGGGCGGCGAGTGCCTGGCCGAGCTCGGCGCCGTCCTGCATGGCCAGGTTGGCGCCCTCGCCGTTGGGCACCGAGAGGTGGGCGGCGTCGCCGACCAGGGTCACCCCGGGCACCCGCTCCCACCGGTGTTCCGTCGGCAGGGCGTAGTGGGGACGCACGACGGGCGTGGTGTCGCTGTCGGTGATCAGGGCGGTGAGCTCGGGGGCCCAACCGTCGAATTCCCGCGCGATCCGCGCGGTGGCCGCGGCGACGTCCGTGAAGTCGACGGCCGCGAACCACTCCTGCGGCTTGAGCAGCGTCACGTAGGCGTGCAGGGTGCCGCCGCTCTCCCGGTGGGCCCCGATCCACTTCTCGTTCCCGCCCGGTTCGAACGTGCCCAACGACCCGCCGCCGACCGCCTGCGCGCTGGCCGGGTGCCGGGTGTCGGCGTCGAACAGGTAGGTCTCGACGAACGACCGGCCGCTGTACTCCGGCGCGGCGTCGGAGAGCAGCGGCCGGACCCGGGACCACGCGCCGTCCGCACCGACCAGCAGACGCGTGACGGTGGTGCGGCCGTCGGCGAAGGTCACCTCGTGGCGGCCCCCGCCCAGGGCGCGGACGCCGTCGGCCTTGTGCCCCCACCGGACGGTGCCGGCCGGCAGCGAGTCGAGCAGCAGCTGCCGCAGTTCGCCGCGCGGCACTTCCGGGCGTCCGCCGGTGCCGTCGTCGGCCTGGTCGAGCAGGACGGTCCCGTCGCGGTGGAGGATCCGCATCGCCTGGTGCCCCTCCAGGATGATGCTGCGGAACTCGTCCGTCAGCCCGGCCGCCTGGAGCGCGAGCTGCCCGTTGTGGGCGTGGATGTCGAGCAACCCGCCCTGCGTGCGGGCCATCGGCGAGGGTTCCGCCTCGTAGACCGCGACGGGGATGTCGTGGAGGTGCAGGACGCGGGCCAGTACGAGGCCGCCGAGTCCGGCGCCGATGATCGTGACGGGAGTGGTCATGGTGGTTCCCTTGAGCTCGTGGACCGCCGGGCGGATGCCCGGCGCCGGCCCGCCCCACGCTCCCGGCAGCCGTCGACAGACCGCCGACAGACTGTCGACAGACCGCCGACAGTCCTCCGACACGCCGCCGTCCACCACCGTCAGATCACTGACGGGCCCGGCCACCGCTGCCCCCCCCCGGGGCGTCGCCTCCGGGTCAGTCGGCGGTCGCCCCGGACGCGTCGAGGGGTGAGCCGGGGCGATCCACGATCCCCTGCACGATCCGCAGCAGGCGTTCCCCCGCCCGGTCGATGCTGCCGTTCTGCGTGCTGACCTGCGCGCCTTCCAGTACGAAGGTGATCTCGGCGGCGGCCTGCTCGGGGTCGGGCAGGCCGGCCGCGGTGCACATGCCGACCAGCCTGCGGGTCTGGAGTGCCTTGTGCTCCTCGATGACCTGGCGTGCCGGATGGGCGCGGTCGGGCAGCTCGGCGAGGGAGTTGATGAAGGGGCAGCCCCGGTAGGAGAGCGCGGGCAGTCCCTCGGCGATGAAGCGGGCCAACGCCAGGATCTGCTCCCTGGGCCGGTCGTGGAATGTGGTCTCGACCCGGTCGAAGGCGGCCTGGTAGTCGGCGGCGACGATCCGCAGCCACTCCGCGACCAGCGCGTCCTTCGTTTCGAAGTGCCGGTAGATGGCCATTTTGGTGGTCTCGGCCTTCTCGGCGATGGCCTGGACGCCCACCCGCCGGATCCCCTCGCTCTGGAAGAGCTCCTCCGCCGCGTCGAGGATGCGCTCGCGCGGTGGGAGTTTCGCCACCCTGCTCGGCCTGCTGGCGGTCGATGCCATGACTGCTCCGTGACGTCCGGTCGGTTGTGGGCCCCGCACCCCTCGCTACGGTACCAGTTCGTCCTGCGCGATACCGTTGGGTATCGTTGGGAACTCATCGGTATCGTTCTTTCCTCTGGGAGTGACAGTGAGAGTTGCCGAGTACGTGGAGTTCGACGGGGTCGGGCTCGCGGAGCTGGTGGCCCGTGGCGAGGTGACCCCCGTCGAAGTCGAAGCAGCCGCACGCGAGGCGGCACGGACGGTCGATCCGCAGCTCAACGCCATCGTGGAGACCTGGCCGGCCGACGACGCGCCCGCCCCCGGCAGCGCACCGCTGGCCGGGGTCCCGTTCCTGATCAAGGACATCGGGGTCACCATGGCCGGCAGGCGCATGGAACTGGGCAGCCGCCTCGCCGCCGGCAACGTCGCCGGAGCCGACTCCGCCCTGATGCGGCGCTTCCGCCGCGCCGGCCTCGTGACGTTCGGGCGCACCGCGACACCGGAGATGGCCTACAGCAACACGACGGAACCCGTCCTGTACGGCGCCACCCGCAACCCCTGGGACCCGGAGCGGAGCGCGGGCGGCTCCAGCGGGGGAGCGGGTGCGGCCGTCGCCGCCGGGGTGGTCCCGCTCGCGCACGCCACCGACGCCGCCGGCTCGATCCGCATCCCCGCCGCGTACAACGGCCTCTTCGGGCTGAAGCCCACCCGCGGCCGGGTCTCCTGGGGGCCCGACTTCGACGAGATGTTCAACGGCCTGGCCGTGCAGGGCGGCGTCAGCCGCACGGTGCGCGACGGCGCGGTGCTGCTCGACCGGATGCGCGGTCCGGAGCCGGGCGACCCCTACCACGCCCCGGAGCCACCTCGGCCGTACGCCGAGGAAGTCGCCCGTCCCCCGGGCTCGTTGCGGATCGGCGTCCTCGCCCAGGCGTGGGGTGGCCGCCGCACCGCCGCACCGGTGGCCGGAGCGCTCTTCCGCACCGCGCGCCTGCTGGAATCCCTCGGGCACCACCTGGTCGAGGTCGAGGTCGACCTCGGCGTCGACTGGGAGGAGTTCCTCCTGGCCAACGCCCGTCAGTGGACGGCGAACCTCACGGCCTCGGTCGACGACCTGGCCGCCGCCTTCGACCGGCCCGTCGACTCCTCAACCCTGGAACCGCCCGTCCTCGCCAGCTACCACTACGGACGGCGGGTCAGCGGCGCCCAGTTGGTCACCGCGCTCGCGGTCCGCAACCGGGTCGCGCGCCGCCTGGCACGGTACTTCGACGCGTACGACGTGCTGCTCACCCCGACCGTGCCGGAGCTCCCCGTTCCGCTGGGCATGCATGCCGAGGGCGCGGAAGCGCTGGACGGCCTCGGCTGGCTCCGCCGCCTCTTCGACATCGGGCCGTTCAGCGCCGCGTTCAACGTGGCGGGCACGCCGGCCATGTCGGTGCCCCTGACCGCGGACGCGGAGACCGGGCTCCCGATCGGCATGCAGTTCGCCGCCGGCTACGGGCACGAAGGCCGCCTCTTCCGCCTCGCCGGACAACTCGAACGCGCGAACCCCTGGTCGCACCGGACCCCCGCGGTGTGGGCGGGGAACCCCGCGGGGTCGTGAGACGTGCCCCGGGCCGGCGAGCCGGCCCGGGGTGGCTGCGGCCGTTGCGGCATGGGGAGTTGAAGGACGACACCGACACCTCCCGGTGTCCCGCCGCCCGGGGAGTGGATTGGCGCGCATGCGAGCAGTCGTGATCGACGGCAGGGGCGCCTTCCGGCTCGAACGGCGCGCCGATCCGGTCCCCGGGCCCGGTCAGGTGGTGGTGAGGCCGGCGGGCCCGGGGAAGTTCGGCGAGGTCATCCTGGTGCCCTGACGGGTACCCGCAGGCGCCGCGCCGGGGACGGGCGGGGCCGGTCCGGACCCGGTTCGACCGACGGCGCCGACGTGCCGTCGCCGACCTTCGGGCCGGTGGCTCCGCGGGCCGTGCCGGAGCGGTTCACTCTCCCTCGTGGGCTGGGAGGCGGACCGGGGCAGGGGTAGGGGCCGGGGCGGCATCGGAGCCGCACAACTCGGCGACGAGGGCGCGCGCGAAGCCCTCGTCCGTTCCCGGGATCGAGAACACCACGCGGAAGTAGAGGGGTGCGACCACCCGATCGAGGACGCGCTCCAGTGGGGGCGTCGCCTCGCCCCGTTGGGCACCCGCTTCCAGGGGTGCCTGGAAGCGGGCGCTGACCCGTTCCAGGCAGGCGCGGAGCCCGGCCCGGCGGTCGTCCACGTCCGGTGCCACCTCGGCGCGGAAGAAGGCCACGCCGCCCGGTCGTGACAGGTCGTCCAGCGTCCACACCGCGGCCCGCTCCAGGTCCTGGCGCAGGTCTCCGACGAGCTCCGGCGCCTCCTCGTCCTGGTGTCGGGCGGCCACGTCCGCCAGGAGGGCGGGGATCGTCCCCCACCGCCGGTAGATCGAGCTGGAGTTGACGCCGGCGCGGCGCGCCACGGCGGGGACGGTGACCTTGTCGGCGCCGACCTCGTACACGAGGTCCACCACCGCCCGGTGGACGAGGGCGCGTACGCGGGCGCTCCGGCCGCCGGGGCGACTGTCTTTGCTTTTGGCGGGCATCCCCCCACCTTAAAGCATAGAGTTGCGCTTTAGTGTGCGACGCGCCTACGCTGACTAAAGCAAAGATCACCGCTTTACGTCTGCTCCCGGAGGACCCATGCCTCAGTACGACGCCGCCCACCGACTCGGCGAGACGTTCCACGGTTACCTGGCCGCCGGCGACTGGAACGGCATCCGGACGCTGCTCACCGACGACGCCACCTGGACGCTGCCCGGTGACAACACCGTCTCCGGCACCGCGGAAGGCGCCGACGAAGTCGTGGCGCGGGCCAGGAAGATCGCGTCCTACGGCCTCCATTTCGCGCTGCTGCACATCCTGGTGAGCCGCGAGAACATGGCCCTCTCCCTGCACAACACCGCCCGCCGGGGCGACGTCCGGCTGGACGAACACCTCTCCACCGTCTGCCGCCTGCGCGACGGCAAGATCGCGAGCATCGAGACCTACCTCTCCGACGTCGCGGGCATGAACGCGTTCTTCGTCTGAGCGACCGACGGCCCGCGCGGCGCGTCGGCGCCACCCCGCGCAACCTCTCGGCGCGGCAATCCCTTTGCGCCGCTGTTCCGTACCGGTGGTCGAGGGGTGGGTCGAAGGAAGGGGCGATCATGGGAGTCTTCGCAACGCTCGTTCCCGCAATGGGCCGTGGCCATGGTGACCACGGCGAGAGGGGCCGGCACGGGGACCGGGACGACCGGGACCGCGACCGGCGCGGGCGGGACGATCGGGACCATGGCCATGACGGTGGCCGCGATCGCGACCGGGACCGCGAAGGGAGGTACTGAGTGCTCAAGTGGCCGTCAGCGGCCGGGCGCCCCGCCCGGCCGCACGGGTCGGTGAGACGACGTGAGCCGCGCGGGACCGCGCTCCTGCACCCGCGGTGACGCCCGGGGCGCCGACGCGGCCGGGGAGGCCACGCCGTCCGCGGGCGCGCGGGAGCGGACGTGCGAGCGGTGGCGGCGGACGACGAAGTCGCCGTCCGCGGCCCGTGCTTCCGGCGGCGCCGACGCGGTCGTCGAGGCTGCTCCGCCGGTGGCGCTGCGCGAGGTGTTCCGACGGTTCTGGCCCTACACGCGCGGTGGGCGCCCGTGGTTCCTGGTGATCCTGGGGCTCGTGGTGCTGGGGCCCGTCGTCGATGCGGCCGAGGTCTGGCTCTTCAAGATCCTCATCGACGACGTGCTGATCCCGCGCGACCTGCACCTCCTCGTCCCGGTCGCCCTCGCCTTCCTGGGCCTCACCCTCCTGGCCGGGGCCCTGGACTTCGCGGACGACGTGACCTCCACCTGGGTCAGTGAGCGGTTCCTGCTGGCGCTTCGCTCGGCGCTCTTCCGCCACGTCGAGGGCCTGTCGCTCGGCTTCTTCGAGCGGCGGCGGCTCGGCGACGTGCTCTCCCGGATGACCGGCGACGTCGACGCGGTCGAGACCTTCCTCCTCTCCGGCATCGTGAACGCCCTCGCACAGGTCGTGCGGCTGGGCGTCTTCCTCGGCGTGCTGTCCTACCTGAGCTGGCACCTGACGCTGCTGGCCGTCGTCATCGTTCCGCTGTTCTGGTGCACCGCCCGGTGGTTCTCCCGGCGCGTCAAGACCGTGGCGCGGGAGCGGCGGCGGCGCAGCGGATCGATCAGTGCGATCGCCGAGGAGACCCTGGGCAACATCGCGCTCGTGCAGGCGTACAACCGGCAGCGCTGGGAGCACGGCAGGTTCGAGCGGGAGAACCTCGGTCGATTCCGGGCCGTCATGGCCTCCGCCCGCCTCGGCGCCGTGTACGCCACGGCCGTCGACCTCATCGAACTGGTCGGCGCGCTGCTGGTGTTGGGCCTGGGGACCTGGGAACTGATCCGGGGCCAGCTCACCCTGGGCGGCCTGATGGTCTTCCTCACGTTGCTCAGCAGGCTCTACAGCCCCATCCGCGGTCTGTCCGGCCTCAGCAACACCTTCTCCTCCGCGTCGGCCTCCGCGGAGCGGATCATCGAACTGCTCGACCAGCGGCCGCAGGTCCGCCAGCGCGCGACTCCCCGGACGCCGGGACGCTGTCGCGGCGAGATCGCCTTCGACGACGTCTCCTTCCGTTACCCGGGTGCCACCGCGACCGCCCTGGTGGGGGTCTCGTTCCGGGTGGCGCCGGGCGAGACGCTGGCACTCGTGGGCGCCAGCGGTGCGGGGAAGACGACCGTCGCCAAGCTGCTGCTGCGCTTCTACGACCCGGACCGAGGCACCGTCCGCCTCGACGGGCACGACCTTCGCGACCTGAGCCTGGACGCCCTGCGGGACAACGTCGCCGTGCTCCTCCAGGAGACCCTGGTCCTCCACGGCACGGTGCGCGACAACATCGTCTACGGCCGGCCCGGCGTGGGCGATGCCGAGATCGTCGCCGCCGCCCGTGCAGCGGACGCCCACGGCTTCATCAGCCAACTCCCCGACGGCTACGACACGGTGGTCGGCCAGCGCGGCCGGCTGCTCTCCGGCGGGCAGCGGCAGCGCCTGGCCATCGCCCGCGCCATGGTCCGTGACGCGCCGCTGCTCGTCCTCGACGAGCCGACCACCGGCCTCGACGCGGAATCCGGCCGGCGCATCCTGCACCCCCTGCGCCGGCTGATGCGCGGCCGCACGACGATCCTGATCTCCCACGACCTGCTCACCGTCCGCGACGCCACCCGGATACTGCTCCTCGATCACGGTCGTGTCACCGCCCGTGGCACGCATCGAGAACTGCTCGCCCGCAGTGCGGCGTACGCACGGCTGTACCGGCCGTACGAGACCACCGCCGGGCCGCAGGCAGGCAGGCCGTCGTGGGGACCTTGAACCCTTCGCCGGCCCCACACGTACACAGGACGTCCCGACCGGGCGATTCGGGGAGGCTGCGAGGTCTTCAATGCCTGTGATATCTGCGATGTCTGCGCGTCCAGGCGAGGCCGTGCTGAGGGGCGTCGCGGCCGGTTGCGCCCTGCTCAACGCCGTCGTGCACCTCCTGCTGGTGCCCGAGCACCTCGCGGAAGTGCCGTACGTGGGCGGCCTGTTCCTCGTCGGCAGCGTGGCGCTGGTCGTCGCGGCCCTCGGGCTCGCGCGCCGGAACCCGACGCCGGCCTGGGTGCTGGGCGCGCTGGTCAGTGCCGGCATGGTCCTGGGCTTCGCGCTGTCGCGCACCGTCGGGTTGCCGGGCTACCACGAAGAAGGCTGGGAACCCCCGTACGGGATCTTGGCCCTCGTCACCGAGGTGACGTTCCTGGTCGCGCTCGGCGCGTGGTGGGGCGTGACGGCGGCGCGCACCCCTTCCGCTCCGGGCACCCGCCCCGGCTCGTCCGTGCGCATCGGGTGGCGTCCACGGCCCCCGCGCCCCGCCCCATGAGCGGGCCGTCACCCCTCCGGGAGAGGCAGTGGCGGAGGAGGAGAATGGGAGCGTGCCATTCCGTCGCCGCCCGGCAGCAATCCCCGGGCCGGGCCGGACCGTACGTAGGGGTATGCAGTGGTTGCAGCTCCCGGTCGGACGCATCCCGGACGAGGCGCTGCTGGCTGGCCTGGCCACCGGTGACCCGGAGCTCGCCGTCACGTTCGTGCGGCGCTTCCAGCACACCGTCTTCGGCGTGGCCCTCGCGGTCACCCGAGATCCCCAGCTGGCCGAGGACATCGCCCAGCAGACGTTCGAGCGCGCGTGGCGGCACGCCCAGGTCTACGACTCCCGCCGCGGCTCTGTGACCGCCTGGCTGACGACCATCGCGCACAACCTCGCCATCGACGCCGTCCGATCGCGCCAACCGGACCCGGTGGCGCCGGAGGACCTCGACGCCCTCCTGAGCGCGGTGACCGACACCCCCGAACAGCAGGCACTGGCCGACGAGGCGTCGGCCACCCTGCGGGCGGCGGTGGCACGGCTGCCGGACGAACAGCGCCGCGCCCTGGTGATGGCGGGCCTGTACGGGATGACCGCCCGGCAGGTCGCCGACCGGGAGCACATCCCGCTGGGCACCGCCAAGACGCGGATCAGGGCCGCGATGGGCAAGCTGCGCGCCACCCTCACCGCCCCCGAACGTCCGCACCCGGGCGCCGCGCCCCCGACGCCCACGAACCCGCACCCCGCGTCTCCGAAGGGAGGCGACCATGGCTGAGGACCTGTCCTGCACACAGTTGCACCAGGCCGGTGCCGAACTGGCCCTGGGCGTGCTCTCGGGCCGGGAGCGGGCCGAGGCGACCGCCCATCTGGACCGCTGCGCGGACTGCCGGGAGTACATCGGGCAGCTGGCCCGCGTCGGAGACGGGCTGCTCGGCCTGCTGCCCGGCAGCGAGCCGCCGGCCGGATTCGAGACCAGGGTGGTGCGGCGGCTGGCCCGGGCCCGGGCCGCGCGGGACGGGCGGGACGCCGCGCGGGGCTTCGGGACCCGGCACGGAGCGCTGCACAAGGGCGTCTGGCTGCGGGTCGCGTCCGCCCTGGCCGTACTCGCGCTCAGCTTCGGCTTCGCCGGCTGGGCACTGGGCACCGCCGTCGAAGACATCGTGGCCGGCCCCGCCCCCTCCGCCCCGGCCGCGGCGGGGATGCTGCACGCGCACCTGACGGGAGCCGGTGCGGGACATCGCCAACGGGTCGGTGACCTCTACGTCCACCGCGGGCCGCCGGGCTGGGTCTTCATGTCCGTCGACCTCGCCGATGCGGGACTCCCGTACAGCGGCAAGGTGACATGCCTGCTGGAGCGGACCGACGGCTCGACCGTCCGGCTCGGCACCTTCGAGCTCCACCACGGATACGGCTACTGGGGCGCCCCGGCCCCCGGGGACCCCGCCACGCTCTCCGGCGTCCGTCTGGTCTCCGCCGAGGGCCACGACCTGGCCACCGCACGCTTCACCGCACCGTGAGCCTGCGCCGGTGCGGACATCGACGTCACTTCGCCGAGCCCTCCTCGTCGTTGGCGGGGGCCGGGCCGCCTGTCCCGTTGGCTGGGAGTGCCGGGAGCGCGGCCGGCGGGCTCGTCCGGGTGAGCGCGCCGATCTGGGCGTGGAGGAGCGCGAGCGCGGCCTGTGGGGTGAGATGGCCGATCAGGACGTGGGTGGTCAGGCCGTCGGCGAGGGCCAGAAGCGTGCGTGCCGCCTGGTCCGGACCGGCATCGACGTCCCCGTCCGTAACGGGGGAGTCGGCGCGGCCCGCGCCGAGCAGGCGCACGAGCAGGGGGTGCAGCGCGGTGTAGCGGTTGCGCAGCGCGGCGGCGAGTTCGGGCGTCACGGCGGCTTGCGCGACGAACGCCAGCCAGACCCGGGCCTCGGCCCGGTGTGCCTCGTCGACCAGGGCGACCTCGCCCAGTACCCGCGTCAGCGTCGCGCTCGCCGGGTCGGGGTCGGCAGTCGTGTCGGTGCGGGACCGTGCGCGCTCGCTCACCCGCTCGGTGACCCGTTCGCCGATGTGGTCGAGCGCGAAGACGAGCATCTCCTGTTTGGTGCGGAAGCAGCGTTGGACCGCTCCCATCGACACGCCGGCCTGGGTGGCGACGTCGCGCAGGGTCACGCCCTCCAGGCCGCTGCTGTCGGCGAGCGCGCACACCGCCTCGGCGATCCGGCGCCGCCGTTCCTCGTGGTCCACCTGCCTGGGCATCGTTCGCCCACCCTCCTCGTAGTAATGCGCTTGCATCGCTTCCCAGCATAGGATGTGATGCAAGCGCATCGGAACGAAGGAGTGCCCGACGTCATGGCGTGCCCTGACGTCGGCACGCCGCAGCGAGGGGAAGGGGGCAGGGCTGCGCGCTCGCCACGAGGGCGGAGCGGGCGACCCGCCGACGCCATGAACACGGAACTGTGGAAGCTGAACGCGACGGAGCTGGCTGCGACCGTCGCCCGCGGCGAGGTCTCGGCGGCCGAGGTCGTGGAGGCCCACCTGGCACGCATCGCGGCGGTCAACCCGACCGTGAACGCCGTCACCCAACTCATGGCGGACAGCGCCCGCGAGGCCGCACGCGCCGCCGACCGGCGCCGCGCGGCGGGGGAGCGGCCCGGTCCGCTGGCCGGCGTGCCCTTCACCGTCAAGGAGAACATCCACGTGGCGGGATGGGCGACCACGCACGGTGTGCGGAAGTTCCGCGATCACGTGGCCGAGGCCGACTCCCCGCCGGTGCGCCGGCTCCGCGCCGCGGGAGCCATCCCGATCGGCCACGCCAACATGCCCGACCTGGCGATCTCCTCGGACCCCGCGAGCCAGTTGTACGGCAGGACGTACAACCCCTGGGACCCGTCGAAGACCCCGGGCGGGAGCAGCAGCGGGGACGGGGTGGCGGTGGCGGTCGGCATGGCCGCGCTCGGCCTCGGCAACGACTCGGGCGGCTCCGTGCGCATGCCCGCGGCCTTCAACGGCGTGGCGGCGCTGAAGCCGAGCTACGGGCGCTTCGCCGCCGACCACCGCATCATGGGTCAGGAACCGATGCTGGCCTCCCAACTCATCCCCGTCGACGGCCCGATCGCCCGCTCGGTCGCCGACCTGCGCGCCGCCTACGAGGCGTTGGCGGGCGCGGACCCGGAGGATCCGCGGGCGGTCCCGGTGCCCGCCTACGGGGCCGACGCGACCGGCCCGCTGCGGGTCGGCGTCGTGGCCGATCCGGCCGGAGCGGGCATCCACCCGCAGATCCGCGCCGCCCTCGACGAGGCCGCCACCGTCCTGGAGCGGGCGGGCCACGTCGTGGAGGAGGTGCAGATCCCCCGGCTGGGCGAGACCCTGGAGTGCTACGGGACGCTCATCATGACCGAGTTCGGCGTGAAGTGGCCCCGGATCAGGAAGCTGCTCACCGAGAAGGGTGCCCAGCACCTCGACCTGTTCATGGAACGCACCCCGCACACCGCACTCGACGAGTTCCTCCGGCAGACCGGGGTCCGGCTCTCCCTCCAACGTGACTGGGCCGAACTGCTCGCCGCCTACCCGCTGCTCCTCGGCGCCACCTGCCCCCAGCCCGTGCCCGGGTTCGACCTGCTCCCCGACGACACCGACGCCGAGAGCCACGCCCAGATGATGCTGGCCGGGGCCCTGTGCACGGTGACCTCCCTCGTCGGCGTGCCGGCGGTGAGCGTGCCCACCGGCTTCGCGGACGGCATGCCGCAGGGCCTCCAGCTCATCGGGCAGATGTACCGCGAGGACCGGTGCCTGGCGGCCGCCGAGGTGATCGAACGTCACTTCGGCGTGCTCGCCCCCATCGACCCGCGCTCGTAACGCGAGCGCGCACCGGTGTCCGCCCTGGCGACGGGGCAGGGCGGACACCGGCACCCCGCCCCGGGCACGGGGACCTTGAGCGCCGCGCGGCCACCGCGTGCCCGCGGCCCGCCCTGCGGGGCCCGGTCAGCGTCGTCCGAGGACCTCGGCGACGCGGCTGAACCCGTCCTCCCCGTGGCCCAGTCCGACGGCGCGGCGGGCCATGCCCTCCGCCGCGCGCATCACACCGGCGTCGATGCCGTGGGCCTCGGAGGTGTGGACGATGTGGGCCATGGACGACACCGCCGAGGTGAGCGGGTTGCCCGCGCCGGAGAACCCGCGGCCGTCCACGTCCTCGGCGAACTGGTCGAAGAGCGGGGGGAGGATCGCGCCGATGCCCTTGGCGAACGGCGCCAGTTCCCGCGCGGTGATGCCCTCGGCCCGCGCCACCGCCAGCGCGTGCACGTAGCCCGCCATCGCGGTCCAGAAGACGTCGAGCAGTGCGACGTCGTACGCCGCCGCGCGCCCGATCTCCTCGCCGAGGTGGGTGTGGCTGCCGCCCAACGCCTCCAGCACGGGACGGTGCTCCCGATGGAGTTCCGCCGGACCACTGTGGAGGAACACCGCGGCGGACGTTCCGATGGTGGTGGTCGGCGTCATGATCGCACCGTCCAGGTACCCGATGCCGCGTTCGGCCGCCCAGTGCGCCGTGTCCCGGGCCCGGTCCGGAGTGTCGGCGGACAGGTTCACCACCGTGCGCCCCTTGAGCGCATCGGCGACCGCATCGGGTCGCAGGACGGCATCCGCCGCGTCGTAGTTCACCACGCAGACCAGGGTCAGTCTGCTCGCGGCGACCGCCTCCGCCGCCGTGGGCGTGGCGACCGCTCCTCGTGCCACCAACTCCGCGTCCCTGCCCGGCGTGCGGTTCCAGACCGTGGTCCGCAGCCCCGCGTCCAGGAAGGCGCCGGTCAGGGCCCGGCCCATCGGCCCCATACCGAGCACGGTGACGGCAGACTGTTCAGAGTGCCTGGACAAGATCCAACTCCTTGACAAAACTTGATGAATGCGATGAAAGGGATGAACGTGACACGCAGTCGTGCCCAAGACCTGAATGTCTGTGGGGTGACCGCCGCGATCGCCGTGATCGACGGCAAGTGGAAGACGGCTCTGCTCTGGCGGCTGGAGTCGGGTCCCTACCGTCCCGGTGAGCTGCGCCGGCAGGTGCCGGGCCTCAGCGAGAAGGTGCTGACCCAAGCGCTCCGCGAGATGGAGGCGGACGGACTGGTGCACCGGGAAGTGCACGAGGCGCTGCCGCTCAAGACCGTCTACTCCCTGACGGAGTTCGGCCGTGACCTCGCCGAGGCGTTGGCACCCCTCTCCGACTGGGGCCACCGCCGCTTGGCGAAGCTCGCCGTTTCCCCGTCGGCCTCCTGACGCGGCGCCCCTTCCTCCCGTCGAACTCCGGCGACCGCCCCTGACTGCGCCCCACAAGGTTCGCCCGGGCCGCCAGGCGCTGCCAAGTACCCACAAAAAAGTGGGTACGTCGCAACGACGCGGCAGGCGGACGTGACCTCGGCGGACGCGCGCTGCCAGGCCACCGGTCGGCCGGCGGCCGGGCCGCACCCCGAACGGCGCCGCTGCGCCCCCGAGTTCGCGCGACTCCCGCCCCGAGCCCTGCCGTGGCCGAGTGGCCACACGGGAATCCCCGCACGGCGCGGCGGTCCGCCCTCCTCCATGCCCTGTGGCTATGTGCACATAGCAAAACTGGTCTTGGAACGCATGAGCGCCCTGTCCCTACGGTCTTCCTCGGGGCCGTCGCGCAGGCGGCGGGCATCGGCAAACCGCCCCTGCGCGACGTCCGGACAGGCCCCGCTCCCGTCGCCGGCCCGCCCGCCCCCACCCCGCTGCCCACCGGCGAATCGCTCCGGACGAACTGGCCGGCACCGCGCGCTGACACCACGCGCCCGGCCCACGCGCTCCGCCCGTCCCCTGCCCGTCCCGCGCTCGGGTCCTTCGCCGGGAACGGAAGGCCCGCGGTGCGTTCGGCCCGGCCGCCGGGGTTCGCCGCGGCGGCCGGGCCGAACGGGCACACGGGTGCGGAGTCACCGGCCCGTCAGCCAACGACGTACCGGGTGACCTCGGTGACGCTAGACCGGCTGGAAGGACCGCCGTGTCGCATCCCACGCCAACATGTCTCCCGTGGCGTCGTCGTGGTGCCAGGCATGGAGCGTGACCTGGCGCTTCGCGAGGCGGCGGGTGACACACGGGTAGGTGCGCAAATGGTGCAGCTGTGCCAGCAGATGGCGCTGCTCGGCCGCCGTCGAGGACGTCGGATCGGCGTGCTGTTGGGCGTCGTCCGCACGCGTGCGATGGGCGGCGCGACTGAACCAGTTGTGAACGAGCGGCAGGTGGGCGACGGACGGGTCCCGTCGGAGGGAGTCCAGCGCGGTGCAGTTGCCGTGGCCGCAGAGGATCACGTCGCGGACCCCGAGGACCCCCAGGGCGAACTCCAGGGTTCCGCCGACGCCGCAGTGCGCGCCGGGTCGGAACCGCGGGATGATCTGTGCGGCGGTCCGCAGTTCGTACAGCTCACCGGGGGCTGCGCCGGTCAGGAGGGCGGGTGAGACGCCCGCGTCGGAGCAGCCGATGAACAGGGCGCGTGCGGTGGGCGGGCCGGACGTCGGCCCGGAGTCCGTGGGGGGTGCGGTGCGGGAACGCGTGTCGGTGAGGAAGGCATGCATGATCGACCTCTGGCTCTTCTCGGTCAGTGGTTGCGGCGAGGGCGCGGCGTGCTCCGTGCACCCGTGGCGGGAGTGCGCGTCGACGTCCGGCGAGTGCACGGCCCCAGGGGGCGTGCCACCGTCGGTCCGACGCGTGCCGTGACGGGCGGGAGCGCGCTGCCGCTCAGCAGCGGATCACTTGCAGCGTGACGGGATCCGGTGGCCGGCCGGCGCCGGAGGACCGCCCCGCGCGGCACTGCTGTGCCACGGGGCCGACCGCGGAGGACAGGCCGTCGTGCGGTGCCGTCCCGACGGCGCGCGCGACCTCCGGGGACGCGCCGACGTCGCCGTCCGGCAGGACGACGGGAGCTTCCGCGTCGGAGAGTTGGGCCTGGTCGCCCGCGTCGTCCTCCGCTTCGTCGTAGCGGGGAGCCGGTGCCTGGGTCGTCGTCCAGGCGACGCCGGTCTCGCTCTCCTCCCCCCAGGGAGGCGGGTGGTGACCGATGGTCAGGAGCAACAGGAGACCGGAGAAGAGCAGCGCGATCATCGCAACGCCTCTGCGGGCCATCGTCCCTCCCCTCCCTCGGCCACCCGACAGAACATCATCGTCTACAGACGTGTAGACGATGATGTCGCTCCATCGGTTCCCTCGGGTGCGGCACCTCATGCCGGCCGCGAACGGATTTCCCCGCGGGCTGCGGCTCGCCGCGCGTACGGGCGCGCCGGTGCGGACCGGTCTCAGCGGCGGGCGAGCCCGTCGAGCATCAACGCGACCGTGAAGTCGAAGCGTTCGTGGTCGGCTCCCGAGGTGAGTTCGGCGGCGTGGCGCTTGGTCTGCGGGAAGGTGTCGGGCAAGTTGGCGAACCGGCTCAGCAGTTCGTCCCGGCTGACGACCCATTCGCCGCCGGGGCGGCTGACCAGCGCGACCTCAAGGGCGTAGGCGTTGACGTAGAGCATCAGGGAGTCGATGCCCCAGGCGGCGGTCTGCGGGGCGATGCCTCCGGCGAGGAGGAGGGCGAGCATGCCTTCGGCGATGCGCAGGGTGTCCTCGTTGGTGGGGGCGGTGGCGAGGGCGGCCCGGGAGATGCCGGGGTAGCGCAGGTACTGGTCGCGCAGCTGGCCGCAGACGCCGGTGATCTGCTCCCGCCATGCGTCGGGGTCCGGTTCCGGCAGCTCGACCTCGGCGCACAGGCGGCCGATGAGCAGCTCGTCCAGGTCGTCCTTGTTGACGACGTGGGCGTACAGCGACGCCGGTCCGGTCTCCAGGGCGGTGGCGACGCGGCGCATGGTCAGGGCCCCGTAGCCCTCCTGGGCCACGACGTCGAGCGCCGCATCGACGACGGCGTCCACGGTGATCGGCTTCGCCCGCCTACCTCGCGCCACTGGGGCGCTCGCATCGGGAACGGGCTGGTGGTGCCGCGCTGCGCGCCGTTGCTGAGGAGTCGATGGCATGTGTCGAGCATACCGGATGAACGAACCCCGTTCCTTCCCTAACGAACGTCGTTCGCCTTGACGCGATCGAAGTTCGTGTGTGAAATGTCGTTCGTGACTCTCGAACAATGTTCTTCCGCTCGCGACAGCCCTGTCGTGGTGCCCTCGCGCGCCACCTGGCTCGTACTGGTCGTCGTCCTCCTCGGCGAGGTCATGGACCTCGTCGACTCCAGCGTCGCCAACCTCGCCGGGCCGTCCATCCGGGCCGACCTCGGGGGCGGGCCGATGACCTTGCAGTGGACGCTGTCCGCCTACACCACGGCCTTCGCGCTCGGCCTGATCACCTCGGGCCGGCTCGGCGACGTGCTCGGCCGCCGCCGGCTTTTCCTCATCGGCATGGCCGGATTCACCCTCACCTCGCTCGCCTGCGGCCTCGCTCCCAGCCCCGCCTTCCTGATCGTCGCGCGACTGCTGCAGGGCCTGTTCGGATCCGTGCTGATCCCGCAGGGCATGACGCTGGTGAAGGTCGTCTTCCCGCCCGAACGCCTGCGTGCGGCGCTGATGCCGTTCGGGCCGATCATGGGCCTGGCCACGGTCGCCGGGCCGATCCTCGCCGGCTGGCTGCTGCACCTGAACCTGTTCGGCAGCCAGTGGCGCTCGATCTTCCTGATCAACGTGCCCTTCGGCGTCCTCGCCCTCGTGCTCGGCCGGCGCGTGCTGCCCCGCAGCGGTGGCGAGGATCCCGATGCCCGCCTCGACCTGAGGGGTGTGGGCCTGCTCACCGCCGGGTCCGCCCTGCTGATCGTCCCGCTCATCCAGGGGCGCGAACTCGGCTGGCCGGCCTGGACCTACGCGATGATGACGGCCTCAGTCGTGATGTTCGCGCTGTTCGTCGTCTCCGAGCGCCGCAGCAGGCACCCGGTCATCGCGCCGTCCCTGTTCCGCAAGCGCAGCTTCGTCGTCGGCCTGCTCGTCGTCGCCGGCTTCCACGCTGCGCTCAGCGCGTTCGTGCTCGTCATCAACCTGCTGCTGCAACTCGGCATGGACTGGACGCCGCTGCGCACCGGCCTGACGCTGATTCCGTGGGCCCTGGGCACCGCCGCCGCCGTCCTGTTCGGCGGGGGAGCGCTCGGGAGGCGACTGGGGCGGGCGGCCCTGCGCATCGGACTGTCCCTCGCCGTTCTTGGTCTGCTCTCCCTGTGGTGGTCCACCCACCACTGGGGCACCGCCCTCACCGTCGGCAAGCTGGCGCCGTCGCTGTTCGTGACGGGGTGCGGCGCGGGCCTGGTGTTCGTCCCGCTGTTCGAGTTCATCCTCGGCGACGCCTCCGCCGAGGAGGTCGGCACCGGCGCCGGCCTGCTCAACGCCGTCCAGCAGTTCGCCAGCGCCATCGGCGTCGCCGCCCTGGGCACCGCGTTCTTCGCCGGGCTGGGCAACCCCTCCCCGCACGCCTACTTCGCCGCGGCGCAACTGGTCTTCGCCCTCTGCGCCGGCCTGTACTTCCTGACCCTGCTGCTCGTCGGGCTCCTGCCCGGACGCGCACCGCACGCCCAACAGTGAACCCCCGTCCCCAGTAAGGGAGTTCGTCCCGCGCCCGCCCCGACGACCGACAGTCCCGGTCGGCGCCCGTCCCCACCACGGGAGGAAAACGACATGACGACGAAGGCCGCACTCATCACCGGCACCAGCCGCGCCATCGGCCTCGGCTTCGAGGTCGCCCGGCAACTCGCCCAACTCGACCACCACGTGCTCCTCACCGCGCGCGACGTCTCCCGCGCGGAGCACCTGGCCGCACGGCTGCGCAGGGAGGGGCACCAGGCCACGGCCCTGCGCCTCGACCTCACCGACGCGGCCGGCATGGACCAGGCGGCCGACCACATAGCCCACCGCTTCGGCCACCTGGACGTCCTGATCAACAACGCCAGCGACGCCGTCGACTTCACCGTCCTGTCCGCACTCGACGCCGACCTCGACGCGGTGCGGTCCGCACTGGACGTGGACGTGCTCGGCCCCTGGCGACTGGTCCAGGCGATGCTGCCGCTACTGCGGGCCGCCCCCGCCGCCCGCATCGTCAACGTCACCAGCGTCTCCGCCCAACAGATCGCCACCGGGTTTGACCTCGGGGCCAGCCTCCGCGCCCCGGCCCACTCCTTCGCCAAGCACACCCTCGACGTCCTCACCACCGTCCTGGCCCGAGCCTTGAAGGACACGCCGATCCTCGTCAACGCCGTCGACCCGGGCGAAACCGCCACCCACCCCGAACGCGGCGACGAGGGGCACGCGCGTCCCGCCGCCGACAGCGCACGCGGCGTCGTCTGGGCGGCGACCCTGGGCGAGAACGGCCCCACCGGCAAACTCTTCCGCGACACCCGGCCGGTGACCTGACCCCGCCCCGACGCCCCACGCTTCCACCGGCCGGCCCCGGGCCGCGTCCGGGAGCGCGCCCCGGCGGATTGCCGTCACGGTGAGGAACAAGAGAATGCCGCGTCGGCGAGGCCGGTTGCAACGGGCATGAAAGCCATAGGCGTTGACGTGTTCGGCGGTCCGGAAGCCCTGCGCGTCATGGAGTTGCCCGCACCCCAGGCGGGCCCCGGTGAGGTCCGCATCCGGGTGCACGCGGCCGCCGTGAACCCGACCGACGTCCTGCTGCGGCAAGACGCCCACGCCGTGCGCATGCCCGATCGGCAGCCCCCGTTCGTGCCCGGCATGGACGCCGCCGGGGCTGGTCCGGTCTGGCCGAACGCGGCATCCGGGTGCGCCCGGTGATGGTCACGCACGGCATTACGGACACCGCCCGGCTGGACGCGCTGCGCCGCCAGGCCGAGGAGGGCGTGCTGACGCTGCACGTCGCCGAGGCGCTGCCCGCCGGAGGCGGCCGACCCCGACATCGGGAAGGACCGCGCGGCGCCCGCCAAGGTTGCTCGCGGCGGAACGCGCAGAACGTGAGAACCAAGGGGAACCAAGGGCAACCAAGGGGAGGAGTCCCCGCACAAAAAGAACGCCCCCTCGCTGCGAGGGGGCGCCGACAATCACTTCGTTGTGCGCTTCTTGCGTGCAGGCTTCACCGTGGGGGCTTCGATCGTGCGGGCCACATCGGTGAAGGGCTTGATCGCCTCCTGGAGCGCGGCCACGTTGGCTTCGCTGAGGTCGATCTCGTACCACTGCGTGTCACGGACCTGACGGACACCGAGCTTCGCCGTGCCGTCTTCGTTGGTCTCTCCGGTTTCGTACTCCTCCTCGACCAAGGCCGGCACGGCGAGCTTCACGGTCGTGACGCCGTCCGTCGCCTGGGGGTCGAGGTCGTCCTGGAGGATCGACCGCCAGTACGTCGCCTTCTTGACGACCTCACTGCCGACCGGCACGGGAGTGATGACCTCTTGCACTCCCGGCTCGTTCTTCTGAGATTCGTCGACCTGGATGGTTTCCTTCACGGCCATAACGGCGCCCCTTTCGATTGGTGCACCCAAATTCTAAGGTAAATGGGGGAGTTGAAGCCAATCGACCCCGGCCCGTGCGAGAGGCGCTTGATTGTGGATCTACCTGGTCAACTCTCCGAGTGATCCCGGAGCGCCCACTTCTTTTCCGTTCGTGGTCTTCGCGGAATGAGTGTGACGCGTGGAGGTCCAGAAAGCCTTAAAGGTCCTCGGTGAAGAGAGAGGGTCCTCTTTATCCCGGGCGATGCCGCGGGGCGGCCGAAGTGTCCGTCGACGTAGCCCGGTTCGGTGTTGCTGGCGGGCCTCGACGCCATCGGCCGCCGGCCCGGCACGGGTGCACGCTCGGGCCTCATTCGGCGAGGGTGGCAAAAGCCGATGCCGCCTTAGGAACACTGCTACTTGAGGCCCTGGCTCTCGAGAGGGGCTTGTGGCGGGCCGGAGCGCTCACGGTCAGGTTCTCGGAGGTGCTGTCACCTTGGGGATGTCACGTGGCGGCGCCGCGCACTGAAGGGGGTCCTGGTTTTCTAGTAGGGCTCGCTGCGCGTTGTGTCAGGAGTTCTCCGGTGAATTCCGTCGCAGAGAGGCTGTATTGCATGAGCGTGCGTGAAACCGGACGAGTAGCCGTCGTAACGGGCGGTGCCAAGGGAATGGGTCCGGCATTCACCGGGGTTGGCGCTCGGCGGTGCCGAGGTCCGGGGTGTCCTGGCTGCCGGCCGTGCCCGCCGCCCCCCGACCCGTTCCGCTGGCCTCCGTGGTTCCGTTCGGCTCCGGGGTGGACTGCCGGCGGGCGCGGTGCTTGGCGACGTTGAGGCGGTTGCCGCACAGTTCGGGCATGCAGTAGCGGCGCCGCCCCGCCTTGCTGGTGTCCACGAACATGCCGTCGCACACCGGTGAGGCGCAGTGCCGGATGCGCTCGTGACGGAGCGTGCGGAGCACGCCCAGGAGGCCGGTGCCGATGAGGGCGGCCAGTTGCTGGGCGAGCGGGGCCTGCGGATCCGTGGTCACGTACCACTGCCAGCGCCCGTCCGCGTCCCGTTCGAGGGACGGCCCCACGCTCGCTCGACTGACCAGGGCGTTCGCGCCGGCCACCACTTGATCCTCACTGTCGGACTCCAGGAGCGCGCGCAACTCCCGGCGCAGCGCGAGCACTTCCTCCAGATCCTGCTCGGTCGCCCCGTGCCCGAGGTCCGCGGGGTCGACCGGAACCTCGTACTCCACCAGGAAGCGGTCGAGCGCGGCGGGATCCACGAGCATTTCGCCCGTGCTCCTGCGGACCAGGGCGGAGGTGTTGACCAGGTCGGTCGCGACGCCCGCACCCAATGCGTAATCGGAAAAAAGAAACTTCAAGCCTTACTCCATGCTAGGGTAACTGGAGAACATCGATTATACCTCTTAGCTCTGGAGGGATCGGCATGAGCACGTATGCCCGGCCCACCCCGTGGAAGCTCCACCAGCGCGTACCGGTCGCCGCCGGCGAGGTCGCCACCGGTGTCTTCGGCGAGGGCCCGCCGGTGGTCCTCGTCCACGGCACCCCCGCCTCCTCCTACCTCTGGCGGAACGCCGTCCCCACCCTCGCCCGCCACCACACCGTCTACGTCTGGGACCTCCTCGGCTTCGGCGCCTCCCGGATCGCCCCCGGAGCCACTCCCTCCATCGCCCAGCAGGCCCGCACCCTCGCCGAGCTCGTCGACCACTGGGGGCTGGCCGCACCCGCCCTCGTGGGTCACGACATCGGCGGCGGCGTGGTCGTCCGCGCCCACCTCCACGAAGGGGTGCCGGCCTCCCACCTCGCGCTCCTCGACGCCGCCGTCCTCGGCCCCTGGAACACCCCCTTCACCGAACACCAACAGCGCTACGCCGAGGCGTACCGCACCATGCCGGCCCACATCTTCGACGACATCGTCACCGCCCGCCTGCGCACCGCGGCGCACCACCCGCTGTCCGAAGCGGCCGCCGCGGCCTACCGCGCTCCCTGGGCGGGCGCCGAAGGGCAGCGGCGCTGGATCGACCAGGTCTGCGCCGTCACCTACGAAGACACCCGCGAGGCCGTCGACCGGCTCGGCGAGATCACCGTGCCCACCCTCGTCCTGTGGGGCGCCGAAGACCAATGGCTCCCCACCACCACGGGCGACCGGCTCGCCGCCGCCATCCCCGGCGCCGAGCGCCTCACCCTCCCCGGCGCCGGCCACTTCGTCGCCGAGGACCAGCCGGCGGCGACGGCCGAGGCACTGGTCGCGTTCTTCGGGCGCCAACCCGGCTGAGCGGGGTGCAGCGCGCCGCCGCGACCGCCTTGCACCTCACGGACGGCCGGCACCGCCGTGCCACTCCATCGCCTGACGCGTCAACGAGCGTCCTGGTTGGAGGCGTACGCGCATGAGGGGCCAGTGTGCGCTACCAGCCGCGCCACAGCTGGTACCGGACGGTCGCGAGGAGGTAGGCGACGAGGCACGCCAGCCCCGGGAAGAGCGCCATCCCGACGACGGCACTGATCCCGCGGTAGCCGGATGCGGGTCCCGACAGGGCGAACGCCACGTATCCCGCAACGCCCGGAACCAGTAGGGCGATTGCCCACGCCCGGCGGACCGCGACGCGCCTGCGCCAGGCGAGGTCCTCGTTGCGCCACCGGATCGCGGGAGCTTCCTCCTGGGCCCTGCGCACCGCCTCGGCCCGTCGCTCCGCCTCGGCCCGCGCGGCGTCCTCGGCGTCCCACTGGCGGCTCAGCCGCTCCCGGTAGCGGGCGCGCCACGTGGCGTCCTCCGGGCTCTCCGGCGGCTGTCCGCCCACGGTGACGTCTCCGTACACGGTGCCGAACTGCCCGACGGAACCCGTGACGTTGCCGCTGACGTCGTTGCGGGTCCGGTGGCGCACCGTGCGGTCGTCTCGTTCGTCTCCGGCTTCCCCCATGGGGCAACCGTACCGTCGGCCCCGTCGAACGCGACGGCCGTTCCACCGGGCCACGTGGCGCTCGACGGGGCCCCAGGCACCCTCCCCGCGCCGCCCGGGGGCTTTCAGCTCACGGGCGTGCGGCGGTCGCGCACGGCGGCCAGCACCGTCGCGGCGGTCCCGGCGAGGAGCGGCACCACCATGGCCGCGAACAGCCAGCCGGACACGTGCCGGTCGGCCGTCGAGCGCCACAGCACCGCGCAGCCGACGAGGAGCGAGACGCCCGTGCAGGCGTTGAGCACCAGCAACGCCCGGGCGGTGCGGAGCGCGGAGGCGCGGGTGCGGGGGCGGTTGAGGGAGGACCTGACCAGCCCGTCGCCGAACGGTGCCGTGTCCTTGGGCAGTTCGGCCTCCGGCGTCACGCGCAGCGTCAGCTCGGCACAGGCGGTCAGCAGCACGGTCGCTCCGAGGTGCACGAACACCAGCGCGAACGCGTTGCCGATCGACGGTTCGGTCCAGGCGTCCACGCCGTCGATGCCGATGCGCCGGGGTATCCGGTCCGGCAGATGCGGGTAGCGCAGGACGCCCCAGACGACGAGTGCGGCGAGCAGTGCGACGTTGGGGAGCAGCCACAGGCGGACTGGACGTGAGAAGACCATGCGTCGATTGTCCGCCGCAGGCGCGCTCGTCGCAGGCGGTGCCGCGCGTCGGGGCGCGAGCGGCGGGGCCCGGTGCGCTGCGGGGCTGCGCCACGGAGCGGAAGGACCCGGACCGCGCCTGGTCCGTCCTCCTCGCCGTTGTCGGACCGGCGCCCAACGGACCGTCGGTGACGCACTGATGGCCCGGAGAGGAGTCTCCGGGCCATCGTCGTGCCGCGTGCGGGAGAGGAGAATCGCCCCGGTGGCCCTGCCCGCATCGTCGTCCGCCGAGCGCGTCCTCGGGCTGCTCCGCTGCCTCGTGCAGGTCGCCCTCGGTGCGCTCTTGGCGGCCCCGTGCCGGACGCGCGCGGTGGCGCACGACGCGGCCCGGAGCCCGCTTCGCGACACCTATATCAGTTGCTCGGTCGTCACGGTCGTCCTGTCGGTGGCGGCCATGGTGACACTCCTCCTTGCGTCGGTGTGTTTCCCTGACGCGCGACCGCCTGCCCCGCACCTTCCGGGGCAAACACCCCAAACACCCCAAACACCCACAACACCCACAAAAAACGCTGTCACTTCAATGGTCCACCGCGCGGGCTGCCGTCCGGGTCGGAAGTCCGCAGTGGTGCGCGAGGGCCGCGGGCGAGGTGGTGCTGGAGGCGGGCGTGGCGGAACTGGTAGACCGCACCGGCCTGACGGAGCACGCCCCGCCGGTAGGCGTCTTCGAGGAAGGCGACGACGGACCAGGGGAGCCGGCCGGTCAGCGGCAGCCAGATCCGGGAGAAGACCGTCCACTGGCCCCAGGAGGTCAGGCTGAACGCGTAGCCGAAGGCGCCGCCGAGCCCGCTGATGAGGCCCAGTTTGAGTGCGGCCGTCAGGTTCCAGACGACCGGACCCAGCACCGCCGCCGCGGGGTAGACCACCGCCAGGGACCCGAAGCCGACGAGCACGCCGAAGACCGGGGACCAGACCAGGAGCTGGGTGGCGACGGTACGGCCGTTCGTCCGCAGCAGGCTGATCGGATTGAGGGCGGAGCGGATGTCGAGCGGGGTCTCGAAGAGGGTGAGCAGTCCGAGGGCGGGGCCGGCCGCCAGGGCGAACATCACGCCGTAGAGGACGCCGTCGCCGATGCTGCCGGCCAGGACGAACGGGAGCGGGGCGTGGACGAGGGCGCCGTTGAGGACCCCGCGCACGAACCCGTAGCCGACGCCGAACACCAGGCCGCAGAGCGCCCCGATCATCAGGCGGCGGACGGGATTCCGCCCGGTTCTCCGCTCCCCGCTGCGGATTCTCATGCGGACGACGGACGGCTCCACGGCCGCGTCCTTGGCCGCGACCATGAACCAGTACGCGATCCCGAACAGGAGCCCCGTGAGGAGCCCCGCCACCAGCCCGTCCATGAGCTGGTACGCCACGGAGTCGAAGAGGGTGCCGACGACGCCGTCGACGAGCGCGATGGTCAGGCCGATGACCAGGGCGGTGACCAGGGTGCGGGTGGTGCGGCGCATCCCGTAGCCCAGGCGCCACCACTCCAGGTCGGGGGTGTCGAGCCGGTTCAGGTGCTGGGCCAGGTAGCCGAGCCAGTGCCGGGCGCGTTCCGGGTCCCAGGCGCGGAGCGGCCCGCTGCCGGGGCGGGGGCGGTAGGCGGCCGTGACGAAGTTGTCGAGGAGGTGGTCCTCCAGTTCCTCGGGGGTGCCGAAGTGGCGGGTGTCCAGCAGCGCGGCCGGGTCGCCGTCGGGGGCGTCGCTGTGGACGGCGCGGGCGAGGGTGACCATCAGCGGAGTGGTCAGCACCGCGGCGAGGTTGGTGCCCGCCCGGCTGCGCGGTCGCTCGCGCAGGGCGTGCAGTACGGGTTCCCAGCCGGTCGCCGGGCGGCCGCCGGCCTTGCGGGTGGTGCGCGGCAGGTACGCGGCCAGATCGTCCAGGGTGAGGTCGGTGAGTTCGACCGCGGCGGCGGAGGTGAGGACGTCGGTCTCGGCCACCGCGGCGGCGTACTCGGCCGGACGGCTCGTCAGGAGCAGCGGCAGCGTCGTCGCGTTGAGGGCCTCCAGCGCGGGGCGACGCAGGCCGTCGGCGATCTCGTCGAAGCCGTCCAGCACGGGGAGGATCCGGCCGGTCTCGACGAGCCCCTCGGCGAGGTTCGTCCCACCGGGCCCGGGGGCGGCGAGGCCGGGATGATCGCGTCTGAGTTGCGCGGCGAGCCAGTCCCGGAGGGTGATGGCGGTCGGGTCCCACGAGCCGATGCTGAAGATCACCGGCACGGCGTCGGCGCGCCCCCTGGCCTTCAGGTGGTCCAGGGCGAACCGCACGGCGAGGATCGTCTTGCCGGAGCCCGAGCGGCCCAGCACCACCAGTCGCCCGGACGGGATGCGCCGGTACACGTCCACGATCGCGTCGAGTTGCCCGCCCAGTTCCAGGGGGGTGGGGGCGCTCCCCGGGGGCAGGCGGCGGATGTTGGCCCAGTGGTCGGTCAGCTCCTCGGCGACCGGCCGCCAGCGCACCGGCAGCGGATAGGGGTCGTGGACCTGTCGCTGTTCCTCCTCGCGCCGCCAGCGGGCCGCCACCGTCTGCGCGACCTGGTCGGCGACGTCGGCCAGGACCTCGTGCAGCGGCGACCGTGTCGGACCGCTCGCCGGCGGCTCGGGGGCGGTGCCGGCGGCGGGCGGAACGGGTGGTTCCGCCGGACTCTCGGCGTCCGGAAGCTCGCCGCCCGGGGATCTCAGGACGGCCGTCGACAGGAGCCGTTCGCGTTCCTCGGGACGCAGCCCGAGCGCGTCGGCCAGCAGCCGCACGGTGGTCACCCGTGGGTCGGCGCGTTCGCCGGTCTCCAGCCCGCGGATGGTGCGGACGCCCACCCCGGCGCGTTCCGCCAGGGCTTCCTGCGTCAGGTTCGCCTCCCGCCGCAGCCTCTTCAACAGCGCACTGAACTCACTGGTCACGAGTCTCGGCCTTCCCCCGGCATGTCGATCTCCCCAGGTGAGGGACTCTAGCGCGGCCACCGGCCGGATACGGCCGGTCTGCCGGCCTGTTCGTTTCACCGCCCCGGGACCAGCGTCGTCGGCAACCGTCCGACCGCCTCAGCTCAGGAGAGCCCGCAATGCCGATCTCCGCGGCCCTCGACCGACCGACCGCCACCGAACTCACCGGCCAGGAGCGCGAAGTGCTCCGCGCGGTCGGCTGCGGCCTGACCGACGGCGAGGTCGCCGGTGTCCTCGCCCTGCCCGAGCACGCGGTCGACGTCCACCTCCGCCGGATCCTCGCCAAACTGCAACTGCGCGACCGGGCCGCCGCCATCGTCCACGCCTTCGACTGCGGGCTGGTCGTGCCCGGGCGGGGCCCCCGCGTGGCGGCCCGCCCCGTGCCGCGGGCCGTCGTCCGCCGGGCGTCGGAACGGCGGGTGCGGATCTCCGTGCTCGGACCGCTGCGGGCGTCGTACGACGGGCAGCCGGTGGACCTGGGGCACCTCCGCCAGCAGGCCGTGCTGGCGGCGTTGGCGCTGTGCCGGGACCGGACGGTCAGCAAGGACGAACTGCTCGACGGGATCTGGGGGATGGAGCCGCCGCTCACGAAGGTCGTGCCGGTCTACATCTACCGGCTCCGCAAGGTCCTCCAGACCGGGAACGGCACGGAGTCGGTGATCCGGCACGACCGGTGCGGCTACCGGTTGGTACCCGGCGCGGTCGAGGTGGACGAGGCGCGCATGGAGGAACTGGTCACCGCCGCCGGTGCGGCCGAGCGGGCCGGTGAACTGGCCGAGGCGGTCCGCGTCCACGCCCAGGCGCTGGCCCTGTTCGGCAGCGAGCCGCTCGCCGGACTCCCGGGCCCGTTCGTGGAGTTGGAGCGGCTGCGGCTCGCCGAGCGCCGGACCGGGCTGCTGCTGCGCAAGCTGGACCTGCAACTGCGGCTGGGCCGGCACTCCGAGACGGTCGGCGAGCTGTGGGCGCTGGCCACGGCCCAGCCGTTGGACGAGCCGGTCGCCGCGATGCTGATGCGCGCGCTGTGTCTCAGCGGCCGGCAGGCCGATGCGCTGTCCGTCTTCGAGCGCACCCGCCGCCGGTTGGCCGACGAATTGGGGGTCCCGCCCAGCCGGCTGCTCCAGCGGACCCACCAGACGATCATGCGCGGGTGCGATGCCGGCCTCGCTCCGACCGCGCCATGACCGGACCGACGCCGCGCACCCGCGGAGCGGAGCTGCTGCTGGCGCGGATCTCCGCGGCGGCCGGCCGCGCCCGCCTCGGCCGACGACGGGCCACCTACCCGGCGACCGCCCACCGCCCCCGTGCGCGCAGGGGCCCGTTCCGAGCGGTCCGCCTCCTGGCGGACCTCGCCCGAGGCGGCGGGGCCACCGCGTCGCGGGCGAGTCCGAACGCGCGACTGGACCTGTACGAGCACGGGGCGACCGTCGCCCTGAACGGCCGGATCCACGTCGTCCGCTACGACACCACCTCGATGTTCCGGCACCGCACCCGGTCGCGCGGAGCCGCCCCTTCCGGCACCGCCGTCCTCCACACGCTCACCGACGTCGACCGGCGGCGCCTGGTGCTGCGCGGCGGTCCGGACGGCGGTGAACCGCTGGCCTGGGAAGCGGAGCTCCAACGGGCCGTCACCGGCGCCCAGTTACCCGGCGCCCTGGCCGCGCTCCAGCGGGGTCAGCGCCTCTCCTTCGGAGACGTCTGGTTGACCGGGGAGCAGGTCGGATCGGGCGGACGGTGCACGACGTGGTCACAGGTGCAGCGGATCGGCGTGCAGGACGGGTTCCTCGTGCTCACCACCGGTGGTGAGCAGCACCGGTGGGGACCGGAGTCCAGGATCCCGAACCCCTTCGTGTTCTGGGCGCTCGTCGAACGCCACCGCACCGACGACACCCGCTGACCCCAGGGGGCCCGGGGCGCCGTCCGCTGCGTCGGTGCTCCGTCCCCCGTTCCCCCGTGTTTCATCCCTATTCCAACGACGGCGGCTAACGTCGTTCCCTCACGGACGACTTGTCCCGTCCCAGCTCAAGGAGAAGCCGAGCGATGACCCTGCGCGCCAGATGGAAGACGGCGATCGGCACGGCCGGCGCGACGGCCGCGGTGGCCCTCACCGCCGTCACGCCCACCGTCGCCCACGCGGCTCCGGTGCACCACTACTACCTGGAGATCGGCGGCACGGGCTCGGCGGCGCCCGCGCCCGACTGCACCTCCACCTTCGCGTTCGCCAACAAGCACCTCGACGGCGGCATCCCGGTGCCCGTCTGCTACCCGGCGAGCGCCGGCCCCTGGCTCAACGGCCACAACGCCCCCGACGTCGGCGCCCTCAGCTACGACGCCAGCGTCCGGGAGGGGTACCGCAACCTGCTGGCCGCCGCCGAGAAGACCTACCACCGCGATCCACACGCCCGCTTCACGATCGTGGGGTACTCCCAGGGCGCCCAGGCGGCCGACCAGGTGCTCCGGACGATCGCCGAGGGCCGCACCGCGATACCCCGCTCCCAGGTGAACGGCATGCTCTACGCCGACCCCATGCAACCCGGCACCGGCATCTGGGCGCGGGTTCCGCAGGGTTGGAGCGCCCTGGGGTTCACGTCCACGGGGGCCGCTCCGGCGAAGTACGACGGTGTCCCGGTGCGGCGCTTCTGCATCCGCACCGACCTTGCGTGCGACGCCACCTCGATCCGGTCCGTGCCCGGATTCCTGAACCAGCACCCCAAGTACTGGCAGGACGGCAACGTCATGACGCAGACCATCGGCCACGACGGCGGTGACGGCACCACCTGGTACGACGCCCAGTAGGCCGTCGGCCGCAACGCTGCGGGGCAGCCGCCGAGACGTTCCGAACGTCCGGCGACCGCCCCGCAGTCCTGCGCCGGGCACGGACGCCCGCGGCCGCCGCTCAGGTGCGGTAGGCGTAGTACGCGGCGCTCGGGTACGACGCGATGATGCTGGCCACCGACCTGTTGTAGGTGTCGGTGGAGTGGTACGTGAGGTACGGCACGCCCTGCCGGCTGCGGCTGGTGACGATCATGGAGTGGTCCTTGGACCCGTCGCGGTCGAAGTCCAGTTGCAGCACGTCACCGACGTCCATCTGGTAGACGTTGGCGAGGCTGGTGGCCCGCTTGGAGGACAGCGCGAACCAGGAGAACTCGTTGACGCCGACGAAGGAGTCCGACTGGATCTCGGCGTTGCCGAACCACTTGTGGAAGTCCGTCGTGTAGCCGGGGACGTGCTGCCACCCGCCCGCCTTCAGGGCCTGGCTGACGAAGTTGGTGCAGTCCCCACCGGCGCCGGCGTCACTGAAGTCGGGGTAGTCCGGGTTGTACCGGCTCCAGTACTTCGCCGCGTACGCCGCCATGGCGGCGTAGTCGTACCCGGTGGCCGTGAAGTTCTTCGGGTTGGCCGGCGCGGGCCGCGTGGTGGCCGAGCGGGTGGCCGAGGGCGGGTCGTCGGAGGTGGCCGGCGCGGCGACGCGGGGCCTGGCCACCTGGTTCACCGCGAGGTAGCCGTCGTCGGTGTCGCGGACGTCGGTCAGTTGCCAGGCGTCGTCGCGGTCGGCCTGGAAGGTCAGCCGGTGGTGGGCCTGGAAACCGGTGGTCCCGGGCCGGCCGGGCTCGGCCTTCTCGTACGTCAGGGACGTGGTCTCGGTGACGTCTACGGTGGCCCGACGCCCCGTCAACGTCGCCCCGTCGAGGACGACTTCGGTGCTGGCTCCGCGGTACTTCTCACCGAGTTGGGCCAGCCGGGACTTGCGGGCGCGCAGGGCGTCGAGCGTGGCGCCCTCTTCGCGGGCCTGCGCCGCGGACAACCGCACCTGCCCGGTGAAGCCGGACGTCCGACGCGGGTGCGCCTGCTGAGGTCCGCCGCCGGCGCCGTCCACCAGGGACTGCGTGCGATCGGCGAAGACCGCATCGGCCAGCCGCTGGAAAGTCGCCTTGGTGGCCCGGTCCATGGTCGGGCCGTCGGCGACCGCCGCGCCGGCGGTTCCGCTGGGCAGCACGACTCCGGCGGCCAGTGAGGCTGCCGCCACCGCGATGACGGTGGTGCGGCTCCGCCCGCGGCCTGTTCTTCTCGATGTCAACGATGTTCCCCTCTACGCCGGCACACGGACCGGGCGAGCGCATTTTCGCATGAGATGTGTGCATGACGTGAAGGGGTGCGCACAATTGCAGCCAGGTTGAATGCGGGGTCACTTGACGACCGTGGACCAGTCCGGGGCCTGTGCCGGATCCAGTCCGCGCAGCCGCTGCAGCGTCTCGGGCCGCTGCACGTCCAGCCAGTCGGCGAGCTCCTTGAAGGACACGCACTTGACGCCCTTCTTGGTGCAGGTCTTCTTGATCACCTGGTCGATGGCCTTCATGTAGATGCTGCCGTTCCAGTCCTCGAAGTGGTTGCCGATGAACAGCGGCGCCCTGCTGCCGTAGTAGACGCGGTCGAAGCCCGCCATGTAGGAGTCGACGGTCTGCTGCTCCCAGGTCGCGTACTTGGCCGGATCACCCTTGGTCTCGCCCTTGGACTGGTTGTAGAGGAAGTTGAAGTCCATCGACAGGCCCTGGTAGTTGCCGCCGGGGTACGGCAGCATCTGGAGCGGGAAGTCCCAGACGCCGTCCTTCTTGGTCGGCCATATCTGGAAGTCGCCCGGGGAGCTCGCGTCGTAGCGCCAGCCGTAGCTCTTCATGGCCTTGAGCAGGTTCGGTTGCCCCTCCAGGCAGGGGGCGCGCCCACCCGTCACCTCCTTGCGGAAGTCGAAGGGCAGGGCGGGAACGTCCCGGTAGCCGGTGTTCGTCCGCCACTTCTCCACGAAGTCGTAGAACTGGTCGATCTCGCTCTTCCACTCCGCCACGCTCCAGTCGCCGCCCCCCTTGGCGCCGCAGAAGTGGCCGTTGAAGTGGGTGCCGATCTCGTTGCCGTCCTCGTAGGCCGCGGAGAGTTGGGTCAGGGTGGTGCGGATGTGCTCGTCGGTGGGATAGCTGATCGCGGCGGAGCCCACCGGGTGCTGGGGCGGGTGGTAGAGGTCCTGCTTGCTCTTGGGCAACAGGTAGATGCCGGTGAGGAAGAAGGTCATGTGGGCGTCGTTGTCCTTGGCCAACTCGCGGTAGTGCGAGAAGAGCCGCTCCTCGCCCTCCAGCGCGCCGTCCCAGGAGAAGACGACGAACTGCGGCGGCTGCTCGCCGGGCTTGAGGGGCTTCGCCGCCAACTGCTTCTTCTGCGGCCCGGTGTAGGAGGTCGAGCCGTCCCCGAGGATCTTGGTCTTGCCGTCCCAGGCCGGCTCCTTGGGGGGCTTGGCCGGCCCCCGGTCGAGCGAGGCGCCCTTGTGGCCGGAGGACGCCTGGGCGTCGCCGTTGGCCTGGTCGAGCACCAGGTACCCCGCGACGGCCGAGCAGACGACGAGGACGGCGGACGCGAGGACCGCGGAGCGGGTGCGGAGGGTGCGGTGGGGTGCGCGCGCCTTGCGGCGGCGGCCTGGAGTCGACTTCATTCGGGGCCCAAATCTGCGGTGGGAGGTTCCGGTCCGGATGCGGTGCGTGCGAGGGCGGGCGGTCTACCGGTCAGTGCAGTGGGCTCGCGGCGCCCGCCCAGATGGTGTAGGGAACGCTGTCGGCGGCGGTTCCGGCGAGCCCGCCCAGCGGCAGTGGTTCGAGGCTCTTGGCCAGGTCCATGCGGTAGACGACCACGGCCGTCGAGACGGCGCGGGCCGTGCCGACGTACCAGGCGGCGGTGTCGTCGGCGGTGGTGCCGGCCTTGCCGGACACCGCGGCCGATGCGGGCGCGGCGCCCGGGTGGGCGGAGCGGAACGCGTCCGTGAGCGCCCGCGTCACCTCCGCGGCCACCCCGGCGGTGACCGCGCGGCGCTTCTCCGGGGTGTCCAGCGGCACGGCGGCACCGTTCCGGGTGATCTGCCGCACGGAGTACGGTTCGACGTGCTGTCCCGCGGCCGCGAAGGTGGCGTAGCCGCTGGCCATTCGGATCGCGCTCGGTGTGGAACTGCCCAGGGACAGGTCGGGGACCTGGGGCCCCATGCTGCCGGGCAGCAGTCCGGCCGCCTGGGCCGTCTGCTTGACCTTGTCCAGGCCGGTGTCCATGCCCAACTGCATGAAGGGTGTGTTCACCGACTCGGCGAGCGCCTTGCGGAGCGTGATCGGGCCCCACGATGTGCGGTCGTCGTTGTGGGCGGCGACCTTCTTGCCGCTGCGGTTCCAGTAGGGGCCCTCCGGCGTGCTGACGGGCACGCCGTCGTTGCCGTCGTAGCGGGACTGCGCGGTGACCTTCTCCCGGGGCGCGTCCCGCCGCTTGACGACGCCGTGTTCGAGCCCGGCCGCGTAGACGAACGGCAGGAAGGCCGAACCGGCCGGCACGGTCGCGGCGTTGGATTCGTTGTAGCCCTGTTTCCGGTGGTCGGGGCCGCCGTAGACGGCGAGGACGCGGCCGTCCGTGGCCACCGAGGCGATGCCGTAGTGGGCGGTTGCCGCCGCGGCCGGGTCGCTCTGCCGGGCCTCCTTGCGCGCCGTGGCCACCAGGCCGTCGAGCGCCGCCTCCCGCTTGCGGTCGAAGGTGGTGTAGACCTGGTAGCCGCCCAGGTCGAAATCCCTGGCCGGAATGTGCCCGGCCTTCTGGGCGTACTGGGAGGCGACCTCGACGAGGTAGTCGCTCTGCTGGCCGGTGTCGTACAGCGGGTTCTGCTTGAGCGGCTCGGGGAAGGCCCGGTACTTGGCCCGCTCGTCCGGCGACAGCTTGCCGATCCGCACCATCCGGTCCAGGATCCACTTCCAGCGCTCCACCGCCCGCTGGTGGTTGGCGGCGCCGAGCGTGGGGTCGTACAGTCCGGCGCCCTTGAGCAGCGAGGCGAGGAACGCCGCCTGGCTCACGTCGAGTTCGCTGACGTCCTTGCCGTAATAGGCTTGTGCGGCGCGCTGGATGCCGTAGGTGCCGCGACCGAACCAGCTGGTGTTGAGGTACCCCTCCAGGATCGCGTCCTTGCTCATCCGGTTGTCGAGCTTGAGGGCGATCATCGCCTCGGTGAACTTGCGGCTGAGGGTCTGGTCCTGGTTCAGGTAGACGTTCTTGACGTACTGCTGGGTGATGGTCGAGCCGCCCTGGGTGTCCCCCCGGCCGACCGTCCGCCACAAGGCGCGGGTGAGGCCCTTGAACGAGACGCCCGGGTCCTCGTAGAAGCTCTCGTTCTCGGCCGCCAGCACGGCCCAACGGACGTCCTCGGGTATCTCCTTCAGCGGCATCGCCTGCCGCTGGACCCATCCGGTACGGGCCATCGGCGTGCCGTCGGACCAGAAGTACACGTTGTCCTGCTGGGTCGCGTACGTGTTCAGGTCCGTGGGGATGTCGGTGGTGGCATAGGCGATGCCCAGGAACAGACCGGTCAGGCCGACGGCCGTCGACGCGACGCCCAGCCACTGCCGCCACGAGGGTGCCCAGCGACGCCAACCGGTGCGGCCCGGACGCGGATAGCGTGGCTTGATCCGGCGGGTGAACGGGGCCAGCCGCGCGACGAGGGCACCCAGTTGCGCGCCCAGGCGTATGCGGGCCGAGGAGGGCCGTACGGCCCGACGTCGGTCGGCGCGCCCGCCGGACCGCTCCGACCGCGGCGCCGGCGCGGCCCCGTCGGCCGCTGTGGGCGGTGGCATCCTCAGCTGCAACGTGTACTCGGGGTCCGCGGGCGTCGTGGCCCGCACGCCGTCGCTCGCGCCGGTCAGGGGCTCCCGCGGCGTCCGCCGCCGACGGCCCGACGGCCCGCGGGTCTCATCCGGCCCGCTCGGCCCCCGCCCAGTCGCTGTCACTGCGTCTTCCCTCCGCGCTGCGCGAGTGGCCCGCCCGGGGCGCCGCAGCCGCCGCAGACGCAACTGCCATCACCCCACCCCCTCCAGCCACGCCGCGGTCTTCACCACTTATACAAATCTATCAGTGACCTTTTCGAAATCTCCATGCACGGCTCGAACATGGAAGCAATTCGGACGGGGTCCGGCGGCCGATGACCTCGCCGCCCCACCGCGCCTCGCCGCGCCCGCCGCACCGGATCGCCGTCGAGGGGAACGCGCTCCACCCCCACGCGCTCAGCGCCCGGCTTCCTCCGGTGTGCAGTTCACCCACTGCTAACACACCTGTGTACCCGTTGCGCACGACAATCGCGGCCGAGTGCACCAACGTTGGCGTGCACAGGAACGACGCACAGACACGTTCGCACCTGTACAGGGGGAGGTTCACCGAGGGACACGTGTGACGGACGCGCGTCCCTCTCATCGCGGCCGACCGTGCCCGGGGCCAGCACCCGTCGCCCCGGCCCGCACCCGCACCGAAGCCCTTTCGGGTGCCTGATCCGCACGCACCCGCCCCCGCTCCGCACAGACAGTTCAGCATCGGACGAGGAGAACGTCATGAAGCTCAAGAATCGCCTCTCGGCCCTGGCGGCCACCACGGCGCTGCTCGCCGGTTTGGGGGGCACGGTCGGCGCCACGACCGCCCAGGCCGCGAGCCCCTGCGACCGCCCCTCGGTCACCAACAACTCCAGTGGATACGGGTACTTCCTCGGGGACTACCGCCTGAAGACCGCGCCCGCCGCGGAGTGCGGCACCGTCGTGACCGTGGCGTCGGGCTCCAAGTTCTACATGTGGTGCTACGTCACGAACTACTACGGCAACCTGTGGATCTACGGCAGAGTCGAGGGCACCGAGGTCAAGGGGTGGGAGTCCGGTGACAACGTGTCTTGGGTGAGCGGGTCGCTCAACCACTGCTGAGGCAAGTCGTCCGCGCGCCCTGCCGCTGAGGAGGGCCACCGTTCCCGCGTAGCGGGGCGGGCGCGTGGGGACGGTCCCGAGGGCACGGACTTCGCCGCTCCGCCAGCGCGGCGAAGTCCGGCTTCGCCTCGAAGACGGAACGACATGGAGTCGAGCGAACGGTTGGAGCGGTCGATCCAGGTGTGACACCGGGCCGCTCGACTCGACGGCGCGGTCGACTAGGCTGCGGCGCATGGCCTCCACCTCGTACAACCGGCAGGGCGACGCCACCCGGCAGCGGCTGATCAAGGCCGGGGAGCGCTTGTTCGCCGCACACGGTGTGGACGCGGTGTCGGTGCGGGCCATCAACGCCGCGGCCGGGCAGGGACCCGCTTCGGTGCACTACCACTTCGGCTCCAAGGAGAACTTGGTGGCCGCGGTGCTGCTCGGCGTCGGGGCCGCGGTGCGCGATCAGATCGCCGGCAACGTGGACGCGCTCGCCGCGCGGCGAGCGGCCCCCACCGCGGCCGACGTGGTGCGCGCCCTGACCGACCCCTATCTGGCCCTCCTCCTCAAACACCGGGTGCGCGGCATGCGCTGGGTGAAGATCGTGGTGCAGATCTCGCGGGCCGGCCGGCCCGCCATCGAGTCCACCGGTCAGGACGCCGTCGCAGCGGGCCTGCGCGAGCAGGTGCAGCGCGCCTTCCCCGACTGCGCCGCCGAACGGATCGAGTTGCGCTGGCCGATCGTGGTGATGGGATTCCTCCAGACGTTGAGCCAGGCCGACGACCTTGCGACGCGGGGCAGCCGGCTCGGCCGCGACGAGCTGGTCGCGTTCTACGAGGACCTGGTGGACTTCGTCATCGGTGGCGCGGAGCGCATGTTGGGATGACGGGGCCGGCCGGTGTCAGTCGTCGGCCGTGCGCCGCGGCAGCACCATGATCTTCACGTGTTCCGCGGGGTCCCGCAGGGCGGCGAAGGCGTCCGCGACGCCTTCGAGCCCCACCCGGCCGGTGATGAGTGCGTCCGCGTCGATCTCGCCGTCGGCCAGGCGCTGCAACACGATCTCGTAGGCACGATCGGTGGGACCCTGGCCGAAGTTGACCGTGATCCGCCGGAGTTGGCCGACCACCGGAATGATGGTCTCGTCGGCGAACGGTGCGGCCAGGACCTGAATGCGCGAGTCGTGCGGCAACTGGTGGAGCAGGGCGTTGAGCATGCCGGCCCGGCCACTGCACTCGTAGGCGATGAGGGTGCCGTCGCCGGCCGCACCGTCCGCACCGTCCGCCACCAGCGTGTTCCACAACGCGACGGGGTCCCGTTCGGTCGGGTCGACGACGTGGTCGGCGCCCAAGGCGGCGGCGAGTTCGCGCCGCTTGGGCGAGGGCTCGGAGGCGATGACGGTGCGCGCACCGCGAGCCTTGGCCGCGACGATCGCGCCCAGTCCGATCGTGCCGCAGCCGATGACCAGGGCCGAGTCCGCCGGGGTGAGGCCGGAGCGCTGGACGTGCATCTCGCCGACGTGGAGGGGTTCCGCCAGCGCCGCGTGTTCCAGGGAGAGGCCCTCGGGGACGTGCCGGGCCCAGGCGACGTCGACCGTGATGTACTCGCCGAACGCGCCGTGATAGGCGTTCGAGTACCCGATGATCTTGGGGATGCCGGTCGAGGTGTCGGTGGCGATGCCCAGGCCCGCCACCCGGTCCCCGACGGCGAAGTCGGTGACCTCGGCGCCGGTCTCCGCGACCGTTCCCGCGAACTCGTGCCCCAGGACCACCGGTCGCCGCGGGTCGAACTGGGCGAGGGGGTAGTCGGCGCCCTCGACCACCTCGACGAACCGGCACGGGTCCTTCGACACCGTCAGGTCGCTTCCGCAGATGCCGCACGCGGCCACCTCGATGCGCAGCTGCCGAGGGCCGAGCGGCGGCAGCTCGGGTACGTCGGTGAGCGTGAAGGCCCCGTCCAGGTACTGCACCGCGCGCATGGTTCAGGCTCCCCTCCCGGCCGATTCGCCGTAGTAGTCCGTGTGTGCCTTGGTGAGCGCCCCGACCAGCCGGCCGATCAGCTGCTCGCGGTGGTCCTCGGCGAACCGGAGACTGGCCTGCCGGTTGCGGTTCCGCCCGCGGAAGTGCGGGACGACCTCGGAGGCGAAGAGCTCGTAACTGCGCCTGGTGTCCTCCCAGTTGGCCATGTCCACGTGCAGGATCAGCAGTGTGCCGAAGCCGCCGGTCTTCTCGATCAGCCGCTCGATCTGGGCGATCGCCTGGTCCGGGGTGCCGATGACGGCCCGGCCGAACTCCCCGAGGGAGTCGTTGCGCCAGTGGTCGATCACACCCCGCGGGGTCCGGCCCCATTCCGGGTAGCGGCCGTTCTGCCGGTTCGCGTACGCGGCCATGGCCTGGATGCGGCGACTGACGGCCCGCTCGGCCTCGGCCTGGGTCTCGGCCAGGAACATCGGGTTGACCAGGCGCCACCGCGCCCGGTCGGCGACGTGCCCGTGCTCGGCGGAGACCTTCTCGTAGATCTCCCAGTTCCGGTCGAGCGCGTCGAAGCCCGACGGGGAGCTCGCGGCCAGCGACAACAGCGACAGGCCGTTCCGGCCGGCGAGGACCGACCCGTTCGGGGAGACCGTGGAGGCGGCCACGACCTCGATGCCCGCCGGATCGTAGGTGGGCAGTTGGGCGCGAGCGTCGCGGAGAGTGAACCAGTCGGTCTCCATGGTCACCACCTCGCCGCGCAGCAGCGGCAGCACGGCGTCGAGCGCCTCGCCCTGCATCCGCCGCTGGTCGGCGGGGTCGATCCCCATCATGTGGGCGTCGAGCGGGATCTTGCCCGGGCCGGTGCCGAGGACGACCCGGCCGCGGGTCTGGAGGTCCAACTGCGTGATGCGGTCGACGGTGACCAACGGATGGTGGTACGGCAGCGAGACGACGCCGGTACCGAACCGGATGCGGGAGGTGCGCTCGGCGGCGGCCGCGATGAACTGGTCGGGAGCGGGAACGATCTCGGCGCCGGTCGAGTGGTGCTCGCCGATCCAGGCTTCCTCGAAGCCCAGATGGTCGAGGTGCGCCATCAGATCCAGATCGCGCCGCAGTTGCAGCGCCGGATCGGCGTCCAGCGGATGGAACGGGGCCAGGAACGCCCCGAACCTCAACGAGTCGGCCTTCCACATGATGTGACGTCTCCTCACATGACGCAACAGACGCGAGCGGGGGAGCACTTGGGCGAGCGCCTCGCTGTCTATCACACAATTGAATCACTTGATAGAAGTCTTGCGACGGGGTCGGCCCCTCCGAGGGGGCGTGGCGCCCCTCTAGGACCTGCCCCGGCGCTCACATGCGGAGTCAGATGACGCGGGCTGCGACGGTGATGGTGCCGAGGAAGACGTAGCCGCGCATGTCGCAGCGAGTGGCCATGGTCCGAGCGTGCTTGAGCCGGTTGACCGTCCGCCCGACGGTGTCGAGTTACGCGTACCCCGCGCTGGAGCCTGGCGGCCGTCCGTCACATGAGCTTCTCGCCGACGGATGGCCCGGGCCCTCACTTCCCGAGCCACCTGCATTGACGCCTACCGTGTGCCGTGCGCGCGCACGATGGTGGAGTTCACCGCGAAGTCCCCATCGATCTCACCCGCCATGTCAGCAGCGGCCTGGACCTCCTGAAGCCGACGCTTCCACGTTCCGCCGGCCGACCAGAGTCGATGGTGTTCGTACACTGCCTTCCCGGACCCGAACCGTTTCGGCCGGTCACGCGACAACAACGCGGTTCGAGGCCGGTGGAGACTGTCGTCGATCGCCTACCTGTAGCCGGAACTCACAGGCGGGAACAGTGGGCAGAAGCACAGAGGCCAGACTGGTGCCGTACGCTCCGCACGACTGATCACGATCTTCGGGAGACACGGCATGACCAACGTGGTGAACTCGGTGTCGGGCAACGCCACCATCGGCGGCAAGCTCATCCAAGCGGGCAGTCTGCCCGGCTTCTCGTTCACCAACGGTGGTGTGGCATCGGGTGCGGTGGAACTGAGCGCGGAGCAGCTGGACCGGACTGTGGCGCTCCTGGAGTTCCTGGCTGCGCTGGATACGAAGAAGACCTTGGAAGCAGAGGCCCTGGTGGCCGAGCTGCGCTCGCTCTGAGCAGCCGGGAAACGGTCTGGTGCACCTTCGTGGAGGTGGGTGTGCCGTACCGCTCGCGTCGCCCCTCGAAGAGGGGAAGGCTTCGGTCGCGGCCCTTGCGAATAGGGATCGGGAGAATTGCCGGGACGGTCCGTCGGAACATCCGACGGACCGTCCCGGACCGGAGTCGAGCTCCATCACTGTCTTGATCAAGAAAGTGTGAGCTGTTCAACGCCGTCGATAGCGCGCTGCGGCCCAGACGCCCGCCGCGACGGCGGGAACAACGAGCAACCATCCGGTGTCATCGCTCATCGCCGCGTATTTCGAACCACTAGCAGCCGAGACAATCGCGGACAGCGCGAGGAAGACGACAACGGTTACGCCACCGCCGATTGCAATCTCCGTCCACCAGTTCCGCCGGCTACGGCTCATACCCGTGATCATCTCTCATTCCGTTGCTATTTGGTGATGTAGTGGCACTGAACGGCCTTGCGCTGCCCGTTGATCCACAACTGGGCGCAGGTCTTGCCTGCTTTGACCGTCTTGGCCCCCTTGCTCAGCATGGGAACGGTACCGGTCTTGCATGAACCATTGAGCGGGCCCTTGTCGATGCGGTAGGTCTTGTTGTTGGTGTCCGCGTAGTGGAACTCGATGCGGGTGTTGCAGAACTTGGCGGCAAGAGCCATCGGGCCTACGCAGTCAACGCCAGCCCGCTGAGAGTTGATCTTCAGCCCCTTGCCGCTGACGGCATGCGTGAGGAAGCAGCCCGCGGGGACCTTGATCGTCAGTCCGCCTGCGCTGTAGGTGAAGGCGCCGATCGCGGTCGAACCAGCCGCCGAGCGCAGCACCGGCGGATTCTCGTCGGTCTCCGTGGCCGGTTGGCCAGCATCAACGGCCGCCGGGACGGCGGGCGTCGGGGCCGCGGAAGCCGGGGCCGCGAGTGCCAGAACCGCCGCACTGGCCGTGGCGCCGACGGCAGCGGTGATGAGGGTCTTCGATATGGGCAAAGCAGTGACTCTTTCCGGTCTCTACGGCAGGAAGCGCAAATCCGCTTTCGTATCGGCTGATGGCGTAGGTGTGTGCCGGCGCACGTCAGTCGCCTGCACCGTTCCCGGTTCGGGCGGTGTGCCGCCAAGATCAGAGAGGGAACGACGCACTCGCATGCACCCGCCCTGCGCTGCCGATTAAAGATATCTAAACAGATGGCATTGTTTGAGTAAAGGTGAGGTCAATGGTCAAGCCTTGCGGGATTCGAGGAGTCGCTCAGGTCAGGCAAGTGGAAATCTCAACTGGGTTTCTTTGGCGGCACATTGTGACGGGAAGGCGCCGCTGGCGCCGCACCGCATCGAACCGGCCACCGGCCCGCAGGGCGTTCTGCGTGGTTGAGCGCGCGGAGAAGCTGTCGAGTGCGATCGCGCTACGGATCTTCGATGGGTAGGGGCTGCGCAGGTGGCGACAGAATTCCGGGAACTTCGTGCGGTGCGCTATCGGCTTGATGCGGCCGCAGGGTCTGCATCCTGAGTCAGCGCTTCGTGCTCGGGGCCGTGCGCATCTAGCCGAGCCCGGCTGGCTGCCGCCCGGAGTGCGGCTGGACGGTTGGCGTTCCGAACTGATCCAGGCGCAAGCTGGCTTCAGGCTCGCGCGTGACGGTTACCTCGGCAGGTACACCTTCACCCGCATCGCGCTGTTCGAGGTACTGCTCGCGTCGATCCTCGACGAGGGCGAAGTGCACAAGCTCGGCGACGGGGACTGGCTGGGCCGGGCAGCGGAACATCCGACCGGGGAGGGCTCGGGGCAAGCCCGCCGGATGCACGAAGTGGTGAAGGAGGGCGTCAGCTGTGATGCGGAGACGTCACGCTACGGACCACCGGTGAAGCAACTCGGCATCGAGGAATGGCAAAGCTCGTCGCCTGGGCCTGGGACCAGTACCTGCGCCACTCCGCCGACCCGCGCAACCCCTACGCCGTTCCCGCCGAGGGCGACCTCGCGGGGCCCCGGGGATCGCCCGGACCGCCGAGGGCGACCCCGCCTGCTCGGCCGGCGAGGAGTACGCACCGCGCCTGGCCCAGTCCGGAGTCACCACCACACTCAAGCATTACCCCGGTGTCTTCGGCGGCTTCTTCGAGATGCACGATGCGCTGGCCCGTGCGCGGGAGGCCATGGCGGACACGGGGGCAGCGATCAGGCCCGTCTTCTGAGGCCGGATCCGGATCCGGATCCGGAACGGATGGGGCGCAGGAGGCCCCGGCGAACCCCAGGGCCGAGGTCGGTCACTCCCGTTCGGGACGTAGCAGGACCTCGCTGCCGATCGGCGCGACGCCGCAGGCGAGGAAGGCGCGCAGGGAACGGGCGTTGCCCGGGGAGACGGCGGCGAAGACAGGTTCGCCCGCCGGGACCAGGGACAGGGCGTCGGCGAGGAGCGAGCGCCCGTGTCGCCTGCTGCCGCCCTGGGCGCGGTGGAGTTCGATGCTCAGCTCCCGCCGCCCGGCGAGGCCGTCCGCCAGGGTGACGAGGCCGCGTTCGTCGCCGTGCACCCGGACGTCCGTCCGTAGCCACCGGGCGTGGCGGACGCGGGCGTGGTCGTCCGCGTCGGTCAGCTCGGCCAGGCGCGGGGGGCCGCCGGTCCCGCGGGCCGTGAGCGTGGCGTCGATGACGCCGATCCAGCCCGTGGGCCCGGCGAGGTGGCGTAGGAAGTCGGGGGCGAGCGACGCGCCGAAACCGTCCGGGCCCTGGGCGTGCACGGCCCGGTGGGACATGGCGGTGGCGACGACGGCGTGGCCGGTGAAGGCGACCGAGCATTCGAGGCCCCGGGGCAGCGGCGGCAGTACCGTCACCCGGCCGTCGACCGGCGGGAAGCGGCCGGCGGCGGCGTCCGTGAAGAACGTGAGGAGCGGGTGTGATGCACGCACGATGGGCCACCTTTGGTGAGGAACCGTCCGCGGGGAGGTGTTCCGTCGAACGCACCGATGCGCACCCACCCCGCGTCGAGTGCCATCCGATGCGCCCCGAACACACCTTACGCAAGGCATGAGTTGACCAAATGTGGGTTACCCCGGAGTCAGAAATCGGCATGGATGCCTGTTGTTCACCGTCACGGTCTACCCGCATAGAGCGCCGGGCTGCTCCCATGGCGTTCCAACGCCCGGGCCGTCTGCCCGGCATTCCCCCCACACGGAGCACCCATGCGAGCGACGCTACGACTCTCTTCCGCGGCAACGGCCATCGCGCTCACCGCAGCCGGCCTCGTGCTCACGACGGGCAGCGCCCATGCGGCCACCACCTGCTCCCGGTCGCACCTGCCGCTGCCCGACGCCACCTGCCAACCCGGCGCCTACAACCCCGACGTCACCCAGTCCACGATCCACTCGACGGTCTGCGTGCCCGGCTGGACCAAGACGGTCCGCCCGCCCGTCTCCTACACCACCCCGCTCAAGATCAAGCAGATAGCCGAGTACGGCTACTCCGACACCGACACCGCCGACTACGAGGAAGACCATCTCGTCCCCCTCGAACTCGGCGGCGCACCCCGCGACCCGAAGAACCTGTGGCCCGAGCCCCGCTACGGAAACGAGCCCGCCGCCAGCAAGGACTCGGTGGAGAACAAGCTGAAGACGGCCGTGTGCAACGGCACCGTCCAACTCGACGCCGCCCGCAGCGCCATCGCCACCGACTGGACCACCGCCCTGTCCAAGGTCGGAATCGGCTGAGCCGGGAAAGGCGGCAGCCTTCTGGCCGGGGCCGACGGTGGCGCAAGCCGTCCGTCGGCCCCAGGCACCGCACGGTCCGCCGCGGGCCTGGTCCTGCCTGGCCCGGCCTGTCTGCCCTCCCGGCTCGGCGCCGGCAACTGTTGAGGGGCCGCCCGCGCCCGGATCGTTCTCGACGGCACCACCGGCGGCTCCCTGCACCGGGCCGCGCCGATGCCCCGCAGGCGCGGCCCGCGTGTGTCATCTCCGGCAGACCGGTGGCGACGGGGGAGAGCAGCGGCACGGTGAACTCGGCGAAGCTCACCGGGAGCCAGGCCGATGCGGCTCTGATCAGCCCTTCCGCGCTGGGCGCCCAGTGGAACCCCGCCAGCGGCGGCGGCACCGGCCGCCAGGACACCCTGCTGCACGGCAAGGCCAACAAGGCCAACAAGGCCAACTGCCAAACGTTCCTCGACCGGCTGAAGTCGGGCAACCTCATGGGAGCCGCGCCCACGGCCAAGGCCGGCGAGGCATTCACCGAACCGTCCAGGCACGCCAGGATGACGTACCAGGTCGGCTCGTATTCCCCGGCAGGCGCAGGCGCAGGCGCAGGCGCAGACGCAGACAAGGGCATGGCGTGGCTGAAGACCCTGCCGAACGTCTGGCGACGGGTTCACCGCCGTGGGCGGATCAGGGAACAAGGTGGTCGCACAGGTCGTCCAGACGTCGCTTCCCAAGGCCGGCGACGACCGGTTCGGCGTGCGACTGTCCATGGTCACCACCGTGCAGGGCCTCACAACCACCCTGGCGCTCGAAGCGGCCGCCGCACGGATCGGGCCCAACGTCATCTCCGTGACCAACGGCGGACTCGGCGGTGCCGGGCACGCGGACACCCAGCAGGCCATCCAGAGCGGCGCGCAACGCCTCCAGAAGGTGCTTTCGGGGCAGACACCGCCGGGCTGACGCCCCGCCCGCGCCCGACGGACCAGCCCACCGTGCCGTGCCGCGCGCCGACTCCTCACCCGTTCGACGTCCGGCAGCGCGCTCCCGCACGCCCCGCCACCCGACCATGGGCGAGGACCACGCGGTGCCCAGTCCCGTAGCACCGCCCGCGGTCCGCCGGCTCCGGCCGCCCCGTACCCCGTCCGTTCGGAGGCCACCATGGGACATGCCGTCGGCGACGTACTCGGCCTGGCCGCGGGCGTCGCGGTCAGCCCGCTGCCCATCGTGGCGATCATCCTCATCCTGGCCACGCCCCGGGGACGTCTCAACGGGGCGCTGTTCGGCCTCGGTTGGCTCGTGGGGCTGGCGGCACTGGGAGCGATCATGCTGGCCGTGGGCGGATCCGGCGGCGCCGCCGGCCACAAGCAGCCCGCGACGTGGGTGGGAGCCCTCAAGCTCGCCCTCGGCCTGCTGCTGGCCCTCCTCGGCGCACGGCAATGGCGCCACCGTCCCACCGACCCCTCCCAGGCGCAGCTGCCGAAGTGGATGGCCGCGATCGACCACTTCACCCCGCCCAAGATCCTCGGACTCGGGGTGGCGCTGTCGGCGGCCAACGCCAAGAACGCCCCCCTCACCCTCGCCGCGGGCGCGTCGATCAGCGCGGCCGGAATCCCCGTGGCCCAGCAGGCCGGGGCACTGGCGGTCTTCGTGCTCGTCGCGTCGGTGGGCGTCCTGGCACCGCTGGTCGTCTACCTGCTGATGGGGGAACGGGCCCAGCGCGTGCTCGGCAGTTGGCGGGACTGGGCCGCACGGCACAACGCCGCCGTGATGGCGGTGCTCTTCTTCGTCCTCGGCCTCAAACTGCTCGGTGACGGCATCGGCATCCTCGCGTCCTGAGCGCGGCGGAGAGCGGCCTCGGCGCGCGCCGAAGTCGTGCTCGGCCGCTCAGCCGCCGGTGGCGAAACCGGGGAACAGGGTCATGCCGCCGTCCACGTAGAGGGTGGTGCCGACCACGTAGTCCATGAGGTCCGAGGCGAGGCCGACGACCGCGTGGGCGATGTCCTCCGGGTCGCCGACGCGTCCGTACGGGATCAGCTGCAACAGGTCCTGCTCGGCGTCCGGGGTGTCCCAGGCACCGCGGTTGATGGGCGTCCTGATGGCTCCCGGCGCAACGGCGTTGACCCTGATCCTGCGGGGCGCCAGCTCCTGGGCGAGGGTCGTCATCATCATCTGCACGCCGCCCTTGGACGCGGCGTAGTTGACGTGACCGGCCCACGGGATCAGCTGGTGGACCGAACTCATGCAGATGATCTTTCCGGCCGCCCGCGACACCTCGGGGACGACCCCCCGCCGCAGGAACTCCTTGGTCGCCTCGCGCGCGCACAGGAACTGGCCGGTGAGGTTGACGTCCAGGACCTTCTGCCACTGGGCCGTCGTCATCTTGGTGAACGGGGCGTCGCGCTGGAGCCCGGCGTTGGCCACGAGGATGTCGACGGTCCCGAACTCCTCGACCATCCGTTGGGTCATCGCGACGACCTGGTCCTCCTGGGACACGTCGGCCTCGTACGCCGCCGCGCGCACGCCGAAACCGGAGATCTCCTCGACCACCTGCTCCGCCGCCTCCCGTCCGGCGACGTAGTTCACGACCACGTCGGCTCCGGCGCGGCCCAGGCCGATGGCCGTCGCCTTGCCGATGCCCGAGTTCCCGCCGGTGACGAGTGCCTTCTGGCCCTTCAGCAGTTGCGTGGGGACGACGCCCTGAGGGGCACCCTGGGGGACGCTCACGCCGGTTCTCCTCCTCGACTGGCCGGCCGCACGACCCGTGCGAGCCCGGTCGACTCCTGTCGCCACCGAACCATCGGAACCTCCACGCCACACGCCGGGCGCGAGCAGATTGCGCTGACCGGTCGACCCCGACCGGGCCGCCGCCCGCTTCCCGGGGTGCAGGTGAGGAGTGTCCGGGATAGGCTTTCTGACAGCAGTGTCAGGTTCTCTGAGCGGTATATCCGCCGGTCGCCTTGTACGCGAAAACCGATTCCTTCTGCGGCGACCCGACGAGTGCGGTGCACCCCCGCAGCCCGCGGAGGATGGGCAACGGCCACATCACCTCTCGCCAGCCGTCTCGCGCCTCGCGCGCCATCACGGTGCCGGCATCCGGGCCCGCAGCACGCAGCCCCTGTGGAGGTCGGGATGCGAGTTGTCGTTGATCTTTCCCGATGCGAAGGGTATGCGCAGTGCGCCTTCCTGGCTCCGGACGCGTTCCGGATGCACGGCGAGGAAGCGCTGATGTACGACCCGAACCCCGACGACGCCCGGCGTGACCAGGTTCTGCGCGCCGCGGCGGCCTGCCCGGTCCAAGCGATCCTGGTCGACATGTTGGAGGGCCGGGACGCTCCGGCGGAGGCGCAGTCATCATGACCAGCGCCGACAACCTGCAAGCGTTCAAGCGCGCGGGTCGCATCGTGGTTGTCGGAGCGTCACTCGCGGGACTGCGGGCCGCGGAGGCCCTGCGCGACGAGGGCTTCACCGGATCGTTGACCATGATCGGCGACGAGTCGGGCGAGCCCTACGACCGGCCTCCGCTGTCCAAGCAGGTGCTGACCGGGTGGGTGCCGGCCGACAACACCAAGCTGCCGCGACGCCGTGACGTCGATGCCGAGTGGCTGCTGGGCGTGCCCGCCAGCGGGCTGGACCTGGCGAACAACCACGTGCGGTTGGCCGACGGCCGCGAGGTTCCCTTCGACCGGGTGCTGATCTCCACCGGGGTGCGGGCCCGGCCCTGGTTCGTCGAGAGCGAGGCGGCCCTGGACGGCGTGTTCGTCGTGCGGACGCGCGAACACGCCGAGGCCCTCCAGCGTGCCCTCGCCGCCGGGCCCTCCCGGGTACTGGTCATCGGCGCGGGATTCACCGGCTCCGAGATCGCCTCCGTCTGCCGCGAACGGGACATCCCGGTGACCGTCGCCGAACTCGCGCCGGCACCACTGGTCGGGGCACTCGGTGCCATGATCGGTGACGTCGCGGCCGACGTGCAGCGTGCGCACGGTGTCGACCTGCGGTGCGGCGTCAAGGTCACCCAGCTGGAGGGCGACGCCCAGGGGCGGTTGCGCCGGGCGCACTTCGACGACGGCACCACGGTCGATGCCGACGTGGCGGTGGTGGCACTCGGAGGGATCCGCAACACTGACTGGCTGCGGGACTCGGGACTGGCGGCGGGTGTCTGGGGCATCGCCTGCGACACGGGCTGCCGCGCCCTCGACCTCAACGGCCTGGTGACCGACGACGTCTTCGTCGCCGGCGACGTGGCCCGCTGCCCGAACCCGATCTACGAGTACCGGCTCATCTCGTTGGAGCACTGGGCCAACGCCGTGGAGCAGGCCGAGGTCGCCGCGCACAACATGGTCAGCGGCCAGGCGGATCGCTGGCCCCACCTGACCCTCCCGTTGTTCTGGTCGATCCAGTTCGGCATCAACATCAAGTCGGTGGGCGTGCCGACCTTCGCCGACGAGGTGGTCGTCACCCAGGGCTCGGTGCCCGACCACCGCTTCGTCGCCGCGTACGGCTATCGGGGCCGCGTCACCGCGGCGGTGAGCTTCAACAACGCGAAGTGGCTGGACCACTACCGGCGGCTCATCGAGACGGCGGCGCCCTTCCCGCCGCCGTGTCCCACCCCCGACCAGCCCGCCGACACCAAGCCGGTGCCCGTCGACTTCCCCGGTCCCGCGCTGCTCGCCCAGGGCGCCACCGTGGTCGTCACCGGACACGACCCGAGCGAGCGACGCGTCACGGCCGCGTACCAGCACCGGTAGGAGGGACACCGAGATGACCACGACCCAGACGCCCGACACGCTGCGCCGGATCCTCGACTACTCCTCCCGGGCCGACCCGTACCCGCTCTACGCCGAGCTGCGCGAGACGCCGGTGGCCCGGCAGGAGGACGGCAGCTTCGTCATCAGCACCTATCGCGAGATCAGCGACATCCTGCACAACCCGCACCTGAGTTCCGACACCCGCAACCTGTCGTGTCCGACGGCGGGGATGCAGGCGGAGGGCACGCCGGCGTTCATCAACCTCGACCCGCCCGAACACGACCGCCTGCGGCGTCTGGCGATGCGCCACTTCGGCCCCCCGCACACCCCGGGGCTGGTGACCGGCATGGAAGGCGCCCTGACCACTGCGGTCGGCAACCTGATAGACGACTTCGCCGGCAAGCAGCGGATCGATGTCGTCGACGACTTCGCCTACCCGTTCCCCGTCGCCGTGATCTGCCACCTGCTCGGCGTGCCCCGCGAGGACGAACCGCGCTTCCACCGATGGGTGGACGACCTCATCAACTCGATCGACTACAACCCCAAGACCGACCCGAAGGAGAAACTGGACAAGGGCGTCCAGGCCCGCAAGGACCTCCGCCAGTACCTCGGCGGACTGCTGGCGCAACGCCACGGGCATCCGGGCGACGACCTGTTGTCGCGACTGGCCAACGACGACGGGCCCGACGGGCGGATGACCGACGAGGAAATCGTCGCCACCGCCAACCTGCTGCTGATCGCCGGCCACGAGACCACCGTCAACCTCATCACCAACGGCATGCTGACACTGCTACGCCATCCGCACGTCCTCCAACGACTGTGCGAGGAACCGGACTTGGTCGTGCCCCTGGTCGAGGAACTGCTCCGCTACGAGCCTCCCGTGCACATCATTCCCTGGCGGGCGGCGTACAGCGACATCACCGTCGCCGGCACCACCATCCCCAAGGGCGCCCAGATCATGCTGATGTTGGCTTCGGGCAGCCGCGATCCGAACCGCTTCCACGATCCCGACCGCTTCGACCCCGATCGGCGCGACAACCAACACCTCGGTTTCGGCAGCGGCATCCACCTGTGCTTCGGCGGCCCGCTGGCCCGCCGGGAAGCCCAGATCGCACTGGGCCAACTGGTCCGGCACCTCGACCGGCCCCGGCTCGTCGCCGACCCGCCCCCGTACCGGCGCAGCCCCGTACTCCGCGGACCGATCCACCTCTACGTCGAGCAGGGCGCAGCGTAGCGCCGGGACTTCCGGCGCCGTTGGCTCGGTGTGCGCGACCGTTGCAGGCTTTTCGTCGGCGCAGCGGATGCCGCAACGCCGCCGCTCCGGCCACCGTCGTCGCCGGAGGCCGCCCCACAGGCCGAGAGCCCGTCGCCCGCCACCACCAGGCCAACGACGACGCCCGCCACACGTCTGAGCGAAATCACCTTGCCGCACCCATGCGCCTCGCTCGGAACTTCACGTTCGGCGAACGTAGTTGACCCCCGGGCGGGGGTGCCACGGTCCACCGGGCCGAGCGACAGAGGCCACGGTGGTCGGTGGTCGGTGGTAGGCGGTCAGCGGTCGGCCTCGTCGGACGATGTTCCACCGGCACTTGCAGCTTGGCGCGTCCGCGTCGTCGGCGCGGCACTAGAGTGAGACGGTGACCTCTCCGCAGGAAGACCCGTCGGTGGCGCTCAGCGAAGAAGACCGCGAGGCGGCCGTGCAGCGCCTGCAGACGGCCTACGCCGAAGAGCGCATCCCGCACGAGGAGATGGACGAACGCCTCGGTCAGGTGCTCACGGCCAGGACGCGGGGCGAACTCGCATCGGCCATGGCCTCCCTCCCGGAGGGAAGGACGGAGCCCACCTCGACGATCGCCGCCGCCGGCGGACGGATCCGGCGGCGCGGCGCATGGCGGGTACCCCGTCATCTCAAGGTGGCGTCCGCATTCGGACGGGTGCATCTGGACCTGTCCCGGGCCGTCGTCGAGCATCCGGTCGTCGACATCGAGCTGACGCTGGGCACCGGCCGTGCCAAGATCACGCTGCCGCGCGACGCGACCGTCGACGTCGAGGGCCTCAGCACGGGGTGGAAGGACCTGCGCTACCAGCCCCGGCGGCGGTCCCGCCCCGGCGGGCCGAAGATCCGCATCTCCGGGTCCATGGGATTCGGCCGGTTGAAGATCCGCCACGCGCGGCGTTGAGGCGTACTCCTTCCCCCGTGTCCGGACCACCGCGCGGCACGTCGCCCCGCGCGGCCACCCCGCCGAACACCCAACGCCCCAGTCCGTGGACCGCACGGGGCGAACGGAGCGTCCTCAGCGGAGGAGTTGTTGCCAGTCCGCCGGCACGTGCCCTTCCGGGCCCGGGACGGGCTGGGTGGTGGGGTGACTGGTGGGCGGGGGAGGAGTCGCAGCAGCCGATGCGGCCGCAGGCGGCACCGCGCCGCAGGTGGAACCACCAGCCCGGACCGTCACCCGCCAGGCACTCGACGCAACCGTCCCCGCCGGGGGGACCGAGGGATCGATGCCGGGGATGCCGCTGCTCGCGGACATCACTCACCTCCTTCGCACGGCGAACCTCCCTCGTTGCTCCAACCCACCGGCACCGCACCCTGCCTCCCCACCGCGCCTGACCCCTTGCGCGCCGAGACGTCCAGCGGGCGCGATCCCCGGCCGGGAGCGGCCGCCCGGACCCGCAAGCAAACGGGCGCCGTGCGGTGGCGCGGTGGGACACTGGAGGGGTTCCGGCAGTACGTTCAGTACGGTGCCGGCCAGGGGCAGTGCTGGTCGGTCCCACGGAGCGGCGGTGGCGCCGATGAGTACGAGCAGCGGCATCCGACCACCGGACGCGTGCTGACGGTGCGCCACCGTCCGGTCTGGAGACCAGTCTGCCCGGCGTCTTCGCGGTCGGCGACGTCCGCGCCGGGTCCGTCAAACGGGTTGCCTCCGCCGTCGGCGAAGGCTCCGTCGTCGTCGCAGTCGTCGCAGTCGTCCATCGCGCCCTCGCGACCGACAGGCCGTGAGGACCGGCACGGCCCGGTAGTCCGCACCCCTCAGAGGCTGCGGGCGATGATGTCGCCGGTGGCGGTCGTCGCGTGCACGGTGAGGTGGTCGGCGGCGCCGTCGGCGCTCTTGAGTGAGTTGCGGATCCGGCCGTTGGAGGTGCCGCCGTCCAGGGACGCGGAGACCCCGGCGGCGGCGCAGACCTCCACCTCACCGGCGTCGGTGCGCAGCACCACCGTGCCGCGCACCGCCTCGGCGATGCGGATGTCGCCCTTGCTGGTGCGGATCTGCGCGGGGCCGCCGAGGCGGGCGATCGAGACGTCGCCGGCGCTGGTGGTGAGGTGGGCGCTCGCGACCTCGTCGAGGGTGATCGCGCCGTGCGCGCTGTCGACGTTGACGTCGCCGAAGCGTCCCACGGTCCGGATCGCGACGCTGGCCGCAGTCGTCTCGATCCGGGAGCCAGTGGGCAGTTGGACGGTGGCCTCGACGGATCCGGAGGGGCCGAAGTACTGGTTGTTCGCCGAGGCGGCGATCCGCAGGACGCCGTCGCGGTAGGTCACCGTGGTCTGTTCCGCCACCTTGACGTCACGGCTCTTCGAGTCGTCCGCAGGCAGGATCTCGACCGTGGTGTCGGACCGGTCGACGGCGATGAACTTCACGCGCCCGGCGGGAAGGTCGAGGACGGCGGTGATCGGCTCGGGGGTGTTGAAGGTCGGCATGGCGATGCTCTCCTGAGGGTACGTCGGGGCGTCCCGCTGGTGTGAGGACGCCTGTCGTGGTGGTCGAAGCAGGCGAGGGCCTGACGACTGAGTCCACTCTCGACGGACGCTCTGACACCGGACAGTCACCGCGCTGACGTGACCGCTGACACGCTCCCCCCGAACCAGAACGGCACCGCCGGGCACGGCAGTTCACGGCCACCGTGGGTCCAGCAGCACCACGGAGCAATGGAGTTCGGGGGCGCGCCCTACGTGGCGACGGTGTCCAACTGGACCAGCGGAGCACGACGAACTGCGTTGGGAGGTCCCGTGCCTGTTCCCCAGCTTGGCGGATCCGCCGCGGCAGTAGTGCTCGCGTCAGGCGAGCTGGGCCACGGGTCCGGGACCCCGGCAACCATGAATCCCACGGATCGCTTGCACATCGATGCCCCGGCTACCTGACTCCCACGGACCGGTCGCGCGTCGATGTCCCGTCTAGCGGAAACGGTGCGCGTGCTCTTCCGCCCACGACCGGAACGTGCGTGCCGGCGCTCCGGTGATCTCCTCCACCGTGGAGGTGATCAGGTGCGATTCAGGTCGGGTGTCGGCACTGGCCAACAGTGCCTCGACGAGAGCGGGTGGCCTGCCGTCGGCGAGCATCCGCTGACGTGCGACCGCTACCGGGACCTCCTCGAAGCGCGTCGGGTGGCCGATCGCGTCCCCGATCATGCGTACCTGCTCGGCTCTGCCGAGTACCTGAGGCCCCGTCAGGACGTGTTTCCTGCCCTCATGTCCGTCATCGGTGAGGGCATGCACCGCCACGGCTGCGACGTCGCGTTCGTGGACCACCGCCGTGGCGGCCATGTCGGGGCCGCGGACGGCATGCGCGGTGCGTATCTGCTCGGCCCACCCCAGTGCGTTGGAGGCGAGGGTGTTCGACCGCAGGAAAGTCCACTCCAGGCCCGAGGCTTCGATCAGGCGCTCCATGTCGGCGTGGAGCTGGTTGATCGGGTCGGTCTGGCGTCCGGCGTCATCGTTCACTCCCGACGACGAGAGGTAGACGATGCGGTGAGCATGCCGTGCCATCGCCTCCAGTACGGCAGGGGCGTCCTCGGTCGTGAGGAACGGCCAGATCAGGAACACCGTGTCGCTCCCCGCCAGTGCCCCCTCCAGCGTGTCCGGCCGGGTCAGGTCCCCGCCCACCACCTCTGCTCCCTCAGGCAGCCCCGCCGACTCGGGCTCACGTGCCAGTGCCCGCACCGCGGCGCCTGTGGTCACGAGTCGGACGACAACCTGCCGGCCGACATTGCCAGTTGCACCGATCACAAGAATTCCACTCATGACGACATCAGCCCCGGCCCTGCCCGAGGTATTCCGAGGCTGCCCCGACGGTGCCGATACGGTGCCGAGGCGACCCCGAGACGCTCCATGGCACGGCCGGGCTGCTGCCGCAGTCGCTCCGGGAGCCTGCTACCCCAGCGAGCTCGTCGAGGGCAGCCATCGCTCCACGGATATTGACGATTACTGAGAACGGCGCATCGGCTGTGGCCCCCGCCGAGCGAAGTTTCCTCGTCGCGGCGGATCCCTGCCCTTGAGAGGAAATTCCGGTGTATTCGGAGTTAGGTCAAGTAGATATTTAATCGTGTCGAAATTCCGAGGGACCTGCATCATTTCGTTGCGTAAGTGTAAATGACGGCCACTCGAATTGAGTGAGGCGCGAAAGGTGCCGTGTAGGAGTATCGGCTTCCTTTCGCGCCTCGTCGTGCGTGCACGGGATTCTCGTCACGCACAAAGCAATACGACGAGCCCCCTGCAGTCTCCGTCGCCGCCGCCGTGGTGATGGCCCTCCGGGAGGAGGAACGCCCAGGGGTCCTGACCGCCGGATCGGAATCTGCCCTGGTCCTCATCGTGGCGGATTTCGGCCGAGAGCGCCTTGGTGCTGTTGGTGGTCTGCGGGATCGCATTCGCGGCTGCTGCTGTCGCGGGCGCACCCATCGCAAGGGCGAAACCCGCGGCGGCGCTGATCGCGAATATTCGCCGAGACTTCTGCGGGTAATTTACGCGTTTCGTGTTCATGGGACAATTATGCGCACATGCGGAGGCGCATCACCCTCGGAGGTGGGCCGATCGAGTGAGGTGCAGGAATGCATAGTAGTTGCCTATCGCGCGATTTTGATGCCCGGTCAGCGATTGCTCATCGTGCGACCGTCTCGCTGCAATTCCATCAGTATTCGACGATTTGGTGGGTGTCTCACCTGGCGAGTTTCGCGAGCTTCTTGTAGCAGGTCAGTGCGGAGGCCAGGCCGAGGGAGGCGAGGAAGTGCGAGCCCTTTCGTTCGTATCGGACGGTGAGGCGGCGGTAGCCGAAGGGCCAGGCGATCGACCGTTCGATCTTCCAGCGGTGCCGACCGAGGCGTTTGCCGGACTCGATGCCGGGCCGCGCGATGCGCGCAACGAGCCCGAGCTCGCGCAGTCAGGCCAGGTGTTCGGCGGAGAAGTACGCCTTGTCCGCGCGGAGTTTGACGGGTCGGCGCCGCCGTGGTCCCGGGCGGGACCGGACGGCGGGTAGCCGCGGATGAGCGGCTTGAGGGCGAGGCTGCCGTGTATGTTCGCGCCGGATGCGGCGACGGCGAGCGGGATGCCCTGGGCATCGGACAGCAGGTGCCGCTCGCTGCCCTTCTGGCCACGATCGACCGGGTTCGGCCCGGTCGGCGATCCCCCCGTTTGGCGCGAACCGTGGCCGCGTCGTCGATCGCCGAGGTCCAGTGCACCTCGCCCGGGCCCCGAGTTCGTCCAGCACCGCCCGGTGCAGTCGACGCCACAGGCCGGCCTCGATCCATGCCGTGAAGGGGCGGTGCGCGGTGGCGGGCGACGTGCCGAACGTCGGCGGCAGATGCCGCCAGGCACAGCCGCTGGTCAGCGCGTACACCACTGCCGTGAACACGGTCCGCTCGTCACACGGAGCGGTCCCACCACCTTGCGGGCGAGCGGCGAACGACGGCAGCAACGGGGCGGAAAACTCCCAGAGTTCATCAGGAATCAGACGCTCGATAGATCAGCACCCCACGGCCGGCATCATGCCGCACGAACGTCACGTCACGTGAGACAACTTCTACGCCCTGATTGGTGCGGCCGTCCTGGCGGCCTGCTCGATCTTCGCGCAGTAGGCTGCACGGGCTTCCTCGTCGATCTGCTTCTCGTGTTCGGGGCGGACCCCGGTCCGGCCGTCGAGGCCCTCGCGCAGGATATCGGCGTGCCCGGCATGCCGGTTGGACTCGCCGAGGACATGGACCATGACGGCGAACAGGTTCGTGTTGGGAAAAGGCTCCGGCCACCACGGCACGTGGCCGGGGGCGTCGAGGGGAAGCTCGTTGATCGTCGTGTCCGAGTGTTCCCACGTGCGCCGGTAGAACCCGATGATCTGATTGCGGGTCTCGTCCTCGGTTGCCCACAGATCGCTGCCGTTGTAGTCCTGCCACCGGGGCAGCGGTTCCGGGGAAGGGCGGTCGAAGACCTCGCCGAAGTACCTGGCCTCGACGGTGGCCACGTGTTTGACCAGGCCGAGGAGGTTGGTCCCGGTCGCTGTCAAAGGTCGGCGGGCGTCGTATTCGGATAAGCCGTTGAGTTTCCAGAGCAGCGCCTTGCGGTCCCGCCGCAGTCTCCCGTGCAGGTTGTCTTTCGCGAATTCATCGATCATGCGGCGTGAGCCTGCCACGGGCTGTTCGTGGTCTCAAGATCCCGTACGTGGTCCGCAACGACCGGCAGAGCCGAGGCCTGGCCATGGCCGCCGCCCTGAACTGCTACAAGAAGCTCGCGACACTCGCCACGTGAGACAACCTCTTGGTGCCGCGCGGCCAGTTTTCCGTAGTCACGGATTCCGTGTCGCCCACGTTCCGGCGCTGTTGAAGGTCGCCATGGTTGTGGTTGGTTCGTTGAGCGGCCTATCGGTGTACCTTGCGCGTGGGGCGGCCCGCCCTGGGGGTGCCCGGCGCACGGAGATCTGCCTTGAGGCGCTGACGATGTCCACCCTCTCCCCAGAGGCCGCGGCCGCCGATGCCCGGCACCGGTGGCTCGGCTCGGACGGATGCAGCTGAGTTCCTCCGCCGGGCTGCTGCCTCGCGTGCTGCCGCCGAACTGGCGGAGGGGGTGCGTCAAGGAGCCCATCCCGACGACGTCGCGCTCTGTCTTGAGCTCGACCGGTTCCCCTTTGCCATGGTGGCGACCTCGGAGGACTCGCTCATGGTCCTCCGTACGTGCGCCGTGCCCGACCCGACCGACGCGGCTGCGAGCTGACCTCATCTCACCTCCGTGCAGTGCAGTCGCAGTCGCAGTTGCAGTCCCGTCGCGCGAGAACCGGCATGTGTCTGGCATGCGGCATTCGCCATGCGGCGTCCGCTGCCCGTCCCGGTGATGGCGGTGCGCAGGGACGGCGAGGGCTTGGAACGGGGCCGACATCATGGAACGGTTCCCGATGGGGAGGCGGTGGGGTTGTGGTGTCGCTGCCCGGGAAGTGGGGCGAGACGGCTGAGCGCACGGTCGAGGACGAGTCGCTGACCATGCTGTTGGAGGAGATGGCCGACAGGCTGGAGTACCCGAAGCTGTTCCCGGGCTACGGGCCGGGGCTGATCGGTGGCATGTTGGTGTGGGGGCCGCCGCTTGCTCCCGAGGAGAGGGCCTTGTGGGAACCGTGGAACGGTTGAGGCGCACCGAAGGAGAGGGGGCCGGACGGGCCTCCGTCCGGCCCCCTCTCCTTGGGGACGCCTGAGCGTGGTGGGCGGTGCGGCTGCTCTCCGGCGCTCCGAGCCGGCGGGTTGGCGTCCGCAGGCTCGACCGCACCGGGCCAGTCACGGGCTGGTCACTGGTCAGCCGCTGGTCACCCGTTGCCACAACCGGTCGCCGTCGCCCTCGCCCTCGAGCACCTGCCGGCCGATCCTCTGCTGCCAGGCCCGTTCGCCGCCGTCCTCGTCGCGCCAGGACCACATGCGGGTGGTGGCCAGGCGGAGCGGGCTGAGTTCGGTGAAGCCGATGGCGCCGTGCAGTTGGTGGGCGATGCGGGTGATCTCGGCCACCGAGGCGGCGGCCTGTGCGGCGGCGAGCCAGGCGGTGAACTCCGCGGAGTCCGGTTCGGCCAGCGCGGCGGCGGCCGCCTCGACGGCCGCGGTGACCAGGGCCGCCTCCTCGACGAGCTTGGCCTCCTCCTGCTTGACGGCCTGGAAGTGGCTCAACGGTCGGCCGAACTGCACGCGCGAGGCGGTGTGGGCGACCGTCAGTTCCACGCAGCGGCGGGCCGCACCGGCGATCAGGGCGGCCCGGGCCAGGCCGGAACGCCATGCGGCCTCGCGGACCAGCGCGGCCGGAACGCGGCGGACCCGCGCGGCGGGGACGGTCACGTCGAGCAGCACCAGGTCGTCCCGGGGCTCGCCCGCCAGGTTGGCGCCGGCCACCTGCCGCCACTCGGCGGCTTCGAGGAGGACGAGCACGGGCCCGCCCCACGGGCCCTCGGTCAGCACGACCGCGGCTTCGGCGGCCCGGCCCCACGGCACCCGGTGCAGCGTGCCGCTGATCCGCAGGGCGTCATCGGTGCCTGCCGCTCCCGACGGCCCGACCCTGCTGTCGGTGTCCACGTGGGCGAACCGCACGTCGAGCGGGCCGGTCGCCACGGTGAGGTGGCCGTCCGGGACGGCGAGCCCGGCCGCGGCCAGCAGCGGGCGCGCGACGAGCAGCGTTTCGGCGAGCGGTGCGGGGGTGTGGCGGTGGCCGGCTTCCCGGGCCAGGGCCACCAGGGTGGTCGGCGGCGTATCGAGCGGCGGCAGGGCGTCGGTGGCGCGTTCGGCGGGGGATGCGGCAGGGTGTTCGGTGGCGGATTCGGTGCTCATCGGGACAGCTCCAGACCTCGGGTGATGATGCCGCGCAGGATTTCGTTGGTGCCGCCGCGCAGCGTGTATCCCGGTGCGTGCAGGATCGCGGTGGCCAGCAGTTCGGGGTAGCTGCCGCGGGTGGCGTCGAAGCGGGCGGCGGCCGGAAGGATCTCGCGGACCTCGTTGACGAGTTCGCCCTCGAAGCGGGTCCCGAGGTCCTTGACCAGGGCCGCCTCCACGTCGGCGGGTCGGCCGGCCGCCAGGGCCGCGGCCACTCCCAACGACAACTGCCGGATGGCCGACAGGCGCGCGGTGAGCCGGCCCACGCGGGCCTGTTGTTCGGGACTGCCTCCGCCGGTCCGCTGGACCTGTTCCACCAGGGCGGTCAGGAGCGGAAGCGTGGACAGGAAACGTTCGGGCCCGCTGCGTTCCAGGGCCAGTTCGCCGGTGACCTGCTGCCAGCCGTCGCCGGGGCGTCCGAGCAGTGCGTCGTCGGTGAGTTCGACGCCCTCCAGGTGGCAGTAGTTGAAGGTGTGTTCGCCGCTGAGCAGACGGATCGGCTCGACGCGGACGTGCGGATCGCGCAGGTTGACGATGAACTGGCTCAGCCCGGCGTGGCGGTCCTCGGACTCGTCGGTCCGGGCGAGCACGATCGCGTGGTCGTTGACGTGCGCGCCGCCCGTCCACATCTTGGTGCCGGTCAGCCGCCAGCCGTCGTCGGTCCGTTCCGCCCGGGTCCGTACCGAGGCCAGGTCCGAGCCGCTGTCCCGCTCGCTCATCCCGATCGAGAAGAAGCACGCGCCGGCGGCGATCCGGGGCAGGAAGTGGCTCCGCTGCGCCTCGGTGCCGTGGCGCAGGATGGTGGGTCCGGCCTGCCGGTCGGCGACCCAGTGGGCCGACACGGGGGCGCCGGCGGCCAGCAACTCCTCGATGACGACGTAGCGTTCGAGGTTGCTGCGTCCGCCACCGCCGTACTTCCGCGGCAGGGTCATGCCGACCCAGCCGCGCCGGGCCAGGCGGCGGGTGAACGCGGGGTCCCAGCCGGTCAGCCAGGAATCGGGCCGACCGAGGACGGTGCCGGCGGCCCGTTCCCCGGCGAGGAAGTCGCGCACCTCCCGTCGTAACTGGACTGTTTCGCTGGGAAGTTGCACGGCTTCGGGATCGAGGGCGGAGAGGGTCATCGGGGTGCTCCTCGGACAAGGTGATGGGTATGCACAGCGGTGGGTACGGGGTGGGTGCGGGGTGGGTACCGGCTCGGCGACTGTGGTCAGGCGCCCGTGAAGTGCGGGTGGCGGCGCTCCCGGCGTGCCTGGACACCCTCGCGGAAGTCGTCGGTGGTGGTCGTCACGGGCTGGGCGAGCGCCTCCCAGGCCAGTGCCCGTTCGACGGTGGGCTGCCCCTGGGCCAGACCGCTCTTGGTCAGCCGGACCGCCAGTGGGGCCGCGGCGGCGATCTCGTCGGCCACGTCGAGTGCGGCCGGAAGCACCCGGTCGGCCGGCAGCGCCTCGTGGACCATGCCGAGTGCGGCGGCCCGCGCTCCGCTGATCAGTCGTCCGGTCAGCAGCAGTTCCCGTGCCCTCGCCGGGCCGACGGCCTCGGCGAGCAGGGCGGTGGTGGCCATGCCCGGGTGCAGGCCGAGCCGGACGAACGGCGCGCCGAGCTTCGCCTCCGCCGCGGCGTACCGCAGGTCGCAGGCGAGGGCCAGCGCCAGTCCGGCGCCCACCGCGTGGCCGTTGACGGCCGCGACGGTGGGGACGGGCAGGTCACGGACGGCCAGCCAGGTCCGGTAGAAGTCGGACAGTTGGGCCCGGGTGCCGGAGAGGCCCTGGCCGTGTTGGTCGGCGAGTTCCCCCAGGTCGGCGCCTGAGCAGAACGCTGGGCCGGTCCCGGTGATCACGACGGCGCGAAGGTCGGGCGCCTGGCGTAGGGACCGCATGGCGCGCCGCCACTGTGCGGTCAGCCGCCCGGTCATCGGATTGCGCCGGTCGGGGTTGTCGAAGGTGAGCACCGTGACGCCGTTCGGCCGGTGCTCGACGCGCAGCGGTTCCCGCTCGTGCGGCGCTGCCTGTTCGTCCAGGGGTGGTTGCTCGGTCACGGGGTCCTCGATTCGGCCTGTGGGTAGGGGAGTTGGCGGTCGATGGTTGGCAGTGCCGCGGGCTCGCCGCCGGGGCGATGCGGACTGTGAGTCCGGGGAGCGGTCACGGCCGACGGCTCAGGCGGACGGTCGGTGGCCGATCTCGGCGAGGACCTCCTCGGTGTGTTCACCGATCTGCGGGCAGTGCCGGTGCAGGCCGGCGGGAGTGGTCCAGAAGCGCACGGGCTGGCCGATGAGGCGGTAGCCGCCCTCGGTGGGGTGTTCGGCCTCCTGGAGCAGCCCGCCTTCGGTGGCGTAGGTGCTGGTGGCGGCCTCCGCCAGGCTCAGCACCGGGGCGGCGGGGATGCTCTTCGCATCGCAGAACCCCTGCCATTCCGCGGTGGTGTGCCGGGGCGTGAACTCGCTTACGAGTAAGTAGAGTTCGTCGGCGTTGCGGGCGCGCGCGGGGAACGACGCGAAACGTGGGTCGTCGGCCAGTTCCGGGCGGTCGACGAAGGCGAAGAAGTCACGCCAGTTGCGGTCGCTGTAGGGCAGGATGCACATCCAGCCGTCCGCCGTGCGGGAGGCCGTGCGGCGGGGGCTGAGTGCCCGCGGGTAGCCGATCGGCCCGGCGGGTGGGTTGTGGGTGGCCGCCGCCAGGTGCTCGACGAGGTTGAAGGCCAGCATGGTGTCGGCCATCGGGACCTCCACGTGCTGGCCCTGGCCGGTGCGGTCACGGTGATGGAGCGCGGCGAGCACCGACTGCACGATCACCAGGCCGCAGATCTTGTCCGCCAGCACCGTGGGTACGTAGTGCGGGACGCCGCTGACCTGCTCGTTCAGCCACACCAGGCCGGAGGCTGCCTGCACGACGTCGTCGTAGGCCGCATGCCCGCCGAGGGGCGAATCGCTGCGGAAGCCCTGGGCGTTGAGGTAGACCAGGCCGGAGTTGACGTCGGCCACGTCCTCGTATGACAAGTTGAGGCGCCGCAGGGCCTGTGGGCGGACGTTGGTGAGGAAGACGTCCGCGCTCGCGAGGAGGGCGAGCAGGGCGTCGCGGCCGCCCGGGGCCTTGAGGTCGAGGGCGACGCTGCGCTTGTTGCGGTTGAGGTTGAGGGATATCACCCCCATCCCGGGGCTGCGGGTCGGCGGGTAGTGGCGGGTCAGGTCGCCGGTCGGCGGTTCGACCTTGATCACGTCCGCCCCGAGGTCGCCGAGCTGTTGGGCCGCGTACGGGGCCATGATCACGCTGGCCAGCTCGACCACCCGTACGCCGTTCAGCGGGCCGACGCCACCGTCCGCTTCCCGTCCTGTCGCCATGGCACGTCTCCGATCTCCACCGGGCCCGGCTTCACGCGCCGGGCCGTTGACAGCCAGTCAAATCCCAGGCACCCCATATCGTCCAATACTTCCTTCCGGCACCTTCCATATGCTGTGCCCTATGGAATTGACCCAGCGCCTCCTCCAGCAGGTCGTCGTGTTGGCCGAGGAACAGCACTTCGGTCGTGCCGCCGAGCGACTCGCCATGCGGCAGCCACCGCTCAGTCAGGCGATCCAACGACTGGAGCGCGGCCTTGGCGTCGCCCTGTTCGACCGCCTTCCGCGGGGGGCCCGACTCACCCCGGCCGGCCGCGCGTTCGCCGAGGACGCCCGGCGGCTGCTCGAAGCACAGGCCGCCGCCGTGGACCGGGCGCGGCGGATCGCCAGCGGACACGAGGGCGAACTCCGGCTCGGGTTCATCAGCAGCCTCGGCTACGACTTCCTGCCGCGCCTGCTGCGCCGTACCCACGCGCAGTTGCCCGGACTGCGGCTGCACCTGGGACAACACCCCTCCGCGGAGCTGGTCGACATGCTCCAGGCCGGAACGCTCGACCTCGGGCTGGTCCGACTCCCCGTCGCCGGCACGGACCGACTGACGGTCCGTCAAATCGGCGTGGAGCGGCTGGTGGCGGTCCTTCCCGAACGCCACCCGCTCGCCACCGCGGCACGCCTGGACCTGCGGGAACTCGCCGAGGAACAGTTCGCGATGCCCAAGCCGGGCGCCCTGCCCGGGTTGGCCGAGCAGGTCGCGCTCGCCTGCGCACAGGCCGGCTTCACACCCCGACCGCGCGGCCAGGCGGACGACCTGCCGGGACTGCTCAGCTATGTCGCCGCCGGCCTGTGCCTGGCGCTCGCCCCCGAGCAGGTACGCACACTGGGCATCCCGGGTGTGGCCTACCGTCCCCTGCACGGCGATTCCCCCTACCTGGAGACCGCGGTCGCCGCCGTGCACCGCTCGGACGGCCCGGACGCCGCCGTACAACAGGTACTGAAGCTGATCGACGCCTGCGACCTGCCGCCCGAGGCCGACCCGCCGACCGCGCGACGCAACGGCAGCTGACGGGACCGTCCCCCCCGACAACAAGCCGATACAAACCGGGAGATGAACGCCACAACCCCCTGCTAAGGTGCGCCGATGCCATCGACCAAGCAGTTCCAAGTCACCTCCGACTGCGCGGAGCCTGAGCGCCTCGCTTGAGGATGCCCCTCCTCACGGCAGGGCGGCCCAAGAACGCCGGAGGCGACTCATCCCCCGTGCCGTGGGCGGAGGTTCGGCGCGCGGCCGGGGAGCGAGACGAGCGCGTGCGGTGGAGCCTCGCCGGAATTCCGGCGGGGCTCCGGCGCGTAACGGGCCTTAGCCGGGTGTTAGTGGAGCGGCAGTGTCGCGGTAGTGGTGCCGGCCAGAGTGGTTGTCGTACCGAGGAGAGAACGACTTCGACTTCCCTGGGGGACCCGAAATGACTGCCAGCACCGCTACCCGCTCCGCTCGTCGTCGCACCCTGCGCGTTGCCGCTGCTGCTCTGACGGCGGCTGCCGCGTTCTCCCTGACGGCCTGCTCCGGTTCGGACGCGGGGGGTTCCAAGGCGGGGGGTCAGTCGGGTACGGGTGTGGCCGCGGAGGCCAGTGGTGTGGGTTCGGCCGACTCCAGTGGCGCGGATTCCCAGGCCGGGGCGCAGGGCACCGAGGCTCAGCCGGACAACGCCAAGGCGGGTTCCGGCAACGGTACTTCGGCCCGGTCCGGCGGCACCTCGGCCCGTGCCGGCTCCGGCGCCGGTGCGGCGAAGAGCGGTGGGAAGGTCCCGTTCTGCCGCACGTCGGACCTGATCATGGATGCCTCGGACAGCTCGCCCGACCAGAAGGTGGGCGACATCACCGTCCAGATGACGAACAAGGGCGGCAGCACCTGCTCGGCGGCGGGCTTCGCGGGCGTGGACCTGAAGGACGCCGACGGTACCTCCGCCCCGGTGCACCGCGGCGGTGAGGTGCCCCGCATCACCGACCTGAAGCCGGGTGACACCGCCACCTTCAGCATCTCGTACAAGGTCGACTTCAGCGGCGACAGCCTGGCCAGCCCGACCGACATCATCGTGACGCCGCCGAACGAGACCCACAGCGTCGACCTCAAGTGGCCCGCGGACGCGCTCAAGCTGGGCGGCTCCTACGACGAGAGCATCCAGGTCCACCCGGTCGGCATCGCCAACTGACCACCGCGAAAGGGCCGGCCCAGGCACACCGATCGGCGACCCCTGGGCCTACGCGCTGATGACGCCTGTTCTCGCACGACTGCGACGGACGGGCGTCCAGCGCTGAGTAAGGCTCGGGGCCGGCCGCGTTCGTCGTGCGGGTCGGCGCTACGGCGGATGGTGGATGGCGGAGCAGTCGATCCGCTTCACGGTCGATCGGCTCACGCCCGTGCGTATATGACGGTACGTCAGCGATGTGCCACAGCATTCCCCGGAGTGCTGCGGCAGGAACTCCACCGTGATCACGGCCACCTGCGGCAGACGATTCCGGCAGTCGGGGCAAGACGAGTGCATCAACTGCGGCAGTGCGGGAAGGGTGGGGCGGTTATGGCAGTCGAACCGGTGACCGAGTCCGAGCGCGGGAGCGAGCCACGGCGGTCACGCGTCCAGGAGGCGCCCCCGTCAGCCTCGCCCGTGTCGTACGCCGCGGCCGTCGAGCAGTACCTCACCTGCGCGGGGCTCGCGCAGTCCTCCGCGCGGGTCTACCGGATCTCGCTGACGACATGGGGTTGGATGCTCGCGGGCGAACCGGCTCCGACCGGTCCCGCCCGCCGGAGCGCGAAGCCGCCGGCCCTTCCCGTCGCCGCGATAGACGCCCCGACGCTGCCCGACGTGCTCGCCGAACTGGCGGCAGCCCGGGCGGACGAGATGGACGCGCACACCGTCAACCGGGAACTGTCGATCGCGCGCAAGGCAATCGGCTGGTGGCGGCAGCAGGGCTGGGTCGAGCGCGATCCGACGATCGGCATCGAACGACGGCCGGCGCCGCCCGACCGCACCAAGGCCCTGGCCGAGAGCCAACTCGCCGCCCTGCGACAACTGAACGTCGCCCTGCGGGAGAAGACGTTCTGGAGAATGCTCTACGAATCGGCGGCGCGGGCCGACGAGGTGCTGTGCCTGAACGTCGAGGACCTGCACCCGGCGGACAGGCGCGGGCGGATCACCGCCAGGGACGGGGCAACGGAGTGGATTCACTGGCAGTCCGGCACCGCGCAGCTCCTGCCCCGGCTGATCGCGGGCCGTGCCCGCGGCCCGCTGTTCCTCACCGACCGCAAGGCCCCGGCCCGCACACCGTCGGCGGATGTGTGCCCCGAGACGGGCCGGGCCCGCCTCTCCTACCGCCGCGCCGAGGAGATCTTCGAGAGGGGCACCCGGCTGCTGGCCAACCCGCTCGCCTCGCCGGAGGACGTCGAGGACGTGGACGGCTGGACCCTGCACCGGCTCCGCCGCAGCGCCCTCACCCGCGACGCCGAGGAGCGTGACGCGCGCTCCGGTGCCGCCGACCCGGTCGCCAGACAGGTGGCCGAGCGGGACTCCGGCGCCAGCCGGCGGAGTTGAGCCGGGCACCCTGTCGCCACCCCTCGACGGAGGCGGCGCGCGAGGCGTTCATCGACGTGATCGCCGCCGGGTTCACGGGCCGGCAGGGTGCCGGTCAGCCGGTTGAGCGGATCCGGTAACTCACCGCGGCATAGGGAAAGTTGCCCTGTCCGAGGGTGCCCGTCCGGAGCGCAGTCCCCGTCCGCCGGGGCCGCTGAGCAGCACGGCGGGGCTGCCGGACGCGGAAACGTTCCGGTCCGGCAGCCCCGGTGGGAGGTGCGGATGCGCTCGGCAGGCGCACGCGCATGCCCTCTGTGGTGCGGCGCGCCAACTGCCGCTCCGATGGCGCTAGTCGGTGACTTCGATCTTGCCGTTGGGGGAGGCGGTTGCGGAGGCGGGGGGCGCGTCGGCGGTGGTGTCGGGTGCGGTGCTGCCGCCCTTGCCCCCGGTCACGCGCTTCAGCATGCTCGCCAGGTCGACTCCTGCGACCGAGTCGAGGAGTTCCACGCCCTGGGCGACGTTGTTCGCCACCGTGCGGGGGAGTTGGCCTGCTCCGTCGGTCGAGATCACCGTCAGCTTGTCGACGGCACCGAGCGGTTCGGACGCCTTGGCGACGACCTGGGGGAGCACCTCGACCAGCATCTGGAGGACGGCCGCGTCACCGTAGCGGGCGAAGGCGTCGGCCTTCTTGTGCATGGCCTCGGCCTCTGCGGTGCCCTTCGCGGCGAGTGCCGCAGCCTCCGACTCGCCCTCCAGCCGGACGGCCTCGGCGAGCGCCGCGCGGTGCAGCTTCTCGCCCTCACCGGTGAGCCGGGCGCGTTCCGCGGTGGCCTCGGCCTCCTTGACCTGGGCGATCCGGCGGGCCTCCGCCTCCTGCTCGGCCTGGTATCGGGCGGCGTCGGCGGGCTTGCGGACCTTGGTGTCCAACTCCCGGTCGGTGAGCGCCGCCTGGCGTTCGGCGACCTTCTCCTGTTCGGAGAGCACCTCCTGCTGGCGTGCGGCCTCCGCGAGCGGGCCGGCCGCGTTCGCCTTGGCGGCCGCGGCCTCGGTCTCGACCCGGATCTCGGCCTGCTTGAGGTAGAGCGTCCGCTCGGCGACCGCGATCTCCTCGGCGGCCTTCAGCCGCGCCTGCTCCGAAACCCGCTGCGCGTTCGCCTCCGCGATGTCCGCCTCCTGGCGGGCCCGTGCGGCCTCGGGCCGGCCGAGGTCCTCCAGGTAGGAGCCCTCGGTCGTGATGTCCTGGATCTGGAACGCGTCGAGGATCAGGCCCTGGCCGGACAGGCTGGCCTCCGCCTCCTCGGCGACCTGGCTGGCGAACGCGGCCCGGTCGCGGATGATGTCCTCGACCGACATCCGGCCGACGATCGCCCGCAGCGCGCCCGACAACACCTCCTGGGTGAAGCCGACGATGCCGTCCTGTTGCTGGAGGAACCGCTGTGCCGCGGCCCGGATGGCGTCCTCGCTGCCGCCGACCTTGACGATCGCGACGCCGTCGAGGTTGGCCTTCACGCCGCGCAGGGTGACCGCGCCGCGCACCGCGACCGGGAGGTGCCGGCTGGAGAGGTCCAGGGAGAAGCGCTGCTGGACGAACGGGACGACGAAGACGCCGCCTCCGACGACGACCTTCTGGCCGCTGTTGTCGACGCTGATCCGGCCGGTCTGCGGGTCGGTGGACTTCTTGCCGCGACGGCCGGTGATGATGAACGCCTCGTTCGGTCCGGCGACCTTGTAGCGCGTGATCACCGCCAGGGCGAGCAACACGACGAGGACGACGGCGCCTACGACGGCGACGATGACTGAACTCATGACAAATCCCCCCTGCCTTCCTGGGGGTAGGCAGATCAAGATGGTGGTTGGTGCGATTCCGGTCCGGCGGCGGGTGCGCCGGGGGAGGGGCGGGGCCGGGCCCGCATCGGCGGCCGGGTCGGGCCCCGCCCCCGTTCAGCGTTCGACAGGGCGGACCGCCACCGAGGTGGACGTCAGCGATGCCTCGACCCAGATCTCGGCGCCCCGGGCCACCGGCGCGACGCTGCGGGCGGCCAGCTTCACGGGGTGCCCGGCGAGGCGGAGCAGCACCTCGCCGTACCCGTCGGCCGGGATCGCGGTCACCACCGATCCGGCGGTGCCCACCAGGTCCTCCCGGCGCGGTGCCGAGTCGGTCTGGTCGCGCATCAGTGCCCGGCTGAGCCTCCAGGTGGCGGCCCCGGCCGCGGTGCCCGCCGCCAGTCCGATGCCGACGGCCGCCGCGGCGCCGAGCCCGGTGCCGCCCGACACGATCGCGCCGGCGAATCCGAACATCGACAGGAAGCCCGCGATGACCGGCAGTGACAGCAGGCCGTCGAGCCCGCCCAGCACGCCGCCGAAGAGGCCCTCCAGCAACCCGTCGAAGATCAACGAGAGTGCGAGAACGGCGATCCCGCCGATGCCGAGACCAAGAAACCAGGCCATGCTCAGCCCTCCCCCGCTCACTCGTTCCGCTCGAACGGGAACGATCGTGACACGTGGGGACGGCACCGCACATTGCCGCATTCCGGCAATCTTTATGCGCTCTTGATGTGCAGCACTACCTGCTGATCTACCCAGATGGTCTTTTCTCGTCGCGCTCCAGACATACCTCTTGACTCTGGTCAAAAGCGGAGGAAACTGGTTGTTAACCAGAAAGCCGGAGAGCCGCACCATCGACAAAGACGTTTGTTGATAAGAGACCCTTGACGTGGTTCTGGCTAGGCCCCCGGAAGCCCCGCGAACCGGAGCCTCGGCGACGACTGAGGTAGATGGTGGCGATGTGGACTCCCGGGGACTGTGTTGTCCGGAGCCGGTGAGTGGCCCCCTCCCGCCCAGCTGATGGGTTGGACGCAAGGGCAGGCCTGCCGGCTCGGATCACGTCTCATGAGCGGGCCGCCCGGTGCGGCCCGCTCACTGCTGTCCCCGCCGCCCGGCCCGGACCGTCGCTCCGCCGCTCCGTTCCCCGTTTCCCCTTGCGTCCGCCGCGAGTCTCCGTGCTACCGGTCGCCGCCGGTGCAGGACTCGTGGGTCTTGACGACGGTGAGGGTGATCGGCTGGTGCGAGAACGGGGTGCCGGCCTTGGGGTGCTGGTCGCAGACCTTCCAGCTGGCGGGCCACAGGACGTGGCGACTGGCGCCCCGGCCGTCCTTGAGCTGCACCTTGGTGTCGTAGTTGAGCTGGTGGTAGGCGGCGGCCAGTCCCTTGCCGCTGAGGTGCGGCATGGTGCCGCCGTCGGCGTGCGCCGGACCGGTCGTGAAGAGGGCGGTCAGTGCGAGACCTGCGACGACGACGAGTCGTGCGAGCGGCGTGAAGGGCGCAAGCGGTGTGAGGGACGGGAAGGGTGACGGGGGTGCAAGGGGACTGCGGGTCGACTGGGGTGCGATGCGCGCTGTGCCGAGAATGAGTGAAGTGCCCGTGATGGTGGCTTTGTTCATGTCGGGAGAACGCGCTCCGCGGGTGACTGGTCACGGCGGGGCGCCAGATGGCCGGCCGGTCGGGTGGCTGGTCGGAGTGCGGGGGACGGGTGGTTGGGGGCGGGGGAGTGGGGCGGTTCGGTGGGGGTGCGCGGCGGGGGCGGGTGGGGCTTGAACTAGGGTCGTTATCCCCTGGTGACGATCTGACTACAGCGATGTAGACATCTTCGGACGGTCTGACTAAGGTATGCCTTCGCTAACTGAGGTAAGGCATACCGGTGCGGTTGTGCGGGCCGGAGAGGACGACTATGTGGGACGACGCGTTTCCGAGCTTCTTGATCGGATTGAGGGAAGGGCTGGAAGCCGGACTCATCGTTTCGATCCTCGTCGCCACGCTCGTCCGGGCCGGGGCCAAGTCCCGTCTCCCGCAGGTGTGGACGGGCGTACTGGCCGCGATCGCGCTGGCCATGAGCTTCGGCGCGGTCCTGACATTCACCGCGGCGTCGCTCTCGGCCACCGCGCAGGAGGCGTTCGGCGGCACGCTGAGCATCATCGCGGTCGCGTTCGTCACCGCGATGGTGTTCTGGATGCGCCGCTCGGCACGCAGCCTCTCCGGTGAGATCAAGGAGAAGGTCACCGGCGCGCTTGCCATGGGCTCGGGCATGTTGATCGTCACCTCCTTCCTGGCCGTGGGCCGTGAGGGGTTGGAGACCGCGCTGTTCCTGTGGACCACGGCGCGGGCGGCGGGCGAGTCCGTCGGGCCGATGATCGGAGCCGGGGTCGGCCTGGTCATCGCGGCGGGGCTGTGCTGGGGCCTCTACCGCCGGGTGCTGAAGATCAACCTCACCAAGTTCTTCACCGCGACCGGCGCCGTGCTGATCGTCATCGCCGCCGGCGTCCTGGGGTACGGCCTGCGGGACCTCCAGGAAGGCGGGGTCCTGCCGGGCAAGGCCGCGTTCGCCTTCGACCTCAGCCAGAGCATCGACCCGAGCGCCTGGTACACCACCTTGGTGCAGGGCGTGTTCAACCTGATGCCGGCCATGACGTGGCTCCAGGTCATCGGGTACGCGGGGTACCTCGCCATCGTGATGACGCTGTTCGTCCGGGGCGTGCGGACCGCCGCGAAGCCGGCCCCGAAGCCGGCCCCGGCACCCGCGGCCCAGCCGGCCGGTGAGCAGGAGCCCGTCGCGAAGGACGGTGCGGCCGAGGTCGCTTCGGCCGGGGAAGAACCGGCTGAGGGCGAGACGGCGGACGGGGACGCCCCTGAAACGCAGCCGACGTCGCAGCCCGAGTCGGCGCCGGAGCCGGCGTCGGCCGGTGCCGGGCGGAAGCGGCCGGCCTGGCTGGTGCCGGTCGCCGTGGTGGCCGTGCCGGCCGTCGTCGCGGGCGGGATCGTGGCCTTCGGCACGTCCAAGCCGGCCGGGGCGCCGACCATCGCGGTGTCCGAGAAGGAGTGCGGCAAGGGCTTCACCGCGCCCAAGCCGGGCCGGCAGACCTTCCAGATGCAGAACACCGGCGACAAGACGTCCGAGGTGTACCTCGTCGACCCCGGGACCAACGCGGTCTACGGCGAGATCGAGGGCCTGGCCCCCGGCACCACCCGCGACCTGGTCGCCACCATCGCCGGCGGCTCGTACGCCTGGCGTTGCGTGCCCACCGGCGGCACGGCGGTCACCTCGGCCCCCGTGCGGGTCAGCGGCGGGGGCGGCGCCAAGGCCGTCGTGCCGGTCGCGGAGCAGGACCTCGCCGCGCCGCTGCGCGCCTACAAGCAGTACGTCGACCACGGCCTGGCCACGCTGACCGACCAGACCCAGAAGCTCAGCGACGACCTCGCCGCCGACGACCTGGACGCGGCCCGGACGGACTGGCTCACCGCGCACCGCACCTACTCCTCGCTGGGCGCCGCCTACGGCACGTTCGAGGACTTCGACAAGAAGATCAACGGGCGGGCCGACGGGCTGCCCGGCGGCGTGCACGACAAGGACTTCGCCGGCTTCCACCGCATCGAGTACGGCCTCTGGCACGGCGCGTCCGCGGCGGAGCTGAGCGGCCCGGCGCAGCAGCTGCACGACGACGTGGTGGGGCTGCGGAAGGCGTTCCCCACCCAGGCGTTCGACCCCGGTGACCTGCCGCTGCGGACCCACGAGATCCTGGAGAACACCCTCCAGTTCGAGCTGACCGGCGACACCGACGAGGGCAGCGGCAGCAACCTCGCCACCGCCGACGCCAACCTCGCCGGCACCCAGGAGCTCCTCAACGTCCTGCGTCCGCTGATCGCCAAGCGCGAGCCGCAGCTGCTCGCCTCCATCGAGAGCGACATCGCCCGGATGCAGAAGCTGCTGGACGACGCGCACCACGACGGAACGTGGACGCCGGTCGAGAAGCTCGACGCCACCACCCGGCAGCGACTGAACGGCATCACCGGCCAGTTGCTGGAACACCTGGCGCCGGTGCCGGACCTGCTGGAGATCCGCAAGTCCGCCTGACCCGACCCGAGGGCCCGGGGCGCCCGAACGCCGGCCGGTATCCCGCCGGACGCACCGAGCGCCCCGTCCCTCGCCCCACCCAGACACACCGCACCACACCACGCACGCTCCGAAGGGAACCCACGAGATGTCCGCCGAAACGCCCGGCCCGCAGGGCCGCTGTCCCGCCGACCGGCGCTCGTTCGTGAAGACCGCGCTGGGCGCCGGCGCGGCCGGTGCGGCGCTGGCCGGCGGCGGCTTCGCACTGAGCCAGAGCAACGCCGGCACCGCACGGGCCGCCGACACCGCCGACGCGGGGAAGGTGCCGTTCCACGGCGCCAACCAGGCGGGCATCCTCACGCCGCAGCCCACCGCCGCCGCCTTCGTCTCGCTCAACGTCATTGCGGACAACCGCAAGGAACTCACCGACCTGCTGCGGACGATCACCGAGCGGGCCCGGTTCCTGACCGCCGGCGGCGCACCGCAGGACCTCGGTGTCGGGGCCCCGCCGTCCGACAACGGCATCCTCGGCCCGGTCGTCCCGGCCGACGCGCTGACCGTCACCGTGGGCGCGGGCGCCTCGCTCTTCGACGACCGCTACGGCCTGGCGAAGGCCAAGCCGCGCAAGCTCGTCCCGATGCGGACCTTCCCCAACGACAACCTCCAGGCCGCCGAGTGCCACGGCGACCTCTCGTTGCAGATCTGCGCGGAGCGCCAGGACACCGTGCTGCACGCGCTGCGCGACATCGCCCGGCACACCCGCGGCGGCATGCAGATCAAGTGGCGCGTCGACGGCTTCCAGAACGCGCCCCGGCCCAGCGGCACCCAGCGCAACCTGCTCGGCTTCAAGGACGGGATAGCCAACCCGGACGTGAAGTCCGGGCGGGAGATGGAGCGCCTGGTGTGGGTCGGCGACGGCCACGGCGAGCCTGCCTGGGCGACCGGCGGCAGCTACCAGGTCATCCGGATCATCCGGATGCTGGTGGAGTTCTGGGACCGGGTCTCGCTGGCCGAGCAGGAGAAGATGTTCGGCCGGCGCAAGGACACCGGCGCCCCGCTGGACGGCGCGAACGAGTTCGACGTGCCCGCCTACCACAAGGACCCGCACGGCACCGCGATACCGCTGGACTCCCACATCCGGCTCGCCAACCCGCGGACCGCGAAGTCCGACGACTCCCGCATCCTGCGCCGCGGCTACAACTACGACCGAGGCGTCGACAACGTCGGCAACCTGGACATGGGCCTGGTCTTCTGCTGCTACCAGCAGGACGTCCGCCGCCAGTTCGAGGCCACCCAGGAGCGGCTGATCGACGAGCCCCTGGTGGACTACATCTCGCCGACCGGCGGCGGCTACTTCTTCGCACTGCCGGGCGTGCGGGACGCCTCGGACTGGCTCGGCCGGAGCATGCTCGCCGCCGTCTGAGCCACCCGCCGCCGACGTCCGCCGCCGACCCTCAGATCCGCAGGGTCAGCGGCGGATGCATGCCGTTGAGGTAGTGGTCGCCGATCGCGCGGAGACTGTGCGCGGCCGAACGCTGCGCGGTCAGTACGCGGGCGTTCCGCCAGAACCGGTCGAAGCCCGGGTCACCGGCGTCGGCGTCCGCGGTGGCGGTCAGTTCCAGGATGCGGGTGGTGATCTGGAGCGCCGACTGGCCGGTGACCGCCTCGGCCGCGGCGACCAGCACCGCGATGTCGGCGCGTTCGTTGACGCCCAGTTCCCGACCCATCAGCAGGCCCCGCGCCAACGCCTCGGTGGCCGGTTCCACCACGGCGGCCGCGGTGTGCGCGGCGGCGACCAGTTCGCCGTACGCCAGCAGCAGATAGGGGTCGCCGCCCGGCTGCTCCGCGTACGGGGCGGGGAGGGCGTCCGCGGCCTGCCATGTGCGCGGGGCGGCGCGGCTGAGGTCGCGGGCCTCGGCGAGCACCCCCTCGGCGATGCCCAGCGCGACGTGCACGAGGGCCAGTCGCAGGGCGAGCGGGGCCAACGTGGCGTACGCGGTCACGTGTTGTTCGTCGTGCGGGGAGGTGCCGAGGAGCTGCTCGGCCGCCACCGGCACGGAGTCGAACGTGATGCTGCCGGCGCCGGCGAGGCGCTGTCCCAGGCGGTCGTGGGCCGGGTCGGTGGTGATGCCCGGGTGGGCCGGGTCGACGAGGGCGATCAGCCAGTCATCGGTCTCGGTGCAGGCGGCACCGACGACCAGCCGGTCGGCGACGGCGACGCCGGCGGCGAACGACCGGCGGCCGTTCAGGACGTAGCCGGAGCCGTGCGGGGCGAGGGTGAGGTCGGGGCTGGTCTCCGGGGCGGGCGGTTCGGCGTCGGCCGCCGGGTTGCCGATGTCGCCGGCCAGCAGCCACTGGTCCTCCGCCACCCGGCGTTCGAGGGTGTCGGCCTGGTGGGCGGTGCCGAAGAACCGGGCGCTCCAGGTCAGGGCGTAGTGACGGGCGAGGAGTTCGCCGATCGAGCTGTCGGCGGCCGCGATCTCACGGATGACCGCACAGGCGGTGCGCCAGTCGCTGCCGCCGCGGAGCGGCCCCGGCGGGGTCAGCAGGGCCGGCAGACCGGCCTCGCGGAGCCGTGACAGCTCGTCGAAGGGCGGCTTCCCGGCCCGGTCGCGGGCCAGGGCGTCGACGGCGAGGTCGTCGGCGACCTCCCGGGTGACGCGCGGCCAGATCGCGTCCTCCGCCGGCGGGCTGGCCGGCGGGGCGGCGGGGCGTACTGCGGACCTCTTCGGCATGGCGCCGTTCACCGTCCTCGTCGGCTGGGACCGGGGCGTGGCCGTCCCGGTCGGGCTTGCCCGGCAATGCTTTCCTAGTTTTCCCACTGGATTAGTAGGGAATACGGGCATGATGCTGCCGAACTTTCGTTCCCGGCAAGGGGCGTTCAAGGGGTGGACGGATCGGGGTCGCATTTCGGACGCCCCGGCTGGGGCCGTGGACTGCGGGACCACCGTTCGGCCGGCCACAGAGGGTGCCCCGAAGGCGGTCGCGCCGGTCACGGACCCGTGAACTACGGATTCGTCCAGGAGGCCGGATCACGGGTCAACGCCAGGACCTCGTCCGGGAGTTCCGCCGACGCGACGTCGGCCAGCGACACGCCGTCGAGGATCTGCCGGACGTTGGCCCGCAGGGCGATCCACAGCGGGAGCAACGACTCGGCGGGCCCGGTGTACGACAACTCCGGCGGCCGCACGCCGCGCACCGACACCAGCGGCCCGTCCACCACCCGGATCACGTCCGCGACGCTGATCTCCTCCGGGGCCTTGGCCAGGCGGTACCCGCCCTTGCCGCCGCGCTGGCTGAGGACCAGGCCGCCGCGCCGCATGTCGTTCAGGATGCCTTCGAGGAACTTGTGTGGGATGTCCTGGGCGTCGGCGATGGCCTCCGCCTTGAGCGGGCCCCCGTCCCGGGCGTGCGCGAGTTGCAGGGCGGCGCGCACCGCGTAGTCCGCTCTGGCTGAAATCCGCATGCCGGCATTATCCCCGAGCGCACCGGGCCCGGCGCGGGCCGCCCACCCCGCCACGCTCCCACACCACCCACCGCCAGCCACCCCACCAGCTCCATCGGACCGGCGCACCACCCTTGACGCAGCCCGGTGCCGCCTCGACACTCAAGGCGGGAACCCTAGTGAACGGGTGGGAAACCATGGGGCACGCAGAGCGGGACGGCGACCGCGCGGGACGCGCGGACCGGCCGCTTCCCCTCCTCACCTCCCGCCGTCACATCGATCTGCTGCGCGTCTGCAGCGCGGCGTAGTCCCCCCACGAGGCGCCGGCGGACCGGTTCCCCTGACGCCGCGCCACCCGCCGGGCCCGGCCCCTGCCCGGCCGCACCGTGCGTCCGCCCGCCCGGGCCCGCCCGTGCGCCGCCAGGTGCCCGCCCGCACGTCCACGCACCGGACCTCGCACCCAGGGACACGTATGACCACCACCTTCGCCGCATCCGCCGCCGACCCGGCCTTCCGAGGCCGGATCGGCTCCGACGCGCGCAGCGGCCACTACCCCGTACCGCACCGCTACCGGCTCCACCTCTCCCCGTCCTGCCCGCACTGTCTGGGCATCGCCATCACCCACGGCCTGCTCGACCTCGGTGACACCCTGCCCGTGACGCAGCTGCCCGCCGTCCCCGACGCCCCGGACTGCGGCTACGCCGCGCTCCGCCCCCTCTACGAGGCCAGCGCCCACCAGTACCGCGGACCGGCCGCGGCCCCGGTGCTCAGCGACGACTGGACCGGACGGATCGTCAGCACCCACGCCCCCGACATCCTCCACGACCTGGCCGAGCGGTTCGCCGGCCCTGGCCCCGACCTGTACCCGGCGCCCGCCCGGCACGCCATCGACGCGCTGGCGCACCGCTGCGAGCAGGACATCAACCAGGCCGCCCAACAGGCCGGCTGCCTCGGCAGCGACCACCCCGGCTACGCGTCCGCCCTGGACACCCTGCTCGGCGCGCTCGCCGCACTGGAGCAACAGCTCGCCGACCGCCCCTACCTCCTGGGCTCCGAACTGACCGCAGCCGACGTCCAGTTGTGGGTGACCCTCGTCCAACTCGACACCGTCCACCGCTGGCACCTCGACGCCGCGGCGGTGCAGCGCATCGCCGGCCACCGCCACCTGTGGTCCTACGCCCGCCGACTGGCCGCTCGACCCGCCTTCGCCCGCCCCCTCGACCTGGCCGCCATCGCCCGTCGCCACCACGCCCGTTGCCTGGGCCGGGAGGCCGCCGGCGCGGCCGTGCAGATCGTGGACTGGACGACGGCCCCCACCCCCGGCCGGCACGTCACGCCGGCGCCGCACTGACCCCGACCGGCTCACGTCGCCACCCGTAGCGGCAGCGACTTCAGCCCGTTGATGAAGTTCGACACCAGCCGCGGTGGCGGTCCGGCGACCGCCACCGCGGGCAGCAGCGCGCAGGTCTCCTCGTAGAGCACCCGCAGCTGCAACCGGGCCAGGTGCGCGCCCAGGCAGACATGCGGACCGTCCCCGAACGAGACGTGCGGGTTCGGGGCCCGGCCCAGATCCAGCCGGCCGGGTTCGGCGAACACCCGCTCGTCGTGGTTGGCCGAGGCGTGGAAGACCACGACCTTCTCGCCGGCGCGGATCCGCCGGCCGGCCAGCTCCGTGTCGACCGCGGCGGTGCGGCGGAAGCTGAGCACCGGCGGGTGCCAGCGCAACAGTTCCTCCACGGCCGGGCCCATCGGCACCGCGCCGGTGCGCAGCGCCGCATAGGCGTCCGGATGCCCGGCGAGCGCCAACAGTCCGCCCGGCGCCGCACTCCGCACGGTGTCGTTGCCCGCGACGGTCAGCAGGAAGAAGAACATCTCCAGCTCGGGAACGGCCAGTTCGCGGTCGGCGGCCAGCACCGTCATCACGTCGTCGCCCGGGTGCCGCCGCTTGTGCGCGGCCAGTTCGCGGGCGAACGCGAACATCTCCCGGAGCATCGCGGGGGAGCGCGGGTCGACGGGCCGGCCGCTCGCCCCGGTCACCGCCGGGCCGGCCTCGTCCGGGTCCTGATAGCCGATGACCTGCCGGGTCCAGTCCAACAGCAGACCGCGTTCGGCGGGCGGCACGCCCAACAAGTCGGCGAGGTTGCGCAGTGCGTAGTCGTCGGTGACGGTCCCGACCAGGTCGCACACCCCGTCGGCGGCCCGAGCCGCGTCCACCGCCGAGGCCAACAGGGTGCGCGCCCGGTCCCGCACGGCGTCCTCGAAGCGGTCGACCCGGCGCGGCGTGAAGGCCCGGCTGACCAGGCGCCGCAGTCGGTTGTGCTGCGGAGGGTCCTGATTGAGCATCATGCGCCGGATGAACGGCAGGTCGGCGGGGTCGGGATCGCGGATCTGGGTGGCTCCCAGACGGGACGAGAAGGTCCGTGCGTCCTTCAACACCCGGACCACGTCCCGGTGCCTGGTCACCGCCCAGAACCCGGGGCCGGCCGGCCAACCCAGCACTTCCGGCTCGTCCTGCCAGGCCACCGGGTGGTGGTCGCGGAGCAGCCGGTACGCGTCGTGCGGCAGCCCGGCGGCGTAGCGGCGCGGATCGAAGACGTCGGGCACGTCCGGGGACCGGGCCGGCTCCCGGCCGGGCACCCGCCCGGCCCCGCCGGTGCTGCCGGTCACCCGGCCACCGGCCCGCCGCCGGCCGCCCGGTCGGCGCACCCTCCGCGCACCGCGATGACCTCGTGCGCACCCCGACCGTGCAGGGTGTGCGGCAGGACGAAGGAAGCCACGCGCTCTCCCGCTGTGTTCCGGGCCGGGCACCGCCGGCGGACGGACGACCACGACCACCCTGGCCCCGCCCGCACCGCCCCGCAAGGGTGCCCCGCCCACCGGCGTGATTTGGCATGATGCCCCGTCACCCCGCATCGAGGCATGGGAGAACCACGTGATCGAAGGAGCCGTCGGAGCATTACCGGGACTCCTGCCGGCGTTCCTCGTCCTCGCCGCGGTCCTGGGGGCGGGCGCCGCTGCGGTGGGCAAGGCGAGGGGCGCCCCGGTCGCGTTGTCCGTGCTGTGTGCGGTCTCGTTCGCCGGTGTACTCGTCGTCACGATGCTGCCGGGGGGCGGCGGATCGGGACAGGGCGGGTCCTGCGACGTCGGCCTGCCCGGATGGGCCTTCCTGGGCTCGGAGTCGGCACGGCTGAACGTCGCGCTGTTCGTCCCGCCGAGCCTCCTCGCCGTCCTGCTCTTCCGCCGCCCGGTCACGGTCCTGGCCGGATGCCTGCTCCTCTCCGGCGGCATCGAACTCCTCCAGGGGACGACCGAACTCGGCCGCGCGTGCAGCTACGACGACCTCAAGGCGAACGCTCTCGGCGGGTGCCTCGGCGTCCTCCTCGGCGTCGTCGGCCTGTGGGCCGCCCGGCGCCGCTGCCCGCTGACCCGCCGGGACGCCCTGCGCGGTGCCGCTGCGGCCGCGCTCGGCGGAGCACTGCTGGTGGGGGCGTTCGCCGTGGCCGTCGAACCGTCCGACGACGAGGCCCGGGCGCAGGCACGTCGCGTCGAGACGGGAGAACAGCAGAACTGGCTCGACGGGGCCGCCACCGACCTGTTCGGTGGCGGCAACTCGGCCATGGCGATGCGGCGGAAGCGGCTGCACGATGGCGGCTGGCGCCTGACCGTGGAAGTCGAGCGCCGCGGCTCGTTCGTCGTCCGCTGGCCGGAACGCCGGCTCGAACGCTTCGCGTGGCCGGCGGGGGACGGCCCCGCCGGTGACACCGGTGCGCTGCCCGCCGCTCGGGCCCGTGCCGCCGGCGACCGGTTCGTGCGGAAGTGGTTCCCGCAAGTGGCGGAGGCGGCCGAGGCCACGTCCCTGCCGTCGCAGGACGAACGGCGCGGTCACGTGCTGCGCTACCGGTCCACCGCGCCGGACGCCGCGGGGCCCGGGACGCTGGAGGTGCGGGTGTCGCCCACCGGCCGGGTGGTGGAACTGACGACGCACGGCGCTCCGGGGCCGGAGTCGGATCCCGCCTGAGGATCGGTGCCCCTTTTGCCTCTTACCTGCCAAATGAAAGGCGAGACGATGCCCAATGCAGCGCCAGAATGCGACTAGGCTGGGGTAGGTTTGAGCCATGAGTGAGGGTCAGCTCGACAGTGTTGAGGCTTTGCTGGAAGAAGCGCGGCTCATGGCGCGCACGCCGGAGCCCGCGGAACGATTGCGGCTGCGTGAGGCGGCGGGGTTGTCGCGGGCTCAGGTGGCGGCCGCGGTCGGGGTGGGCCGGCAGACCGTCGCCAACTGGGAGTCCGGCGAGACGGACCCGCAGCCGCCCGGGCGCGTGAAGTATCTGCGGCTGCTGGAGGGACTCGCCCAGATTCACCCGGCACCGGCCCGGTCAGCAGTGCAGGATCCGGAGCCCGCGGCCGTCACCCAGCCCGCGCCCGGTGCCGCGGTGGCGCCGGACTTCGCGGCCCAGACCGCCTGGCGGTCGGACGGCCTGGCCGTCCAGGGCGAGCCCGGTCCGTGCGTCCGCTGTGGTGTGCCGACGCCCTTCCAGTCCACCGACGGCCGCCCGCTGCACGCCGGCGCCATGTGCCAGCCCCCGGCCGTCAACCCGCAGGCCAGCGCCCCCGCGCCGACCGCCCTACCGCCCCAGGCAGCCGTCGTCCAGGCAGTCGTCGCCCAGGCTCCGGTCGCGAGCCCCCGGACGGTGCCGGCCCCCAGCCCCACCCCTGTGCGGGTGCCGTCGCGGCCGCAACGTCGCGCCCAGTCCTCGGCCCGTGCGCAGGCCGAGACCAACACGCTGATCGCCGGCGCCGTGCATGAGGAGCTGGAGCGTGCCGAGGGCGATGCGGATGCGGCGTTGCAGGCGTTGGTGAAGCGGGCGATTCCGGATGTGATGCGGTTGTTCGAGGAGACGCGGGCGACGGCGCGGTACCAGTACACGGCGTATCCGTCGCTGCCGGACATCTTGCACAAGCCCTCGAAGCGGGAGCCGGACCAGATCTGGGAGGCCCGCCCCAACTTCCACCACCCCCACTACTCCCTCAAGGCCCCCGGTGACGTCCACGTCACTGCCCTGGACGCCAACGCTGCCTACCTGTCCGCCCTCAAGTGCTGGCTTCCGATCGGCAAGTTGGAGCACCACGCCTGCGCCGACGGCGTCGATCCCAAGCGCGCGGGCGTCCACCTCGTCACCCCCGCACCGTGGCAGCATCCCCACCTGCCCGACCCGCTCGGCGACCGTGAAGAGCCCGGCGCCCTGTGGATCACCGATGCGACGTTGCGTCTGCTGCTGCGCCTGTCGGGCCCGAAGTACGCTCTGATCGAGGCGCCGGTGGTGCACGAGTCGTGGACGTCGGGTGCGACGGAGAACTTCCTCGACGCCCTGCGCAAGGTCCTGGCCGCCGCCCGGGAGACGGCCCTGGCCGAGGACGACTCGATCACCGAGGGGTACGTGAAGGCGATGTACTCGAAGTTCATCTCGACGATGGGGGAGTCGATCCACAACCGCGAGATCCAGCGCCCGGACTGGATGCACATCATCCACAGTCAGGCGTACGCCAACCTGTGGGGCAAGGCGTACAAGGCCCACCAGGCGGGGCTGGAGGTCATCGCGATGATGGGTACCGACGAACTCCATCTCGCCGGTGACTGGCGGCAGGTCTTCACCGAGGGGCGCGGCCTGGCCCAGATGAAGATCAAGCACAGCGACGCCAAAGCCTCCGGTGAGTACACCGTCGGCCGGGTGGCCCGCTGATGGCGCTGGATGCGCGGTGGCGCCGGATCGGTCACTACGGCGCACGGGCCCTGCCCGGCTGGGTCTGCACCGCCGAAGGCATCGACCGCATGGTCACCGGCGTCGAGTCCCCGGTCACCTCCGAGCGTGGCCTGTCCGCCCGCCTGCGGTACCTGACCGCCTCCGACGCGGGCTACGAGGCGATGGACCGGGCCGGCATCCACGTCCGCCCCCGCACTCTCATGGCGTGGCTGGCCGAGGAACGCATGCCCAGCAAGGCGAACCTCGCGCGCCTGGACGTGGCGTATTGGGACTTGCGGCGTCGCAACGTGGTCGCCGACCTCAAACGTCGTCTTACCAACCGCGGCCGCGGTACCCGCGTCGAGATCGATCCCGCCGACCAGTCGCAGGTGGATCCGCGTCACCGGCGCGAGGTGGAGACGCGTTCGATCAATGTCCGTGGGCTGATCTGGGATCGGGCGGTGGATGCGTGGATCGCGCACGACGCGCGGGAGCTCGAAGCGATCTGGGACGAGATCATCCAAGGCGGCCTCGGCACCGACTGGGACGCCTACACCTACGTCTCCTCCGTCGGCTGGGCCGCCTGACCACCACGCCACCGGACCTGCGACGCCGTTCTCCGCCTCGGCCTGCCGGTCGGTGTCAGGCGATGACTGCGACCGCCTCCACCTCGACCAGGTGCTCCGGGACGTCCAGTGCTGCCACGCCCAGCAGGGTGGCCGGCGCGACCGGAGTGCACCCCAACGTCTCGCCGGCCCGGGCGATCCCCGCCAGGAGCAGGGGCATCTTGTCGGGGGTCCAATCCACCACGTGGACGGTCAGCTTGGCCACGTCCTCGAAGGACGTGCCGGCCGCGGCCAGGGCGGTGCCGACGTTGAGGTAGCACTGCTCGGCCTGGGCGGCGAGATCGCCTTCGCCGACCGTGACGCCCCGGGCGTCCCAGGCGACCTGTCCGGCGACCCACACCAGTCTCGATCCGGACGCGATCGACACCTGCCGGTAGGCGTCGATCTCGGGTAGTCCGTCGGGGTTCACCAGGGTGATGGCCATGCTGTTGCCTCCTCGTCGCACGAGACCTGTTGGTCTCTAGTGGTTACTCGGGCACCGTAGGAGAGTGACTCCTGACGTGGGAGAACGCACTTTTCGGTGACGGGGGAACCTCGTGGTGACCAAGCAGGTCAAGGGCTCGTTCGGCGGCGCGGCGGACCTGACGCGTCCGAGCATCGGCGTGACTGCGAACAGGCGGACCTCTGGCCCATTCGTGACGGACTTATGACATTTGTCGGCCCGGTGGAAGGGGAGGAATGGAGGTGACCAGGGTCCGGCGGATCACCCGTCAACCGCCGAGCGAAAGTGGAGTGTTCATGATGCGTACCCGTGGGAAGATCGTCGTCACCGCAGCCGCCGTCGCGCTGGTGGGCGCGGTGGGAGTGGGCGGGGGAGTGGCGCAGGCTTCGTCCCCGACGGCCGCGGCGGCCGGCAAGGGGATGCCCTCCGCGTGCCGTCCCGCGAACCACACCGCCAAGATCACCCCGGCTCCCGCCACTTCCGGGCACCACCACTACCGCGTCACGCTGACCGCGGCGCCCGGCTACGACCCGTGCGGGTTGGCCGGTTCGCCGATCGACGTGCGCTTCTACCACCACGGTGTCCTCAGGGGCGTCACCGCCGGCCACTACGGCCCGCAGGGCACGGTGGTGACCTTCGGCCCGGGGCACCCGGTGCACTTCGACATCCAGGTGCCCAACAGCGCCGGCGGCACCCCCGCCGACGAGGCGACCTTCACGCTGAAGGTCCCCGGAGGCGTGATCCCCGGTGAGTCCAGCGCCAACGGCCGGCTCACCGTCGACGCCGGCACCGTCATCGGCCCGGTCCGGCCCGGCGCGTAGTCCCGCCCGGCGCGTCGAGCCGAACTCGTAGGCTCGGCGCATGACGTGGACCGAGTCCGAGTACCTGGAGACCCTGCACGGCGAGCGGCGTCGCTACGCGTGGGTGATGCGGCGGCACGGCGCGCTGGCCGACGTGGAGGCCCGGGAGGCGGCCCTGCGGAACTATCCGTACGAGCCGAGCGACGCTCCGTACCGCGGTCTCGTCTTCCACGACGAGGCGTGGCACTGGGCGATGTCGGCGATCCACGGTGAGCGGTATCCGGTCGAGCATCCCGCGTTGCGCCAGCCGTCGCCTGCGTACCTGGCCCTTGACTGACCGGCGGGCAGCGCGGGTTCCGCCGGGCCCTGGGCGCGCGGGGCAGGTCCGCGGAGCGGTCAGCCGGTCCTTCGTTCGGCGGTCGCGCACGCGGTGGCCGGCGGCCTGCTCCCGGGCCGTCGGGCTTTTCCGGCAGACTGCTGCGATGGACGTCTACGCATCCCTCGCCGACATGGTCGGGAACACCCCGCTGGTCCGCCTCAACCGCATCACCGTGGGCCTTGCCGTGCCGGTCTACGCGAAGTTGGAGTACGTCAACCCGGGCGGGAGCGTCAAGGACCGCATCGCCCTGTCCATGGTGCGGGCCGCCGAGGACGCCGGACTGCTGCGACCGGGCGGCACCATCGTGGAGGCGACCTCGGGCAACACCGGGGTGGGCCTGGCCATGGTGGCGGCGCAGCGCGGCTACCGCTGCGTGTTCACCCTGCCGGAGAAGAGCAGCGCCGAGAAGGTGGCGGTGTTGCGCGCCTACGGTGCCGAGGTGGTGGTCTGCCCCGGCGACGTGCCCCGCGAGCATCCCGACCACCCCAGGGCGGCGGCGGAGCGGTTCGCCCGGACCACGCCCGGCGCGTGGTTGGCCGACCAGTACAACAATCCCGCCAACCCCTGCGCGCACCGCGGCAGTACCGGTCCGGAGCTGTGGCGGCAGACGGAGGGACGGATCACGCACCTGGTGTCGGGCGTCGGCACCGGCGGCACGATCAGCGGCACGGGCGGCTACCTCAAAGAGGTGAGCGACGGCCGGGTCCGGGTGATCGGCGCCGACCCGGAGGCGTCCGTGTACTCCGGCGGGCCCGGCACCGCCTACGCGGTGGAGAGCATCGGTCTGTTCCGCCACCCCGAGACGGTGGACGACTCCTGGCCGGAGTCGTTCCACACCGATGTGGTGGACCGGTTCGAGCGGATCAGCGACCGCGACTCGTTGTTGACCGCCCGCCGACTGGCCCGTGAGGAGGGACTGTTGGTGGGTGCGTCGGCCGGTACCGCGGTGGCCGCGGCCCTCCGGGTCGCCGTCGGGCTCGGTCCGGACGACCTGGTGGTCGTGGTGATTCCGGACTCCGGCCGCAACTACCTGAGCAAGGTCTTCGACGACGGGTGGCTGCGCGAGCAGCTCGGCGACGACGCGACCGTCGGCGGGGCGTAGGGCGGGTCCGACGCGTCGCGCGGGCGGTCGTCCGCGCCGAGGATCGGCCCGCGGGCGCGGAGCCCGGCGGCCCCGGCAGGGGGTGTTCGGACGGCCCGATGGGTGTGCGGGCCGCCCGAACACGGGGTGGCTAGACGCCGGACGGGGCGAGTTCCCGCTCGCGATCGGTCTCGCGGGCAGCGAAGGGGCACTGCCAGTCGGCGGGCTTGGGGCGTCCGGAGTAGCGGCGGGTCTCGGAGAGTTCCTCGTACTCCGTCAGGTTGGGATTGATGTCGCCCTGCAGCTTGATGTCCTGCTTGCGTATCTTCTCCGCGAGCCGGTCCCACATGCCGGCGCCCTTGATGTGGGCGAACTGCTCGTGGGAGTTGAAGGCCAGCATCGGGAAGGGAGGACGGCGGCCCCACCGGCGGTGGGTCTCGTGCAGGCCGATCACGAAGAACGGATGGCCGGCGACGCTGTAGGCGAACTCCTTGGCCTGCGGGTCCGACGCGTAGCCGTCGGCCCAGCGATGGGTCTCGGCGTCCGTCTCGTGCAGTAGTTGCAGATGTTCCCAGAGGAGTTCCTCGAACCGCAGCTCATCCACCCCCCTCGGTCGCTCGAAGGTCGCGATGAAGCTCGTGAACGAGCGGGCGCTCCAGTTCGCCCCGTCCACGAACTCCGCAAGGTCGAGCGCCATCAGCCGAGCCGATTCGGCGCCCCCCAGCAGGTCATAGTGCCGGTGTGTGATGCCGCCCTGGCGCCAGGCGGAGCGTCCCGCCAGGCAGGCGAACCGGTCGCCCAGGATGAACTGCTCGACCTGCTCACGCGCATCCGACGTCATGGCCAGCCTTCCTTCCACCAACGTGCCTCCTCGTAAGGGAGATCATCTCCTTCAGGCATCCGAAAGCGCCCACCCCACAGCGGCCGGAACCGGTCCACGGCAGCAGGCATCGCGGCTGCGCGGACCGGACCCGGTTCGCGGAGAACGGGGAAGGTCGCTGAGTGATTGTGACCGCCGAGGGCCGCTCGGCGAAATCCCCTCCGCGACTCCGTCGCGACGAATTCCTCACATCGCCGGACGGACACGGGCATTTTGCCGACCGATTCCTCGGCGAGGGGCGTCACGGGCCGCCGACGCAGGCCGTCCGGCGAGCATCGCAGTGCAGCGGGCCGCCCCTTCGGAGGGTCCGTCGCGGCCTGGCACTCGGGGCGCGACCAGCAATTTTCCCCCTTTCTCGCCCGATGACGGATGTGGTGGGGGCGGGCCGGTCCCATTGCCGTTGAGGTGGCGGAAGCCGGCGGCTCGGGCGTAGCGACGAGCCCTGCGGGGAAGCCGACGTCCCCTCCCCCCCCCGCCGCGCGCGACACGAGGAACGGGGATGCGCGGCGGCTGCCGGCCCTGGCAGGCTGCGTGCATGCCGCTCGTTGACGTGTCGCCCGGAGTGTCCCTCGCCCATGAGACCTTCGGTGATCCCCGTGACGCCCCCGTTCTGCTCGTGATGGGTTTCGGCGCCCAGATGATCGCCTGGCACGAGGACCTCTGCCGCGCGCTCGCGGACCGCGGGCGCTACGTGATCCGGTACGACAACCGCGACTGCGGGCTGTCCACGAAGTTCGACGAGCACCCCGTCGACATGGGTCGGTTCATCGCGGCGGTGAGCTCGGGAGACCTCCCCTCCGCCCTGGCGATGGTGCCCTACCGGCTCCAGGACATGGCTGACGACGGCCTGGGCCTGCTCACCGCGCTCGGCATCGAGCGGGCGCACGTGGTGGGCGCCTCCATGGGCGGGATGATCGCCCAGACGATGGCCATCAGCCATCCGGAGCGGGTACTGACGCTGACGTCCATGATGTCCTCGACCGGCGAAGGCGCGTACGGCCAGCCCACCCCGGAAGCGCAGGCGGTGCTCTTCAGCCCGAAGCCGGCGGACCGCGAGGGGTACGTCGCGGCGGCGGACCGGGAACTGGTGTGGGCCTCCAAGCGCTACGGTGACGTCGCGGCCCTGCGTGAGCTGGCGGCGCTCAGCTACGACCGCTCCCACTACCCCGCCGGGATCGGGCGTCAGCTCGGCGCGATGATCCTCAGCGGTTCACGGGCGGACGCGCTCCGGGAGCTGCGGGTGCCGACGCTGGTCCTGCACGGACTGGACGACACGCTGATCGATCCCAGCGGCGGGCGACGCACCGCGGACCTGGTGCCCGGGGCCGAGCTGCGGCTGATCCCCGACATGGGGCACGACCGCCCGCGCGCACTCTGGCCGCAGCTCCTCGACGCCCTGGAGCACCACACGAGCTGACGGTCGAGAGGGGAACGGCGGGCCGCCCTCGACCGGTTGGGGCCGTGGCGGGAGGCGAGCGGGGCCCGCCCATCAGCGAGGTCATCGTCATGTCATCGCCGTTTCATCGGTGCTGGCTAGCGTCGACGCGCGTCGGGAACGGCGTCGGCGGTTCCAGGCGCGCACCTCGCCGGCACCGGCGGCGACCGACGGCCAGCCAGGATGCGACGGCACGTCCAGTGCCTCCGCAGCCCGCCGTTCACGTGATCGGGAATCCCAACTACCCCCCCCGGCAAGGACAGTGGCGCCGAGGGCAGCTCCTCGTACCCGTCAGTTGGCTCTGAAAGGCATCGATGCAATGACACGTCCATCGGACGAGCGGGACGCGACGGTCGGCGGGCACTCCCGCCGCAAGCTCCTCAAGATCGGTATCGGCGCCGCGGTGGGGGCCGGGGTCATCGGTTCGACCGCCGGCGTGGCGCGGGCCGGTGGGCCCAACGATCCCTCCAGCCCGACCATCGCCTACAAGGTGAAGAACCTCAGCGGGCCGGCCGAGACCGGTCCGTTCGCCTCGCCGTGGACGGACCTCGGCATCCCCGTGCGCTGTCCGAACGGCACCATGCTGTTCGTCGGTGGCGACACGTTCAACGGCGACCACGTCCCGCAGCCCGGCGAGCCCGCCGACGACTGGCGGGCCCCGGTCGGCCTGCGCTCCAACAGCGCGGACCTGAACAACCTGCGCATCGACGGCAGCGTCGGCGGCGGCCACGCCAACAGCCTTGTCGACGAGCCGCACAACCCGGTCGGTGACAAGGCCACCACGGCGATCCCCTCCGACGTGTTCGTCGTCGACGGCGTCATGTACATGCACCTCATGCGCGGCGTCATCTACGACACCCACCACACGGACTTCTGGCGCTCCACCGACAACGGCGAGACCTGGCAATACCTGTGCCAGTGGCCCGCCGACCTGCACGGCGGCCAGTTCCAGCAGAAGACCTACGCGGTGGCCGACGACGGCTTCTGCTACGTGCTGTCCACGGTCTTCAACCGCGAGGTGGAGTCGGGGATGCTCCTGCACCGCGTGCGGAAGGACAGCCTCGGCAACCCCGGCGCCTACGAGCCGTGGGGCTACGCCGACGGCGCCTGGCGGTGGGGCGCGCCTCCGACCACCGTCTTCGGCGTCCGCAAGTGGGGCGAGATCTGCTTCCGCGCGATGGACGGCAAGTACGTCCTCACCTGGCTGAACATGAACGCCCTGTCGATCCGGGCGATGGTCTTCCCGCTCCCGACGTCCGACCTGACCAGGACGCTGGAGCAGACCATGATCCTGCCCGGCGCTCCGGGCCAGGAGGTGGGCAACCTCGTCGCCAGCCCGTACGGCGGATTCGTCGTCCCCGGTTCGACGTTCGGCGACTTCCACATCGTCGTCAGCCAGTGGTACGACCCGAGGAACTACCGGTTCATGCAGTACAAGGTGCACATGCTGTCCTGAACTTGGGCGTCCCGTGCGGGCCCCGCCCTCGGGCCGGGCCCGCACGGGACGCCGGCCTCACGTCGCGATCCGCAGGGCGCGCGGGGGCCGGGGCGCTGGTGCGGGGAGGCGGAGCGGCGTGCGGCCCGGGGTGATGCTTCCGAGGAGGGTGGCCCGTCGGGCGCCGGTGCCGGCGGGCACGGTGCCGGGCAGCCCGTGGAAGGTGAGGAAGCCCAGGACGGCGAAGGCCAGCGCCTCCTTGGCCATGGCGGGCAGGCCGAGCGCGTCGCTCGGACGCAGCGGCACGTCGGGAAGTTCCTCGGCGAGCATCCGCATGAGGGTCGGATTGCGGGTCCCGCCACCGGAGACGATCAGTTCGGTGACGCGGTGGGCGCGGCAGGCGTCGCCGACGGTGACGGCGGTCAGCCGGGTCAGGGTGGCCAGGACGTCGGCGGTGTCGAGTCCCGGCGTGGTGTGCAGCGTTCGCCGGAGGTAGGGCAGGTGGAAGTGCTCCTTGCCGGTGGTCTTGGGGGCGGGCCGGCGGTAGTACGGGTCGGCCAGCAGTCGGCGCAGCAGGTCGGGGTCGGTCCGGCCGGCGGCGGCCCGGTGTCCGTCCCGGTCGTAGTGGGCTGCGCCGCCGGTGAAGTGGTGGACGGCGGCGTCCAGGAGCGCGTTGGCCGGGCCGGTGTCGAAGGCCAGCGGCGCGGCGTCGGGGGCGACGACGGTGATGTTGGCGATGCCTCCGAGGTTGAGCGCCGCCGGTGTGCCGGGGAGCGCCCGCAGCAGGAGGGCGTCCGCCATGCTGACCAGCGGGGCGCCCTGTCCGCCGGCGGCCACGTCCCGGTTGCGGAGGTCGGAGACGACGGGCAGGCCGGTGCGTTCGGCGATCCAGGCGGGTTGGCCGAGTTGGAGCGTGCCGCGGACGGTTCCGTCCTCAACCCAGTGGTAGAGCGTCTGGCCGTGGGAGACGACGAGGTCGGCGGCGTCGGCGCACAGCTCGTGCCGGGCGCGGTCGGCGGCGTCGGCGAAGGCGTGGCCGATGCCGGTGTCCAGGGCGCAGACGTCCCGTGCGGTGGTGGTGGCCGGGGGCAGCGTGGCGGCGATGAGGTTCCGCAGGTCGTCCGGGTACGGGACGGAGAGGTGTCCGAGGGGGCGCAGGCGAAGGGTGTCGCCGTGCAGGGTGAGGTCTGCGGCGGCGGCCTCGATGGCGTCGTGGGAGGTGCCGGACATCAGACCGATCACGCGCAGGGTGTCGCCGGGTGCGCGGGCCGCGGTGCGGGCGGGGCGGGAGGGCGGCATGGGGCCTTCCTGTCGTCGAGGGGGGACGGAGCGGTGCGGGGCGGTGGCCGTCGGTGGCGGCGCGGGTCTTCCTCAGCATGCCGTCAACGAGGGGGAGTTGCGCCCGGGGACGGGCAGCGGCGGGGGCCCGTCCTGCCGGCCGGCACGGTCCGCTCCGGGGCGGCCTGACCCGATCGCCGTGCGGCGCACCTGCGCGAACGCGGGGCCGGGCGCGGGCGCCGGCACCGGCCGCCCGGGCGAGCGGAAGCCACCTGAAGGGATCTTCAGGTGGCTTCAGTTGGGCTTCAGGTGGGTTCGGCCACTGTGGTGGCACAGCGTTCGACAGCGCCGGCCCCGGACGACCGGGGTCGCGCCCCACCATCGGAGGAGAACCCATGAAGCGCCACCTCGTCATCGCCACCGCCGCCGCGGTAGCCCTGCTGGCCGGTGGCACGGTCACCGCCGTCGCGGTCAGCGGTGACGGCTCCGGCGGCAGCGCTCCGGCGGCGGCGCCGGCCGCCGGGCACGGCCGCCCGGACGTCGAGGACCTCCAGGAGGCCCGCGCGGTCCGGGTGACCGCCGCCCAGGCCGCCTCCGCCGCCCTCCAGGCCGTCCCGGGCAAGGTCTCCGACCTGGATCTGGACCGCGATCGTCCGGGCCTGGTGTGGGACGTGGACGTGCTGGGCGACGACGGCCGGTGGCACGAGATCACCCTCGACGCGCGCACGGCCCGGGTGGTGAGCCAGCGCGTCGACCGCGGGGACGACGACGATCACGCGCGGGAACGCGCCACCCTGGTCGGTGCCCGGACGGGCGCCGTCGACGCGGTCCGGAAGGCCGCCGCCGGGCACGGCACGGTGACCTCAGTGGAGTTGGCCGACGACCACGGCGCCACGCCGGTGTGGGAGGTCGAGACCGTCACCAGCGACGGCACGGAGCACGAGCTGCTCGTCGACCCGCACACCGGCGCCCTGCGCACCGTCTCCCCGCGTGCCGCGGACGACGACCACGACGACCACGACGGCGGTGACGACTGAGCCGGCGGCACCGGTGGGCCGGGGCCGGACGCAGGAGGCACCGGCCCGCCTGCGCCCGGGGCGACCCGGTGGGCGCGCCACCGCCCCGCGCCTACCGCGACAGGACCGCCGTGAGCGCCCGGTGCAGGGCCTGGGCCGGATCGCCCGGCGCTTCGGCGGCCCGCCAGGCGACGACGCCGTCCGGCCGGACCAGGCTGGCGCCCGACGGGCCGATTCCGTAGCGGGCGAGGAACGCGCCGGTCGGGTCGGTCAGTTGCTCGCCGATGACGTGGGGCCGCACGCTCGTGCCGAGGCGCGCCGCGACCTCGGCGGCGACGCCGGACCAGAAACCACCCTCGACACCGGACAGCAGCACGAAGTCACGGCCGAAGAGGTGCACCGTGGACGTCGTGCCGCCGCCGTGGTGCAACCACACGTGCGGCGCACGGAATCCCGGTCGGCCGCTCGGCCGGTACGGATCCTCGGAGTCGGCGGGGTCGTCGTCCTCGGTGAGCACCGCGGACGAGCGGTAGCGGAAGCCGAGTGTCACGGGCAGCGTGCCCTGTTGGTCGGTGGCCGGCTCGGGCTCGGTGCTCTCGCCGGCCGGTACGGCCCCGCGGCCGGCGAGGAGCTTCAGCGCCGCGGCGACGACCCGTTCGGCCATCGGGCGGCGCTCGGCGTCGTAGGAGTCGAGCAGCGCCGTCCCGGCGGACGAGTCGAGGACCGCGGCGAGCTTCCAGGACAGGTCGTACGCGTCGCCGATGGCGGTGTTGCCCCCCAATCCGCCGCTCGGCGGGGTCACTTTGGCGGCGTCCCCGGCCAGCAGCACCCGCCCCACCCGGAACCGGTCCGCCACGGAGGCCGCCATTTCCCACGGCTGCACGGCCTTGATCTCCGGTCGCAGGTCCGGCAACTCGGTGACCCGGCGGACCAGTTCGGTACAGCGCTCGGGGGTGAAGTCCGCCGGTGACGTCCCGTCGTCGGCGGGGTCGTGGGCGACGCTGTAGAGATGTCGGCCGGCGGCGTGGTCGAGGGTGAGGAAGATGCCGCTGGCCTCGTCGGCGTGGAGCACGTGCAGGGTCGGTTCCCGGTCGGTCAGGTCACCGAGGTCGGCGTCGAAGATGATGCTGATGTTGTGGCCCAGGCTGCCCGGGCCGTGCCGGTCGACGCCGAGTGCGCCGCGCACACCGCTGCGGTTGCCGTCGGCGGCCACGAGGTAGTCCGCGCGCACCCGGCTCGGTCGCTCGCCGGAGCGCCCGCGGAGCACCGCGGTCACGCCGTCGTCGTCCTGGTCGAAGGAGACCAACTCGGTGTCGAAGCGGAGAGTGGCACCGAGCTCCTCGGCGCGCCGACGCAGCAGCGGCTCCAGCGCGTCCTGGCCGGCCGTGCCCAACGCGGCCGGGGACAGCGCGTCGAGGTCCGCGGGGTCGGTCTCCGAGCGCTCCTCGTGCAGGGTCGGCCCCCGCAGACTGGCCGCGATCCTGACCCGGAACATGGATCGGCCGGGCGTGTGCGTCGGGACGGCGTCGGCGATGCCGCCGAACCCCAGGAGCTCCATCGTGCGTTGGTTCTGCCCCACCGCCCGGGGGAACATCGAGGTCCCGGAGCGCCGCTCGACCAACAGCACGTCGACGCCGCGCCCCGCCAGGAACATCGCGCTGGCCAGGCCGGCCAGTCCGGCCCCCACGACCAGTACGGACGTCCGCTCCGTCACGATCCTTCCCCCTTGTGCGAAGCCCGCTTCGGTGCGGGACGGATCCCCGTCAACTCCCCTCCACTCTAGGGGTGTTGTCGAAGAATGTGCCGTCCGTGCGGGGGCCGGAAGGGGAGGGTGGGCGTCCGCCGGACGGGGAGATGGTGCAGGCGAGCCGCCGTGCGCAGGCGGTGCGGTTCGGGGATCAGTGCACGGTGGATCGTGCGGCCGTCGCGGTGCGCGCGGCGACGGCCTCGCGGACCGTCTCCAGTGCCGCGGCCCGGTCCTGCTCGGTCAGGTGGGCCGGTCCGTAGGTGATCACGGGGTCGAGGACCTGGTAGCCGACGAACTCCAGCATGCCGCGGTGTATGTGGAACAGGAAGTCGTCCATCGCGCCGAGGGCGCCGCCGGGTTGGAAGGACTCGCCGGGGCCGCCGGTCGTGAACAGCAGCATCGCCCGCTTCCCGGCGAGTGCGGCGTCGCCGAAGAGTCCGTAGTCCCCGCCGAAGACCCCGCCCATCACGAAGACCCGGTCCACCCAGCCCTTGAGGATGGCGGGCAGCGAGAACCACCAGAGCGGGAACGACAGGACCAGTAGATCGGAGGCGAGCAGCCGATCGAGGTGGGTCCTGACGGTCGCGTCGAGCGTCCCGTCCTTGATCGCGCGCTGCTGCTCGGCCTGTGGCTTGAAGTGGCCTTCCACCGGCGCGAATTCCGCGCGGTCGAGGACCGGCGCCCACGCGTCGGAGTAGAGGTCGAGCACGTCGACCCGGTACCCGGCGTCGCGCAGGGTCTGGGCCGCGGTGGTCATCTGGGCGGTGCTGAACGAACGGGCCTCGGGGTGGGCGTGCACGATCAGGGCGGTGGGCGCGGCATCGAAGGTCGACATGACGCAATCATATCGACGTATCGCGATGCGTCAATCAGATATTGGTGTCGATCGCCCGTGCCACCTGGGCCAGCCGTTCCTCGTTGCGCCGGTAGTGGGTCCACTTGCCCACCCGGGTGGGCAGCACGAGCCCGGCCCGTTCGAGCGTGCTCATGTAACTGGAGACCGTTGACTGCGCGAGCCCCGACTTCGCCTGGATGTGGGTGACGCACACCCCGACCGACCGGCGGTCCGCGATCGGCTCGTACGCCACGAAGTTCTCTTCGGGGTCCTTCAACCACTGCATGATCTGCAAACGGGCGGGGTTGCCGAGGGCCTTGAACACCTCGATCAACTCGCCCGCCGCCGGTCCCGTCGTCGCACCCATGAGCCACCTCTCTCGCCGGGCATTCCGACACACCACGATATCTCGATGCCTGGGCGGGGCCGGGCCGGCGTGTCGGCCCGCTGCTCGCCGGGGAAGGTAGCCAGGACGGTCACGCGTACACGAGGAGGACGGTCATGACGTTGTCGACGGCGTTCACCGCGTCGTTCGGTATCCGGCATCCGATTGCCCTGGCCCCGATGGGAGGGGCGGCCGGCGGTGCCCTGGCAGCGGCCGTTTCACGCGGCGGGGGGCTCGGGATGCTGGGTGCCGGCGGTGGGGAGCCCGCGTGGCTGGCGCGCGAACTGCCGCTGGTGGCGGGCTGCGGGAAGCCGTGGGGCGTCGGGTTCCAGTCCTGGGCGATCGACATCGCCGCGGTCGAGCAGGCGCTGGAGCACGACCCCACCGCGGTGATGTTCTCCTTCGGGGACCCCACCCCCTTCGTCGGGCGCGTCCGCGAAGCCGGTGCGGCGGTGATCGTCCAGGTGACCGACCTGGAGGAGACCCGGCAGGCGCTGGACCTGGGCGCCGACGTCATCGTGGCGCAGGGCACCGAGAGCGGCGGGCACGGCGCCCGGCACGGCCGGTCGACGCTGCCCTTCGTGCCGGTCGTGGTGGACCTGGTGGCACCGGTGCCGGTGCTGGCCGCCGGTGGGATCGCGGACGGCCGGGGGGTGGCCGCCGCGCTGGTCCTGGGCGCCGCCGGAGCGCTCGTCGGCACCCGCTTCCAGGCGACGGCCGAGGCCCTCGTCGACGCCTCGACCGCCGAGGCGCTCGTCCGGGGAAGCGGACAGGACACCGAGCGCAACCGCATCCTCGACGTCGCCCGGAGCTCCCGATGGCCCGCCAAGTACACGGCGCGCACCCTGGGGCACCCGTACCTCGACCGGTGGCGGGGCCGGGAGGACGAACTCGTGGCGGACCCCGGCGCGACCCGCCGGGCCTACCGGGCCGACGTGGCGAGCGGCGAGGTGCCGCCCGCACCGGTCTGGGCGGGCGAGGCCGTCGACCTCGTCACCGACCGGCCGCCCGCGGCCGACCTCGTCGCCACCCTGGCAGCCGAGGCCGGCGACGCCCTGGCCCGGGCCGGACGTCACTGACGGCGACGAGCCGCGCCCCGGCGCCCCCGGCTACCGAGGCGCGTCCGGGCCGGGTCGCAGCAGGCCCGCCTCATGGGCCAGCAGGGCGGCCTGCACGCGGTTCTCCACCCCGAGCCGCGTCAGGATGCGGTTGACCCGGCTCTTCACGGTGGCCTGGGACAGCCCCAGTTCCTCGCCGATCTGGAGGTTGGAACGACCCCGGGCGAGCAGTACCAGGACCTCCAACTCGCGGGCGGTGAGGGCGCCGACGCGCCGGTCGGCGTCGCCGGGCGGCGGCGGGGCGCCGGGCAGCAGTCCGGCGGGCAGCGCGGTGAAGGCGCCGATCAGGCGTTGCGTGACGCTGGGCGCGAGCATCGCCTCGCCGCCGGCCACCACCCTGATGGCGTGCGCGAGTTGGTCCGGCGGACTGTTCTTCAGCAGGAAGCCGCCGGCCCCGGCACGCAGGGCCGCGTGCACGTACTCGTCCAGGTCGAAGGTGGTCAACACCAGGACGCGGGGCGGCGGGCCGGGGTGCGGCCACTCGGCGTGCAGCCGGCCGGTGGCCTCGACGCCGTTCGTGCCCGGCATCCGGACGTCCATCACCACCACGTCCGGGCGCAGGACGACGGCGAGCGCGACCGCCTCCGCGCCGTCCGCCGCGGTGCCGACGACCTCGAAGTCCGGGCGACGGCCGATCACCGCCCGCAGCGCGTCCCGGACCATCTCCTGATCGTCGGCGAGGAGCACCCGGATCGTCATGCCGGAACCTCCAGCGGAAGGGCGGCGGACAGGCGCCAGCCGGCGCCGTCCGGACACGGCCCGGCACGCACCGTGCCGCCGAACGCGCCGACCCGTTCGCGCACCCCCAACAGACCCCGGCCGGAACCGGGCGGCGGCCGGTGCCCGTCGCCCGCCGGCCCGTTCTCCACGGTCACCCTCACCGACGTCCCGTCGCGGTGCAGCGCCACCCGCACGTCCGTGCGTCCGGCGTGCTTGAGGACGTTGGTGAGGGCTTCTTGGACGATGCGGTAGACCGACACCTGGAGCGCGGGCGGCAGGTCGCCCAGGGCCCCGTCCACCGTCGAGGTCACCCGGCAGCCCGCCGCCTCCACCGCCGCGAAGAGCCGGTCGAGGTGGCGCAGGGACGGCTCCTGGGCCGGGCCGACCAGGCCGTCCTGCTCCGCGGCCCGCTCGCCACCGGCCGTCAGCAGGCCCAGGATGCGCCGCATCTCGATCAGCGCGGTGTCGGCGGTCGTCGCGATCCGGGCCACGCCCCGCCGGCCGTCCGCCGGTGCCTTGGGGAGCACCTCCTCGGTGGCGCGGGCCTGGACGGCGATGGCGCTCACGTGGTGCGCGACCACGTCGTGCAGGTCGCGGGCGATCCGGGCCCGCTCCGCGACGACGGCCTGCCGGGCGTTGACGGCCCGCTCGGCGCGCAGCCGCGCGTTGGCGTCCCGCAGGCGGGAGTTGGCCTCGCCGAGCCGCTCGTTGAGGTCGCGCAGCCGGTCGGCCTGGAGCACGATCCGCCGCCGCCCGTACCCCACGAGCCAGGCGACCCCGTAGAAGACGACGAAGGTGGTGGCGGTGATCGGCTCCACCGAGCCGGGCTGCGGCGGCCCGGTCCGGCCGGTGAGCAGGTCCGTCGTCACCGCGGTGGCCAGGGACAGCACCGTCCACAGCGCCCCGGTCGGCACCGGCGTGTACCGCGCCACCGCGTACACCGCGAAGACCAGCAGGTACGGGCCCGGGATCTTGCCCGGCACCGGATCCACCACCTCGAAGACGACGAACGCCGCGGTCATCGCGCACAGCACGGCCCGCGGCCGACGGCGCCGCCAGGCCAACGGCACCGTCTGGAGCCCCCACAACAGCACGCCGAGCGGTCCCGGCGCGGGTACGCGGGACAGCAGCGTCAGCACGTCGAAGGCGGTCAGCCCGCCGCCCAGCGCGAGGTCGGTGAGCCAGCCGCGCCGCACGGCGAACCGGCGCCGGATGCCGCGCAGCGCGGCCGAGGAATGCGTGTCCATGACTGACCGCAAGGCTAACCAGCCGCACCGGCCCCGGCGATCCTGCCCGAGGAGGGAACGGGACACCGCCGACGCAACCAGGGTTGCGCGGGCCCCGCCCCGGATCCCCACCCAGGACGACGCCGCGAACCCACCGGCATCCCTAGCGTCGAGGTCCGACCGGAGCGCGCCACCCGGCGCCACCTCGAAGGGACCGACGAACCACGTGAACACCACGAACCCCGCCGGGCGGACGGACCGCACCGGCCCCCGCCCGCCCGCGCCCCGGGCCCGTTGGGCCTGGCTGGCGCTGGGCACGGCCGCCCACCTCCTCGCCGTCGGCGGCCGCTGGGACATCGCCGCCGCGGCCTGGATCTTCCCCGTCCTGCTGCTGCGTTTCGCCCGCACGGGCCGGGCCTGGTCCGGCGCCCTGTGGCTGTGGCTGGCCAACACCGCGGCCGCGGTCGGCTGGTTGGCCGAGTCGGCGCTGATCACCCCCTTCACCCTGGCGGGCGCGGCCGGCCTGGCCGCCCTGCTGACCCTGCCGTACCCGCTGGACCGGCTGCTCGTCCGCCGGTTGCGCCCCTGGGCGGCGCCGCTGGTGTTCCCCGCGTCGGTGGCCGCGACGGAGTTCCTGATCACCCTGCTCTCCCCGTTCGGCACCGCCTACGGCTCGCAGGCGGCCACCCAGGTCGACGTGCTGCCGCTGCTGCAACTCGTCTCGGTCACCGGCTCCTACGGCATCGGCTTCCTCCTCGCCTGGTGCGCCACGGCCGTCAACGCGCTGTGGGAGGCGGCCTCGTGGCGCGCGGCCCGGCGCACCGTGGTCACCTGCGCGTCGGTCCTGCTGGCCGTCGTCCTCGCCGGCGGCGCGCGACTGGCCTTCTTCCCGGCGGACGGGCCGACGGTGCGGATCGCCGCCGTCACCGCCGACGCGGCCCTGATCCGGGCCCAGAAGGCCGCGTACGCCCGGGCCACCGGTGGGCGCGCGGACCTCGTCGCCCACCCGCCGCCGGGCCTCCGGCCGGCCCAGCGCGCCGTCCTGGACGGCCTGTTGGCCGCCACCCGGCGCGAGGCCGCGGCCGGCGCGAAGATCGTCGTCTGGCCCGAGCAGGGCGTGCGGGTGCTGGCCGCCGACGAGCCCGCGACGATCGCGGCCGCCCGGACGCAGGCCCGCCGCTCCCGGATCTACCTGGAGATCGGCCTCGGCGTGCACACCGCCCGTCCACCCGCCTACGGCCGCAACGAGACGCTGCTGATCGACCCCGCAGGCACGGTGCGCTGGACGTACCAGAAGGCCCATCCGATACCCGGCTCGGAGACCTTCGTCCCCGGCGACGGCCGGGTCCCGACCGCCGCGACCCCGTACGGCCGGCTGGCCAACGCCATCTGCTACGACGCCGACTTCCCCGGCATGATGCGGGTGCCCGCCGACATCATGCTGGTCCCCTCCCACGACTGGGCGGAGTACGGGCGCGCGCACACCCGCAAGGCCGCCCTGCGCGCCGTCGAGGCCGGCTACGCGCTGGTCCGCCCGGACGCCGAGGGCGTCACGGCCGCCTACGACGACCAGGGGCGCGTACTCGCCAGCACGGACTACTTCACCACCGACCGCCAGGCCACCGTGGCGTACGTCCCGGTGCACGGCACCACCACGGTCTACGACCGGATCGGCGACGGCTTCGCCTGGCTGTGCCTGGCCGGCGTCGGGGCGCTGCTCGTGGCCGGCGCGACCGCCGGCCGCCGCCCTTCGACGCTCACCCGAAGCACCGGCTGAAAGGGCGCGACCGGCCTGCTGTTCACGGGAGTCGGCCGGCCGGGGGGCCCGGTCGTGCACCGGTCACGGACACCTCGGCGGGACGCAGCAGCCGGTCGCCGACCCGGAAGCCGCGGCGGACGACCTCGGCACAGACCGCGGGGCCGTCCGGCCCGCTCCGCGCGACCGGCCCGGTCCGCTCGGGCGGTGTGTAGGCCACGGCCTCGTGGACGGTCGGGTCGAACGGCTCGCCCACCGTGCCGAAGGACGTCAGGCCCAAGGACGCCAACTCCGTCTCCAGGACGTCGGCGACGCGCCCGAAGCCGTCCGTCAGCTGACCCTGCTCGGCTGCCTCGGCGATCGCGTCGAGCACCGGCAGCAGCCGTGCCAGCACGTTGGCCACGGCGACCTGACCGACCGCCAGCCGGTCGCGGCGCACCCGCCGCCGGTAGTTGTCGAACTCGGCCTTGAGCCGTTGCAGATCGGCCGTGCGCTCGCGCAGTTCGGCCGCCAGCCGTTCGGCGTCGGGCACCTCGGCGCCGCGCCGGGTGGGCCCCGGAGGCGCGGTGCGCCGGTCCGGCCGCGCCGGGTCCGGCTGCGCGCGGGGCGCCGAGGGCGCGCCTCGTTCCGGCCCGGTGCGCCCGACCAGGGCGAGCGGCGGGCGGGGGAGGCGACCGACGTCGGTCGGACGGTTCATCGTCCGCCTCCTTCCTGCTTGTCGTCGTCGACGATCTCCGCGTCGACCACGTCGTCCTCGCCGCCGGCCCCGGCTTGCGCACCGGCACCGTCCGGGCCGGTGGCCGACTGGGCCGCCTGGGCGTCGGCGTACATGGCCTGGCCCAGCTTCTGGGAGACGGTCGCCACCCTCTCGGACGCGGTGCGGATGGCCGCACCGTCCTCGCCCTTGAGCTTCTCCTTCAGCTCGCCGACGGCGGACTCGACCTCGGTCCTGACCTCGGCGGGCACCTTGTCCTCGTTGTCCTTGAGGAACTTCTCGGTCTGGTAGACCAGCTGCTCGCCCTGGTTGCGGGTCTCGGCGGCCTCGCGCTTGCGACGGTCGTCCTCGGCGTACTGCTCGGCGTCGCGGACCATCCGGTCGATGTCGTCCTTCGGCAGCGAGGAGCCGCCGGTGACGGTCATCTTCTGCTCCTTGCCCGTGCCCAGGTCCTTGGCGGTCACGTGCATGATGCCGTTGGCGTCGATGTCGAAGGAGACCTCGATCTGCGGGATGCCGCGCGGGGCCGGCGGCAGACCGGTCAGTTGGAACATCCCGAGCTTCTTGTTGTACGCCGCGATCTCGCGTTCGCCCTGGTAGACCTGGATCTGCACGGACGGCTGGTTGTCCTCCGCCGTCGTGAAGGTCTCCGAGCGCTTGGTGGGGATCGTGGTGTTGCGCTCGATCAGCTTGGTCATGATGCCGCCCTTGGTCTCGATGCCGAGGGACAGCGGGGTGACGTCCAGCAGGAGGACGTCCTTGACCTCGCCCTTGAGGACACCGGCCTGGAGGCTGGCGCCGATCGCGACGACCTCGTCCGGGTTGACGCCCTTGTGCGGGTCCTTGCCGGTCAGCTGCTTGACCAGTTCGGTCACCGCCGGCATCCGGGTCGAACCGCCCACCAGGATCACGTGGTTGATGTCGGCGAGCTTGACGCCGGCGTCCTTGACCGCGTTGTGGAACGGCGCCTTGCACCGCTCCAGCAGGTCCGCGGTCAGCTGCTCGAACTGGGCGCGGGTGAGCTTCTCGTCGAGGTGCAGCGGGCCCTCGGGCGACGCGCTCAGGTACGGCAGGTTGATCGTCGTCTCGGTGGCCGCCGACAGCTCGATCTTCGCCTTCTCCGCGGCCTCGCGCAGCCGTTGGGTGGCCATCTTGTCCTGGGCCAGGTCGATGCCGTACGCGTTCTTGAACTGCTTGGTGAGGTGGTCGACGACCCGCTGGTCCCAGTCGTCCCCGCCCAGGTGCGTGTCACCGTTGGTGGCCTTCACCTCCACCACGCCTTCGCCGATCTCCAACAGTGACACGTCGAAGGTGCCCCCGCCGAGGTCGAAGACCAGGATGGTCTGGTCGTTCTCCTTGTCCAGGCCGTAGGCGAGGGCGGCGGCGGTCGGTTCGTTGACGATCCGCAGGACCTTCAGCCCCGCGATCTCCCCGGCCTCCTTCGTCGCGGTGCGCTGCGCGTCGTTGAAGTACGCCGGCACGGTGACCACCGCGTCGGTGACGTCCTCGCCCAGGTAGGTCTCGGCGTCCCGTTTGAGCTTCTGCAACACCCGCGCGGAGATCTCCTGCGCGGTGTAGCGCTTGCCGTCGATGTCGCCGCTCTCCGGGAAACGCCACTGCGCGTCCCCCATGTGGCGCTTGACCGAACGGCAGGTGCGGTCGACGTTGGTCACGGCCTGGCGCTTGGCGATCTCGCCGACCAGGACCTCCCCGCCCTTGGCGAAGGCGACCACCGACGGCGTGGTCCGGGCTCCCTCGGCGTTGGTGATGACCGTCGGCTCACCGCCCTCCAGCACGCTGACCACCGAATTCGTCGTCCCGAGGTCGATACCGACTGCTCGTGCCATGGTCCACTCCTCGTCTCGCGGCCCGATCCGGGGCGACGGCGCGGTGCGGGCCCACGGCCGGGACAGCGCCCGACCACCACCCGCACACCGCCTCTCACCTGCTGATACGGCGACCAAGCCGGCTACATCATCTGCATAGAACGTGCCCCGACACATGTCAAGATGCACCTTTTATTCGGATCTTCCCCATGGTGGCGGGGGAGCGGCGCCCGCGGCGGAAACCCGGCTGCGCAGCCGTCGCGGCCGGTGTTACGGTCCGCCGCATGGCGAGGCACAACCGGACCCCCGCGCCCCACCAGCTCGCCGCCTGGTTCCGCGCCCACACCACCACCCTGACCACGCTCGAACCCCACGACGACCTCGACGACCTCGCACCGCTGCGGGACATCGTCGGTGCCGCCCGGGTCGTCGCCGTCGGCGAGGGCGCGCACTTCGTCACCGAGTTCTCGCGCGCCCGCCAACGCGTCGTGCGGTTCCTTGCCGAGCGTTGCGGCTTCACCGTCCTGGCCTTCGAATTCGGCTTCAGCGAAGGCTTCGCCCTCGACGCCTGGCTGCGCGGCGAGGGCGCCGACGACGGCCTGGCCGAGGTGAGCCGGGCCGCCGCCGAATGGGGCGCCGGCGGCTTCCTGCACTGGCTGCGCCACCACAACCGCACCGGCCGCCACCCCCTGCGCTTCGCCGGCCTCGACCTGCCCGAGGCCGGCGGCGCACTGCGGCCGGCCCTGGACCCGCTGCGCGACTACCTGGCCGAGATCGCCCCCGACGCGTTGCCGCTGCTGGACACCGCGCTGGAGATCAGCGACCGGTTCCTGGCCGGCATCGGCTCCGGCGCCGCGGCCGCGCCCGCCTGGGCCCGCCTCGCACCGGCCGAGCAGGACGCGCTCACCGCCGCCCTCGCCCGCCTCCTGCTCCGGCTGCGCGCCGAGGAACCGCGGTACGCGTCCCGCGGAGGACAGGAGCGCTACGACGTCGCCCGCCGCCGACTGGAGGCCGCCTGCCACACCGACGCCCTGTTCCGGGCCGTGCACGCCCTGCAATCCGGACGGGCCGACGCGGGCGACCTCGCGATCCGGGAGAGCTTCCTGGCCGAGTCGGTGCACTGGCACCTGGCGCGCAGCGCGCCCGGCACCCGCCTCGTCGTCGTCGCGCACAACAACCACATCCAGAAGACCCGGATCGACTTCGGCGGTCCGCTCACCACGCTCCCCATGGGCCACCATCTGGCCCGCAGACTCGGCTCCGACTACCGCGCGGTGGCCGTGACCCACACCGCCGACCACGTCCCCGAGATGGTCCTGGATCCCCGGCGCACGGTCGGCTTCACGGTCGCGGACACCCCGCTCGCGCCCCCGGAGCCCGGCAGCGTCGAGGCCGCCCTGATCGATGCCGGACTCGGCGACCGGATCACCCTCACCGACCTCCGCCGACCGCCGCGCGACCCGGACGGCGAGCCGCTGCCGAACCGCATCCGTTCCCAGAGCGCAACCCTCGCCACCCCGGTGCCCGCGGCCTTCGACGCCGTCCTCGCCACCTCCACGGTGACCCGGGACCCCTCCGTGCCCTTCTGAACACCAGCGGCCCCCGGGGCGGGCGACGACCCGGGGGCCGGGGGCCGCTGGTGCTCGCCGAACGGTACGCCGCACCCCGGACCGGGGACGCATCCCGTATGCCCCTCCACCTCGGCACCTCCGGCTGGCAGTACCGTGACTGGCGCGGCGTCCTCTACCCCTCGGACGTGCCGCAGCGCCGCTGGCTGGAGGAGTACGCCCGGCACTTCGCCACCGTCGAGAGCAACGCCGCCTTCTACCGGTTGCCCGAGGCCACGACGTTCGCCGACTGGCGGGACCGCACGCCGACCGACTTCGTCATGGCCGTCAAGGCCAGCCGCTACCTCACCCACGTCAAACGCCTCCGCGACCCACAGGAACCGGTCCGGCGACTGATGACCCGCGCCGCGCACCTCGGCCCCCGCCTCGGCCCCGTCCTGCTGCAACTGCCCCCCACCCTGCGCGCGGACGCCGCCCTGCTGGACACCTGCCTGGGCTGCTTCCCCACCGGAACCCGGGTCGCCGTCGAACCACGCCACGCCTCGTGGTGGACCGAGGAGATCCGCACGGTACTGGAGCGCCGCGGCGCCGCACTGTGCTGGGCGGACCGCGGCTCCCGGCCGGTGACGCCCCTGTGGCGGACCACCGACTGGGGTTATCTCCGCTTCCACGAAGGGGCCGCGGCCCCCTGGCCGCGCTACGGACGCCAGGCACTCGATGCCTGGGTGCACCGGATCGCCGCCGCCTGGCCGGACCGGGCCGACGTCTACGCGTACTTCAACAACGACCCGGACGGGGCCGCCGTACTCGACGCCGCCCGCTTCGCCCGCACGGCCACCGCAGCGGGCCGCACCGTGACCCGCACGCCGCCGGAGCGGTAGCCGGCCTCCGGACGTCCCCCGCGGCGGTCGCGTGCGGCAGCACGCGGCGTGCCTGGGCACGTACTCCGATCGGTAGGCTCGCCACCGTGCCCGACCTCCGCCAGAAGCCGTCCCCCGCCACCGCCTTCGCGGACAAGCGAGGACTGCTCGACCACGGAGACGGTGTGGCCCCCCACCGACATGCCGACGGGCAGTTGCTGTACCCCTCGGCGGGAGTCCTTGCCACCACGACGGAGCGAGGCACCTGGGTCGCCCCGCCCAACCGCGTGGTGTGGACGCCGCCGGGTTTCGAGCACCGCCACCGTGCGTACGGGCGGACCGAGGTCCGGGTGCTGGAGATCGCGGGCGCGCTGTGCGCCGGGCTGCCGGACCGGCCGGTGGTCTTCGCCGCGTCGCCGCTGCTGCGAGAGGCACTGCTGGTCCTCACCGGCGACCGCGCACTGCGGCCGGACGCCCGGGACCGCCTCCGAGGGGTGGTCGTCGACGAACTCGTCGACGTTCCCGAAGAGGCCCTGTACCTGCCGGAGCCGGTTGATGACCGCCTTCGTGCCGTCACGGACCTGCTCCACGCCGATCCCGCGACGCCCTCGACGTTGGCGGAGCTCGGGCGGACGGTCGGCGCGAGCGAACGGACCCTGAGCCGCCTGTTCCAGACCGAGTTGGGGATGGGCTTCCCTCGTTGGCGGAGCCTGCTGCGCATCCAGCACGCGCTGGTCAGGTTGGTCGAGGGGGACGCGGTCATCGACACGGCCACCCGGCTGGGTTGGGCCAACCCCACCAGTTTCATCGAAGCGTTCACGGCGATCGTCGGGCAGACGCCGGGGAGGTATCAACGGGACCTCCGTAGCGGTGACGGGTGATCGCTGACGGGTGATCGGCGGCGGGGAAACCGGCGGCCGGCGTCGTCGGCTGGTGGTAACTGCTCGGCCTTGGCGGGTTTCCGGAACATCTTGTCCGTATGCCGGTGCCGCGCGGGCCTGGTCTCCCGTGAGCATGGAGGCATGACAACAGGCCCAACCGGAGATTCCCCGTCGGCACCCGAAGTGCACGACCACACCACCGTGGCGATCGTAGGAGCCGGCGTCGCCGGGCTCACCCTCGGAAACCTCCTGCTGCGCAAGGGGATTGACTGCGTCATCCTGGAGAAGCGCAGCCGTGAGTACGCCGAACGACGACAGTGTGCCGGTGTCATCGACACCCGGGCCGCCCGCATGTTCCGGCAGTGGGGTCTCCAGGACCGGGTGATCGGAGGGGCCCCGGTCGACCCCGTGCTGAACTTCCGGATCGACGGCCGGACGCGCCCCCTCGCCCTCGCACCGGAGGATCACGACGGCGGACGCTTCTGCCCCCAGCAGGTCCTCGTCCGAAACCTCATCGACGTCTTCCTCAGCGATGGCGGGGACCTCCGCTTCGACGCCGCCGACGTCTCGTTGCGGAACATCGCCGACGAGGCCCCCGCCTGCGTTTCCTACCGCGACGGCACCGGTGCGACACGGGTGATCGGCTGCGAGTTCATCGCCGGCTGCGACGGTGACCGCGGGGTGAGCAGGACGGCCGTCCCCGCGGCGAGCCTCGCCCGCTCGTCCCACGACTACGGATACGCGTGGCTGACCGTCCTCGCCGAGGTTCCCGCCCGGCACCAGTCCCTGATGGCGCTGCACGCCCGCGGATTCGCCGGGCAGTTCGCCCGCGGCCCCCCATGCGAGCCGGTTCTACCTCCAGTGCCCGCCCGACAGCACGACGTCACAGTGGACGGACGAGCAGATCTGGGACGAACTCGAAACCCGCTTCGGCGAACCCATGGCTTCCCGGGGGCCGATCACCAGCACACAACTGGTACCGCTGCGCAGCGTGGTGCACAGCCCGATGAGCCACGGCCGGCTGTACCTGCTCGGGGACGCGGCCCACATCGTCCCTCCGATGAGCGCGAAGGGCATGAACCTGGCCCTGTACGACGCCGAGGTCTTCGCGGACGCCGTCACGCACCACCAGGCCAACCACCAGGATGCGACCCTGCTCGACGGATACTCGTCGACCTGCCTGCGCCACGTGTGGAACTACCAGGCGTTCGCGACATGGTGGACCGAACTGCTCCACAACGCCGGTGACGCCTCGTACCAAGGCGAGTTCCGCCACCGGACAGCCCGGGCGGAACTGACCCGCCTCTTCGAGTCCGGCACGGCGAACCGCCTGCTGAGCGAGTTCATCGCCGGGCTGAACTAAGTGCCGCCACCGACCAGGAGGCGGTCGGGCGCCCCGGGAGGGCGAGCGCGCGGCCGGTGGCGTCACCTCCCCCGGGCCGCTGCCGGCCTCCGCGTCGCGGAAGCGCTCCCCGTTCTGCTTCACCCAGGACTTCATCGATGCCGGTTGACGTGGCGGCGCAGCGGAAACGACGCAGCGGCCGGCGCCATCCTGAGGGGCGCCGGCCGCCGCGTCGGGGCGTGCGGGGTCAGTCGATGGAGAGTTCGCCCATCGCGCTCCAGCCCTCGGCGCCGGCGATCGTGGTGCTCACGATGTCCGGCGTGCGGCGCAGCAGGGGGCGCATGGCCTCCAGGCCGGCGCGGAAGTGGTCGGAGTTGACGTGCGCCTCGCCGGCGTCGTCCTGGAACGCCTCGACCAGGACGTAGGTGTTCGGGTCCTCCAGGCTGCGCGACCACTCGAACCACAGGTTGCCCGGCTCCTCCCGGGTGGCGCGGGTGAACGCGCTGACCTTCTCGGGCCACTCCTCGACGTGTTCGGGCTTCACCGAAAACTTCACAACGATAAAGATCATCCGAACACCCTAAACCATTTGCCCCATCCCTCGCATTTCGCCCCTGTCGCAGCGTTCAAGTGCGCGTTGCGGGCGGCGTGTTACTCGTGGGTAGTTTGGCTGATCATGATCTCGTCCGGGACGGGCGCGCCGTCCTACGCTCCCGATCACCGCACCGGACGGACGCCACCGTGGCGCCGCGGTCAGAACCCTGGAGCAGCGATGGCACGATCCCGCCGTACCGCAGGCAACCCCCTCGGCGGCCGGCGCCGACACCGGCGCCGCACAGCAACGTCCTTATGCGCGGCGGCGGTTGCCGCGTCCCTGGCCGTGGCCGTGCCGGCCGGACCCGCCGCGGCCGCCGTGCGGCACCGACCCGCGGCGCCCGTCGCCGGCGCGTCGGCCGCCCCCGGCTTCCGGCTCGCCGACATCCCGATGAAGGACGGCACCGTCCTCAAGGCCGACGTCTTCACCCCCGCCCCGGGCACCCCCGGCGCCGACCGCACCGGTCATTACCCGTTGGTCGTCCAGCCGGCCAGCTGGGGCCAGAACGACCTGGAGTACGTGGCGCAGGGACGGCAGTTGGCCGCCGCCGGGTACGTCGCGGTGACGTACACGGTGCGCGGATTCTGGGGCTCCGGCGGGCGGATCGACGTCGCGGGGCCCACGGACGTGTCCGACATCTCCGCGGTGATCGACTGGTCGCTCGCCCACACCCCGGGCGACCGGAGCCGCGTCGGGATGGTAGGGCTCTCCCTGGGCGGCGGCCTGACGCTGTTGGGCGCCGCCTTCGACCCGCGGGTCAAGGCCGTCGCCTCGCTCAGCGGCTGGGCGGACCTGGCCGACTCGCTCTACAGCGGACGGACCCGGCACGTCCAGGCCGCCGGGCTGCTCGCCGCCATCCAGACGCCGACCGGCCGGCGCAGCCCGGAGTTCTCCCGGACGCTGGCCGACCTCTTCGCCGACCGTGACATGCCCCGCGTCGTCCAGTGGGCGCACACCCGGTCACCGGCCGCCTACGTGGACCGCATCAACGCCCACGGCACCGCGGTCTTCCTCGCCAACGCCTGGGGCGACAGCATCTTCAACCCCGGCCAGATGACCTCGTTCTACCAGCGGCTGACCGGGCCCAAGCGGCTCGAACTGCGCCCCGGCGACCACGCCACCCAGGAGCTGACCAGCCTGCTCGGACTGCCGAACGCCACCTGGACCAGTGCCCGTCAGTGGCTCGACCGCCACCTCAAGGGTTCCGGCGGCGCGGGAGGGGCGGACGGGGGCGTGCAGTTGACGGTCCGGCCGGGCGGTGGCGAGGAGCGCTACCCGAACTGGCGGTCCGTCAGCTCGCGGACCGAACACCTGAAGCTGGGGCGCCCGGACACCGGCGGCACCGGGACGCTCGGCGGACCGGCCGGGTCCGACCCGGGCGGCGCCGGTTGGTGGCGGCGGGTGTACGGTGGCACCGACTCGGGCGCCGACGGCGGCATCGCCGAACTGTCCGGAGCGCTCGACCAGATCGTCGGCCTGCCGCCGACCGTCGTCGTACCGCTGCTGTCCCGCAGCGCCGCCGCGGTCTGGCAGTCGACGCCGTACCGCACCGCGCAGCACCTCCGCGGCGCCGCACGGCTGCACACCGCCGTCACCGCGTCCGCCCCGCAGGGCACCGCCTTCGCCTACCTCTACGACGTGAACGCCCTGGGCGTGGGCAAACTGATCGCGCACGCGCCGCAGAGTTGGACCGACAAGCAGCCCGGGCGCGCCTTCCCGCTGGACGTCACGCTCTTCCCCACCGCGTACGACCTGCCCGCCGGGCACCGGTTCGCCCTGGTCGTGGACACCGCCGATCCGCTGTACGGCGGTCGCACGCCGCGGGGGAGCGGCGTCGCGTTCGGGGCGCCGGCGGACGGCCCCGCCGAGTTGGCGCTGCCGGTGCGGTGACGCGGCGGGCCGCTCCTTCGCGGCGGCCCGGGCCGTTCGGCCCCCGCGCGGTGCCCACCGGCCCACTGGCCCCGTGCCGCGCGGGCGCGCAGGCTCGATAGCGCGGGGCGCGAGCTCCGTCTCCCCGGACGCGTTGGGGGACAGTCATGGAGCCGGAGACCATCACCGCCGGGCTCGACGGCTCGACGGAGGGCCTGGCGGCGGCACTGTGGGCCGCTGACGAGGCGCACCGCCGGGGCGCCGTGCTGCGGCTGCTGCACGCCTGGATCATGCTGGCCGCCCAGGCACCGGACACCGCCCCCGAGCGGGACCAGAACGTCTTCGCCCGCGAGGTCGTCCGGGAGGCGACGGACGCGGTCCGGGAGCGCCATCCGCAGCTGCCGATCATCGAGGACCTGGTGGGCGACGAGCCGGAGCCGGCGCTGTTGCGGGCCTCCGCGGAGTCCCGGCTGTTGGTGCTGGGCTCGCGGGCCCTCACGACCTGGGAGAGCTTCGTGCTGGGCGACGTCAGCCTGAGTGTGGTGGCCCGGGCGCCGGGGCCGGTGGTGCTGGTGCGGGCCGGCGCGGCGGGGCCGCGGGCCGGCGCGCCGCCCGCCGCCGAGCCGTCGGACGGCCCCGCGGCGGCCGGCGGACCACGGGTGGTGGCCGCGCTCGGCCTCGGCGGGCCCGCCGAGCACCTGCTGGCGTTCGCCTTCGACGCCGCGGCGAGCCGCGGGGTCCTGCTCCAGGTGGTGCACGGCCGGCCGTTCCCCGCCCAGGTCTACACCCCGTGGGGCGTGGACCCGGACGCGGCGGCCGAGGTGTCCGCGGCGGTGGCGGGCGAGCTGGCGGAGGCCCTCCGCCCGTGGTGCGCACGGTTCCCCGGAGTGCTGGCGCAGCAGACCGTACTGCCGGACAGCCCGGCCCGGGCCGTCGTCGAGGCCGCCGCGGGGGCCGGGCTCCTGGTGGTCGGCCGCCGACGGCGCCACCGGTTGCCCGCGCCCCGGATCGGCGCCGTCACCCATGCCGCCGTCCACCACGTGACCTGCCCGGTCGCCGTGGTCCCGCACGACTAGGGGGTGTCCGACGGGTCAGGGCCGGCCCCGTACGCCGTTCGGGCGCCGGACGCGGGATCATGAAGGCAGGACTCCGGCGAATCCGGCCGGGGCCGACGGAATGCCGCACACCCGGAGGTAGTGGCCCACCATGAGGCACCGCAGAGTGGCCGACCTGATGACCCCCAACGCCGTCACCGTCCAACGGGGCACCCAGTTCCGGGAGATCGCGAGGCTGCTCGACGAGTACGACATCACCGCCGTCGCGGTCGTCGACGACGACGGCCGGCCGGTGGGGGTGGTCTCCGAAGCCGATCTGCTGCGCCGGCAGCTCTCCAAGGCCGGGGCGGCCACCGCCGGGGCGATCATGACCAGTCCGGCCGTGGTCGCGCGGCCGGAGTGGAGCGTCGTCGAGGCGGCCCGGACGATGGAGGAACGCAGGGTCAAGCGACTGCCCGTGGTCGACGACGCCGACCGGCTCATCGGGGTGATCAGCCGCAGCGACCTGGTCCAGCTGTTCCTGCGGCGCGACCGCGCGATCCAGGAGGAGATCCTGGAAGAGGTGCTGACCCGCACGCTCGGGGTCGCGCCGTCCGCGGTCACCGTCGACGTCACCGACGGCACCGTGACGCTCACCGGCGCGCTGGAGCGCAAGAGCCTGGTGCCGATCGCGGTCCGGCTCTGCGAGAGCGTGGACGGGGTGATCGAAGTGATCGACCGCCTCACCTTCGACCGCGACGACGCCGCCCGGGACGGCCGGGCACCGGACGGCACCACCGTCCGGCCCGCGCCGGAACCGGGCTGACGGCGCCGCCCGGCCCGGTGCCCCGGACGGCGCACCGGGCCGGGCAGCCGCCGTCGGCCGGAGGTGTACTTGACCCACAGCGAACCGTACGGACAGCAAGGTCGGCCGCCGCTCGCCGCCGGCGGCCCGTGAACGAGGGGAGCGGGCCCGTGTCGCCCTCGGACGCCAGTGACCTCCCGGCCCGTCCGGACCGGATGTTCGACCGTGCCGAGGCGTGGGCGGACCTGGTGCGCTTCGCCCGCGACCCCGGCCCCGGGCCCACCCTCGCCCTGGTCTCCGGGCAGCGCCGGCAGGGCAAGACCTTCTTGTTGGAGGCGGTGAGCCGGGCCACCGACGGCTTCTACTTCGACGGGCAGGCGGCGGCCGAGGCGGAATCCCTGCGGCGCCTGGCCGAACGGCTCGCCGAGCACACCGGCGCGGCCGGGCCGCCGCACTGGCACCGCTGGGACGAGGCGGCCGAGGCGCTGTTCGCACTGGGCGACGAGCGGCCGGCGCCGGTGATCATCGACGACTTCCCCGAGCTCGTCGGGCACAGCCCCGCACTGCCCTCGGTGCTGCACGGTGCGTACCTGCGCGTGCGCCGGGAGCGTCCGGACAACCGGCTGCGCCTGATCCTCAGCGGCGCCAGCCCGGCCGTCATCCGCAGGCTCTTCGCCGGCCCGTCGTCGCTGCACGGCGTGGCGTCCCTGGAACTGGCCGTACCGCCGTTCGGCTTCCGCAAGGCGGCCCGCTTCTGGGGCATCCGGGCGCCCCGGCTCGCGGTGCAGGTGCACGCCGTCGTCGGCGGTACCCCCGCCTACCGCGGCGACCTGGTCTGCGACGACGTGCCCGCCGGCCCCGACGACTTCGACTCCTGGGTGTGCCGGACGGTCCTCAACCCCCGGGTGCCGTTGTTCTGGGAGGCCCGCCACCTGCTGGAACAGGAGGGCGACTACGCCGACCGCGCGCTGTGTCACTCGGTGTTGGTGGCGATCGCCGGCGGCCGGTCCACCCCGGGCGGGATCGCGGACCGCCTCGGGGCCTCGTTGCACGACGTCTCCCACGTCCTGGCCGTGATGCACAAGCACGGGCTGCTGCACGCCGAACCCGATGCGTTCCGCCCGGGCCTGACCCGCTACCGCATCGCCGAGCCGCTGCTGGCCTTCGAGCACGCCATCGCCTGGCCGCACCGCGCCGCGTTGGAGCAGGAGGAGCCGGCCACCGTCTGGCACCGGACCCGCCCGGAGTTCGACGCCGCGGTGGCCGCCCCGCACTTCGCCCAGCTCTGCCGCGACTGGGCCACCCAGCACGCGGCCTGGGACACCTTCGGCGGCGAGGTGAGCACCGCGGTCCGGGGCACCGTGCCCGACCCGGAGAGCGATGCCCGGCTCGACGCCGAGGTGGTGGTCCGGGGCACCGCCGACGGGCGCCCGGGGGTGCTGCTGTCGGTGGGGCTGGCCCGCTTCGACGAGGTGATGGACACCCCGCACCTGGAGCGGCTGCGCCGGCTCCTGGCGCTCCTCGCCGCTGCCGGTGAGGACACCGGTCAGGCCGTGCCGGCCTGCTACAGCGGCGTCGGCTTCGGCCCGGAGCTGCGTGCGGCGGAGGCCAAGGGCGAGGTCCTGCTCGTCGGCGCGGACCGCCTGTACCACGGCGAGTGACCACCAACATCTGGCGAGGCGTCAGGCAACGGGTGGCCCGTCGAGTCGCGGCGGTGCGCCGGTGGTGCCCAGCATGGAAGGAGCAGAAGCGTTCTGCTGCCGCACCGGGAGGTGACCGTGATGGAACTGCCGCTGCACCACCGCGCCGGCCCCCTGAGAGAACGCGGGCGGAGCTGGCCCCAGCCGATGGCCGACTTCCAGGAGATCTTCGACCGGATGAACCACTTCCTGGAGGCCGCCTCGGGCACCCCGTCCCTGACCGGGACGACCGCCTTCGTCCCGCCGGCCGACCTGCACGAGACCGACGCGGCCTACGTCGTCGAGTGCGAACTGCCGGGGATCTCCCGCCAGGACGTCGACGTCGAGGTCGGCGAACACGAGGTGAGCATCTCGGGGGAGCTGCGGCAGTCCGAGCGGGAGGGCACGCTGCGCCGCCGCGGCCGGCCCACCGGCAGGTTCGAGTACCGGGCGCTGCTTCCGGTGGACGTCCAGGCCGACGCGGTGACCGCCGCGCTCTCGGGCGGTGTCCTCACCGTGACGGTGCCGAAGGCGCAGGCCGCCAAGCCGCGGCACGTCGAGATCCAGGACTGAACCGCCAGGGTGCCGCGGGGCGTTGCCCGCCGGCCGTCCGCCGCCCCCGTGCGGTCCGCGGCCGCGCACGCACACTGGAAGCAGGCGCGGCGCTCGCCCCGGCGCGGCGTACGCGCAGAGTCACGGCAGTGCAGGGAAGGGAGAGCGGCCATGCAGGCGCACGAGGGAGACGTACTGCGGTTCACCGGACGCGCAGTGGGCGATCCGGAGCACCGGGCCACCGTCGTCGAGGTGCTCGGCCCCGGCGGCGAACCCCCGTACCGGGTGCGGTACGAGGACGGTCACGAGACGGAGATCTTCCCCGGCCCGGGCTGCGTGACCGAGGGCGTCCGCGGGGGCCGGCCGGCGCGGACCGACGCGCCCCGGCACGCGGGGTAGCCCCCATGGCACGCAAAGCGGCTGGCCGCCGCAGGCACCGGACCGAGCCCACCGGAATCGGAATTCCGGGCCGCACGGGCCGCCCCGACCGCAACCGCCGCCCGGGCCGCGCCGACCAGCCGGGCGGCGCCGGGAAGCCGGGCGCGGCGGACGCCCCCGACGACGCCGGCCCCCACCCCGTCCGGGCCGACACGATCCCCGGCGGTCGGCTGCCACCGCACCAGGCGCCGAAGCAGAAGCGGCCGGTGCGGACCATCCGGGTGCCCGGCCTGTTCGGCTGAACCGGCGGTCCGGTCACCGAAGTCGCCGGGCCGGTCCGGGGCGCGCAGCATGGAACCAGGCATGCATCACATCAGCCGAACACAGTCCTCGCGGAGGTGACCGCGATGAACATGCCCGTGCGACACCGGCCCGGCAGCCTCCTGGAACAGGTCCTGCCGCCGTTGAGTTGGGGCGAGCCGATCGCCTCGGAGTTCGACGACCTCTACGAGCGGATGGGCCGCCTCCTGGAGTCCGCCGGCGGCACGTCCACGCTCGGCGGACGGCTCCACTGGGCGCCGCTGGCGGATCTGCACGAGACGGATCAGGCGTACGTCATCGAGGCGGAACTGCCTGGTGTGCAACGCGACGCCATCGACGTCGAGATCGACGACCGGGAGCTGCGCATCAGTGGTGAACACAAGGAGTGCACACGGGAGGGCGTCCTGCGCCGCACCACCCGCCGGACCGGCCAGTTCGAGTTCCGCGCGGCGCTGCCCGTGGACGTCAAGACCGACGAGGTCACGGCCAACCTCACGGACGGGGTGCTGACGGTGACCATCCCCAAGGCGCAGGCCGCGACGCCACGGCACGTCGAGATCACCGACTGACACCGGGAACGGCGGGTGCGGCGACGGTAGTTGCCGACCGCTCGACGCTCAACCCCCGGCTCGCGCCGTCCCGACCGGGCCCGTCCCGCCGGCCGCCCGGGCGGTGCGCCCGCGCCGCGCCGCGCCGCCCGGCCGGCGTCCCGGATCCCGCGGGTGCCCTCGATCGGCGGCCAGACCGTCAACGGCGAGGTCACCACGGCACTGAGGGCCAGGCCGAGGGCCGGCCCGTACCCCGAGTGCGATGCGCCGGTCGCCCGCTCGACGCGCAGCTGCTGACGGGACCCGTCCAGGTGCTCCGCGTCCGCGTCGAGCCGCCGGCTCCACGTGCGGTCGTGTGCCGTCCCCCGGCGACCGCGACCAGCAGCGCGAGGGTCGCCCGCAGGAGGTCGTGCACCCAGTCGTGCGGGTCCCCGAGGAGGGCCGGCCAGGCGGCCTGGGCCGCGTACGCCGCCCCGGTCAGCGGCGCCGCCACGGCGACCGCGCCCAGGAGGCCCGGACCCGCCCACCGACCGACACGTGCCACGGAATCCTTCACTCCGCCCCCTACGGCTCCTTGCGGCGGCGGCGCTCGCGCGGTGCGGGCCCCGTGCGGAGTAGGGGCAGCGGTCGTCGCCCCGGTGCCAAGGGTCCGGATGTCGTGCGGCGCGCGGGCCCGGAAATCCGTCCTGAGCTGGGGCGATGTCCATCGATTGACATGCAGCTGAATGGCTGCCTATTGTTTTTAGGCAGCCACCCGGCTGCACATCAGGGGCGGGACGGGAGAACGGGCATGGACGAGGTCTTCAAGGCACTGGCCGACGCGGGCCGCCGCCGGCTGCTGGACAGCCTCAACGCCCACAACGGACAGACCCTGCGGGAGCTGTGCGCGGAGCTGGACATGACCCGGCAGTCGGTCAGCAAGCACCTCGCCGTCCTGGAGGCGGCCCACCTGATCACCACGCTCCGTCGCGGCAGGGAGAAGCTGCACTACCTCAACGCCGAGCCGATCAACGCCCTCGCGGACCGCTGGCTCAGCCACTACGACCGCGGCCGGGCCCGCGCCCTCGCCGACCTCAAGCACGCACTGGAGGAACCCCCCATGGACAGCAACGCGTTCGTCTACGCCACCTACATCCGCACCACGCCGGAACGGCTCTGGCAGGCCCTCACCGATCCCGCCTTCACCCGTCGCTACTGGGGAGTGGAGTTCGCCACGGACTGGCGCACCGGATCACCCATGACCTGGGCCGAGCACGGCGCCACCACCGCCCACCCCGAACAGGTCGTCCTGGAGTCCACCCCGCACCGAAGGCTCTCCTACACCTGGCACACCTTCACCCCGGAGTGGGCCGCCAGCGCCGGCGTCGCCGACGACGTGCTCGCCCGGCTCGCGGCCGAACCGCGCTCCAAGGTGACGTTCGAGATCGAACCGCTCGGCGACCTGGTCAAGCTCACCGTCGTCCACGACGGCTTCGCCCCCGACTCCACCGCCCGTGGAATGGTCCAGCACGGTTGGCCCGCCCTGCTCTCCAGCCTCAAGACCCTGCTGGAGACCGGCGAAACGCTGCCCGAGCCCGCACGGGCGTGAGCACCGGCGCCCGGCGGCCGGCCAGCGCCCGGGCGGCGAGTTCGAAGCGCAGCGCGCACTCGTGCCGCCCCCGGCCCGCGCCGGCCGGGTCGATGGCCGGCTCGAACGCCCGCTGGAGGACGACCACCAACTCGTCGTGCTTGGCGGTGAAGTAGGCGAGGTTGCGCCGCCACTGGCGGTGCCGCGCCGGGGACACCGGTGCCCGGTGCAGGTGGTACACCGCCGCCTCGGTGGCGTACCGCAGCCGCAGACCGCGCCGGATGAGCCGGAAGCCCAGCTCGGCGTCCTCCAGGCCCCAGCCGACGAACGCCTCGTCGAACCCCCCGGCGGCCAGCAGGTGACTGCGCCGGACCGAGGCGTTGCACGCCCACAGGTAGTGCCAGGCGGTCTCCAGTCCGGCCAGTTCGCAGCCGAACGCCTCCAACACCGGCTCCCGTTCGTCGCCCCGCACCACCGGCGGCAGCGCCTCGAAGCTGAACTCGTACCGCAGCCGCTCCCGATCGACCTGCCCGTCCCCCAACTGGAACCGCCGGCCGACCACCACCAGGTCGTCGCTCCCGGCATGGGCCCGGACGTGCTCGGCCAGGAACGTCGGCGCCACCACCTGGTCCGCGTCGAGCAGCACGACGAGGTCACCGACCGCCTGCGCCAGGCCGAGGTTGCGGGCCCGGGCCCGGCCGGACGCGGGGGAGCGCGGCTCGTACACGTAGCACAGGTCCAGGCCGGCCGGGAGGGCGGCGACCATCCGGTCCGTGCCGTCGATCGAGCCGTCGTCCACCACGATCACCTCGGCCGAGTGCTCCGCGTCGAGCGACTGACGGGCCAGGGACAACAGGCACAACTCCAGGGCGTCACGGGCACGGTAGGCGGGGATGACGACACTGATCCTCATGCTCCGGTGGGCCTCATTCCTCGACGGGCGGCAGCCTGGTGAAGGAGATCCGTGACCGATGCTCACCCGGAGACGTGGCGGTGCCCACGGTGTTCGAGGACTTGGGGGGATGCGCTGGTGCCTGCCGGGGTGCGCGGCGTGGTGCGGGCGACGCGGGAAGTGAACCACTGGGTCAAGAAGAGGGTCAACGGCACTCTTCCGGGTGGGGATCGAGCGCCTTGACGCGGATGCCCCCGTGTGGTAGCGCGCTCGCGCGGCACCCCGTCCGCACAGCTGAGGACGGTGGGACGCAGGTCCAGTCCTGTGGCGCGGACGGGCGCCGCCGATCACGCCGCCAGGACGGCCGGGCGAGGCGGACCGGGTGCCCTCACCGGACACAGCAGCCCGAACGGCCCAGCGGAAACCGGCCCGAACACGGCCGAGAAGTCCGCCCCACGAGTGAGACGGACCCCAACTGCCGTACCGGCCGGCGCTATCGGCGGCGCTGCACCCGCCGCTCGTCCCACACCGGCTCCGGCGTCTCCCGGACCTTGCCGTCCTGTCCGAAGACCAGATAGCGGTCGAAGGACCGCGCGAACCAGCGGTCGTGGGTCACCACCAGCGCCGTCCCCTCGTACGCCTCCAGGCCCTTCTGGAGCGCCTCGGCCGACTCCAGGTCCAGGTTGTCCGTCGGTTCGTCCAGCAGCAGCGCGGTCGTCCCGCCGATCTCCAGCAGCAGGATCTGGAACCGGGCCTGCTGCCCGCCGGACAGCTTCTCGAAGGGCTTGTCACCGTGCTGGTCCAGCTCGTACCGGCGCAACGCGCTCATCGCCGGCCCCCGGCTCCGCGCGTGCTCGGTCCACAGGATGTCGACCAGGGTGCGCCCCAACAGCTCCGGCCGGGCGTGCGTCTGCGCGAAGTGCCCCGGCACGACCCGGGCGCCCAGCTTCCACTGCCCGGTGTGCGCGACCTCCTCGCCGGCCAACAGCCGCAGGAAGTGCGACTTCCCCGAACCGTTGGAACCGAGGACGGCGACCCGCTCCCCGTAGAAGACCTCCAGGTCGAACGGCTTCATCAGACCGGTCAGTTCGAGCTGCTGGCAGGTCACCGCCCGGACGCCGGTGCGGCCGCCCTTCAACCGCATGGTGATCTTCTGCGGGCGCGGCGGCTCGGGCGGCGGGCCGATCTCCTCGAACTTCTGCAACCGCGTCTGCGCCGCGTGGTACCGCGACGCCATCTCGTCGCTGCGCTTGGCGTACTGCCGCATGTCGGCCACCAGCCGCTTCAACTGGGCGTGCTTCTCGTCCCAGCGCCGCCGCAACTCCTCGAACCGCTCGAACCGCTCGGCCCGCGCCGCGTGGTACGTCGCGAAGCCGCTGCCGTGCACCCACACATCGCTGCCCGCCGGCCCGGGCTCCACGCTCACGATCCGCTGCGCCGCACGCGCCAGCAACTCCCGGTCGTGCGAGACGAACAGCACCGTCTTGCGGGTCTCCCGCAACTGCCCTTCGAGCCACTGCTTCCCCGGCACGTCGAGGTAGTTGTCCGGCTCGTCGAGCAACAGGACCTCGTCCGGGCCCCGCAGCAGCGACTCCAGCACCAACCGCTTCTGCTCGCCGCCGGAGAGCGTCCGCACCGCGCGCCACTGCGCCTTCTCGTACGGGATGCCGAGCGCGGACATCGTGCACATGTCCCAGACGGTTTCGGCCTCGTACCCGCGGGCCTCCGCCCAGTCGCTCAGTGCCTGGGCGTACTGCATCTGCGCGGCCTCGTCGTCGCGCTCCATGATGGCCGTCTCGGCCTCGTCGACGGCGTGCGCCGCCTGCCTGATCCGCTGCGGCGCCACCGCGACGAGCAGGTCGCGCACGGTCCGTTCGTCCCGCACCGAGCCGACGAACTGGGGCATCACCCCCAGCCCCCCGCTCACCGTCACCGAGCCGCCGTGGGGCTTCAACTCGCCCGAGATCAGCCGCAACAGCGTGGTCTTGCCCGCGCCGTTCGCCCCGACGAGCGCGGCGACGGCACCCTCGCCCACCCGGAACGAGGCGTCGTCGAGCAGCACCCGCCCGTCCGGCAGGTAGTACTCCACGTGCGCGACTTCTACATGCCCCATGAATCGGCCCAAACTGAGAAAGCGAGAGAACGGAGGAACCTTGCGCCGAACGCCGCGCGAGCACCGGCATCCCCGCAGGCGGGAACGCGTCCCGCTTTGTCACTGTATCGGATGGGGGAACCGCACAGCGCGCGGCGAACTCCGCTCGAACTCTCCCCCGTCCGCGCCCTTTCGGCCAAACGCATTTCCCCGCGACGGCGGATACCGGCCACCGCTCCGGCGAGCCGGGCCAGCACCTCGACGGCCGGTTCCACGACGTCCGCCGCGAACATCTCCGCCGACGACTCGTCGTAGGTCGCCGCGACGCTCTTCCCGAAGTAACCGTCCTCGTCATCCATGGCCACGGACCGTACTGCGGACGGCACCCGCCCCGCACGGCCTTTTCGCCCGCCGGGCGCAGCCCCTCGGACGCCACGACGGCTCTCAGCGCGGCACCACCTCGCAGAGTGCCGCGGCGACCGCGACCTCGGTGCCGGCGAGGCCGACCGAGCTGAAGACCGTGAGGTCGTCGGGGCCGGTGCGGGCCGGCGCCGCTCCGGCGAGGACGGCACCGAGCGAGACCAGCCGGTCGGTGGGGAACAGCGGCGACCCGCCGGACCCGGCGGACTGGGCGAGCGAATCGGTGAGGACGGTGCGGGCGCGGTCGGCCAGCGCGGCGGGCACCTCGTGCCGGGCGGTGGACTTGGGGCCCAGGGTCGTGAGGTGGGTGCCGGGGGCCAGCCAGTCGGCGTCGAGGACCGGCGTCGGACTCCCGGTCGCCACGACCACCACGTCCCGGTCGGTGACCGCGTCCTCGACCGCGGTCACCGCGCGCGCCGCGACGCCCAGCTCACCGGCCGCCCGCCGGGCGAACGCCGCGGCCCGGTCGTGGTGCCGCGCCACCACGACCGCGTCGGTCACCTCCCGCACCGCGCAGAGGGCCCACAGCTGCGTCCAAGCCTGCGGCCCGGTCCCCACCAGCCCGACGCGGACCGGGCCGGGGCGGGCGGCGGCGTCCACCGCCACCGCGCCGATCGCCCCGGTCCGCCGCGCCCCCAGCTCCGCGCCGTGCACCACGGCCCGCAGCGCGCCGTCCGCCGTGCTCCACACCGCGACCAGTTGCTCCGCGCCCACGAGGGTGTCGTACGAGCGGAAGCCGAACAGCTGCCGGAACCGAAGGTGGCCCGCGGTGATGACCAGGTCGCCGGCCCCCAGCGCGGCCCGGACCCGGGGCGGCGCGACCAGGTCGTCGTGGTGGGCCGAGAGCAGCGCCGCCCGCACCGCCCGGACCGCGGTCGCGGCATCCAGGTGGGCGCGGACATCGTCGTCGTCGAGCAGGAGCACGGACACCGGCACGGTCCTTCCGCTGGGAAAACGGGCAGCGGGGCCACTGTGCCGCACCGGTGCCGTGCGGTCATCCGTCGCGCGACCTGCGACCGCAGACGGATGCCGGCCTGGTCAGCCGGCCGGGATCACGTTGGTCGCCCGGACCACGGGACGCAGATCGCGGGCCAGGCGGACGGCGTCGCCGACCGCCCAGAAGTGGACGAAGAACAGCCGGGGTTTGTCCCGCAGTCCGTGGTTGTGGAGTTCGACGAGCTTGACGCCGGCCTGCCGCAGCAGTCGGAGGACGTGTTGGACCTCGTCCGCGACCATGCAGCAGTCCGCGCTGATCGCGGCCCGGCCGTTGCCCAGCGGTTGGAAGTTGAAGGCGCTGGTCGACCCCAGGCCCGGGGGCAGCACCATGTGGCCGTCGACGATCTTCTCCTTGCGGACGAAGATGCACTTGTAGATGCCGTCGTCGGCGGATCCCTTGGCCCCCAGGGCGTCGTCGATCGCGTCGGTGTCGAGGTCGTCCGGCTTGGACTGGTCGGACGGTTTGGGGCGTGGGGTGTCGGTTTCGTCGAACGCCGCGCGGATGCCGCGCGCCAGCGTCAGCGCGTCGTGGCCGTGCCCGTGCACGTGGAGCCACCAGACGTCGGGCCGCTGCGCGAGGAGGTGCTTGTGCAGCGCGGTCACGCCGATCCGGTGCTCCTGCAAGGCGTCGACGAAGCCCTGCAACTCGCCCTCGGTCACCACCACGTCGCCCATCAGCAAGGTGCTGCGGTCGGAGTAGCGGACGAAGGAGACGTGCGAGCCGAGGGCGAGGGACGGTTTGACGTGCACGTGGTGCGAGACCAGCCGGAGGTCCCGACGGGGGAACCCGGTGTGGTACATGACCTTGCGCTTCAGGTCGCCGGGCCCGCCCAGGACCTTGGCCACGGCCGTCCAGTCCTGGCGGGTGGTGTGGACCGGCTCGATCAGCTTCTGCGCGAGCCCGACCGGCTCCGTCGCCGCGCCGGCGGTGCCGGCGCGCGCCGGGCTCGGTGCCGCGGCGAGCAGCGGGGCGAGGGCCGCCGCCGCCATCACGCGCCGCCGCGAGGTTCCCGCACCGGGGTCGGGGTGCTGCCGTCTTTCTTCAGTCATTACGTGCCTACCTCCGCGATGACCTCCATGAGGAGTTGGCAGCATGGCCGATCTGAGGCCCCGTCAGCTCGCTGGTGGGGGCCAGGTGGGCTAAGGCGATCATCGTCAGGGGTGAGCGGGCCGGCGGGCGAGGGCCGAGGACGGTGGATCAGCAGTCAGTTGCTTCGCCGCGACCAAAGGGCCGGCGGCGCATTCCCGGGCGGACCGGACCGGGCCGGGCGTCGGTCACGATCCGCCGGCCGGTCCGTCGCCGGACTCCGCCAGCCGCCGCAACAGCGGTTCGACCTCCACCAGCCGGCGGATCTCGTCCGGTTGGAGCGCGGTCAGGCGCCGGGTCAGCACCTGCGCCTCACCACGGGCGACGTTCGCCAACGTCGCGGTGCCCTCCTCGGTGAGCAGGACCCGGCTGGCGCGGCGGTCCTGCGGGTCGGCCTCCCGACGGACCAGGCCCGCCGACTCCAGGCCGAGGACCGCCGCGGTGGCGGTCGGTTGGGAGCAGGGCACCCACTGGGCGATCTCCCCGATCCGGGACGGCCCGCGCTGGGTCAGCAGGGCCAGCACGGCGAGGTGGGTCAGCTGGACGCTGCCCGCGGTGGCGGACCTGCGCAGGCTGCGGGTGAGCCGGTGCAGCGAGATCACCAGCTGCAGTGCCGCGTCGTCACCGATCGTCATCGCCCACCCTCGCCTGCGTGCCGGACCCGGTCCGCGCCGGATCCCCCGTTCGGGGACCGCCGTTGATCAGGAGAGCGTAATGGTGGGGGAGTACATCTCCAACCACAGGGCCAGGTCCAGGGTCCGTTCGAGGCCGCGCCGCGACGCCTGGGTTATCTGCGGCGCCTCGTGCTCCGCGGCGCGCTTGAGCCAGTCGCGGTCGACGAGGTCGAAGACCTGGTGCGAGGGGCGCGCCAACAGGTCCTTGGCGTGCTGTTGCAGCGCCACGGCGTACTGCGGGTCCTGGGTGGAGGGGTACGGGCTCTTCACCCGGTCGTAGACCGACCTGGGCAGCACGTCGGCGGTGGCCTCGCGCAGCAGGCTCTTCTCGCGGCCGTCGAAGGACTTCAGGGACCACGGCGCGTTGTAGACGTACTCGACCAGGCGGTGGTCGCAGAACGGCACGCGCACCTCCAGGCCGACGGCCATGCTCGCCCGGTCCTTGCGGTCCAGCAGGATCCGGACGAAGCGCGTCAGGTGCAGGTAGCAGATCTTGCGCATCCGGAACTCGAAGTCGCTCTCCCCGTCGAGCCGTTCGACGTCCTTGACGGCGCGGTCATAGCCGTCCTGGATGTAGGTGCCGAGGTCGAGGGCGCCGGTGACGTTCGCCTTGAGGATGTTCCCGTCGTCGCCGAAGTGCTGGGTGAAGCGGACGAGCCAGGGGAAGGTGTCGGCGTTGCGGGCCTCCTCGTCGAAGAACTGCTTGTACCCGCCGAACACCTCGTCCGCCGACTCGCCGGACAGCGCCACCGTCGAGTGCTCGCGGATCGCCTTGAACAGCAGGTAGAGGGAGGCGTCCATATCGCCCAGGCCCATCGGGAGGTCGCGGGCGCGCAGCACCTTGGCGCGCACGTCGAGGTCGGCCAGGGCGGCGGAGTCCAGCACGATGTCCTGGTGCTCGGTGCCGGCGAGCCGGGCCACGTCGTGCACGTAGGGCGTGTCGGGGGTGGCGCGCAGGTCGTCGGCGATGAAGTTCTCGGTCTGGCCGACGAAGTCGACGGCGAAGCTCCGCACCGTCTCGCCCGCCTCGGCGAGTTGACGGGCCGCGAGGGCGGTCATCGCCGACGAGTCCAGACCGCCCGACAGCAGGGTGCAGCGCGGCACGTCGGAGACCAGCTGGCGGCGGACGATGTCGTCGAGCAGGGTGCGCACGTGCCCGATCGAGGTCTCGCGGTCGTCCTGGTGGGCGCGGGTCCGCAGCGACCAGTAGACGTGCCGGCGCACCCCGTCCGCGTCGACGGTCACCACGGTGCCCGGCTCGACCTCGTGCATGCCGTCCCACACCGCGTGCCCGGGCGTCTTGACGAAGGCGAAGAGCTCGCGGAGGCCGTCCAGCCCGACCCGGCGTTCGGCGAGCGGGTTGGCGAGGATGGCCTTGGGCTCGGAACCGAACAGCACGCCGTCGGCGGTGGGGTAGTAGTAGAACGGCTTGATGCCCATCCGGTCGCGGATCATCACCAGCCGACGGCGCTGCTCGTCCCAGACGGCGAACGCGAACATCCCGTTGAGGCGCTCGGCGACCGCTTCGCCCCACTGAAGGTAGCCGCGGAGCACCACCTCGGTGTCGGAGTCGGTGGTGAAGCGGTGGCCCTTGCCCACCAGTTCGCTGCGGAGTTCGCCGAAGTTGTAGGTCTCGCCGGAGTAGACGATGACGACCTGGCTGCCGTCGGCGCGCTCGGCCGTCATCGGCTGGCGTCCGCCGGGCAGGTCGATGATCGCGAGGCGGCGGTGGCCGAGCGCGGCCGGACCGCGCACCCAGGTGCCGCGGTCGTCAGGTCCGCGGCAGGACATCGTCTCGGTCATCGCGTCCACGGTCTCCTGCTCGGAGCGCAGCTCGCGGTCGAAGGAAATCCAGCCGGTGATGCCACACATGCCATGTCCTCCTGCTCCGAACCCTGGGGCGCCGGTGCCGCATGGGTGCCGCGGCAGGCCGGGAATCCGGGAGGGCGGGCTACGCCGAAGAACGGTGGCCCGACTCGCTCCGCCAGAGTCAGTTGTATCGAGCACCTATGTAACGAGGGTGTTCCTCGGAGGCCCGTCGCGTCAACCGGGGCGTAACACGGGCCGGGGTGCACGGGGACGCGCCGGGGCGCACCCAGCGCGGCCGTTGCTCTCCGGCGGACGGGCTGACCTGCGCCTCCGCCGCGCGGGAGGAAAAGGGCCCACCCCGGGGCGGGCGGGCCACCCGACGGAAACGGGGGAAAGGTTTTACCGGGAGGTGACGGAAGCGGGCCGGCCCGGGAGCGGGCCGGGGGCCGCCGTCCGCCTCAGATGCTCTTCCGTCGCGTGCGCCCGGTCACCGGCACGTCCAGGGCGCGGGCGATGCCCACCACGCCCTCGTCCAGACGCTGGAGGTGCCGCAGCACACGGAAGGCCACGGTGTGTGACGGCGGCACCGGCGAGCCGTCCGCGTCCAGCAGTGAGGCGATGCTCGCGCCCGCCTCCACCTCGCCCTCGGTGGGCTCCTCCTTCACCCGCGCGGAGATCAGGTCGATGTTCTGCCCGATGCGCCGACCGACGCGTTCCAGCCGGGGGTCGGCCGCCACGGAACGGCTGGACGGCAGGACTTCGGCGGTCGCCGCCAGCGACCGCGCGTGATAGGCGCAGGTCTCCAGCAGGGCCACCAGGTACCTGGCGGTCTGCCGGCGCACCCGCAGCGGGGTGATCGGGTGCACCAACGGCTGGGTGGAGCCGCGCAGGTCGTTCAGCGCGGTGTCCAGATCGCGCGCCAGCGTGAGCAGGTCCGCCGAGGGCCCGCCGGAGAGCTGTGCGACGGCCGCCGACACCGCGTCCCGCAACCGCTCCAGGACCGTGCTCAGGTGCTCGTCGGTGCGCCGGTCGGTGTGCACCGGCAGGACCAGCGCCGCGGCGATGATGCCGCAGGCCGCCCCCAGTGCGGTCTCCTCGATGCGCAGCACCAGCGTGGCGACGCTGTAGGTGTTCAGCAGCGTGTAGAGCAGCCCGAGCATCGCGGTGACGAAGAAGGACATCAGCGCGTACGACAGCGGTGCGGTGAAGAACATCCCGAAGACGCAGAGCAGCACCAGCGCGAACGCCGTCCAGGTGTGGTTGCCCACCAGCCCGGCCAACCCCACACCGGCGATCACGCCGAGCACCGTGCCCAGCAGCCGGCGGTAGCCCTTGACCAGGACCTCGCCCGTGGAGGCGGTGTTGAGGAACACCACCCAGCAGGTCAGCACCGCCCAGTACCAGCGCTGGGTGGACAGGAACTCGCCGCCCACGATGGCCAGTGCGGAGCCGGCCGCGACCTGGAACGCGGCCCGGGTGGTGGGCCGCTTCAGACCGGTGCGGGTGTCCTCCTCTTCCTCTTCGACGCCGACTATCGCCAGGTCCTCGGCGTCGAACTCCTCCCGCGAACGGGCGGTGGCGGAGGTGTCGTCGGACTCGTCCTGCGGCCCGTCCAGCGCCAGCCGCAGACCCAACACCGCCCGGGCGGCCTCACCCAGCGCACGGAAGGCGTCCTGCACGGCCATCGAGCCGCGCGGCAGGTCCTCCTCGTCGCGGTAGCCGAGCAGTCGGTTCCGTACGTGTGCCAGGGCGGTGCCGCGGTCCCCGGGCGCCCGGCGGGCCACCAGCAGGCCCAGCGCGTCGAGGTCCCGGCGGAGCGTGGCCACGGCGTCGCCCTCGGACTGCATGCGGTTGCCGGTCGCCGGGACCGGGGCGTGCGGAAGGTGCAGGGTGAGGGTGTCGGTGCGCTCCGCGCTACGGGCGTTGAGCAGCGTCATCCCGAGGCGCTCGGCGGCGATCTCGGCGTCCGCGATGCGGCGCTGGAGCAACGACGCGGTGGTCGCGTCGCGGGTGCCCTCCTCCAGGCGGCCCTGGATCATCAGCGCCGTCTCGTGCAGCCGGGCGGTGTGCCGCCGCAGGTCGTCGAGGACGCCGTCCAACTCCTCGGGGCCGGCGTCCACCAGCTCCCGGTGCGTGGCCACCAGCTGGGCGAGGCGGGCCCGGAACGCCTCCCGCAGCCGGCTCAAGGTGCGTTCGGGGGAGTCCGGGAAGACCGCGAACCGGACCACCGCGCTGCACGCGAACGCCACGGCCAGGGTCAGGAACAGCTCCGGCAGCGTCGCCACCGTCGCGTGCACGAACAGCGAGACGAAGTAGACCTGAAAGCCGATCAGCCCCAGCGCCGTGCCGCGGTCGCCGAACCGGCGGGCGTACGCGGCGCCGAAGATCAGCGCGAGGAAGAACAGGTCACCGGCGATGATCCGGCTGTGCAGCAGCGCTCCCAGCGCCACCGCGGCCAGGGCCACCGGCAGCCCCAGGGCGAGGGTGACGGCCTGGCCGCGCACCTCCTTCTCCCGGATGGCGAAGGTCGAGACCATCGCCGCCATGGCCCCGGCCACCAGGAGCGTGACGCCGGTGCCGAGCAGGGCCAGGACGACGAGGGTCAGCACGATCGCCCCCACCGTCCGCAGTCCCGCCATCAACCGCAGCAGTCCCGGGTCGGACGCCGCGAAGCGGTTCCACGTGCCGGAAACGGTCCGTCGTATCGCTGCCTTCACGCTGCCCTACGCTCCCCATCCTTGGCATCGACCGAGGTCACGCGCCTCGGCCGGGCGCCCCCAGCATCGCACGAGGAGCGTCGGAGCGGCCGGTGCGTGTGCCGTCAGGCAGCTTCGTAGGCGGCGCCCGCGACCGCCAGGTCCTCCCAGGCCATGCCCACGCCCTTGAAGAGGCGGGGGCGTTGCGGGTCCGCGGCGGCGGTCCCGCTGGCCAGTGCGGCGAGCGTCACCAACTCCTCGCGGGCCAGCCGGTCGCTCTCCAGTTCCGGGATGAGGTCGCCGGCCTCCCGGGCCGCGGCGGCCCGGGACTCCACCACCACCGTGCTCCGCAGCACGGTGGTGCCGTCCACCTCGCGGCTGCCGCGCTCGTGGGAGCCGACGGCGGCGACGGTGGCGTGCGGCGGGAGCAGCGCCCCGTCGAAGAGCGGGGTGCGGGCGGTGGTGCAGCAGGCGACGAGGTCGGCGTCGGCGACGGCGGAGGGATCGCCGGCCGTGACGGCGAGCCCGGTGTCGCGGCGGGCCGCGGCCACGAACCGCTCGACGTTCGCGGGGGTGCGGCCCACCACGGTGACGCGGGTGAGCGGGCGCACCGCGCGCAGCGCGTCGAGGTGGCCGCGGGCCTGCGGGCCGGTGCCGAACACCACCAGGTGGCCGGCGTCGGGTTCGGCGAGCAGGTCGACGGCGAGGGCGGACACCGCGGCGGTGCGCACGGTGGTCAGCGCGACGCCGTCGAGCAGGGCGAGCGGGGCGAGGGTCGGGGCGTCGAAGAGCAGGTACTGGCCCTGGACGCGGGGGAGTCCGGCGGCGGGGTTGTCGGGGGCGACGGTGGCGACCTTGACGCCCGCGTACCGGCTGCGGTGCGCGGGCATCAGCAGGAGCTGGCCGTGCTCGACGGGCACGATGGTGCGCGGCGGATCGGCTTCCGGATCCGGTCCGTCGCGCAGTGCGGTGCGGAGCGCTTCGACGGCGGCGGTCATCGGGAGGGCGCGCAGCAGGGCGGCCTCGTCGAGGATGCGGGGCGGCTGGGGGGTGGTTGGTGTGGTGCTCATGCCGCCGAGTCTGCCCCGGCAGGTTGGTGCGATGCGTGATCTTCGGCCGGGCGTGCGGGGCCGTGGCGGGTGGGGGAGGAGCGCCCCGGAGGCCGCTCCTCCCCGGTGTCAGCAGGCGCCCAGGTCCTGCCAGACACCCGAACCGCCGGTGGACGGGGCCTCGCCCTGGGTCCACCACCGGGCCTTCCAGGTGTGGCCGCCTGCCGAGACGGTGTCGCCGCCCACGTAGACCGTGCCCGCGGTGTAGGGGCTGGCGGCGCAGCCGCCGCCCGGGGGTGTGGTGGGCGGGGTGGTCGGCGGCGTGGTGGGCGGGGTGGCGCCGGCGAACTTGACCGAGAACTTGGTGAAGTCCCAGGCACCCTGCGGGACGCTGCTACAGGTGCCGGAGGTCCGGCCGTTGTTGTCCGGTGGGGTGCACTGCCGGTCCCGGTTGACGGACCAGTTGGTGAAGCGCGCCATGTGGTGGGAGGTGGCGAAGTCCAGCACGGTCTGGAAGTCCGCCTGGGTGAAGAACTCGCCGGTGTCGCTGCGGCCGTTCATCTGCGAGATGCCCTCGTGGGCGTAGGCGGTGGCCTCGTCCCAGCCGAAGGTGGAGCGCAGGACGGCGTTGAAGTTGGTCAGTGCGGAGGTCTGGGCGGCGGCGCCGGTGAAGCCGCCGTCGAACGGCATGATGGAGAAGTTGTCCGGGACGAAGGATTGGGACTTGGCCTCGTTCAGCATCTGCTTGCCGAACCATCCGGTGCCGTCGGCGGTGCCGGCGGTGGTGACGGACAGGTAGAGCCCGGGGTTCTTCTGCTGGAGGATCTTGGCGGCGCCGATCTCGTTGTGGATGGCGGCGGTGTTCTCGTACTCCGGCTCCTCCAGGTCGAAGTCCAGGGCCTTCAGGCCGTACTTGTCGATGACCTGTTGGTAGGCGGCGGCGGTGGCCTCGGGCGTGCCGCACGCCTGGCCGAGCTTGGTGCCGTTGTAGCCGCCGATGGACGCGGAGACGTCGCCGCCCTTCGCGCGGATCGCGGAGATCACCCCGGCCACCGCGGTGTCCGACGCCACCGGGTGCAGGCCGTCCCAGGTCGGCGAGCAGCCGCCGCCGTTGGGTGCGAGGACGAAGGCGAGTTGGAACGCCTTGAGTCCGGTGGCGTCCATCACCGCGCCGGCGTCCGGCGGGTCGTTGTCGAGCGGCATGAGGTAGGGCGCGGCCGCGTACCAGTTGCTGCCCAGGGAGGTGGGGGCCGGGGCGGTCGCCGCGACGGCGGGCCGTGCGGGGGCGGGGTGGTTGGTGGCGAGCGCCGTGCCGGCGGCGCCCAGGGCGAGACAGGCCGCCGCGACGGTGGCGGCGAGGGTTCTGACGTGACGAGGTGGCACTTGACCTCCACGAGCCGACGAGAGGGGGGTGGTCCAGACCAATCGACCACAGAGTGAACCCTCGTCGTGAGCGCGTCAACACTTTGGACTGGACCAACCCGCGAGGTGCCGCCCGGGACGGACCCGGGCGGCACCCCCGTCGGTGGCCGCGCGTGCGGTGGGCTGCGTGAGGTGCGTCACCGCCGTGTTGTGGTGCGTTGCTGATGTAACGTCAAGTAGCTTGCACGCTTTGGCTGTTGTTCCGTCGCGGCGAAGGTCGTCCGAGCGGCGTGCGCGCGGACGGTTAGGGTGCGTGCCGTGTCCTCCGTGTCCTCCGTGTCGTCTGTGTCCTCTGCATCCCCGATGTTCCGCATGCCCGTACCGGTCCGCCGCGCCACCGGCGCCCTCGCGCTGGCCGCGCTGCCGCTTGCGGGCTGCGCCCCGGCCGGCCCGTCGACCGGGGCCGACCGCCCGTCCCCGACGGCGACCGCCCGGCACGACGTCCGGTTGCCGGCCGCCAACGCCGTCTTCGACTACCAGATCGGCGGACCGTACCGCCCGGCCGACGACGTCACGGTGGTCTCCCGCGATCGCACCGCACCGCCCGCCGGCGCCGGCCGCTACACCGTCTGCTACGTCAACGCCTTCCAGGCACAGCCAGGCGCCGACGCCCGACGGTGGTGGCAGCGGCACCACCCCGACCTCCTCCTGCGCGACCTGGACGGCGCACTGGTCGTCGACGAGGACTGGGACGAACCACTGCTCGACGTCTCCACGCCCGCCAAGCGCACCGCCCTGATGGCCGTCGTGGGACCCTGGATCGACGGGTGCGCCAAGGCCGGCTTCGACGCCGTCGAGCCCGACAACCTCGACTCCTACGAACGCTCCGACGACCTGCTCACCAAGGACGACGCCCGGGCCTTCGCGGCCCTGCTGACCCGCCGGGCGCACGACCGCGGACTGGCCGCCGCCCAGAAGAACACCAGCGACCTGCTCCCCGAACGCCGCCGCACCGGCTTCGACTTCGCCGTCACCGAGGAGTGCGCCCGCTACCGGGAGTGCACGGACTACGCGGAGGTCTACGACGACCGGGTCTTCGACGTCGAGTACCGGCGCGCGGACTTCGACACCGCCTGCCGCACCGTGGGCGACCGGCTCTCCGTCACCCTGCGCGACCGGGACGTCAGCCGCCCCGGAGAGGACGGCTACGTGCGTCGGGCCTGCTGACCCGCCCGCCCGCCCGCCCGCCCGACCCGCGCGCCGCCGCCCGCGCCGAGCACACCGACCCGCGCGACGATCACCTAGACTCGCGAAAATGGCCAAGTACTTCGACGTCCATCCGGAAAACCCCCAGCGCCGCACCATCAGCACGGTCGCCGACGCGGTCCGCTCCGGTGCGCTCATCGCCTACCCGACCGACTCCTGCTTCGCCCTCGGCTGCCAGCTCGGCAGCCGGGACGGCATCGACCGCATCCGGTCGATCCGCAACCTCGACGACCGCCACCACTTCACCCTGGTCTGCCAGAACTTCGCGCAGCTCGGGCAGTTCGTGCAGATCGACAACGACGTCTTCCGCGCGATCAAGGCGGCCACCCCCGGCAGCTACACCTTCATCCTCCCCGCGACGAAGGAGGTCCCGCGCCAGCTGCTGCACCCGAAGAAGAAGACCGTCGGCGTCCGGATCCCGGACCACACCGTCGCCCAGGCACTCCTCGCCGAACTGTCCGAACCGCTGCTCTCCAGCACCCTGCTCCTGCCCGACGAGGAGGAGCCGCTGACCCAGGGGTGGGAGATCAAGGAACGCCTCGACCACGTCGTCGACGCGGTGGTCGACTCCGGTGACTGCGGCACCGAACCCACCACGGTCATCGACTTCTCGGGCGGCGACGTCGAGATCGTGCGACGCGGCGCCGGCGACCCGTCCCGCTTCGAGTGACGGGCGGCCGAGCGATGACCACGACCCGGAACCGGGCGATGGCGGTGCTCGCCGCGGCACTGGTCCTCCAGGCAGGCGCGGTCGGAGCGGCGCAGGCCCGGCCGCTGCCGGCGGCGCACGCCCCCGCCGCGTCCGAGGCCGCCTCCTCCCGGGCCGCCGCCCTCAGGATCACCGAGGGGCAGGTCGGTGAGGTCGGGCCCGGCGGCACGCTCCTCTATCCCGCGGTGACGAGCTGTCTGACGGTCACCGTCCGCCTGGCGGACGGCGGGTTGGTCGGCGCGCACGCCAGTCTGTTCCAGGTGCCCGGGGAGTACCGGTCGGACCGGATCCTCGCCGCGCTCCGGGACCGGGTCGGCACGCGGGCGGTCCGCGCCGTGGAGGTGCGCGGCGCGGTCGGTGCCTGGCACCCCGGCTACTTCACCACGGCGATCGAGAGCTATCCCGAGGGCGCCGAGGTGCCGGTGCCCACCCGACCCGACCCCGACGGCCTGGCCCGAGCGGTGGCGGACGGGCTCGGCCAACCGCGCGACGAGGTCACCGTCCACGACCTCCCCGACGGGGACCAGACGGTGAAGTGAACCACCGCGTCGGACACTTCCTGAAGGCGGCAGGGATCCGCCGGTGACCCGGCCCGGCGCCGCGTAAGGGCATCAACTCCCCTTATGCGGACGTACGTTGCTGGCGTCTCGTGGTCACCGCGCGGAACTCCGGTCCCCCTCTTGACGCACCCTTCACGAAGCTGAAGCATGCGACGGCGGGAGCACGCTCCCCACCCCCCACGTCTTCACTTCCTGAAACAGGAGGGTCGCCCATGACCCCTGCCTCCAAGGAATCCCCCACCCCCGAAAGGCCCGCCGTCGGCCGCCGAGCCGTCCTCGGCGCCGCCGCCGCGGCCGCTGCCGCCCCCGCCCTGCTCGGCCGTACCGCAGCCGCCGCCGCTCCGGCGCGCAAGGGCCCGCGCGCCCTGCCCGGCGGCGGTGACCTCGGCCCCAACGTCCTGGTCTTCGACCCGTCCACGCCAGGCATCCAGGCGAAGCTCGACGAGGTGTTCACGAAGCAGGAGAAGGCCCAGTTCGACACCGGACGGTACGCCCTGCTGTTCACGCCGGGCACCTACCACGGCCTCAACGCCCAGCTCGGCTTCTACACCTCCATAGCCGGCCTGGGACTCTCCCCCGACGACACCACCATCAACGGCGACGTCACCGTGGACGCCGGCTGGTTCAACGGCAACGCCACCCAGAACTTCTGGCGCTCCGCCGAGAACCTCGCCCTGGTCCCGGCCAACGGCACCAACCGCTGGGCCGTCGCCCAGGCCGCGCCGTTCCGCCGGATGCACGTCCGCGGCGGCCTCAACCTGGCCCCCGCCGGCGACGGTTGGGCCAGCGGCGGCTACCTCGCCGACAGCCGCATCGACGGGACCGTGGAGCCGCGCTCCCAACAACAGTGGTACAGCCGCGACAGCGCCGTCGGCGGCTGGTCCAACGGGGTGTGGAACATGGTCTTCTCGGGCGTCGAGGGCGCCCCGGCCCAGACCTTCCCGAACCCGCCCTACACCGTGCTGGACACCACCCCGCTCTCCCGGGAGAAGCCGTTCCTCTACCTCGACGGCGACGCCTACCGGGTCTTCCTGCCCGAGCTGCGGACCAACGCCCGCGGCGTGACCTGGGGCAACGGCACCCCGCGCGGCACCTCCCTGCCGCTGTCGCAGTTCTACGTCGCCAAGCCCGGGGACTCCGCGGCCACCCTCAACCAAGCCCTCACCCAAGGGCTCCACCTGTTGCTCACGCCCGGCATCTACCACCTCGACGAGCCGATCACCGTGAGCGCGGCCAACACCGTCGTACTGGGCCTCGGCTACGCCACACTGATCCCCGACAACGGTGTCACCGCTCTGAAGACCGCGGACGTCGACGGCATCCGCCTGGCCGGCTTCCTCATCGACGCCGGACCGGTCAACTCCCGCACACTGCTCGAAATCGGGCCGGACGGCGCCTCGGCGGACCACGCCGGCAACCCGACCACCGTCCAGGACGTGTTCCTGCGCATCGGCGGCGCGGGCCCCGGCAAGGCCACCACCAGCATCGTCGTCAACAGTCGGCACACCCTCGTCGACCACACCTGGGTCTGGCGCGCCGACCACGGCGACGGCGTCGGCTGGGACACCAACCGCGCCGACTACGGCATCCGCGTCAACGGCGACGACGTCCTGGCCACCGGCCTGTTCGTGGAGCACTTCAACAAGTACGACGTGCAGTGGTACGGCCAGCGAGGCCGTACCGTCTTCCTCCAGAACGAGAAGGCGTACGACGCCCCCAACCAGGCCGCCGTCCAGGACGGCGACGTCAAGGGCTACGCCGCCTACAAGGTCGCCGACTCGGTCACCAGCCACGAGGCGTGGGGGCTCGGCAGCTACTGCTTCTACAACGTCGATCCCGGCATCGTCCAACACCACGGCTTCGCCGCCCCGAACGCACCGGGGGTCACGTTCCACGACCTGCTGGTGGTGTCGCTCGGCGGCAAGGGCCAGTTCGAGCGCGTCATCAACGACACCGGCGCCCCGACGTCGGGCAGCTCGACCGTGCCGTCGACCGTGGTGGCGTACCCCTGACGGACGTCGGGCGGGCCACGCAGGTCGCGGCCCGCCCCACGCGGCTCACCCCACCTGGTAGGTGAAGTCGTACGGGAACGACGGCTCGCCGGGCCGGTAGACGTAGCCGCCCGACCCGGTCAGCCCGGCCAGTTCCCCGGTGCCCGATCCGGGCACGACGTCGAACGTGCAGCGCACCGTGCCGTCCGGGTCGAACGAGCCGCGCTCCTCCAGGACGAAGGTGCCCGCCCGCCCGTCCAGCCGACCGGTCAGGAGTTCCAGCCCGGTGAACGCGCCGGTCTTCTCCGAGGTGTAGACCAGGCTGTACTCGCAGGTCGTGTCGGGGGCCTCGATGCCGCCGGAGAAGGAGTTGGTGACGGAGGCGTGGGCGAGCCGCGGGCCCGCCCCCTCGCCACCGACGGGGCGCTCCTCCCAGTTGGCGAAGGTGATGCGGCCGGTGGTCTGCGCGGGCATGGGGTGTCCTTCCGATCTGCCGCACGGTGGGTGCGGAGGCGATGTGCGACCAGTCTGTCGGCCGTACCTGACACCTCCTGTCAGGTACGCGGGACAATCGGGCCATGCGCGCCGACCGGCTCCTCGCCCTGCTTCTGCTGCTCCAGAACCGCGGGCGGATGACCGCCCCCGAACTCGCCGCGGAACTGGAGGTGTCGGTCCGCACGGTCTACCGGGACGTCGAGGCACTCGGCGCGTCCGGCGTCCCGGTCCGCGCCGACCGCGGGCCGGACGGCGGCTACCGCCTGATGGCCGGCTACCGCACCCGACTGACCGGGCTCACCGACGACGAGGCCGGTGCGCTCTTCCTCGCCGGGGTGCCCGGCCCCGCCCGGGACCTGGGGCTGGGCGCGGTGCTGGCGACGGCCCAACTGAAGGTCCAGGCCGCGCTCCCGGCGGAGCTCGCCGAGCGCACCCGGCTGATCCAGGACCGCTTCCACCTGGACGCCCCGGCCTGGTTCCGCGACGCCGATCCGGTCGCCCACCTGGCGCCGGTCGCCCGGGCCGTGTGGGAACAGCGGGTGGTGCGCACCCACTACCGGCGCTGGCGCGGCGAGGTCCACCGGGAGCTGCGCCCGCTCGGGATCGTCCTCAAGGGCGGCATCTGGTACCTGGCGGCCCTCGTCGACGAGGCGGTGCGGACGTACCGGATCGCGCGGTTCCTGGCCGTCGACCTCACGGACGAGGTGTTCGTGCGTCCGACCGGCTTCGACCTGGCCGCCTACTGGGCGGAGTCGTCCCGCCGCCTGGAGGCGGAGCTGCACCGGGACACCGCGCACCTGCGCATCTCCCCGCGGGCGCACCGGCTGCTGCCGATGTTCTACGGGGCGGCCGGCCGGCGGGCGTTGGCGGAGGCCGGCGCACCGGACGCGGAGGGGTGGACGGAGGTGCGCCTGCCGGTCGAGGGGCCCGCCGTGGCCGTCGGCGACCTGCTCCGACTGGGGGCCGAGGCGGAGGTCCTCGGCCCGCCCGAGCTGCGCCGGGCGGTCGCCGCGACGGTGGCCGCCTTGGCCGGCCGCTACGGCACGACGGCCGACGCCCCGACGTGACCGCGTTCGTGCACGGTGGCCCGGGCGGCGGCGTACGCGGCGCGGATCTGCCGGCCCGGCCCGGGGTCCGCGGGTGCGGGCACCTCGCGGGCCACGGGACGCGGCCAGGGCGGCGGTTCGGGGGTCCCGGCCAGCGCCCAGGCCGCCTGGCGGGCGGCGCCCAGCGCCACGTACTCCTCGGGTTCGGGCACGGCGACGGGGACGCCGAAGACCTCCGCGGCGATCTCGCCGACCACCGGCGCCCGGGCCGCCCCGCCGATGACGAGCACCCGGCGGGCCTCGACGTGCTGTGCGCGCAGCCGGTCCAGGGCGTCGGCCATGTTGCACAGCATGCCCTCGACGGCCGCGCGGGCGAAGTGCGCCGGGGACATGGTGTCGTGGCGCAGTCCCAGCAGGCTGCCGGCCGCCTCCGGGAGGTTGGGGGTGCGTTCGCCCCCGAGGTACGGCAGGAGCACCAGCCCGCCGGCGCCCGGGGCGGCGGTCCGCGCCAGCCGGTCGAGGTCGTCGAGGGCGACGCCGAGCAGGCGGGCGGTGGACGTCAGGACCCGGGCGGCGTTGAGGGTGCACACCAGGGGCAGGAAGCGGCCGGTGGCGTCGGCGAAGCCGGCGACGGCGCCGCCGGGGTCGGCGGCGGGGTGCGCGGCGCGGGCGAAGACGGTGCCGCTGGTGCCCAGTGAGACCACCACGTCGCCCGGCCCGATGCCGAGTCCCAGGGCCGCGCCCATGTTGTCGCCGGTGCCCGCCGCGACCAGGGCGCCCTGCGGAGTGCGCCCGGCCGGCTCGAACGGGCCCAGGACCCGGGGTAGTTGGGGTTCGCGTCCGCCGAAGGCGCGGGCCAACAGGTCGTGGCGGTACTGGCCGTGCACCGGTGACCAGTAGCCGGTGCCCGAGGCGTCGCCGCGGTCGGTGACCGGTGTGGCGTGCCCGGGCCCGCCGCACAGCTGCCAGGTCAGCCAGTCGTGCGGCAGCAGCACCCGTGCCGTGCGGTCCGCGTGCGCCGGCTCGTGCTCCGCCAGCCAGCGCAGTTTGGCCACGGTGAGGGCCGCGACCGGTACCGTGCCGACCGCCTCGGCCCACTTCTGCGGGCCGCCGAGCTCGTCGACGAGGTCCGCGGCCGCCCGGGCGGAGCGGGTGTCGTTCCACAACAGGGCGTCGCGCACCGGCCGTCCGGCCGCGTCGAGGGCCACCAGGCCGTGCTGCTGCCCGGCCACGGCGAGGGCGTCCACGCGGTCCAGCAGGCCGTCGCCGGCCTCGCGCAGGGCGCGCCACCAGGCCGCGGGCGCGATTTCGGTGCCCTCGGGGTGGGGGGCGCGGCCCCGGTGCAGGACCTCCCCGGTATCGGCGTCGCAGACGACGACCTTGCAGGACTGGGTGGAGGAGTCCACCCCGGCAACGGTGGGCATGGCGATGTCGCTTCCGTGCAACGGGAGGGTGGGGAAAGGGAGTTCAGCGCTGCGGGTGCAGTTGGATCTTGCGGCCGGAGCCCTCCCGGAACGTCCGCAGCGCGGCGTCGAAGTCGTCCAGGGGGTAGCGGTGGGTGATCATCGTGTCGGCGTCGACGACGCCCTTCGCCATCAGGTCCACGGCGCGGCCGAAGCTGTGCAGGACGGCCATCGACCCGACGATGGTGATCTCGTCGTTGTAGACCCGGAACGGCGAGAAGGCGGCGGTGGCGGCGGACGGCGCCACGCCGAACTGCTGGAAGGTGCCGCCGCGGCGGACCCGCCCGAGACCGTCCTCGATGACGGGGATCACACCGGTGCAGTCGATGACGGTCTCCCAGCCCTGCGGCCGGTCCAACTCCGCGGCGCCGACCGCGGTGGCGTCGGCGCCGAGCCGTTCGGCGACCCGCAGTCGGTCGGTGTTGATGTCGACGACGGAGAGGGAGGCGGCCCCGGCGGTCCGGGCGAGCTGGAGCATCAGCAGGCCCATGGTGCCGGCGCCGTAGATGAGGTAGTGGTCGCCGAGCCGGCGGGGCAGGACGTCGAAGCCGCGCACCGCGCACGACAGCGGTTCGATCAGCGCGCCCTGGGGGAACTCGACGCTCTCCGGCAGCCGGTAGCAGTTGGCCGCCGGCACCTTGACGTACTCGGCCATCGCGCCGTCCACGGTGTCCCCGATCGCGCCCCAGTTCTCGCACAGGTTGCCGTGGCCGTTGGCGCAGTAGTGGCAGGCCCCGCAGAACAGGGACGGGTCGACTGCGACCCGTTCCCCGGTGCGCAGTCCGGTCACTCCCGCCCCCAGCGCGACGACCTCGCCGGTGAACTCGTGGCCCGGCACGATCGGGTACGGGGTGGGGGCGAACTCCCCCTGGACGATGTGCACGTCGGTCCCGCAGATGCCCACCGCGGCCGGCGCGACGACGACCTCGCCGGGGCCCGGGACGGGATCGGTGACGGTGGTGACCTCGTACTGCCCGGGGGTGTGGATGACGACGGCGCGCATGGCGGGGCCTTTCTCGGGGAACGGAGGCGGAGGTTCCGGAGGCGGGGTGCGGCTCAGGTGCCGGGGTCCACGGTGCGTACCTCGACGCCGAGGTCCCGGACGGCCCGGACCTCGGATTCCGGCGTCGCGGCGTCCGTGACCATCAGGTCGTAGCCGCCGACGTCGCCGTACGGGTGGGTCGCGGTGCGACCGAACTTGCTGTGGTCGACGACGAGGACGGCCCGGTCGGCGGCCCGGAGGTAGGCGTGCTTGGACTCCGCGTAGGCGTGCACCGGGTGGAACAGCCGGCCCTCGCGGACCGAGGTCGCGGTGACGAAGGCGAGGTCGGCGCGGAGGTCCTGGAGCTGGCGCCGGGCCTGCGGGCCTGCGCAGGACTCGAAGTCCTCGTAGTAGCGGTCGCCGAGCACCGTCACCTCGACCGGGGAGCCGGCCAGGAGGGCGGTGACCCGCAGCGAATTGGTGATGACGCGGAGCCCGTCGACGGCGGCGAGCCGGCGGGCCAGGGGGAAGAGCGTGGAGCCGCAGTCGATCAGCACCGTGTCGCCGGGCGCGACCTCGCCCACCAGCGCCTCGGCGAACGCGGCCTTCACGTCGGCGTGGGCGTGCTCGCGGAAGCGCAGCGCACTCTCCATGGTGACGTCGGGGAACGCCGTCGCCACGCCCCGGCCCTTGCGCAGCAGTTGCCGCTGGTGGAGGTTGTCCAGGTCGCGGTGCATGGTCATCAGGCTGACCCGCATCCGCTCGGCGAGTGCGGCGATGCGGATCTCACCGCCCTGCGCGACCAGGCGCAGTACCGCCTGTCGGCGCTCCTCCACCTCGGCCTCGGAGCCACGGCTCGGTCGCATCGCGGGTGTCCCTCCGTCCCTTCGTCATCCCGGCCGGCGCGTCACTGCGGCGGCGCGGAGCCACCCTAGAACATCACACACTTTGTGTGAAGTAGCGTGGTGGGCGTCATGCGGGACGGGTAGGGGGTCGCGCTGCGCCCCGCGCCGAGCCGGATGCTCGACCGTCCGTTCCGTAAAATTTTGATGCTTCAACACATTCACCAACGCCGCTGTTCTATGCGCTATTTGGCATGTATATCCGCTACATCAGGATCAATCGCCCACTCCGCGTCGCCTCGCGCCGCGAACGCCCGTGAAACATGAGGCGGTTGTTCTTTGGAGTGATCCGGGTCACTTGACGCCGCCCGGGTCCCGGCATTCACTTCTGCCGCGGTCGAAGGCCCATTCGACGGCTTGCCACTGGGGGACAACCCTTCCCCTCGATGGAGGTACGGATGAAGTTCGTTCGTCTCGTGAAGCGGATGCGCAGCGACAAGAGCCTCAAGGCGTACGCGTGGTACGGCTGGATCTGATCGGCCCACGCCCGTAGAGGACGGTGGCGGGTCGGGCGTGACGGCCCGCCGCCGGCCGTGTTCCCGGAGGTTCCCGATGCCCCAGCGATCGACCGGCAGCCGTGGTGGCCGGCAGGTGCGCTTCGCGCCCAGGATCGACGCGTTGCTCAGCCAGCACACCGGCCAGGACCTGTTCCGACTGGAGCCCACCACGGTCGGCGTCGGGGGCGCCGACCTGATGGACGCCCTGCTCCGCAGCCGGCCGGCCAACGCCGAGGAGCGCCCGACCTTCAAACCGGTCCTCGGCCGCCACGTCAGCCGGGCCGACGCCGCCACCTACATGCAGGCCGTCGCGGCGGACGTGCGGAAGGCGCTGCAACGCCCCTTGGAGGCGCCGGTCGATCTGACCGGCCCGTGGCCGCAGGTTCCGCACGCCTACCTCCGGGACCTCGTCTTCGGACGGGAACTCCTGCGCTTCCGGGTCCTGGTCGACCGCAGGCTGGAGCTCACCCCGAAACTGACCTGGTCCGCCGTCACGTCGGGCGCCGCCCTGCTGCGCCGCCCCGACAGCACGGAACCCCTCTCGAAGCTCGCCGCCCTCGTCCTCGGCGCCACCGGCTTCCCCGACCGCCGCTACGCCATGTACCTCTACCGACGGGTGGCCGCACCCATCTGCTTCACCGTCGCCGCACTGGTCACCAACGCGGTCTGGCTGGGGGCACCGTTCGACGATTCCGTGCCGAACCGGCACCTGCTCGCCGAGGCGCTCCGACTCTTGCCGCCGTCCTGGAACATCCTCCGGGTGGCCTCACCGGAATTCACCGCGCTGGACACCCGGATCGGCCCGGCGGACGACGTCCTGCTGCTGCCCCTCCTGAGTCACCGCGATCCCGCGCTGTGGGAGGAGCCGGACGCCTTCCGCCCCGAGCGGTGGGCGGACCTGGACCCGGACGATCACCCCGGCTATCTGCCGTTCGGGCACGCCAACGAACGCTGCTGGGGCCGTCACATGGTGCTGCCGCTCGCCGAACGCCTCCTCGACCTGGTGCGCCGGGACGGGCTCACGGTGCGCCCGGCCCAGACCGTCGGCCGGGTCGAACTCGACGGCCTGATGGAAGTGGCGGAGGTCCGGGTGACGCGCGGCTGACGCGGGCGGGGCCGAGGCCCGCGTGGCGGGCGGAGCGGCGGCGCGATCGACCGGTGATTCATTGACGATACGTCATGAGGCAGTCAACGCACCGAAGTTGCCCTCGGCGTAAGCGGTGAAGGAGCGGGGGGACCGACCGGTGATGCGCGCGACCGCGTCGGTGATCCGGTCTTCGGCGCCGTCGGCGATCCGGCGGTCCAGCTCGGCCAGGACCGCCGCGAACTCCGGCGGCACCACCCGCGCGTGCCGAGCCCGCATCTCGTCTACGGGGACCGACCGGTGGCGCACCGGTCGGCCCGTGACCTCGGTGAGGACGGTGGCGACATCGTCGTAGGAGAGGGCCTGCGGTCCGGTGAGGATCCAGTCGGTGTTGTGGGGCGTCGGGTCGGTGAGGGCGTGTGCGGCCACCGCGGCGATGTCCTCGGCGTCGATGAACGCGACCCTGCCCCGCCCCGTGGCCGTGGTGAGGAGGCCCTCGGTGCGGATGTCGTCGGCGTGCGGGTGCCGGCCGGTGAAGTTCTGCATGAACCAGGAGGGGCGCAGCACCGCCCACTCCGGGAAGACGTCGGGCAGGGCCCGGTGGACGGCCCCGGTCGCCGGACCGTCGACGGGGATCAGTGAGGAGCTCAGCAGGACCGCCCGGCGGACCCCGGCCCGCCGGGCGCGGTCCAGGAACGGCAGCATCACCGCGGCGGGTTCGCTGGCCCCGGGCGGCGGCACGAGGTAGACCGCGCGCACGCCGATCAGTGCCGCGTCGTGCGTGGTCGGGTCGGACCAGTCGAAGGTCACCGGCTCCGTGCCGGTGACGGGAGTCGCCCGCCGGGCGGCGGTCCTGACGGGGTGTCCGGCCCGGGTCAGCCGGGCCACGAGGCGGCTGCCGGTCGTGCCGGTGGCGCCGGTGACGAGTAGTGGGCCGGCGGTGGGCGGGGTGCTGCGGAACGCGGTCACGGGGACCTTCCTGGTGCGGGGGCTCGGTCGGTGGGGCGCGGTCAGCCGCGCATCGAGGCGGGGATGCCCAGTGGGTTCCAGTAGTCGCGGTAGTGGGTGATGCGGCCGTCGACGACCGTGACGACCGCGACGTACGACATCGCGAACGGCCCGTCGGTGGCGACCAGTCGGCCGACGGCGCTCATCTCGACGATGATCGTCCGCACGTCCTCGGTCCGGTGGATCGTCAGCTCGGGGAAGTCGTGCAGTTCGATGTGGTCGGGATAGGCGCGCATGTAGGCGGCGACGGCGGGCTTGCCCGCCAGGCGGCGCGGGCGGTCTTCGGGCGCGTAGGGGAACTCGAAGACGCCGTCCTCGGCCCAGAGGTCGATCCAGCCGGCGACGTCCTGGTCCAGTAGGAGCCGGAGCCCGTGGCGGAAGACTTCTTCGGGGCTCCGGTGCGTGGGCGCGGTGCGGTTCATCTCGCTCCTCGTCGTGGGGAAATGCGTGCGGTGCGGTCGTCCGATACGGTTGGACCGCCGGTCCGCTTCGACCATACGGACCGACGGTCCGCTTTGCAAGAGAGGTCCTGCCGTGCCCGAACCCCGACGGCGCGCCGACGCCGTGCGCAGCCGTGAAGCCGTCCTCGACGCCGCCGAGGAACTGTTCGCCCGCAACGGACCCGCCGAAGTGAGCATGAACGCCGTCGCCGCGGCCGCCGGCGTCGGCAAGGGAACCGTCTTCCGGGCCTTCACCGACCGGGCGGGCCTGCTCCAGGCGCTCGCCGAACGCCGCACCGCACCGCTGCGCCGGGCGGTCGCCGAGGGACCCGCCCCCCTGGGTCCCGACGCCCCGGCCCACCAGCGCGTCCCCGCCGTGCTCGACGCCCTCGCCCGCTTCAAGCTCGACAACCAGAGCCTCTACCTCGTCCTGGAGGAGGCCGGCGCGTCGAGCCCGTACGAGAGCCCGTCCTACACCTGGTGGCACACGACACTGCGGGACAGCCTGGCCCAGTGCACCGACGCCGAGCGCGCCGGCTTCGTCGCCCATGCCCTGCTGGCCGCCGTCCGCGCCGACCTCATCGCCCACCTGCTCACCGTCGAGCGGCTCTCGGTCGAGGAGATCCGCACCCGGCTCGCCGCCTACGTCCACTCCGTACTGCCGGACGACGCGCGGCGCTGAACAACCCGGCCGCGGAGCGACGCCCGCCGGCGCCGAGTCCGCACCGCACCGGCGGCGTGGCGCAGCCGAACGGGTCCCCGAAGCCGATGTGATGGCGGGGAAGCAGTACGAGAACGAGACGGCAGGCGGTGGCGGCGGCATGAACGACCGGGAGACGGCTCCGGAGGAACGCCGCGGACCGGCCTGCCTGGTCACCGGTGCCACCGGGTACATCGGCGGCCGCCTGGTGCCCGAACTCCTGGCCGCCGGGCACACCGTCCGCTGCCTGGCGCGCTCACCGGACCGGCTGCGGGACCACCCCTGGGCAGGCGACGTCGAAGCGGTCCGCGGCGACGTCACCGACGCCGCCTCGGTGGGCGCCGCGATGCACGGCATCGACGTCGCCTACTACCTGGTGCACGCCCTTGGCACGGGCAAGGGCTTCGAGGAGACCGACCGCCGGGCCGCCCGGATCTTCGGGGAACAGGCCCGCGCCGCCGGCATCCGACGCATCGTCTACCTCGGCGGACTCACCCCCTCCGGCGTCCCCGAGGACGAACTCTCGCCGCACCTGAGGTCGCGCGCCGAAGTGGGCCGGGTGCTCATGGACTCGGGCGTGCCGACCGCGGTGCTGCGCGCCGCCGTCATCATCGGCTCCGGCTCCGCGTCCTTCGAAATGTTGCGCTACCTCACCGAACGGCTGCCGGTCATGGTCACCCCGAGCTGGGTCCACACCCGGACGCAGCCGATCGCCGTCCGCGACGTGCTGCGGATCCTCGTCGACTGCGCCGGACTGCCGGCGGACGTCAACCGCACGTTCGACATCGGCGGCCCGGAGGTCCTCACCTACCGCGAGATGATGGGCCGCTACGCGCTCATCGCGGAATTGCCGCGTCGGCTCATCCTGCCCGTCCCGGTGCTCACCCCGAGGCTCTCCAGCCACTGGGTCGGCCTGGTCACCCCCGTACCCTCGAAGATCGCCCGGCCGCTCACCGAGTCGCTCCGCAACGAAGTCGTCTGCCGCGAACACGACATCACCCGCTACGTGCCCGACCCGCCGGGCCACCCCTTCGGCTTCGACACCGCGGTGTCCCTGGCGCTGCAACGCATCCGCGAGGCCCAGGTCACCACCCGCTGGTCCTCCGCCTCGGTGCCCGGCGCCCCCAGCGACCCCCTGCCCACCGACCCGCACTGGGCCGGCGGCAGCCTCTACAGCGACTGCCGCGAACTCGACGTGGACGCATCCTGCGACGCGCTCTGGCGCGTCATCGAAGGCGTCGGCGGCGTGCACGGCTGGTACTCCTTCCCGCTCGCCTGGGTCATCCGCGGCTGGCTGGACCGGCTGGTCGGCGGCGTCGGACTGCGCCGCGGCCGGCGCGACGCCAGCCGGCTCCGGGTCGGCGACTCGCTGGACTTCTGGCGGGTGGAGGAGATCGAACCAGGCCGGCTGCTCCGGCTCCGCGCCGAAATGCGACTGCCGGGCCTTGCCTGGCTGGAGATGTCCTGCCGGGCCACCGGCGACGGACGGTCGCACTACCGGCAGCGCGCCGTCTTCCACCCGCATGGACTTCTGGGCCACGCGTACTGGTGGAGCGTGTCCCCCTTCCACGCAGTGGTGTTCGGCGGGATGGCGCGCAACATCGCCCGCGCCGCCGCGGTCACCGCCCCGACTGACCCGTCCGACCCGTCCGACAAGGGAGTCGCCCGGTGACCGTCGCCGTCGTCCTGTACACCTCCGATCTGCGGCTGCACGACCATCCGCCGCTGCGCGCGGCGCTGCGCTCCGCCGACGCGGTGGTGCCGCTGTTCGTCCACGACGACGCCCTCGCCGCGACCGGATTCGCCACCCCCAACCGCCGGGCCTTCCTCGCCGACTGCCTCACCCAACTCGACGCCGGCCTGCGCGAACGCGGCGGCCGCCTGGTGATCCGGGCCGGCGACGTGGTCGACGAGGTGTGCCGGGTGGCCACGGAGGCGGACGCCACCGAGGTGCACCTGGCGGCCGGGGTCAGCGGCTACGCCACCCGCCGTGAGGAGAAGCTGCGCCGCGCGTTGGAAGCCGAGCGGCGCCGGCTGTGCGTCCACGACTCGGTGATCACCGCGGTCGCGCCGGGCGCGGTCGCCCCCGCCGCCAAGGACCACTTCGCGGTCTTCACCCCCTACTTCCGGCACTGGTCCCAACAGCACCTGCGCGATCCGCTGGCCGCGCCCCGCAAGGTGCCGGTGCCCGACCACCTCGACTCGGCGGACCTGCCGTCGACCGAGGACCGGTCCGGGGTCTCCGAGGGGCTGGCCGAGGGCGGCGAAACGGTGGGCCGCAAGCGGCTGACGGCCTGGCTGCGCAGCGGCGCCGCGGAGTACGCCGACCGCCACGACGACCTGGCCGGCGACGCCACCTCACGGCTCTCCCCGCACCTGCACTTCGGCACCCTGTCACCCGTCGAGCTGGTGCAGCGGGCCCGCAGCCAGGGGGCCGCCGGCGCCGACGCGTTCGTCCGCCAGCTCGCCTGGCGCGACTTCCACCACCAGGTCCTCGCCGCCCGGCCCGCCGCGTCCACCGCCGACTACCGCACCCGGCACGACCACTGGCGCAGCGAGGAAGCGGCGGCCGAGGAGATCGCCGCCTGGAAGGCCGGCCGCACCGGCTACCCGGTGATCGACGCGGCCATGCGCCAACTGAGCCACGAGGGCTGGATGCACAACCGCGGCCGCCTGCTCACCGCCTGCTTCCTCACCAAGACGCTGTACGTGGACTGGCGGGTGGGCGCCCGGCACTTCCTGGACCTGCTGGTCGACGGAGACGTCGCCAACAACCAGCTCAACTGGCAGTGGGTGGCCGGAACCGGCACCGACACCCGCCCCAACCGCGTCCTCAACCCGCTGCTCCAGGCCAAGCGGTACGACCCCGACGGGGCCTACGTCCGCCGCTGGGTGCCGGAACTCGCCGGGCTCGCCGCCCCGGCGGTCCACCAGCCGTGGCGGCTGCGGGCCGACGAACGCGCCGGCTACGACTATCCCGAGCCCGTGGTCCAACTCGACGACGCACTGGCGCGGTTCAAGCGCGCCCGGAGCCGCGACTGACCGGCCCGCGGTGCCCGACGGCCCGTCCGTGGGGGTGGGTCAGGACTGGCCGACCAGCCCCGTCCGCAGTCGCCCGAGGATCCGTGCGAGCAGCCGGGAGACGTGCATCTGCGACACCCCGAGCTCCTCGCCGATCTCCGACTGGGTCTTCTCGTGGACGAACCGCAGGGTCAGGATCCTGCGGTCCCGCCCGTCCAGCTTCTGGACCAGGGGCGTCAGGGCGTGCAGGTCCTCGGCGAGCTGGAGCCGCGGGTCCTCGTCGCCGAGGGCGTCGGCGAGGGTGCGGGCCGAATCGTCGTCCGCCGGGTCGGTGGGCTGGTCCAGTGAACCGGCGGTGTAGCCGTTGCCGGCGATCAACCCGTCGATCACCTCGTCCTCGCCGATCCCGAGGTGCTGGGCGAGCTCGGCGACGGTGGGGTCCCGGTCCAGGCGGGCGAACAGGCGCTCCTTCGCCTGGGCGAGCTCGATCCGCAGCTCCTGGAGCCGGCGCGGCACGTGCACCGCCCAGGTGGCGTCGCGGAAGAACCGCTTGATCTCGCCCATGATGTAGGGCACCGCGAAGGTCGTGAACTCGACCTCGCGGGAGAGGTCGAAACGGTCGATGGCCTTGATCAACCCGATGGTGCCGACCTGGACGATGTCCTCCATCTCGCTCGGGTCGCCACCGCGGTTGCGGAACCGGGCCGCGACGTACCGGACCAGGGAGAGGTTCATCTCCACGAGCGTGTTGCGCACGTACTGGTACGCGTGGGTGCCCTCCTCCAGTTCCGCGAGCCGCTCGAAGAACGGTCGGGACAGCGCCTTGGCGCTCTTGGGCGCGACCTTGGAGGCGTCCGCTACGTACGGCAGCCCGCCCGTTCCGGAGCTCACGGTCCGGTGCTCCGGGCCCTGGACGTGGCCGTGCCGGATTCCCGTGTGCGTGCTGACTGCCGTCGTCATGGCTGCCCTCCCATAATTTGGATCATGGTCCGGTAAGCGGCGTCTGCCCTTCGTCCGCGGAACGAAACACCGACCCTTCCTTTTCTGCCACGCGGGGCCTTGACGTCCGGTCGAACGGCGTGGTGCGGCGGCGCGACGGGCCTCCACTGGCCCAAGCGCGTCCCCTGAACGGCGGGGTGCGGGGGCGGGAGCGTGGGGCGGGCGACGGAAGGACGGTGGGGCCGGCGTCACCGGAGGCCGTGACCGGCTGTCAGCCGGACGCGTCGATCCGCCGGTCGAGCTGCTCCAGGACGTGCGGCCAGGCTTCCCGGTGCCGGTCGCGCGCCGCCTCGTCGGCGAATCCGGCGTGGGTCAGCCGCAGCCGCGTCCCGGCGCCCTCGGCGGCGCATTCGACCGTGACCACGGTCTCCGCGCCCTCGGTGCCACCCGCACCGGTGACCCACGTCAGCTGGACCAGTCGGTCCGGTTCGAGGCGCAGGAAACGGCCGTAGTGCGGGTGGCGGGCCCCCTCGTGCTCCGTCTCGAAGAAGAACGCGGTGTTCGGCCGGCCCTGCATGAGCACCGAGCCGGGGGCCGCGAACCATCGGTCGACCTGCTCGGTCCAGGCCCGGTACAGCGCGGCGGGCGGCGCGCCCATGAGGCGTTCGACGGAGAGCTCGTGCGGCCGGGAGGAGAGGTCGGGGACACGGATCGCTTCGTTGTTGGACATGGGAGGAACTTAACTCAAGGGGGCAAAAAGGGCGGCGTTGTGCTGGTGTCGGACGACCGCCCGGCACCAGCACAACGCCGCCCTTTTTGCCCCGCGCGGCCCGCCCGCTCTCCCTACTTGTCCTTTTCGTTCCGCTGCTTCCGGTAGAGCGCGATGGCCTGATCCGGCGGGTAGTTGGGGAGTGTGGAGATCGTGCCGGTGCCCTTGGCGACGACGAAGCTGCTACCGCCCGGCGGCGTGGGCAGCGGCCGTCCGTTCGCGTCCACCGGCTTGGCGTACGTGGCGTAGACGAGGTAGCCGAGGTCGAATTCCCGCACCTGCAAGGGGGCCGGGCTCCCGTCGAAGGAACGCGGCTCACCGAACGCGGTCCGCACGATTTCCAGGGCCTCGTCGGAATTGGTGGGAACGGACTGCGGGCCGGTGGGGGAGTCGTGGTCGGGTGTCATGGTGCTTCCTCGTCTGTCGTGGTGGGGAAATCCTGGCACATGTGAAATGCGGGGCGAGAATCGGGAGAAAAGCTGTCGTCCGGCGCGGAGTTGTCCTTGTCGGAGCGTGCGTTGCGGCCCTCGCCGCGACCGTACTCCAGGTTTCCGGGCGGAGCGGAGAAGCCCTTCGTTCCACTCGGTTAGGGTCGGGTGCATGAGTGAGGAGATTGCCGCACTGGTGCGTCGACTGGCCGCCGAGAGTCGGGACGACCGCGCAGCCGCGCGGGACGCACTGACCGCTCTCGGGGCCCCGGTCGTTCCGTACCTGCTGCCGCTGCTGAAGAACGACGGAACGCCCGGCGGAATGGCCGCCGAATTGTGTCTGGAAGATATCGGCACCGCGGCGCTGGCCCCGCTGCGCGAGGTGCGGGCACACGGTCCGGGCGCCCTCCGAGCCGCCGCGTTGCGCATGCTGGCCGAGCTCGGCGGCGGCGATGCGCTCAGCGACGCGGACCGGGCCGCCGTCGAACGGTTGGTGCGGATCAAGCTGCCGGACGAGCAACCCGGCGACCTGCCCGCCGACCGTTGGGTCGCGGTGCCCAAGGCGGAAGTCGCCGACATCGTGGACGCTTTGGGCCTGCACGACGCCCGGCCCGTCACCACGGCCATGGGACTGTCCGCCGCCGTGCACCACGAGAACTCACTGAGCCGCCCCGCGGACGACGGCAGCGACGCCACTTCCTACCGGGTCTTCATCACCCCGGAATTCGAGGGCTGGCGACTCGTCTACGGCGCCGACTACCTCAACGAGAATTGGGCGGAGGTCGTGACCCGGCTCAGTGCGCACTGCGGAGAAGCTCATTTCTACGCCGTCGACGAGTACGACGGGGCGTGGGTGTGGTGGGTTTCGGAGAACGGACAGGACCGGCGCGGCTACCGCACCTACGGCGATCCGCAGTGGATCGGCGAACCGATGGAATTCGAGCGGGACCTGATGCCGGACGAGGACGTGGACCCGGATTCGGAGGACTACGACGCCGAAGCCGCCGAGGAGTACGCCGAGGGGGTGCGCGACCCCGAGGAGGTCGCCTCCTCGATCTCCGTCCAACCGACCGTGGTGGAGGTGCTCGACCGGGTCGGCCACGGCTGGCTCGCCGTGACCGACCCGGAGGTCGGCCACGGCCGCTTCCGGGGTGCCCTGGACATCTGAGGACCGGGCCTGAGCCGTGGCGCCGCCGGGTGCCGGGACCCGCCGGGGGCCCGGGGGGGAGGTGCGCGGCAGCAGGGGGGGCTGGGTGTTGTTCAAGGGCGGGTGAGGGTGGGGGAGGGGCGGCGCCACTTCCCCGCCCGAGGCCG